>CAYRFQ010000005.1:69496-195392 GCA_964423615.1 uncultured Alcaligenaceae bacterium | reverse complement strand
GGCGGCATGGGGGCTGCCGGTCTCGATGAAGGTGTCTTGCGTCGCGGTTTATATCAGGGGGTCGCTGTTTCCTTCGACAACGCCCACTCCGTTGATGGTGATCTGCTGGTCTTGCTGGAAGACGACGACTGAAGTTTCGTCGTCGACGATGGTCACTCCGGTAGTCGTCACGAAGATCGGTTCAACGCCGTTGGTCGGGTTACCCAATACGATTGTGAACGACTCGTTCGGGTCGATGTCGTCGTCGTTGAGGATGTCGACAGTAATCGTCTCGACGGCGTCGTTCGCGGCAAACGTCAGCGTTTCTGACTTGGCGGTGTAATCGCTACCTGCTGTTGCCGACCCGTCTTCCGTGGTGAAGTCTACCGTAACGGGGCTCGAAATGTCACCAATTCGGGTGACATCGACTGTGACAGTACCAGCCGTTTCGTCAACTTCCGTCGACGTGACGGCGAAGAATACGAAGTCACCTTGGGTGTTCGGGGCACCCGGGGTGATTCGACCTGCGTCGGGAAGGTTCGCACTCGTATCTCCGTCGGCCGGGTTATAAGCTGTACTGGCGTTGCCAGCCGTGTCGAAGTGGTCGCCGTAGTACCAGCCTCCCAGTGACAGAGGATCGGTGTTGTCGAGGAAACGGGTCGCTGCTCCAGGGTCGTCTGACGAAAGCTGGACACCGCCGTAGACAATGTCACCGCCGTCTCCGTCAGTCCAGGAGATGGCGTCCACGACGACGGCTCCGGCCGGCAACGCGTCGGGAGTTCCGTCGTTGTTGGTGTCAAGGTCAGTGCCTTCGATGATGGCCGTCGGGCTCAACACGACGAGGAAAGAGATCGAACCGTTCTCGAGGGCTCCGTCCTGGTCCGCGTTGAAGTCGGGATCCGTGACGACGGTTGTGTCCGTCGGGATGGTGAAGCCGCCCGATTCGCTCTTGATGACTAACAAGCCGTTTGAGCCAAGGGCTACGCTACTGAGGTCGACCACAAGGTCGGCTGTCCCGGCTCCGGAGCCATCACCTTCGACGGCTACGAAATAGATGTTTGCGAGGTTACCAGTTGCGGTACCCTTCAGTTCGACGTATTCGAACGGTTGATCCGTTCCAGGAGTGTTGACGTTGACTTCGTTGAGGAGTAAGTCTTGGTCCGCTATCGTCAACACGGCCGTCGGGCGGATGCCGATCTCGGCGGGGGCCGAGGGGTTGGTCAACGTCAAGTTGATGGTCTCTGGCCCTTCGACGGTGGTGTCGTCGGTGATCGTCACGGTGAACGTGGCCTGGGTCTCTCCGGCAGGAATCGTCACGGTTCCGGTCGCGGCCGTGTAGTCGCTTCCAGCCGTCGCCGACCCGTCGCTTGTCGCGTACTCGACGGTCACGGCTTCGTCCGTCGGACCCGTTCGGGTGACGGTGATGGTGGCCGTCCCACCGTCTTCGCTGATCGCGTAGTCCGACTGGCTGAACTGGACTCGGAGGTCTGGCGGTGCGAACAACACGGTCAAGGCAGGACGAACGTCGGCATCGGACGCTTCCGACGAGAACCAGTCAACGCCGTTCGAACCGGTCGGGGTAAAGCCCCAGCCGTAATTCGTGGTTCCGTCACTCCACGTTTGCAAGTCGTCGGTCACAGGGATGTTTCGTGGCAGGGCGCTGCCACCGCTGAACGTTCGCAGAACGCCCGTGGCTTCGACGTTGTCCCCCTGAATCCCTCCTTGCGCGTTGCCGTTGAGGGTGAAGTTGTTCCACGTTGTGGTGGCTTCGGACCAGTCACCCAGGATTCGGTGGAGTTGGACTGTGTTGCCGGGGTTGAAGATGAACAAATCAAGGTTAGCGCTGACAATCTGCGATCCGAGTGGAATTTGAGTGGAGCCCGTTCCGAAGATGTCGTCGAACCGAGTGAGACCGTGGATCAAGCCGCTGGTGTCGATGTTAATGGCTGTCCCATTGGGCCGCGGCGTGTTGCCGCCCACCGGCATGTCGGTGTCTTGCGTCCCCATGTAGATGATCGGATCGCCGTTGCCGTCGACCGCGCCCACGCCGTCGATCAAGATCTGCTTGCCTTGCTGGTAGGTGACCTGGATGGTCTCGTCGTCGTCGATCGTCACGGTCGCGTCGGGTGGGTTGAGGAAGCCCTCCGATTGGTTGCTCAGCGCGACGCTGAAGGCAACGGAGTTGGCTGCCGGATCGGTGTTGTCGATGATCGGGACGGTAATTGTCTTGGTCGTCTCGGTCGGTGCGAACGTCAACGTGCCGCTCGTAGCCGTATAGTCGGTACCGTCGACGGCCGTACCGTCGACGGTCGTGAAGTCGACCGTAGTGGTGCCGCTGAGGTCACCGTCGCGGGTGACTGTTAGGACGGCGTTCCCGGCGTCTTCGCTGACCTGGACGTTGGCCACGTCGAATTCCACTGCCGGTCCGGCCGAAAGGAACCCGACCGTCAACAACGGCCGAGCCGCGATGTTAGGATTCTCGGACGAAAGGAAGTCGGTGCTGTCGGAACCGGTCGGTGTGAATGCCCACCCGAAGTTCGCCGCGGGGGCTGAACTCCACAACCTGAGGTCGTCCGTGGCGTCGAACGTTGCGGTCGCGCCTTGACCGGGGAATTGTCGCAACACGGGAGTCGCGTCGAGGCCGTCCGGCTGGACACCACCCTCATCGTTGCCGTTGAATTTGAAGCTGTTCCAGGTAATCGTCTCTTCGTTCCAGTCACCCAAGGCGCGGTGGACGTTGACGGTGTCGCCGTTGCCGTTGAACGTCACCATGACGGACGCCGTCGTGATCAGGGCACCGACCGGAAGTTGGCTCATGGCGACCCCGAAGATGTTGTCGAACCGGAGCAATCCTTCTTCTCGACTCGAGCTGTCGATGTCAACGTCGTTAACGTTTCGCGGAGCGTCCGGAGCCCCGACGGCCAACGTCGCGTCTTGGGTGTCTTCGTACCCGTTGACTCCCTGTTGGAACGTGAGGAAGACGGTCACCCCGTCGTCACTCTCGATCGTCGCCGCGACCTGGCCCTGTTGGTCATCGACCACCCCGGCACTTGGGTTGCTTAGCGTCAGGAGAAAGTCTTCGGGCAACTCGAGGTCCGAGTCGTCGGTGATGTCAACCGTGAACGTCGCCGTCTCGACGCCCGGGCCGAACGTTAACGTGCCATTCGTGGCTGTGTAGTCGCTTCCGGCCAAAGCTGTGTCGTCACTCGTGGCATAGTTCACGGTCACGCTTGAGTTCGACGGGAACAATCGCTCGACGGTGACGGTGAGCGTGCCGTCGGTCTCGTTGACCGTATATCCTTCTTGTTCAAAGCGGAAGATGTTGGACGCCAGGACGTTCTCGCCGCCCGGCGTCAGAATGGCCCCGGAAGGCAAGTTCGGGCTGCCATTACTCTGGTCGTAGATAAGACTGTCCTGCCCCTCTTCTGGCTCCAAGAGGCCGGAGTACCACGAGCTGGCATTTTGCTTGACGTTGTTGTCCAGAAATCGGGTGACAGCGTTCGGGATGAAGTTCGCGCTGGAGACACTTGCCCCACCGTAAACATAGGCATTTTGGCCTTCGATTCGGTTCGCGGCGTCAATCCACCCGATGGCGTCGAGGATCAGGGCCTGGCCAAGAACCGTCTCGGAGTCAATAACTCCGTCTTCGGCGTCGGGGGTGCCAAACTGATCCAATGAGTCAGCGTCGTCGTTGACGTTGATCTTCAATTCACTTCGGACGAGCAAGTAAGACCGGTTATTCCCTCCGAAGCCACCGCTAATCGGATAGACATTTGTCTCGTCGGGCAGTTCATGGCCGCCATCTTGGGTGATGACCAGTAAGCCGTTCGCGCCGAGACGGAATCCAGTCAAGTCGTAGGCATTGAGAATTCGACCAGCCGCTTCTGACCGGCCCGTCTGGGTGTCCCCTTCCAATTCCACTAACCAAATGTTGTCGAGCGGAGCGTCCGGAGTACCTCGCAATTCGATGTATTCGAAGGGAGCGTCGGTGCCCGGTGGGTTGTGTTCGATTTCGTTGATCACGAGGTTGGTGTCGAATTCGTCGTCGACGATCGTCACCGTTGCGCTGGCTTGCTCGCCGAGTGTCGCACCGCTAGTCGGGTTGCTCAACGTAACCGTGAGATTCTCTGTCCCTTCCAAGTCACTGTCGTTGGTGATCGGGATGGTGAACGTGTTTTGGAATTGGCCAGCGGAGAACGATAATGTCCCTGTGGTTGTCGTGTAGTCACTTCCGGCCGTCGCGGTGCCAGCGCTCGTGGCGTAATCGACGGTGGCCGTACCGTCCGTGCCTCCCGTGCGGTAGACAGTGATAGTTGCATTCCCGCCGTTTTCGTCGACCTCGTACTCGGGCTGACTGAAGGAGAATGCTCCCGGTCCCGTTGGCGTAACGAAGCTAATGGTCAACCGAGGACGCCGAGTGACCGACCCGTCCTCGGACGTTGCGAAGTCCCAACCGTCGTTCGTGCTGTTGTAAATCGACCATCCGAGGTTTGTTCCCCCAACGGCCCAAGCCTGGACGGCATCTTCGAGGTCAGTGATCGTTCGGACGCCACCCTGGTTCGGGTTCTCCAGGGAACTATCGATTGTTTCGGCGGCTTCGATGTCGTCACGCGAGACGCCGTTGATGAGTGTGTTCCACGTCGAGCTTTCGGTCCACGTTCCTCCGGTAATCCCGGGCAAGACCTGGTGGAAGTCAATGTCTCCGGTGGCCTGACTCACACTGTTGATGTTGACCGTTACTGCGGCCGCAAAAATCGTCGACCCCAACGGGACTTGTCCGTTGCCAGTCCCGAAGATGTTATCGAACCGGATCAAACCTTGGGCTTGTCCAGTACCAATTCCCCCTGGAGCAGAGTTCGAGCCGTCAACAGAGATGTTAGGCACTTGCCCCAGATCCGAGTTCGGCGTGAAGTTGTTGACTTCGGTGTCTTGGGTGCCTGTGTAGATGATGGGGTTCCCGTTCCCATCAACGGCCCCCACGTCGTTGATGAGGACCTGGGCGCCTTCCTGGAAGACGATCCGGGTCGTGTCGTTATCGATAATTGTGACGAGCGTTTCGACTTGGGACCCAAGTGTCCCGCCACCGGCGGCATTATCCAGCTGGAGGGTGAATTGTTCGTTTCGCTCGGGAATCGTATCCTCCAGGATCAGGACGGTGATCGTCTTGCTAGTTTCGTTAGGGGCGAACGTGAGTGTTCCGTTCGTCTCGGTGTAGTCATCACTTTCGGTGGCATTCCCGTCTGCGGTCGTGAAATCGACAGTAACCGTCCGGTCCGACGGGTTGGTGCGGAGGACCGTCAGGGTGATGCTGCCGTCCCCTTCGCCAATTTGTGCCGAAGGCTGAGACACCTGGAAGACGTCGTTCGGGATGATCGTCACGTTGACCGTCGGGATGGCCCCGAGTTCGCCCAGGGAAGGATTGGAAACCGTCACCGTGAAGTTTTCGTTTCCTTCGGCCAGCAGGTCGCTCAGGATGGGGACCGTAATGGTAGCCGACTCAGCACCGGGTGCGAACGTCAGGGTCCCGTCCGTCGTCGTGTAGTCTTCGCCGGCCGTGGCCGAACCGTCGGCCGTCGTGAAGTTCAGCGTTGCACTCTCTTGGGTCGGATTCGAACGCACGACCGTGAGCGTGATGCTGCCATCTTGTTCATTCACCCGGTTCGAGGATTGGGTGAACTGGAAGACGTTCTCGGGCAGGGTGTTCGGGGCCCCCGGGGTGATGCGGGCGCCAATCGGGAGGTTGTTACTGGCGGCCTCGGTGTTGTAGGTTGTGCTCGAATTGTCGGACGTGTTGAGGATGTCGCCGTTGTACCAAGCATCGGCCGCAAACGGTCTTGGGTCGGGTTGCCCGTCGATCAGGAATCGTGAGGCGGCGTCGGGGGTCCCGTTGTTCTGGAGCAAAACCGCACCATAGGCCACGTCCCCGGTGCCACGGTCTCGCCAACCAATGCCATCGAGCAGGATACTCCCGGCAGGCAAAGCCGAGATGTCGATTTGTCCGCTGTTGCCGGGGTCAAGATCGGTTCCTTCGGTGGGTGCCTCGGGGCTCAAGACGAGGAAGAAGGAGACCGTGTCGTTATTCACGAGTAATGGGTTGGCCGCGAAGAAGCCTGTTCCCGCCGGAACTGGGAATCCGCCAGTGTTGGACGCCTGGATAACGAGCAACCCGTTCGAACCCACCTGGGCCGCGCCGAGATCGACGACGTCGTCGATCCTCCCGAGACGACCCGCGTCGCCGCCGGCAAAGTCCCCTTCGATAACCAACAAGTAGACGTTGCTGCTCCCTTCGGCCAGCGTCAACCCTGGCGAACCTACGAGTTCGACGTATTCGAACTGTCCGTCGTCACCCGGAGGGTTGGTGTGAATTTCGTTGAGAAGAAGTTCGTTGTCGAAGATCGTCACGGTCGAAGTATCGTTGGCTCCCAACGCACCCCCGCCTGTCGGATTGCTGAGTTGAAGGACGACGGTTTCCGAACCCTCGATGACCGTGTCGTCGGCTATCGTAACGGTGAACGTCTTGGAGGTCTCTCCGTCGTTGAACGTCAACGTTCCGGCCGTCAACGTGAAGTCCGTCCCGCTCGTGGCCGTGCTGCCGGTCCCGAGAACGTAATCGACCGTCGCAACCCCGTCGGCGGCGCGTAATCGGTTGACCGTGATGGTGGCCGTGCCGACGCTTTCGCTGACGCTCAACTCGCTCGACTCGAATTCGAAAATCCCGGCCCCGTCGTTGTCCACGATGGTGACCGTACCGGTGCTCTGAACACCCTCCGAAGCTCCACCGAAATTGTTGAGGGATAGGTTGATGGTCTCGTCGTTCTCCGGAGCATTGTCGTTAATGATCGGAATTTCGACCGTCGCACTGTTCTGGCCGTCTGCGAAGTTGACGTTAAAACTCGTGCCTGTGTAGTCGGCGCCACGAAGGGCCGTCCCGTTGCTCACGTTCAAGTCGACTGAAGCCGCTCCGTCCGTCCCGAAGTTGCGAGTCAGCGTGACGGTCGCATTTCCGTCGCCTTCGTTCACATCAAAGTTGATGTCAGCCAGTTGAATCCGACCCGGTCCCGTCGGCGGGGTGAAGTCGACGGTGAGCTTCGGTCGGTTCTCGAACAAGCCGAGTTGCGTGCCGCCGTCGAATCGGACGTCGGTATTTTCGGACGTGTCGAAGTCGTAACCGTCGCCGCCGGTGTAATCGATGACCCAACCGAAGTTACTCTCACCGTTAGCCCAAGCTCGCAGGGCACTACCGAAGTCGCCAAAGTTTGGCAATACGGCAAGTTGGGTGTCTCTGTTGCTTCCGTTGCCAGGTGCCCCATCCACAGCGGAGTCAACAGTCGAAGCCGCCTCGACGCCATTGGTCTCCACCGCGCGAGGGTCGGTTTCACTTCCGAACGTGCCCCACGAGGCAGTGTCTTCGTTCCAGTCCACGAGCATCCGGTGGAAATTGACTGGCGAACCGGGGCTCGTTACGTAGAGCGTGATGGAAGCCGAGTTGATTGTCGACCCGAGGGGAATTTGTCCTTCGCCAGGTCCGAAGATGTTGTCGAACCGCATGAGGCCTTGGGCTGGTCGACCGCCTGTGCTGCCGTCGACGCTGATCGTTTGGTTATCGCCTTGGACGGCTCCCGGAGCACCTTGGTAAATTTCGGTTTCTTGAGTCCCGAAGTACGTGACGCCTGTCCCGATTCCATCCTTTGCGACTTCTAGTCCTTCCTGGAACACAATGGTTGTTGGAACGGTTCGATCTTCCAGCAACTCGGCCTGAAGGTGTAACTTCTTGAGGGAGTTGGTTTGGGATTTGTTGTGCTTCGTCGTGGTCAGGGCCAAGAATCGTTTCTTGAGTTCTTCGAGTCGCATGAGAGGGAGCCTTTGTGTAAACGCAACAAATAGTAGGATGGAATAGCGATGAATTACTTAGTCAGTCGTGGCAAGCAAGAACAATATCATGAGAAGGACAAATTTCCAGCACGAGCCAGAATTCCCAGTGATACAAACGTGGAAGGAGGGTACGCCGCACATACCGTGAACAGAAACGACCCGAAATGGTCGTTTAGCACTAGCGGATCATTAGAAACTACTCGACATAACGGTACAGGCGACCGATATCTAACACTCATAGTTATCGATTACGCTATTCGGGGAACCGATAAATTACAGCCTACTTCTGTGAATTTTCTGTGAAACCTGGTTCGGCCTCGGGAGGAGTCCAAAAACACCTCTTTTTTTTCACTTCGAGGTGGGTAATGTGTAAGTGTCTGGAGCTGTGGTTGGGCGAGAACTGGAGACGCCATTTAATCGAGACTTTTCTGAAGGTTTCGTGCTCAAAATCCTCGTATTCTGCGTCTGGAACTAAGTGTTTTTCTCAGGCAACTTGGGTTGGGTTGTGTGGAGTGATCGAAACAAAGAATGGAAAAGGAAAACAGGATGTCGGGCTGAGGCAAAGGAGCAAGTCGGCATCAATCACAGTTACAATACGGAGTTGGTTTTTTTGAGACTCCGCGCATACGATGAATCATAGAACACGCTCGACATCGCTTTCACGCCATCCCCACCTTGTGTTCCTCAAAAATTTGCAAAGAAATTACTGGATGGGTTGTTTTCTACTCGTTAATATCTAAGTTCATCAAATTAAATTGAATCGTATACTGCACAAAACCAAACGAGGAATGAACTTCCTCGCCCGGCACGAACTTTTTTCCTGAGGTCTTATTATGAGTCTCTCGTCCAAACTCCGATACCCTTGGAGACCTCGCCAAGGGTTCACCTTGATCGAGTTGCTAGTAGTCATTGCCATCATTGCTGTGTTAATTGGGTTGTTACTTCCGGCAGTCCAGAAAGTCCGAGAGGCCGCGAATCGACTCTCGTGCCAAAACAACCTCAAGCAGATTGGGCTGGCCAGCCACAACTATCATGATACCCACGATAGCTTCCCTCCCGGTGTCCCGAGTTGCCTGGAAACCCAACAGAATTTCCCAGAACCCAATGGAAAAGTTTGGCGTCCCGTTCCGTATTGGTATATGGGTGGAACACAAAGCGGACGCGTGAATGGCACAGAAGTACGGTGCTTGGGGCCGTCGTGGACTCTCCACCTATATGCCCAAATGGAACAAACCGCTCTAGCCAACTTGATGCGGACGGCTGGCGACACGCCCGACGACTTCGACGAAGCCAACCCACCGGACAACTGGGAACACGGTGGCCCCGGACGACACGGGGCGGCGGGGAAGATCTCGAATAATTGGATTTGCCCTTCGGCGGGCAACGGGGGAGTTCAATTCCGGGACTGGAGTCTCGAAAATCTCGGGAAAGGAAACTACGCCGGGAATTGGGGTGCGTCGAACTTCTGGTCGTGGAAGAGTGGCGCCGCTGGAATGTTTGGGGTCGTCGAGATCAAAAAGAAATACCCACCCACGGCCCGGTGGGGTCTGGGTCGTGGTGTCCGAATGGGTCAAGTGAAAGACGGAACATCAAACACCTTGCTCGTGAGCGAAGTCCTGACCTGGGACGGCTCCGACAACGGCACGACTTCTACGGATGGTCGTGGCGTTTGGATTTGGCCCGGGATGGGCGGAAACGTCTTCACCGCCAGGAACCCTCCGAACTCTTCCGTCCCGGACGTCATTCCGTGTTGCGCCGACAACATTCCCGACGACAGCCCGATGAAGTGCTTCGAGAACCGCTTTAATGGCAACGTCTACGCGGCGGCCCGAAGCCTCCACACGGGTGGCGTCAATGCTTGTCTGGCCGACGGCTCGGTGCGATTTTTCACAAACCAAATTAGTGCACAAGCCTGGCAGGCGCTAGCCACACGGAAATTCGGGGACGTCATCAACGACCCGAACTTGTAATACGGCCGCGTGGTGTTCGTTGGGTCGGGTCGATTGGTCTTCCACGTTCACCAGAATAATGGCCATCGTATTTGTTGGTTTTGTTCATGGGTCGATTTGCCCCATTCCTTGGAATTCGGCGGGGCAAGTGCCTCGCCGAAATCTCGTTTCTACCATCCCTGCGACATGATAACGCCCTCCGTGGTAATCCTTAAATATCCCGGTCCCACTACCAGTAGCCTCTCACGATGTATCTCCCCAAAACACTCCCACGCCGCTTTTGTGTCGCCGTTCTCCTCTTCGCCGTTGTTGGCTTTTTTGTGGGCTGCGGTGCCAAGCGAACGGGTTATGACGTCGAAACGGAAGCCGGGAAATTAGAACAGTTTGTCCAAGAAATTAGCGACAGGGCGGGCTCCGACCGGAGCTGGTCCGGCGTGGTCGCCAAGTCCAACAAGGCGGCTTTGAACGATCGGAAGAAGTTCCGAGAGTACAGCGGCTTCTTCGTTGAAGGCGAACCCACGATCGAAGGGGACACCGCAACGGCCAACGTACGGATCATGAAAATGGTCATTAAGCAGGTCAAATTCGAAGGAAAACTACATCGCGACTATGGCGAGGCAGAAGTGGCAACGCTCGAATGGTCGTTTGTCAAAGAAGACGGGAAATGGAAGATACAGAAAGCCAAGCTACCCTGACGAGCAAACCGACGGAGACCTCAAGGACTCCAGGCCCCGTCCGTCGGGATCTCGAAACGACCGTGCCCAAACCGAACCGGTGGATCGTTTCTCCCGAAATCGACCTGCTTTTTCTGGCCAACCTGCCGTGGGTGTTGGCCTTCCTCCCGGGCTTCGTCGGATCCGACGGTACTGTCCACTTCACGTTTTGGCAAATCTATTTCATTACCACCCCGCACCGATGGTTAACCCTTGGTCTCGTCGCCCTCGACCCCGACCGACGAGGTCGATACTCCATATTGTTGGTCGCGATCGGGGTTCTGGTCTTCGTAGTCGTGTGGGGGGTGCGTTGGTTCCAAGGTGCGTTCACGTGTCTGTTACTTATCGACTTCGTTTGGAACGCGTGGCACTTCGCCTCCCAACACTACGGCGTTTTAAGGATCTATGACCGGAAAGTAGGTGGTGGTCACCGATGGCTCGAACGAATCGTGCTGCGGGCATTTCTGTTTTATGGCGCCCTTCGGACGGCGAGTTGGGCACTGGAATGGACGGAGGGAAAGCCCTACCTGCTCAACGTCCAGTTCGGGCTCGACGTGGGGATGTTACTGGTGCCGGTCCTGTTTGTGGCGTTGGCTCTGGTCAACCGGCCGCTCGAACGTCTGCCTCGTTCGGTCTACTTGGTGAGCCTTTGTGGCCTTTACGGCTCCTTGGTCGTGTCGCTCATGGCGAACCAAACTTATCTCGTGGCCGGGCTCGCCGTGGCGGCTTCTGCGTTTCATGCCATCGAGTACTTGACGCTGGTGAGTCATTATGCTCGACGGCGTCGTGCCATCGGGTCGGACGGGCTGTTCCGGCGTCTGGCAACTCGCTGGCTCATGGTCCTTGGTCTTTTTGGGCTGGGTTTGGGATTGTTCGCTTACGTCGCCGAGCGGGCCGTGCTCGAGTGGTGGTTGGGACTAAATCTTTGTGTTGCGTTCCTGCATTACGCTTACGACGGATTGATCTGGAAGCTCCGTGATCCCGGCACGGCTCGCGCCCTCGTCACGCAATAAGTTCCCTTTCCGGAGGCCTCCCACGAAATTATGAAATTGTACTGGCCAGCGCTTCTTGGTGCCATCGTTGGTGTCTGCGTTTCGGCAGCCGTTCTGTACTTTCCGGGGGAAAGCCGTTTGGGCGACCAACCCGTTTTGGGCCTCTTCGGTTGGCCGCGCGTCCTCCTGACCCACGTACTGGCCACGTTACCGCTAAGCCTGCAAGTAAGTCTGGCGTTGCGAAAAGGCTACGTCCCCCAACGGTCGTGGAGGTCGGTGGCGATGATAGTCTTCGTCGGCGTCTTTTTCGTCGTGGGGTTTCGGGTCGCTGGCGAATCAATGGGTGCGTTTGTGGATCCTGAAGGCCGGAGCTACTTCGTGCGATTACTCCTCCGGACGGCCTGCTGTCTTGGCTTGCAAGTGCCCTGGTGTTTGCTCGGGCTGGTGTTCGTCCGGGGTTCGGCGAACCATTCCCAAAGCGAGTTTCCATCGTGGGCGGCGTGGACGCTTGCGATTGCCGTAGGTGTGGTTCTTCCTGGTGTGTACACATTCTCCGTCATCCGGTCCGAAACTGGGCGTCTCCAACAACTTCCGAGGTGGTTCGCCAAGAGAGTGCTTCAACGGGTCCAAGAGTTGGGCAGTAACCCGGTCATCCAGGGAACTCGAGCCAGAGACATTCTCGACAAGCTCACCTGGGAGCTGAACGACTACGAGAAAGTGGTGGCTCGCCCGGTCGCGCCGGAGGCCACAGTCGAGCAACGACTCGAACGCGGCAACCAACTCGTTGCGCTGGGGCGCTATACCCAAGCGGAATCGTTATTGAAGAAGTTGTCTTCCGACAACTCGCGAGCGAATCTGTTGCTCGGCTCGCTTTACCAGGCTCAGAAAAACTGGGACGCGAGTTCGGGGGCCTATCGGAAGGCCTTGTCGCTATTCGACTCCACTTCGGGGAAGGTCAAGGAACAAGTCATTGCCTACAACGGCCTCGCGTTCAATTTCCGGGAGTTGGGGAAATACGCCAAAGCCGCGAATGTCTATCACGAGGCCATGGAGCAATTGCCATCCGCGAAAGCCCTCTTTCATTTCCAACTCGGACGACATTATGAATCCACGGGACAGTTACGAAAGGCAGCGCGGCACTTCGAGCAAGCGGCAAAACTCGCCCCTGACCAATTCGGCAAGCAGTCACGAGACTGGATAACCGCCATAAACCAGAAAAGCCCATCTTGCTTTTTAGGATTGGGGCCATTGGACTAGAGCGGTTTACGATTGGGTTGGGTACACCCGGCTCGAATGGGAAACAACTTTCGCGGCCTTTGGCGAAACAACTGTGCCCAACCCAATCGTAAACCGTTCGAATCCGAAGCTCGGAAGTGTTTGGGCTTGGCCGCGATCGGGTGGAAGGATTGGTTACCTGGAAGACTCTCTCTAGTACACTGCGGCAGAGTTGATATTCCATGAAATGGAGTAAATTGCGAAAATATCCAGTAGCCTCTATTTTAACAACAGACTGGGAGACCCGTCGTAAATAATCGAATAGTAGGTATCCGCGCATTGTGGCGCTTGGACTTACGGCCAAAAATTACATGCTATTCGATTCTTTACCCACGGCCAACACTAACCCCAAGGTATCGACCAAGATATGGCGTTTTCGTCCGGTCAACTTCTTGGCCCCGTCATAGCCTCGAGTGTTGGCTGGCTCGGTGACTTTGACACTCTGCGAATCGATAATCACAGCACTGGGTGTATCAGCCCGCAGGTCCTTTCGGCGGACCTGGATATTGAGAGCTTGGAGTTATTTTTTGCCACGTGCCATTGCCTCGCCAAGCCTCAAAGTAGTTGTACACACTCGACCAGTTGGGCAGGTCGTGAGGCATCGCTCGCCACGTAATGCCCTCGCGGTTGAGATAAAACAGAGCGTTGAGGACCTCTCGTCGATCAAGTTGGGGAGGTCGTCCTCGCTTGGAAATCGCGGGCAGTAAAAGTTCAAGCAATGCCCATTGTTCGTCCGTTAAATCACTCGGATAGGGTTTTCGTTTCAAACCTCCATTATACGCACCAAAAGAGGGCAAAATCGAATTTAGGAACAGCCTCTTAGTGGTGTTTTTCCTTCGCTTGGGCTGCGCTATCCAAAACTGGATGAAAAGCCGCCGTTTATGACCTGGGCAAAAATCGAAAGAGGAATTGCAGTTGGAGGCGATCCAAAGTTGCTTTGGGACTGCTTGTTCTTAACAACCTCTGAAATTCAAGAACTTCTCGATTACGTCAGAGTACACGCACACCTGCCTTGGATTTATCCGATGTTTTGCTTTGCCGCACACACTGGAGCAATGCGGTCCGAAATGCTTCGGGCATTAGTGAGCGATGTCGATTTGGAAGGTGGGATGGTTTTGGTCCGAGAGAAGAAACGAGTGAAGGGAGTGCGGTCGACTCGACGGGTCCCGTTGACGGCTCCGTTGAGGCAAACACCGGCGGGCTACTTGGAAGATCATCCTGGCACAACGAACTTGTTCAACCAACCGCCGAACGTGGCGTACAGTCGGCAGAAATCGCAAACCCACACACCGGTGTCGGTGAATCAAGTCCGAGACCACTTCGTTCGGGTATTGGCTGGGTCGAAGTGGTCTGTGATTCGGGGCTGGCATTGTTTGCGGCATTCATTCATCAGTAGTTGCGTTGCTCAGGGGATCGACCAACGTGTGTTGGACAAGTGGGTGGGGCACACGTCCGACATCCGCGACCGGTATATTCACCTCGTTCCGTCGAATGAACAACAAGCCATTCAAGGCGTTTTTGAGTAAAGCAATCCCTCGCGTCGATATCGTTCGAGTTCCTCGTGGGAGATCACCCACGCCTGGTGTTTGCCACGTCCCGAGTTCTGTTTCTGGGCGTGGATTCGCCTTTGTCGGCACCACTCCCGCACCGTGTAAGTTGCTGTCCCGACACGGCCAGCGAATTCCTCGATCGTGTAGAAGGCACGCATGTTTCTGGCTTCTACCACGACTTCGAAGATTCGCTCGAGCTTGGTTTCGATTCGGTTCAGTTGCTCGCCGTCGATCTCTAATCCGTTTTGCATTGACCGCTCCTCTTTTCTTTTCTTTGTCGATTGTCAACGCTCTTTTTTGTTCACAGGTAACGTTTTCCCAACCCGTCTATCGCGTCCTTGAAGGTCTCGAAATCTCACTCCAAATCCTTCGCCCAGGTCACGTAAAGGCGATCGTATTTGTGCGATTCTTGAGAGCTTCGGTATCCTAAATTCAGGCACTTCCGGCATCCGACGTATTTTCGTCCCATCGGCAGAAATAGCTTCGTGACGCGACTGTCGCACAGTCCTGCCTTGAAGACCAAAGGACAATGGAGCCACCAACGCACTCCGCCAAACGGAGGTTCGGTTGTGCTCAACCGGACGAGATATTCGAACGATTCCTCCCTTTCGCGACTGCGGTAAGACAAGACAATGTGTGGACACTCATTGGCCGTATCGACCGTTATCCCGAATATCGATTTCGCTCCCGGATTATCCCCTCCCCAACTCAGAGTTCTGGATATCCTAGTGTCGGGTTTGAGCAAATCCAACTTGCGAAGGCCCTTCACCGTCAACACCTTGCATTCTTCGACGGTCGTCTTGCGAGGAGGTCGCCAGTATTGATACGTCAGGCCACTTCCCAGTCCGCCCATATTGGATCTCCTTATTTTTCCTAAATCTTTTGTAAAGTCGCCTTTTCACAAGTCGGCCAAGCAGGCTCAGAAACTGCCACCAAAAGTCATCGGCTGCCACAGTTGTCACCAACTTTCGGACACACGTTGTCGCTGTTGGTCGCAACTATGGCGCCTTGGGCACGAACATCATTGCCACAATCAAAAAAACAGACTCATCAGTGCGACCCAACCAACAGCACTTCTCTTCCTATGGCTTGGAGTGTCGTCGTCGTTGTATTTTTGATTCCCGTGGTCGCTCCCCCCTGCGTCAAACCGGCCCAACCGGCCCACAACTTGCTCAAAGCTGGAATTTGGGTGATTCGCTAGTCAGTTTTCATCTTCTTGTGTGCTGGTAGAAGACAGGTTCTGGAAGAGGTCGAGACGAATATGCAACACCTCTCGACGGATCCCCTGGATCGTCTTTCGGGTAGTCAGCTTCTGGCGGGTTGCCTCTCGGCTTTCGAGATAACCTTTCTCGTGAAGCCTTCGAGCAAGTGTACTTTTTGTGACGGACAAGCTGTCGTCTTTGTCCTTGGCTACCGTTTGGGCAACGGCATAACTGTTCTCCGGATCGAGATTCAATTGGCCTTCGATGACCCAACCGAAGCATTTTCCCCTCGGGCGACACGGGCCTTCCGGAAACTCTGGGTTCGGACGGGACAGTTCAGCCTGCCAACCCCAAGCTCTTGGTTCCGGTGGGGCTCCACCATGTTCGTTTACAATGTGCCCGTAGCCGCCTGACAATGCAGCTTGAACGAGAGCTACGAAATGCAGGGCAGGCTCCGATTGAACAATCTGTTCGTGTTGCAATTCGGCCACTTCCGCAAAAGCCTTCAAGCCTGAACTCCAATGTTGATCTCGCTCATCCTGGCTAATGGCCCCCACCGAAACGGCGAAGTCCATGAAGCACCGCAGACCCAAAGCCAAATCGGCGACGTTCGCAGGCGTTCGAGCGTGTTGGGAAGCCGTGGCCCATTGTTGGCGAAACTCGTTCCTCTCGCTTTTCAAACGATTCTGGATTTCGGCGAGTTGAGGTGCCACCCAATCCAAGAATGCTGACAAGGACGCGGCGTACAAGCCGCTCTCGGCGTCTTGTTGGCATTGAGCCAATGGGGCGTTGTGACCGTTTCTGAGCGTCCCAACGTCGCCCGGCGAGACGGTCAGCACAACCAGCCTCGCACGAAGACTGAGTCCTGTAGGGAGGTCTTCGCCAGTAGACAAAATCAAGCCGCGAGGCGGACGTTCAACGCGTAACGTCCCGTCCGAATTCATCCGGCCTCGCCCGGAATGGTTGCCTTGCGCGCGGAGCACACGGTCTGCCTTTTTATGAAGCTGTTGGACGTCACGAGAAGTCCCCAACGGACAAAAATCATCAATGACCAAAATGGCATCTTTCGCGATGAAAGCTATCCCTTCCAATGCGTTCTCGGTGGACGTCCAATTGGCGGGAAGGTTGCGGGCGTTCATCGCCGCCCCAGAGTGTTGTTGAACCAAGGCTGCGAGTTCGCTTTTGAAGGATCTGCTCGGGCCTGTCAGGACAATCGAGAAATCCACGTTTCCCAAAACGGCGCGGTAGACACTCGCCAAGAGTGGAACCATGAGACAGCGTGGCCCAAGGGCAAGCAGACCGAGACTTGCTTGGACGGCATCGCGTAAGTCCGTCGCGGTGGGTGGATCGGGCAAACTGTAATGGCGCAAGTTCCCCGAAAGGGAATTAATTGCGTCGATCGTCCCTTCCGATCCGATCCCACCGTTTCCGTGGAGGTACACCCATTCGTCGTCCACTTCACGCCATCCGATGTGGCCAAACACTGTTCGTGATTGAATGTCGGACGAGAGCAGTTGGATGGCTGCCCAAAGGTGGTCTTTGGCTCTTCGTTGTTCATCTGACCCGTAGCGTGGCTGGTTTGGCGGCGATCTTGGGCCAAGAGATTCATGGCCTTGTCGACTGTGATCGGTATTCGGTCTACCACAAAATCCCAGCCCGCAGACGGCAGGTGTGTTGGGCTCACCTCAAGCGAGATTTCCGAAAGCTCGGTGTGTCTGGCGGAGCTGGCCAGCGGATTGGTAAAAGGGGGGTGTGTTTGGTCAAAGAGGTCTTCGCTGCGTGGAATCAGTTCCGAGAAGGAAAAGTCACGGGGGAACAACTTAAAGCGTTGATGGCCCCTTTGGAGAGGCGCATGAGTAGGCTATTGATCGAAGGGACGTACGTGGAAGATCCACGCGTCGCTGGTTTTTGCGAGAACGTCTTGGGGCTGGAAGACGGTCTCTGGAAGTTCGTGTCCGTCGAGGGAGTCGAGCCGACCAACAATTTTGTCGAGCGTTTGGTTCGTCGGGCCGTAGTGAGGCGCAAAGGCAGTTTCGGTTGCACGAGCGAGGGGGCTGCCGTTTCGCTGAACGTATCTTGACAGTGTTGCAAATATGCCGTTTGCAAAAACCCTCTGTGTTGGAATACTTGCGTTATGCGATTCTCGCAGCCCGAGAGAACCGACCATGTCCCAAACTACTTCTTCAGACTTGAACGGTTACGTCGATCTAGCACAAGACTCAAATATTGCCCACACGACCTCACCAATGTGGGCCACTTGAATTGTTGCTCAAGGTTCGTTGGTGTGACGTTTCTTTCGTTACAACAACTGATCGGGAATCAGGGGATAGATTTACAAGTTCAGGAGCCTTGTGTTTGTGGGTAAGAACCCAAGTAAATTAATGAAGTCATCGTCACCTGTCCCGAAATCTCCGAACAGCGAATTGAACGCCGCCGAATTTCCGAGAGTCAGGGTATCGGCCCCGCCTCCTAGTTGGAGGATTACATTTGCAAGGCTGGCGTCGGAGTCGAAATTGACATTGTCACTGCCTGCTCCTCCAATGTATGTGAACCCACTTCCAGAAACAGTATTTGGAAATGGCAATATCGCTATGAACGACAACGTGTTCATACCACTACCAAGTTGAAAGGTGGCACTTCCCCCCACGGACCCAGCGATGGTTACGTTGTCGGTCCCGCCACCTCCAAGGACAAAGAGGTCTCTGCTCGCCAACCCGGAAGAAAACAAGTTGAAAGTATTCGTTCCGAATCCAAGAGTGAACATAGAACTCCCGGCAATCGATCCGCTCAAACTTACCGAATCGACATCTGATCCGCCCATGTAAAACAGATCTCCACCCAACGATGAGGTGGCATCTACATTTAAGGCATTGAACCCGTTGCCCAGCTGGAGGGACGTGCGTTGGCCAACGGTCGACCCGATGAATGTCACTACATTGCCCCCATTCCCTCCTGCGAAGGTGAAGGTACCACCAACTTGGGAACTGAAAAACGTAAAGGAGTTGATTTCGTTTTCGTTCCTGGCAAATAGAGACACGTTACCACTAATCGTCGAGGAAACGAGCGTGAAAGAATTGACCCCGGTTGTTTGAAGATTTCCCCGGATCGCTCCTGGGGTTGGGAAAAGGATTTGGTCGGCACCCGCCCCTGTGTTGATGGTCAGGTTATTGCTGAGTGAATTACCATTCAGCCCGAAGGTGATGGTGTTGTCTTGGTTGCCTTGTAGGAAAATGAAGACATCTCCAGGAGCAAGGGCGGGACCGAACGTCGCGGGCCCATCCTGAACCGTGTAGGTATCTGGTGCCACCACATTGATAGTCAAATCTCCGCTAGTGGGTGTCCCCATGATCAACAGATTGCCCCCGAAATCAACGGTTGTAATGATCGCGGGGCAGTTGCGATCTTCCAGTACTTCGATCTGAAGCCTCTTCGAATTGGTCATCTGTGTTTCCCCAATTGCACAGTCCGGACGCTGACCCAACAATTTGTCGCAACAACTGTGGGACGATTCGGACGAGGATGTGTTGTTCTTATTGTGGTCGAGAAACCTGTGGGCCGAGATGCAGCTGCAAGTGAAAGTGATTTGTTTGTTGAGCCGAATCTCTCTTTGTGTCAAGTATACTTTTCTTCGAAAGAGACTCGATTTAAAATAAGTAACGCGATGTAATTACTTCTCAAACTGCGCCTTTTTATGTCGGTGAGTAGAGTTGTAGTCACAAATAGAATTATTCGAAACCAATGGAAAACAGGAATCTTCCCGAATTTCTACGTCCAAACGTAAGGCTTTGGGGAACTGGAAGGGCTAGGTGGCCATAAAGTCGATTGGGTTAAAGTAGGGTAAGGGTGTCACTTCCTCGTTTGTTTGCCGAAGTGAGAGAAAAGGGCTTCTACCAAATCAGATGAGAGAGTGCTTGATTGCTCAACCCCTCCTCGAAGTTTCTGAAGCTCACCGGTGAGTTGTGTTCGGCTCTGCTGTTCCTGGGCGAGTCGTTGCTTATAGCTCTCCAACTTTGCTTCCTGCACCTGCACTTTTTCTAACGCCATTTGCAGATTTTCTTGAAGGAGTTGGAATTCCGCAACGCGGTCTTTTTCTATTGTCATGGTGCCGCCTGATTGAGTTTGGAGGTTCTTGGCCTGCGTTTCCAACACTCTATTCCGTTCAGCAACTCCTTCATATTGCCGTTGAATCGCCTGTATCATTTGGTCACGAGCATTGAGTTCTGAGCCAACAACTTCTTTGGCCTTTTGGAGTTTTTTGACGACCTCCATGTAATGACTCGTTAATCGGACAACCTCTTGGTGCGAAAGGGTAGCTTTCGCCTGGAGGTCACTCCGTTCTTTCTCGAGGGTAGTTAGTTGCTCCTGCAAGTTGTAGCGGTCCGTATCCATCTCTTGGCGTGCCTGCTCGAACGATACGACCAGTTGCTCTTTCTCGGCCGCCTGCTGAACTAGTTGCTGCTGAAGTTCTCGGGTTGTCTCCTCCAACTTCATGACGGCTTTCTCAGTCGCCGCGAGTTCGTTTTGGAGGTGGTCTCGTTGGTCACTGACGACGTCGAGTTGCCTCAGTTGGGTGTGTAGTTCCATGTTCGCCGTTCGCTCGGATCTGAGTTGTTGGTGCAATTCCTCGAGTTGTTGAAGACTGTCCTGCTCTTGGAGTTGTAAGAGTTGTGTGGATTGTTCTAAACGTACGATAGACTCAGTCAGTTGGTTTTGAAGATTGTCTCGTTGCTTTTCTATGACCTGTAACTTTTCGTCGAATAGGGCTTGTTGGTTTGAAGAGGATTCTCGCAGTTCATCAATCTGTGATTCCGCGATATCTAATCGTTTCAGCAACTCGTCACGTTCGGCTCGTATTTCTTCAATCTGTTTCAAGAGCAGATCTCGTTGCGCGATGGCTTGTTGGTCGTGGGAATGTTGCTCACGGAGAGAAGTTAATTCTCGATTGAGCCGTTGGTGCTCCACGGCTGCTTTTTCTGCCTGATCCGCTAATTGGTGCTCATACTCTTGTTGAAGTTGGCGTTGTTGGATGTTCCACTCTTCGGACGCTATCTTCTTTTCTTCGTTGGCCTTTTCCTGTGCTTCGATCTGTTCCGTCAAGGTGGACAGTTCCGCACGCAGCGTATTGTTGACTCCGGTCAGGTTTTCCAGTTCGGCCAAGGCCTCCTGGTGCTGGGTGCGCAACTGGTTTAACTCTTCCGAAGTCCACCGATAATGCGTTTGTAAGCGATCATTTTCGGCTTCAACAAAATCTCTCTGACTTGTGAGTTTCGTCAACTCGGTCTGGATTTGGGTTGTTTTATTTTGGGCAACTTTCTGGAGAGCTTGGTTCTGGTTGGATACCTCGTCCATCTCTTGAGTTATCTGGGCAATCTGTTCTTCTACTTTCTGACGTTCGGTGTTTGACTGATGAATTTCAGTCTGTAACCGTGAACACTCAGACTGGAGTAGTGTTATTTGCTCTTGGGCCACGTTCTGCTGCGTTTGGAGTACCGCGTTCTGTTCGGCTCTGGCATTGAACTCCTCGGTCACTTGCTCAAAGCGGTTTTCGGCGATTCGGCGTTCGTTCTCTAGCTGTTGTTCCAACTGCTCGATTTCAGACTTTAATCGCTGGCACTCAGCTTCGCCTTGTTGAATCTTCAAACGGAGTTCGTGAACAAGGTCGTCTTGGCCTTCCAGACCCATTTTGGGTGCGGATTTAGGAAACGACGAAGAATTCAGCTTCTCTCCTTCGGTCTCCCCTCCGTCCTGTGGAGGGTGTGTGGATTTATCCTGGGTGATGGATTCTGGCAGCTGAGTAGTCCCGACGTTCTCAGATTCCGTTGGACTCGTCCGTTCGAAGTATCCAGCTTGAACCAAACTGAAAAGTAACGGTTGGTCTTCACGAGAGACCATCAACCGGAACTTATGCTGACATTGTCTGCAACGACGAAATTGCCCTAGCGATTTGGTGTTGAAACGATAAGGAGCTTGACATGCTGGGCAAGCGGAAGCGGGCTTGGCGGTGAAGTTCTGTTCGCAGTAGTTGCAGGTGACAATTTTGTTGACTACGTTTGGTCGGACTCGGAGGTTGCGTTCGCATCGGCCACAAGGAATCTCGACTTTCGTCAGGAACGAATGATCGCAATGTTGACAGCGCAGTGTGTTTCCAAGGTACTCCTCGCGCACGTGCAGTTGGTGTTGACATCGGGGACAGGAGATTAAGATTCGCTTCGTCATAGGGGTACCAAAGTTGATGGATCAAACGGACTGCGTATCATCGGAGACGGTAGAAGTCACTGGCGCCCCTGAAGGTTCGGATTCACCAAACCAACCCACGTCAGTCCAGGTTAGCACCTCGGGGAGGGACAGAATGGACAGCGAAGGCTCAGCCTCGAAGGCTAGATCACCAAGACTTTCGATTGTTTTGCCAGAGCTTCCTTCACTGCCACAGACCCTTCTCGATTGTGGGGCAAACGACCGTGCTAAAAGACAAGAATTTCTCGGTCGCCACTGAAGAAATAATCCACGTCAGCGGCCATGTCGAAAAGTCCCTTGAGGAAAGCATCTTGGCCGATGCCACCCGAAAAAAGGTCCATTTCCGCTGGATGGCCCGGATCGAAAATGGAACTCACCAATCCGCTCAAGACGGACATATTGCTTCCGCTTGTTCTCCACAAGTCCATGTACTGTTGCAACTGAGTAAACGATTTCTTGCTTTCTCCACCGACTAGGATGTCATCCCCTTGGTCACCGAGAATGGTGTCCATCCCAATTCCGCCTAGGAGAATATCATTTCCACCTCCACCGCTTAAGTAGTCATTGCCTTCTTGTCCGCGAAGGACGTCGTGTCCCCACCCTCCCACGACAAAGTCGTTACCTTTACCCGCATTCACTTCGGAATCGACAGCGCCAGTAATCGTGATGAAGTCGGTTCCATCTAACCCGAACACGATGACTCGTCCTTGGGTGGCTTGCAGGTCGAAAGTGCCCGCTGCAAAGTTGAACAATGGTAATCCGTCAATACTCACAAATACGTTCGTGAGGTTGTTGCTATCGACCAAGATATTGTTGGGAGCATCCGAGCCGATCACTAAAAGGTTACTATTTTCCATGTAGGCTACTTTCGTTTTGTAAAGAAGTAACCCGACTGCATCATCGTCCGGAAAATGAGTCAATTTGGCCTCAACCGCATCGAGAGTTACGAACCCCAACGCACTTCCCGGAGTCGGTCCGAAGCCCACGTCAAAGAGAACGGCTGTCGCATCTATAATTTCTGGACCTCCCAATGCGCCGTTTTCCAACCGGACAAAATCGTTGCTCTGGTTAGCGAAGGCCGTATTCTGGAGGGTAAGGTTGCCGATGCTCGACTGTGTCCCGGTGACGACAAGTCCGTCAGTCCCACCAGAAATTTCGTTGTTGGTGTCGAAGGTGATCAACGCATTGTCGACCAAGACACCGACGGTGTTATTCGAGATGGTATTTTGGCCGAGTACGACCTCCCCGGTTACCTGGATGCCGACGGCGCTATTCTGAACACCAGTCTGCTTGACAGTCCCGGCCCCATGGATGGTGATGGCTACGCCATTCTGTTTTGTCAGTTTTGCCAGTCCTTCAATCAACGCATTGGTCACTCCGTCGGCCACTACGACAGCCCGATTCTCTACTGTCCCTTGGTTGTTTCCAGTAAAGGCCGTATTGGAGTTCTCAAGAGTAATATCGCTGCCGCTTCCGAGTAAGGCTCCCGTAAGAAGTAACTCGCCGCTTTCGATAGATGTCGTGCCCGTGTAAGTGTTGTTGGCGGACAGAGTGAGGGTGCCAGCTCCCTTCTTGATCAAACCGGTCCCTCCTCCGACAAGGGTTCCTTCGATCAAACCTGACCCTGCGTGGTTGACTTCCAACGACGACAACGGAACGGTGCCGATCGTTTGGGAGAACTGGATGGCTGCAGCGGTAGACGTGGCAACTGCGGTCAGTTTTCTTGGTGTTGTGGAGTCGTCGCTATCGACGGTGTTGTTAAAATAAATACCGCTTGAGCCAGTGGTGTTTACTGCGACGTCATCAAATAGCGAGACCGGGTCATTGAATTCCGTTTTGTCTTGCGAGTTGACATCGGCATACAGTTTTGTGGTTCCGCCAACGTCTGTGGAAAGGCTCGTCAACGGTTGCGTTGCTCCGATGGCCGAAAGGAACTGCGTCACCCCGCTGCTGTTATTCCGAAGAATCGAAGAGGTCGTCGATATTCCGTCGTCGTCGACAGAGGATTGAAAAGTGATGTCCCCCGTTCCAGAATCCAGGACTACATCTCCGGTCAAGATGACCGAGTCAAGGAAAGAGATGTCGTCGTTTGTGGTCGAGATATCTCCAGCTGTCAAGACTCCACCTCCTCCAACTTGCTTCACCATCCCGTTGGCGTTGATGTCACCATCTGGGGTGATCGTAAGTTGTGACGAGGCGTCGAAAACAACGTTCCCGCTGGTTCCGGAGAGGGTATTGACGAAGTTGCCCAGGTTGATGGTCTCGGCTATCACCGAGAGATCACCGTTGGTGGAACCAGAACCAAGATGCAGACCACTCGTAAAATTCACGACGTCTGCCTTGGCGTTCCCATTGATGCTCAAACTTCCAGGCAAGCCCGTCGCACTCACAACGATCGTGTCACCGCCGCCATTCCCAAAGACATTCACGTCCGGGGTAAGAGTTCCGTTCTGGGTATCCAATCCGGCGACATCCAGAATGTCAGCGCCCCCCTTACCCCTCAAGGTAAGGTTCTGGGTTGGTGTTTTGAATGTGACTGGGGTGAACGTGCTATTGTTACTTCGCAACTCTGACAAACCATCGTCGCTCACTGGATGGTCTCTCAGGACGGCTTGATCGCTTACCGACGGGAGTTCAAACAGAGACTCCAAGAGTTCCATGGTATTGCGAATCGAAGAAATCTTCGAATAGTCGATCGTCTGATTACCGTTGGCTACAATCATTCCGTCCGAGGAGTTAGCAAAAGCGTACAAGAGGTCAGTTCCACTTCCATCCAGGATCACTAGTTCGTCTCCCAACCCGGCATCGGAACCGCCGTCGTAGGCTAGGCCGTTTGAAGGACCAAACAGACCCAAGAAGTTGTTGTGTATCTGTAACCTGTCGTCGCCACTCCGGCCATCAAATCGGAAGGAGCTTACATCCTCGAAAAAGACTTCAGGGCCGACGACGGGAGCGGTCCTGAAGTCCGTAGTGAGTCGAAAACTACCGGCATTGGTACTGGATCCGTTCACCTCCAACAAGTCATCGTCGGCCGTACCGTTGAGGACTGGATCAGTACCAACGAACTGGAAATGTTCCCAGTTCACGAAATGAATCGGCTTCGATCCAACGGTGACGATCTGGTCGGGGAAGAAGGAAACCGGTTGTCCATTTCCTACGTAGCTCAGAGTGTCTCCAGGATTGCCAGTGGGCTCCCCGCCATCGACAGTGATGTTGGTGTTTTGGTTGGGCGAAACCAACAAGGTATCGTCGCCGGCTTGGGTTTGTAACTCGAGAAACTCCAAGGCGTCTGTGTACGAAACTGTTTGGAGGAGACCTGTTTCCGTGATCTCTGTTACAGTAATCGTGAAAGTATCGTTGTTGGCGGTTCCACTCACAATGAGGGTGTCTGTCCCTTCTCCGCTCATCTCGAAGACTTCCACTTCGCCTTGCAAATTACCCATGTCAACCAGATAGTGGTCATCCCCACCGAGACCGACTAACCGAATAGCGTCACTCGATTCCGGACTCAGGTGGATGAAGTCGTTATCGTTGGTCCCTACGACCTGACCTTGGGTGCTGCTGTTGATGGTTCCCTGAATGTTGATCGTTGTTCCCAAACCCACGTCTTCATTCCCAAAATCTCCGGCGATAGTGACTGCATCGCCGGTGAGCGTGGCGCCGGGATCGACAGAAACGTTATCTCCAGCCTTCAAGTTGAGATCACCGTTACTTTGGACGAGAGTTCCGGTCTTGATGACGACGTCATCCTTCGTTGTTGCGCCATCGACTGCCGCGAGACTCACATTCGCGCCAACGACGTTCTCAGAAACAGTCAAGTGACCTGTTGTTGTAACAGCAACCTCGCCACCTGCATTGATTCCATCAACTTGAGCAATATCACCGACTACGAGGGAGCCGCTGTTTGAAACATAAAATCCAGCACCTGCACTCCCCTCGAGGTTGACAACGACACTCTCGAACCCATCGGCAGAGGTGCCGACATCCCCACCCGCGTTGAGTATCAGGTTATCGGCGAGGACGTTAATCGATGATCCATTGGCGTCGAGAATCGAGCCACCATTCGTTTGGATGGTCACCAAGTTTTCACCAACCTGTACGCCCGATACATGGATCTCATCGAGAAATACCCGGCGCACGAGCAAGGAATGGTCAACGATTAATGTGGCAGAAGTCGCTCCGTCTGGAATCTTGCCGCCAAACCGACGGAAGTGACCAGTGGAACCGATCGCGTCCAGTTCGGTCTTTCCAAGATCCGCCAAGGTCTGGATGGTGGACCCAGTGTCAAGCGTAATGGAAAATGTATCGTCGAGCTGGAAGGAGTCTGAGTTTGTACTGATGGTAACACTGATGTAACGATCCGTGAACCCTGTCAAGTCCACAGGATCGAAGGTAAGCGTTTGTGTTCGCTTCAACTCTAACGAACCACTCCCAAAGTTCACTTCGTGGGTGTCCTGGCTGGTGTTGAAGTCCGCATTTTCACTTTCCGATGAAGTGAACCCTATGACGCTTTCGGATCCTTCAAACCCATCCCGGACGATGGTCGACCTGTCTTCGACTGGACGCACGCGACTGAAAGGGAGGTTGGTTAGCTCCGCCGAAGATAGCGCGCTCGCTTTCGTCAACAGCAGGTTTTCCAGATGCACCGCATCAGCCGCATTCCCTCCATCGGCCGGAGCAAGAAACAGATCGATGACGTTTCCAGCGTCAATGTCTTCCGGGGTAACAATCAGGTCGGTGGCGAGTTGTCTCCATTGTACTCCCACCCCCGTTTGTGGTCGGTTGGCGTTAACTCCGAAATCTCCTGGAGCAAACAAAGTATCGAAGTTTGCACTGTCGCCCCCCCACTCTGCAAACAGAGTGTAAGTCCCTGCTTCTCTGAATTTCACTCGATAGTGGACGACATTCTGGCTCGATTCGGGTTCGGGTTCCGAGGGGCCATCCGACCTTAGGGTTCCATCACCTTCGTCGACCCAAATCGCCTGTAAGGTATTGTTCGTGAGGTTGTGGGAATAGTCGCTGGCTCGCCATTTGAGAAAGGGAGTACCGTTAGCATCTATTCCTAAGTTCTGCTCGATCACTTTTCCGACAGTCTTTAGCGCCACTGTTCCGACAAGGGCGTCTCCGCTGCCACCCACGGTGATGGTAACGGCATTGTTAGTCTGATTTGTAGTCTGGATATTTCCATCGGCGTTCTGTGAGAAATTCTCCGTACCGATACCATCCTGGTTGGCCGAGATAATGATGGTCTCGGAGCCAGCGTCGAGGAGTGCATCGAGAGTAATCGCATTCTGCGCTGTCAAGGCTACAGGGCCTTGAGAAGTGACGGAGCCAAGAACCTTGATTTCGTCGGTCGCCACGTCGACTGGCCCGTTCACAATTGTGGTGTGGAACGTCGTCGTTCCGACACCGCCAGTCTGTGTCAGTCCGGAGAGGGGAAGGCTGTCGCCAACGGCACCGCCGAAAGTGACATCATTGACTCCGTTGAGGATATTCAAGGAATGTTCAGACCCAAGGGAATTGAGTGTGGAATTAAAGACTAAAGTCGCTGCTGAGAGAGCTGTGGTTGCTTCAAGAGTGACAGCGTCATTGTGGAGTTGATCTCCTGACGTTGCCACCACCCCACCTTGAAACGTTGTGGTCCCGCTTCCATCGGTTGCCAAACTTTGCAAGGGGGTGTTGGCGCCCACTGGACCGACAAATGTAGTCTTGTTGGAAGTGATGATGCTGAGATCGAAAGGCCCGTCGGTGGTTCCCTGAAACTTGATAGTGCCGTCAGCTTCGGTCGATGCAGCGTCCAAGGTGACGTTAATGCCGAGAACAACGTTTCCGTCCAAAGTCATGTTCCCGGCCTTTGCCCCACCGTCGGTGTTCACCGAAGCATTCAACTTGATTGTTTCGCTGATGACGTTCAGGTTTCGCCCCTGCTGCGTGTCGGTTCCAAGTATCAAAGGCGTGTTGAGGACGACCTCGTCGGTTCCCGTTTCGCCCTCAATTCTCAAAGTCGCGTGAAACCCACCGTTGCCAGTTCCGAAACCGTTGACTGTGATGGTATCGTCCCCAGAATCACCGCCGGTGATGGTTAACCTGTTGTCAGGATTCCCGGCATCCAAGGTGACGGCAGAAGTCGAGGAGAATCGGGTCTGCAAGTCGTTCTCGGCGACCGTGATCGACTCCGACGACTGACTGTAGTTCAAGGTTGCCCGCTTAGTTGTGACTTCAGAGGCTATGGCTTCCAGCCTTCTGTATTGGATTTCATTACCGTCCAGAGTGACACTTCCCTCATCGGGACCATCGAAGTCGTAGTCGACGTCATTAAAGTCTCCTCCAGTCAGGATCAACCTGTCGCCCGGTGCAGTTCTTGGTCCGCCCCCCCGATAGTCAATGATCTTCGCAAAGTCGCCTTTCGAAAAATCGACTGTAAGGTTGTCGTTTCCTTGTCGTGTTCTGAATAGGATGTTCGGCCCCGTCACTGCCGAAAATGGCACGAACACCGTCTGTGTTCCGTTTCCGATCGCGCCGGGTATATTAGTCGCAATGGTTTCGTTGAGGTCGGTGATCACATACTGACTGTTGACTGTATCCGACTGAATCGTCAGGGAAGTGTTCTCAGCGTCGCTCCAATTGTCGAAGACGAGATTTCCCGAATTATTCAAGACGAGAGAACTCGCCGCAGTGGTAATCTCCAAACTCCACCCACCAATGGTGCCGCTGTTGCCCTGTAAATCGTCAACGACAAAAAGTTGCCAGGTTCCGTTTGGGTCGCTTCCGTAGAAGGCCGAGAATTCCTGCGTGGTTGGCGAGTTTCCCGGTGCTGGAGCTGGAAAGGTGTCTTGAAAATCCCGTGGGAATGAATCCTGAGTGCCGCTTCCAACATAGTTTGTTGGCTTGAAGATCCCGGACGTCAGGTTATTGTCGCTCGGAAGAACCGAGGGAGCATCGTCATCGAAAGTCCACGTTAAACTGGTAATTGATTGGCCATCGGAAACATCCGATGCCAAGAGAATGCTCTGCCCGTCGGGAGCAACCAAGAGAATGTCCATGTCCTCGGCAAAATCGTGGGTCACGTCTGTCAAGGTAACATTGATGTCCGCAACAACTCCTGCCAAGCCTGTAATGGAAATCTCGGAGGGATAAGGAGAAGCTACCCCCGGTTCGGTGAGTGTCGCGTCGTTGATCGTGATGGGGCCAGAACCCAAGAAAACCGCTGGAGTGATCTTCTCCTCCAACCTTTCCAGGATGATTTGCCGATTTCGTTTTGACTTCGGTCCTCTTGGGGTCCCAATTGAGAGAAAGTGGGAACTGATTTTTGCCCAAAAATCAATGAACATGTTGGGGCCTTTTGAGTAAATAGTTACGACTTGCTGATCTTCCACTAGAGTCCGATGGAAGGATACCGTTGGGCGTGAAGCCTAAATCCAATTGACTCGATGAGAGTCGGTTCCTCGCACGGACAAGGGGTGACGCAAAAGTTTGAATCAGCATCCGAGTGCGGAGGAAAGTGTGAGGGCTTGAAAACAGTGCGATGCGTCAGGGAATGGAAGGAGCCGGAGGATAACGAGTTTGTTGAAGTCGTTGTAACGTCCAATCACCTTAGCCGACTTCGGAAATGCGACCGATGAATGTCACATTTTCAGACGTACATTGATCCACCTGTTCTGTGCCTTTGCCACCTCTAACATCAGCCTCGAGTAAGATATATTTCAGGAACAATCAGCAGTCCCTACGCATTTTCAATGCCAAATACCAATTGCTTATTGGAATAATTCGTTATGAGGAGTTTTCCATCCGAAGGTGACGTCAGGTCTGTGTTTGGTGATCACTTCTGTTTACAGATCCTTCGGAACACTGTCTTGCAAAGTGTACAAACAACGCACGGTTTACACTCTCCAGGTGGTATGAAATCCTTGGGAGTTGCTGACGCGAAGGAGGTGGAGAACCTCGCATCGCATAGCGTTCCTCGACTCAGGATGCGCCTATTTCCACTGCCCAAGTAGTCCCCGAAAGATCCTCTTTTCCCTTTCCGAGTGATCCTAAAGTCCAAAACACCTTCTACTGATAGAAAAGTTGAACTCAACCGACCGTTCAGAACTGTTGTTGTGAGCCAGGTCTTCATTGGTGGATTTTCTATCTTCGGATCGCGGTTGCTCCTGGCTCCAAATTGTTATTAGCCTTCCAAGTATGGTTGATCTGAGGTGTCTGAGGCCGTTTCACTCAAGAACTGGGTGGATGGTCTCTACCTGGCAAGAGAGAAAGGACTGATTGTTACGCAAGAGTTATCTTTGACACAGAAATAGACTCGCTTCGAGATCAACGGTGGAGTCGGACAAGCCCGATGTTCGAAAGACAGAACATCGTTGGAGCGTGACGCAACGCGTCTTCACAATGTACTCGCTGAGAAAAGTGTGCCGAAAAAACATGAGGATCGACCGAGCCAAAGTTTGAAACTTCCTTCAGTATTTTGGGTAGAGTCTGCAAAGTTCAAGCTGGATTCCGCAGGTAAAGTTGCAAGATGACGAGGAAGTGGAGGGGTTCGCTCCCTATTTGCCACTCGGCATGCGGAAAACACTGCAACCAAAAGACTTGTGGTGAAGGGAGAATGTTGAAATGGGTCCCATTCGAAGCATTTTGCCAACACATTGGCAATTTTTTCGAATGCCATTGAATAAAATTTCTGAGATTTCTCCATCTTACCACTTGACTTGCCAAATCTGGCAAATACACTTGTGGTCATCTTATTCTCCCTTTAGTTAATTTTCGATAGGTGGGTAAAATTGGATGTGGAGATGAACTAGGATTTTGGATTTTTTGTGTCTACATATTCCCTTTTCCTACACGCACACACACCAACAGTACTACACTTATGGAACCAGGAATGTGCCCTCTGAAGGTCCGTTCAATAACGCAAAGAGAGCTCAAACCATACAACAAACTAATTTTCCACAAGTTGCATTGTTGATTCCATTTTCCTTGAGCACCTCATGGGGGTAGTTCAGAGTCTGGAGTCTGAAATGCATCTCGGGATGAACCTGTTTAATCACCTGTCCGGCATATTGCGTCGATTTTTTTCGTGAACGCATATTTCGCTTACGACGACCGCAATTACGAAGACGCACAGCCGAGCAATGGTTTCGTCCTCCCACGACCGATATTCTCGCCCAAAGACCTAAACCAGCCGGTGCCCCATTGAATTGCTGTCTACGGTCCAGATGTGCAAACGACTTGCGCGCAGAGTTAGCTCAGTGGACGGCGATCCTCTAAGTATCTTTCCCATCCGCTGATCGGGTTCACGACGCAAAGTCGGTAGCCATCTTGCCGTTTGTTGCTGACGTCTAGTCATCGCACGGTCGGCAAAGGCAGAGAGGCACCAACGAATGGCGAAAAATGCTGCATGGTTATTTCTGGATAGCTATTACACAAGCATCGGCCATTTCAACTATTGGTCCGTAGTTCCCTGATGCCTACGCCACCGGAGGGCTTTGGGTGAGTCATTCGGTGTATCATTCCTACTGTGATGTCATCGAGATGTTGGAAGAGAATCGGGATACGATCCCATGGCTCGTGTGCATTGTCGGATACTGTTTTTGTTACACTCTTCGAACATCACATGCTAATGAAATATGAATATGGGCAAGAATCTTGTTTAGACCTAATGGCTAAATGAAATATCTATCCACAATCTTGAACTTGTTTTGATGACTTTTCTGCGGTGTTAGGAAAACCTCGATCTGCAATCGAAGAGTATGTTCTATGATCTGGTTGTTGTAGAGCTCTGACGAGACACGGCCGTTATCAAGATACGGAAGTTTCAGATAAGGTCTTATTCAACGATAGAACACCGAAGCGAACTTGCTTGCAGTAGTGGATAGCAATTGTGGGTGAGTGGCCTCCTATCCCCACCTGTGGTTGGAAAAAGGAGCAGGGGTGACAAATTGGCGAAGGGATTGGCGGATTCTGGAGTTAGTTCGAGACCCAGCGCACACGTTCTTGAGAGAAGTGGCCCAAGTCCAAAACCATCGGGTACTACAGCAGGGACCGATCGTTGTCCCAAGAGGGCCAACAGTCGATACAACCCACACCTGGATGTGAAGTTTCGGAAAGGCTTCCGTTTTTTGTGAGAGAACACATAACAGCGAGAAGGTCTGACCGCTCCTTGATGTGTTCGAAACTGTTTCCCACTCTTCCTCGCACACAGTTTACGTAGATCGTCAAGGCAAGGATTGTATTTTCTCTTTTGGACCTTTCTGCAGGAGGCTTTTCGGTGTCTGAATTCTGTTCCGAGCTTATCTTTTCAAGCTGGAGAGATCTTTGCGTTCCTCCGTGAACACGACGAGAGTTGCCTTGAAATGCTTTTCCATTCTCCAGCACGCTCCACCAACATCCTACGTATTGAGGCCTGGAGCGGAATAAGAGAAGAGAAGTTGGTAGTCACGAATCATTGTAGCCTTCTGTAATAGCACTTAAACTCTCCTCAACTCGAGACAGGCTATGTTCCGCATCTCAACGAGTTTGAGTTGCCGTCAAGCCGACTCGATACTTCAACTCCCGTCACAACATGGAAAAACTAATGACGCCCAAGAGGAACCGCAGAGGCAAAGGGCAACAACTGGCCAAACTCTTGGATCAAGTTGTTGCCAGGTTGGACAAATTCGTCCGTGACATTTCCTGGAATTCCGGTGAGAAACCGACTTTCGATTCGATCCCTCTCCAAAATGCGAGCCGACTCTTGCTCGAGATGGGTTTATCCGGTGATGTCGAATACCTAAACCGCTTGATTGACGACTTCGTCGAACTTTGCCGTGTCGTCGAGGCGAGCGATCAGAAGTACAACAGAGATTGCGGCCTGCCCGCTCTGTTATGGCCAGCGTGGAACCTGTTACGTTTTCTGAAGTGTCTTCAAGATAACGTGGGTAGCGACCCGGTGTCGGATTCCTCGAATGAGCAGAAACTATCCAAGACCGAGAAGGTCGGAAAACAATCCAAGGCCGTTTGTTCGCAAGATTACCGCTCCGTCAATTGGTTCGGAAACCAATATACACTCACTCCTACGCAAGCCGCGTGCTTTCGTGTCCTTTACGAGAGTTGGGAACAAGGAACCCCGGTAATCGGCGAACAGACAATCCTTGAGGCAGCGGATTCGAATAGTCAACGGTTGGCCCACGTTTTTGCGAAGGGCAAGCACCCCGCTTGGGGAACCCTCATTCAATCGGGGCCAGCGAAGGGCACTTTCCGTCTGCAAGAACCGACCTCCGAGGCCGAAGAAACTTTGATCGACGTTCCTGCCCTGGAAGACAATTTGCCAGAAATTGTGTAAACCCTCACAAAACCCACCCAACACCCCCAGGCTTACTCCCATCTTCCCAGTAAACTACTCATAAAACTACTGTTGATTTCAACCACCTAGGTGTCCCCAGAAACTGGGGGCATCATAACACTCGAAATTCAAAGGTGGTTGGTTATTGGCTAGGCAGGATGGTTCAGTTTGAACCCATCTTACCTTTGAGTTGTAGTTTGCTTCTTAATTCCCCGGCTGGCAGTTGTTGGAGAGAGAGTTCTTTCTGAAACAGCCCAGTCCATCCCTGAAGGAGAACGTTATGTCTAGCAAGCCCGTCCGAACGAACTTGTCTCTCGAAACGTTGGAAGATCGTGCAGTTCCTGCATTGATCGCGGTCACTTACAACGTTGAGACCGGCACAGACGCCCAGTTCATTATCTCCGGCGACGACCAGGACAACGAGGTTACTGTCCAAACGGATGTTGCTGAAAACGGCGACTATTTCGTGCTGGTCAGCAGTGATACCGATTTTGTGTTCAACACGAATACGGGCGAACTCGACACTATTTTGGCATTCAAGATTCCAGCAGGCGCGACGCCTGAGATGCTCATCCAGATGTCCAAAGGTGAAGATTCTGTCACCGTGAGCCCACTGTTGCCTGGCACTGACGGCGACCTTCCAGGTGATTTGACGATTAATGGTCAGGGTCAGGATGACACCATTCTCGTTGAGAACACCGATGTGGGTGGTACTCTCACGATTACGGGTAATGGCGGGAGCGATGACGTCACAGTGATCGGTGGTTCCGACAACGGCGTCGAAGGCGATGTCGACATCAAAACGAACGGTGGCAACGATACCGTCACCCTGACTGACCTTGAAGTGGATGGTGATTTGGATGTCGATGCCAGCAAAGGCAACGACGACGTCAGCTTGGTTGGAGTCGATGTTGGTGGCGACACCTCGATCGATACCGGCGCTAAGAACGGCTCCGATAACGACGACGTCACGATCTCGGATTCCACGTTTGATGGCGACTTGACTGTCGACACGGCAGTCAACGATGGGAACGACGATGGTCCAGATACGGACACCGTAACGATCGGTAGCACTTTCGTTGGGGGCGACGTCCACATCAAGACTGGCGAAAAGAACGACACAGTTGACATCTCTGATACCGAAATCTATGGTTCTCTCACCATCAACACGACGTCGGGCAACGGAGATCAGGCAGACACAGTTGTCCTCACGAATGTCGACCTCTCTGACCCTCCTGGAAACAACCCACCCATGGTCGGCGGATTGACCATCACGACAGGTAATGGCGACGACATTGTCGACATCTCCGACTTCACGATGGATACTGGCGCTGCAGAGATCACCACTGGAAACGACGACGACACCGTCGTGTTGGACCAATTCGTTGTGAATACGGCTCGGTTCGGAAAGATGGGCCAGACGAAAGTCAACACCGGAAATGGGGACGACATCGTTGACGTCGACGACTCCCGCTTCACCGGTGATGCGAGATTCATCACGGGCAGCGGCGATGATGATTTGAACGTCGAAGCCTCGTATTTCGCGAAGAAGCTGATCGCGAATGTCAAGTCGAGCAATTTGGGTGACATCGTAACACTCATCGACAACGTCATCGACGACTTACTCAAGGTCCTTGCACAAGGTGATGGCAATGAGTTCGTCGACCTGTTCGGGAACACCGTTGGTGGCGAGGCTCTCATCAAAACTGGCGATGGTAGTGACTACGTCCGACTTGGCACATTCGGATCTCCCTCGACGGGCAACACGTTCTTGCAGGGCATTACCGTCGACATGGGCACGAACGACGGCGGTAACGATTTCATTGAATACTTCTTCAACGACTTCGTTGGCCCTGGGTTTGCGTTTGGTGTTGTCGACGGCGGGGACTTTGGTGGCTTCAATACCGGCGGTGGCCTCAGTATTGAATTCGACCTCCCCGGCGGTGAGTAATCCGTGAAAACGTTTGCCATTCGGTAACGCATCTCTTCGCTCGAGCATTCGAGCCTCTTCAACCGTTCTGGCTGGAGAGGTTCGAGTCTTCTGGCTGTTGTCGGAAAGCCAAACTCCAGCTTGGTCTTAGGGTCTTTACTGGAACGCATCAAGGCCCGGAAACATACCTTGGTCACAACGGCAACGGAACCAGTCACTCGCCCTGCCGAATCACTGGAGAGAGCTGTCTCAAACAGAGTTTGTTGGTTTGAAAAGTTGGTAGTCAATCAAAGGGTGCTCAGCTGGAACAAGCGAGGAACCACCAAGCTGACCTCATTTCCAGGCATTCAAAATCCTGGTTGCTGCCCAGAAAAGGTATTGCTTGGAGGGTGTCGGGCAATAAGGTGTTGACAGTCGTCCGTCTACTCGTTCTCCGGGACCTTTTTGTCAAAATCTTTGCATCTTCCGCTGCTTTGACGCCTGTGGTTGCGATGTTGGAAGTGTTGCCCATACGGCCGGAAACTCAAAAAACTTTCCGACGTTGGCAACCAGACTCCTACCGAATCGAACTGTTCTCGATCCACGACAAACTCTCAAGACTACGATCTCATCTTCTTTCTTATCGATGTTATGGACGAACTGGCTCTGACGCTTTTCTACCAACCCTGCCAAAGCGAAACCCGAGGCGTCCCGCCTTTCGAACCGGCCATGATGCTCACATTGTTGCTCTACAGCTGCTGTATCGGGATCTTCTCGTCCTGAAAGATCTCCTTAGTCTGCGAGCAAAACCTCGCTTTTCTGGCCATCATCCGCAACCATCGACCCGATTTTCGAACCATCAGTGATTTTCAACAATTTCATCTGGGCGACGTAGAGAAAATTGTGCCTCGAAGTCCTTCGGCTCGCTGGCTAAGCGGGCTTGGCTCGTTCAGGCAACGTTTCGACCGACACAACCAAGGTCCGAGGCAATGCCTCGCGCTACAAGGCCATGATTTACTCGTACATCCAAAAAGATGAAAACGTCTCGAAGAAGAAATCAGGCAACTGCTCGAACAAGCCCAAAAAGACCGATGAAACCGAAGACGCCGTTCGCGGTTCGCGTCGGGGAAACGAGTTGCCCGAGGAACTGGCACGATGAGAAAACCGATTGGAAAAAATTCGAGAAGCCAAAGATCGCTCGAAAGAACCAGCAAAACAAGCCGCCGAGGCTCTGCGTCAACGACGAGCTGAAGAAGAAAATGAGTCTCAAGAAGGGAGCAAGAAACGCCGCGGAGAAGCACCGGCCGAGCCATCGGAGATTCCCAAAGACAAAGCCCGAAGTAAATTCACCGATCCCGACCTGAAGATCATAACGCAAAAGAACGAGTGTTAGAAGTATTCCGGCAACGCTCAAGCCCGCGTGGATGAACAGAACCAAATCATCGTAGCCACGGAAGTGATCGATCAAGCCAACAACAAACAACAAGCGGTTTCGATTGCCAAGAGGATGCTTGAGGATCTTGAGCGAGCCGGAATTGCCCCACCGATTGATGAGAACGGCCAAGAAGCGAAGAAAATCGTCCATACGCTCGATAGTGGTTATTGCAGCGAACAAGCTACGCAAGACTTGGAAGATTTGGGAATCGATGCTTCCATGTCGACTGGTCGGTAAAACCATAGTCCAGGCTTCGCCTCGCCAAGTGGCTCAGATAGTTCTGCCCAGACCCCCACGAGTGCCAAGGAGAAGATGCAGCAGAGGTTGAAAAGCCAAGAAGGTCACAATATATCCTCGAGGCGCCAAGTCATCGTCGAGCCCGTTTTTGGTCAGATCAAAGGTGCGCGAGGATTCGGAGATTTTTACTACGTGGGTTAGAAAAAGCTCGGGCCGAATGGTCTTTGGTGTGGCTGACACACAACCTTTTGAAGTTGTACCGTTCGCGGTGCTCACAGGGAAGCAAATAAGTGACAACAAAGGCAAAAGGATCGGTTCATAGACTGATCCTGCAAAGGGACAGAATAATTCTCGGACACACTCCTAGGATCACGAGCAAATCTCCAAAGAGTTTCACCAGATCTTTCAGTGGCATCCTGTTCACAAAGTCGCAGGACGACAATAACTAATCTGTGTAAACCCTCGGTTAATTGTGTGTTACCAGATAAGGACTTACATCGATTCGACATTAAGGATAAATCTACTATTTTAATGCTTTGTGTGATGTAAATCTTTACCTGTCAGAGGAATGCAGACATTGGTGTTCTTTTGTCAACAAAAGATTCAATCGCCATTAGTCCTTACTTTCCAACGACACGGGTTAGCCGAACGTTTACAATTGTTGATCTCGATCCTCTTTCGGGTAAAGTAGTTATGGCTCCGGGACGGCGGTCCACCCGGAAAAATGTGTGCTTTCCAGAATAGAGAATGTGATGGTTCTGCTTTCGATTACAAAAACTTTGGGTGCCCGATTTTGTGCCCATGTTGCGGTCGCTCTTCTGATCCTCGGATGTAGTGACGTCACGCATGCGGATGGTCCACACCAATCCAACCTACGGAATAGAGAAACTCGGATTGCTCCTGAGGGGTTACCGGGACATCTCATACTATGTGGGACAGGTCCTGTGAGTGAGAACGCCATCAAGTTCTTCACAACGGCTCTTCCCAAAAAGGACGTCCGCGTCGTTGTTCTTGTTTTGACCAAGCAAGCGAAACAGGCACGAGACATTCTGACGACTTTGAAGTCGCAGAAATCTCTAAAGCAGGCTTGTTTCTCTCTTGTTTCTATCAGAGGAGCGAAGAACGCCCGCCTCGACGCGCAGAAGCTCACCAAGGCTCTCCGCGGAGCTCATGGCGTTTGGCTCGCGGATATGTCGGGTGCTGAGGACTTGACTGATGGCGAAAAACGAACCATTCTCTCGCAGGCCAAGACCGTGCTCAAGCGAGGAGGGGTTTTAGGAAGTTCAGGAACAGCGACGTTATGGCTGGCCAACAAACATCTCCATGGTGCCAAGACGGACTCCGAAGAGCCAACGTCTGGATTGGGCCTTTTTCCCGATTCAATATTCGCATTAGCCCGCCGAAAGAAATCAGAGCCCGGACTCGCTTCCGTGATCAAGGACAATCCGGGGTCTGTTGGATATGAATTGGGAAATGCAGCAGGGCTGTATCTGCGAGGTCGGCGATTCTGGGTCCTTTCTGGGAAGATCACCGTCTACTTGGCGGCTTCGAAAACTTGGCCCGCCAAGCAAATGGTTTTGGAAAAGTCCCGCCGCTACACTGACTTGACGACTTTGCGGCGGTCGGCTCGTGCCCGTGCAGGCACTGAGTTTCCTCCCCAAAAACCACAACGCCCAATTGTGAAAAAGGGGACGCTGATCATCGTCGGGGGCGGCGGTACGCCAAAAGGTCTTTTCCAGAAGTTTGTGGAGTTGGCTGGCGGTAAGAAAGCGAAGCTGCTTATTTTACCGACGGCGCAGCCAGATCCAATTTCTAACCAAAGCCGGTTGGCTGGGTTGTTCCAAAAATACGGAGCCAAAACCGTCACAGTCCTGCCCGGTCGAAAACGCGATGTTGTCGAAAGCCCCAAGTACATCAAGGCGTTCCAGGAGGCGACAGGAATTTGGTTCGGAGGTGGCCGGCAGTGGCGTTTTGTCGATGCCTATCGCGACACCAAGGTTCACCTGTTAATGCACAAAGTCCTCGAACGAAATGGCGTCATTATGGGGTCTTCGGCAGGAGCGTCCATCCAAGGTGAATACATGGCCAGAGGAGCCGTCTATGGAAATCTTAATATTGTTGCCGAAGGCTACGAACGTGGTTTGGGATTTCTCAAAGGCGTAGCGATCGACCAGCACTTCAGCCAACGGGGCCGGCTGAAAGATATGAACTATCTCGTCACCAAGTATCCGCAACTGTTGGGAATTGGTATAGACGAATCGACGGCCATTATCGTCAGGAAATCCCTTGCGGAAGTCGTGGGAAAAGGGAAGGTTTACTTCTACGATGCCAAGCTACCTCGAACCAAGGATGGCATTGGCTATGTTGCTATTGAATCAACCAAGCGATATGACTTGGTCAAGCGGACAGTTCTGAACCAGGATTCGGAGTGAAGCCGATTGTGTTATGTGAGTTTGGTTTTTTCTTAAGAAGTAGCGGACTTTGAAGTAGAGGCCTCTTTAGATCGCGTGGTGTCCGCGGAACATAGTTTGTTGACTTAACGGCTTTGCGATAAAAAGACGAGGATTGCTCGTACCACCAAGGTCGAGTGGTGGTAGAGCAAGTCCTCGCTCTCCCTTACCCGACGCCCCACACGTCGAGTTTCCGGCGAATTAGTTTTTTATTCTAGTATTGTCTCGTATATTTCTTGTTTTATAAGTCAACTGTTGTGCAAAAAACTTTTAATTAAACTTTTTGTCAAAAGTCAAGAAAAAAGCATTTTGACACCAGTGCTAACTTAATATATATAAATATTTCTACGTATAATTTCTCATAAATATTCTGTTCCACAAGATTGTGACAGAGACAAAAATTAATACCTGACCGTTAGTATCAAGTTTTGATCACACCTTTACTAATAAGAACGCCAAATCTGGAAGAAGCGGACAGAAAATTGTGGAAAAGTTGTGAAAAAACTATCGTTAGTTTTTGTAGGTTTTGACCTCCGTCAACTCTCGCTGTTGCGCGGTACAGAATAGAAACATCAACAACGACCGGTCTTCCTTTGTCAAATCAGAATCATTCCAAAAGAAAATCGAAAATTTGTCTCCAAAGAACTTATTTTTGCATCGAGTATTGGTTGTTGAAGTAGTATCGCACTTCCATTTTTCTTGTTAAGATTAGCTATTTTAGATCAACAGAACCATACACTCGCTTTTTTGCTTAGCCTTCCTGTCTCAGTCCACAATACCTACCAACTTCGTTGAATTCAATATCCCTCTCGTCAGGTATTTCATGAAAATTTTTCCCACAGAAATTCTAAAAAAGTGTCACTTTGGGCTGTGAAGTTTCGCTTATTTGAGTGAAATCCTTGCATGCTAATGAGAAATGCGAGGCTCAAGTACCAGGCACGATGGATTCAGCCCGTGGAGAAATCCCTGTTTGCTTCTTTGCGCTGTTTGGCAACACCACGCGAGGTGTCATTGCCACTTGGGCTGCGCAGCTCTTGATCATTTTCAGTATCGTTTTGAGCTTCCATTCGTGACCACTTGAGTGCCAACAAAGGCCATCGGAAATGATACATGCTAGATCAGGTTTGTGTGACCAATGGAACTCGATTCTTTCCAATTATTTGTGAGTGAGTTGCTGGCTGGCAACGAAGTCGTCATGACTCAGTTTGTCCAGATGGTTCAAGGTCCTTTGTGTACGCGGATTCGGACATGGATCACTCACAAAGCATTATGTCGGTCTTTAGAGCCAATGGATGTCTTTCAAGAGTTGATGGTTAAGTTCTTGAAAGGAATCCGCAATGGCAAATTCGAAATCGAGCATCCTGGTCAGTTGCAAGCCTTGTTGCTTACGATGGCTCGGAACGAAGTTTTGGGGTACTGGAAGAAAGAACATTGCCAAAAAAGGTACTGCCCATTGACCGCAGACTCTTCGGAGATTTTCGAGGCATCACTCGGCGACCGGAAGACGGAATTGTTGCCTACCGTCATCCACCGGGAGCTATGGGCACGAACTTGGCAGTCAATGACCACGGAGGAACGTCGCGTCGCCATGTTGCGTTCCAGTGCATGGTCATGGTCGCAAATCGGTGAAGAACTTGGGGTGAGCCCAGAAGCGATTCGCAAGCGGTTTACCCGCTCGATGGCCCGAATCGAAAACCACTTAGACGTTGTCGAGACTTGCAATGGACCCGATTGATCGCTGGACAATGGACTTTTCGACTTCTCCTACACTCGACTTCGCCCCAGGCGCCTTGGCCCAATTACGAGCGAGCCTGGGGACACGGCCGGCGGAGGAGCAACTTGCAATCTTGCGCGCCCACCAACACCTCCGTTGGCGAGCGGGGATTCCGATGCAGGCTGAGTCCTACTTAGAACAATTTCCTGCGTTGTTGTCTAATTCGGCACTCGCTGCGGACCTCATTTTGAGCGAAATCGATCTTCGATTGCGGTCCGGAGACACGCTCAATACTCAAGAGTACCTTCACCGATTTCCGAATTTTGCGCGAGACATCCGTTTCTTGTGCGCCCTCGACATCCCTGCCCAAGAGAGAGTTCTCGCATCGCGACTGGCCGCGAGTGAACCTGAGGAAATCGTTCTGGCTCAACTCCGTGATGGCCTCTCGCCCAACGTTTTCAGCAACAGTCCTCAGGGCGGAGCGAATCAAGCCCAGACGACCAAGTATCACTCTTGTTTCGAAAACATTCCTCGCATTCCCTGGTACCGGATTATCGAGGTGATTGGACGGGGTGGGACGGGAGTCGTGTACCTGGCCCAAGATCGCGAACGCAGACAGCAAGTTGCGATTAAAACCCTTCGGAACACCGAGTGTAATCACCCGGTTTGCCGAGGACAGATGAAAATTCCAGAAGAAAGATTACGCTGGGGCGCCCATGTCGCAGCCCGATTACAACACCCCAATGTGATTCGCGTGCTTGGGATTGGTGAGTGCTCAAGTGGTCCTTATCAGGTCATGGAGTTTGTTCAAGGCAAGAGTCTTGAATCGCATTTGACCACGGAGCCGTGGGCTCCTTGTCATGCTGCGCAGCTTATTGAAACCTTAGCTCAGGCAACACACTTTATCCACCGTGAGGGTTTTGTCCACCGAGACATCAAACCTGGCAACGTTTTGTTGCGAATGCCAGAGAGCAACGGAGCCGAAAAGCGAGAGGAAGTGCTGAATGCGGTTCCCCTCCTCACGGATTTTGACTTGGCGTGGGACTTGGAAGCAAAGGATAGTTCCCGAACTCCAATCTTCGCGGGGACGCCTGCCTACATGGCCCCTGAGCAAATAGCTGGAGACGTAGAAGAGATTGGTCATGCTGTCGATGTCTACTCACTTGGAGCCATCTTATATAGGTTGCTCACTGGTGAAGTCGTCCCGACGGGAGCCAAGCCTGTGGATGTCCTGGGAGGGCTTCGAGCGACCCGCCTGCTGCCGTCGTCTTGGCGGATGCCACGCATCGACACCGATCTCGAAACCATCTGTCTTACTTGTTTGATGCCAGAGCCAACGGATCGGTATCAAAGCGCTCTTGAGCTTGGGCAGGCGCTTGGATACTATCTCGAAGGACCACAGTCCTGAACCGTTCACCTTGGGACGGTCGTTCCACACTCTCTCACGTGTTCTTCTTCAAAACAACCGATGTCGTTTTGAAGGAGAACAGTTTGATCCTGGGGAGAATAGAGCGGTTCAAAGAACCGCGAACTGCAGCCACTGCGGCCAGGGCATGACAGGAAACCGACGCGACCTGGCAAAACGAAATGTATCGGTGTTCTATCCGTGTAGGTTGTGATTGGGCAATCGGGAAGGCACACCTGTACTCTCGTCGAGAGATCCCTCCAAGGCATAATGCTATTGAGATCTGCGCGGCTAATGAATCCAAATACCCGGCACACGGGGAATGGAAAAGAAAGGCTTGTTCGGTTCGTAGGTATACGCGGCTCGCGTGTACCTTGGTCTTGGCCGAGCTTTCCAAGTACACGCGAGCCGCGTGTACCTACGACAAACACAAAAACCGGACAACTAGAAATTACCCGTTCCTAGTGTGCCCGCTACATTATCCGCGCAGTTCTCAATAATCCATTTCTCTTTGTGGGTATAGAACAGATGGCAGTTCTGTCCTACAGAAAAAACCAAAATCTCGACTCGCATCGACTGGATTTTGCTTGTTGCGGAAGCCATGACTGGCAGACAATATATCTTAATCCAGTCTGCTGCTCGCCCTAATCACCAAGAAAGTACACGTGTCTCAAGAAAAACCTCTTGCGCCGAATGAATTTCGAGAGCGTGCCGAAGCCCTCTTGCAGAATCGTTCCTCGGCCGACGTTTCCAGGATGTCGGCCGAGGAACTTGGCAAGTTGTTCCGGGAACTCCAACTTCGTCAAATCGAACTCGAACTCCAAAACGAAGAGCTGCGAAGGACTCACCAGGAAGCGTCCGAAACTCGCGATCACTACTCGGAATTATACGAATCGGCTCCCGTCGGTTACGTTACCCTGGATTCGAGCGGGTGTATCCAACAAGCGAACCTCACCCTTTCCAGGCTGCTGGGCGTTACGTGCGAAGAGTTGGTCGGAGCCGAGCTGTCTCGTTTTGTGCACGTTGATGATCGAGAAATCTTGCTCCGACATTTTCAAGAGGTGTTCGGGGCCGAAAACTGCGAAGTACCGCACAACCCGGTTACCAAGAAGTCTTGCAAACTCCGATTCTCTGGCCACGAGGGCATGACGATTGCTGTACGTTTCGAGAGCGTACCCGTAGTGGACGCATCAGGTCAAGTTTCTCAATGCCGAAGCGTACTCATCGATGTGCCGTCCGAACGTGACGCCGAATCGGCTTTGCACCAACGGAACGAAGAACTGCGAAAGCTGCTAAGCGCGCGAACCGCTGAAAAGAACCTTCTTGGCAAAGCCGTGGCCAGTCTTGGTGAAGGAGTGTTGATTACGACGGACGATCTCGATTGGCCCGGCCCCACGATCATTTTCGTGAATGAAGCGATGTGCCGCATTACCGGGTACTCTGGGGAGGAACTGATAGGCCAGTCGCCGCGGATGCTGCAGGGAACAGGAACAGATCGTAAAACCCTGGTCCACATTCGCACGAGGTTGTTTGCCAACCATGCCTGCAATGTCGAGCTGACGAATTATCGCAAAGACGGCACTCCTTACAGCTGTGAACTGTTCATCACACCCTTGTTCAATAACGAAGGCAAGCGAACAAACTTCGTCTCCATCCATCGGGACATCACCGATCGAAAACGGTCCCAAGCCGAACTACGCAAAGCCCACCATCGTCTTGCTCTCGTCGTTGAAACGGCACCATCGTTAGTCGTCGTGACGGATCGGGTAGGGCGTATAGTCCTTTTCAACCGAGCGTGCGAAAGGCTCACGGGGTACAGCCGAGAAGAGGTGATTAGACAAACTACAATCAACCAATTCCTTCCTCCAGAGTGGCGTTGCATTGTCGAAGAACGTTTTGCCAACTACTCCTCTCCTGAATTCGAAGAACCTCATGAGGCGCCATGGATCAACAAATCCGGCGAAGAAAGGCTCATCGAGTGGCGGTGTATCACGTTAAACCAAGACGACGGAACGGCCGATTGGTTCGTCCTTGGTATCGGAGTGGACATCACCGAACGTAAACGAATCGAGCAATCGTTGATGGATAGCGAAGCCCAAACCAAGTCCATTCTCGCATCCTTATCGGCCCACATCGCTGTGCTTGATCGGACGGGTCAGATAGTCGCTGTGAACCCTGCCTGGGAAGAATTTGCCCGAAATAATCAAGGGGACTTGGCGCGTTTGGGCGTTGGCACAAACTACCTCGAAGTCTGCCTGAAATCCAAAGGGCCCTACGCCGAGCGAGCTCCCGAAGTGGCGAGAGGGATCCAGGCTATCCTAAGTGGTAAGACGCACCACCTTTCGCTCGAATACCCGTGTCACTCTCCTGCGCAGCAGCGTTGGTTTCTCCTTCAGGCGAGCGCCTTGCGTTCCGGCGAAGGCGGTGCCGTGGTCTCGCATACTGATATCACCGAACGGGTTCGGGCCGAGCAGCGTTTGCGAGAGAGCGAGGAACGGCTGCGGTCGATCCTCAAGACCGCAGCCGATGCAATTGTCATCATTGACCATTGTGGTATCATCGATGACGTCAATCCTGCGATAATGAAAATGTTTGGGTATACCGCGGGACAACTCGTTGGCCAAAATGTTCGCATTCTGATGCCTGCCCCTTTTTGCGACGAGCACGATAGTTATCTCGAACGATACCTGCAAACAGGACAAGCGAGAATCATCGGGTACGGGAGGGAACTAGTTGCCCGACGAAGGGATGGGTCGGTCTTTCCAATCGAATTGGCTATCAGTCATGTGCCTCATTTGGGGCTGTTCATTGGAATGATCCGTGACATCACGAAACGCAAAGAATTGGAAAACCAGCTCCTCCAGATCGTCGCCGAAGAGCAACGCCGCATCGGTCAAGAGCTTCACGATGACCTGGGACAGGAGTTGACGGGCATCAGCTTGAAGCTCAGCGCTTTACTGAAGTCGTTGAAAGCAGAGTCTTCCCAGAACGCGCAGTTGGCATCGAACCTCATCGACGACGTTCAACGAGCCCGTAGCAAAGTGGGGGCTTTGTCCCGAGGTCTGATTCCTGTCGCGGTCGACCGAGAAGGGCTCATGGTCGCCTTACAAGTTCTTGCCACGCGGTTCAACGAAACTGGCTCTGTATCCTGTCAAGTGGTCTGCGAAAAACCTGTGCGAATCGATAACGCCGAGCTGGCGACCCAGCTTTACCACATCGCTCAGGAAGCTATCACCAACGCAGTCAAGCACGGACAAGCCTCGGACATTTGGATCACACTCGAAGAGAGGCACGGAAGAGTTACGTTGACGATCCGCGACAATGGGGTCGGGATTGACCCTGATGGAGTAACCTTGGTGAGGGGAATGGGCCTAAAGATCATGTCTTATCGCGCTAGCTTGATCGGCGGTCACCTGACAGTGAGACCATTCGAACGCGGAGGCACCATTGTTACGTGCTTACTGCATACGGGAGCGAATTATGGCAAAAACCAACACGATGCGTCCTAATAAGGTGCGTAAAAAGGTTGTGATTGTCGACGATCATCCAACCATAAGAGAGGGCTTGGCACTTTGTTTGGAAATGGAGGATGATCTCGAAGTCTGCGGACATGCTGCTGATGACGTCGAGGCGCTCCAGGTGATCCAGAATACCAGGCCAGACGTGGTTATCGTTGACGTAGCCTTGAAAACGGGCAACGGGATTGAGTTGGTCAAACAACTTGTCGCCCGCAACGAACCTCCCGCCCTTCTGGTTTGGTCGATGTACGACGAATCCCTCTACGCCATGCGGGCGTTGCGAGCTGGAGCTTTGGGCTATGTCAACAAACAAAGCGATACGCCCACAGTCATTGAAGCCATTCGCAAGGTATTGCGGGGAGAGATTTTTCTCAGCGCTGAGGCATCGATCCATTTGTTGACTCAAGCTGTCCGTGGCAAGGACTTGCAACTGGAGTCGCCCGTTCATTCGCTTTCTGATCGCGAGTTGGAAATTTTCCAACTCATCGGCCATGGAAGAACGACGCTACAGATCGCAGATCAGTTGCACCTGAGCCCCAAGACGGTTGAGAGCCACCGTGTGCGAATCAAAACGAAACTCGACGTGACCAGCGCGACCGAACTCGTTCAGAAAGCAACTCAGTGGGTGCTCGAAAATGGGTGAATGGCCCGTCAACAAGATTTCTCACTTCCGTTCCCAGCTCACACTCTCAAGGCCGTCTGTCATTTCTTGTCTTTCCATTCGGGATAGCGAACGTTGATCCGTTTCGCTTGGGTCCGCAACATCTTTAGCACCCCTTGCTCAAAGGTTCCCAGATCGCCTCGATTGAGTTTCTTTACTTCCTGTTCGAAAAGGTGCTTGTAACGCTTTTGGCCCCATTGGTCGGCAGCCTCGAAAAGTTTGAGTCTTTCTTTCTTGAGGTGTTCGAGGAACTCGATTTGCTGTTGGCGATTCAGCTTTTGCAAGGCAGCAGGGAGGTCGCTTTTTCGGAGTTCCTCGAGCTTGAGTTTCCCATCCTTGATCGCCTGTAAGAGGTCATAACTGGCTGCCCTTCGCAGACGTCCGGCATAACCAATTCGTTCAGCGGCTTCGGTCTGGGTCAAGTTAAGAGATGCTTGCTTCTTCGCTTCGGCTTGCACTCGCATCCGACGATTGCCAAAGGGGAGCGTACTGTTGGTCAATTTCGTGTTCAAAGTTGCTAGGCGTTCGTCGTAGGGCGTCGAGACGTTTTGGGCGTCACCCTCCCCGTACCGGATCCGAATATATCCTCCCTGGCCAAGTTTGCTGATGGCCATCCAATGTTTTGCCGTGAGCGGATGAATGCCGCACTGGATTGTGTTGATGATGATGCCCCGGTCAACGGCCATCTTGCACGTTTTGGCGTAACTCACGTCGTCCTTGTAGTCCATGTGCGGAGGTGCATCGCCAACCAGAAAAATGATGCGAAGGACGTTCTTGCCCTTGGTCCAGTTGATTTTCGTGATGGCTTCGTGGAGCGCCTGATTGACACTCTCGGGGTGATCACCGCCGCCGGCAGCATCGAGTTGAACGAGCCACTGATATGCGTTATCGAGTCCGTTCGTCAGTTTATACACCTTGGTGACGTAAGACTTCTTGGCGTCGCTGCGATCGCGGAATGCGACCAGCCCAATGCGTAGTTCGGGTGTGGGATGGCCGGCAACGACTTGGTTGCTTATCGTCCAAATCTTCTTCCTTGCGGTTTGCAATAATTCTTTCATGCTCGCCGTCGTATCCACGCAGAAGACGACTTCCACACGGTTTTTGGTCTTGCTTGGTGCTTGCGGTGAAGCAGTTGGGGACAACCCAAAAAGGATGTACAATACCACGGTCGTGGTCAGACAACTCCTTAGACAAGAGAACATGGAACGACTCCTCGACAACATCCAACTCTTTGTGACATCTGGATTTACTAAACCGCGTTTGGTTCGAGACTGTAATTCGTTGTTTAAGCCGCGCTTTGGAGTTGCCTTCGTTCGAGTTCGTTCCTCATTGAGAGGAGCGAGGCCAGTTGGAAAACAGCGAAGGCAACTGGAAATCCTGTTCTCCGGTTGTGGAAGGAAGGACTTCGTATGAGGGATTTCGGCCAATCACAAACGTGCAGTCTCCATGGACACCGGGTTTACTCGGTACTCCTCGATGATGAGGCTACAAATTAATAGACGGGGCCAAAGTCCATTTTGTTTCGACGAAAGTCAAACCTGCGGTTTCCATTCCGTTCGTCCAAAATAGGTGACTCGCTATGTCCTCGATTCTTGGTCGGGAAGAGTACATTGAGCAAGCATACTTTTTCCGAGTCCTCCGTGAGCGCCTGGCCGACAATCAACCAACTCAACAAGTGTTGAGTCACATTCACGAGGAATTGCTCTCCACGACGCACATGCCACACGCCGTGCAGTTCCTCGAAGGAGAATTACGACACACCGGAGAACTCTCGTCAGGGTTCTTGCGGCTCCAACATTATTTTACACCGTTCCAAGCATACGTGATCCGACAGACTGAAGAAGAGAAACTTCGCTTCAGCATCGAAACGGCTTTATTGGTCCTCGAACGAGAGGCTACGTACCGGGCTGATTCGCCACTCCCGACGGCCTTGTTCGTGTACCAATTCGAAACCCTCAGCCGGAACCGACTTGGGTACCACGACGGACTCAAGGCCATGCAATCCGACCCCGTCTACAACGACGATTGGAGGACCTATCTACAAACTGTCCAACAACAGATGGGAGTCGTCGACTTTGCTGACCTGGTGTATCTTCGGTCGGAATTCGCCGTGATGGAGCAACGGAGGGCCAATCCGGACTTTATCCCGCGTTTGACGCCTTTGTTTGGGGAAAAGGAAGGCAAAATCGCCAAGGCCAACCGAGGACGTGATCCTTTGTACCTGTTTGCTGCGTTACAACGGCAGCTTGGCTATCCCGAGGTGCCTCGACCCACAGAGCCAGACAACACGGAAGCGAAACTGGAGCTGATTCGGGCCAAGCTTCGCGAAGTGGAACAACGCGTCAAACTCGTCGAAAGCGAGGTTCGGGGTCATGTTGATTTGAGTCAATTCATGGTCAAGCCCGAGTCATTTCGGGATCAGGACGAGGAATGAGCCATGTAACACGAAGTATGGAATCATCGAGACCTGTGAGTGATTAAACGGCAGAAACACCAGAAACACTAAAAATAGGGGAAGGCCGGAAATTGGTTTTTCTTATCCTCACCAGGCACAAACCATCCGGTGTCACGTATGCACCGCATCGAGCAAAACGAAGGCCACTGGGCCGAAGATGAACACTGGAAGCCAAGCGGCTTGGGCAGGCGTAAGGATTTCGTGGTCGCCCAGATATTTCGAAGCGACACACGCGACGTAGAAGATCGCACAAATGACAATACAAAATCCCGCACTGATGTAGATGTTCCTGTTCTGGTCACGCATGATCACCGCTATGCCCATCACGACCAGGATGATACTCAAAATAGGGCGCGTCAGCCTCATGTGAAAGAAGACCGCCATGTTGGATAATCGACTCGAATTCAAGCTGTCTAACTGTTGATAGATCTGTAGCGTCGATAGCTCCTTGTACCACTTCCGATTTCGCGTCAAGCGCTCGAAGTCTACGTCATCGGAATACAGAAAGTACTTTCCTGTGTCGATCGGAACCAAGACCGTTCGCGGAACGCTCGGGGGGAGTTCTACTGGAGTCGTTTTGTTGAGCAACCAGCCACCAGAATGCCGCCCATTACCCTCTGGAACGTAGATTGCCTCGGTGGCAAAAAAGTGAAATCCCGAACCACTCGCCACCTTCGGTGGTATCACAATGTTCGCGTCGATTACTTTGTTGTCTCTCCGGATGGCCATTCGCGCGCTGATATGGATGTCGTTCGAAGCGAAAGCACCGTTCGCCAAGATCGGTTTCTCCCCGTTGGGGTCGTCCTTGGACGTGAACAAACCACCGATGGTGGGGATAACAAACTCCTGATTGGCCACGTTGACCACGCTCAACATGCACGCCGACAGCAGTACCGGGCGTAATACCCGCCGAGCCGACACTCCTGCCGAGAGTAACGGGAGCAGCTCGTTATTGCGTTGCAGCCAGGCTATCGTAAACATCGCGGCAAGCAGCGCAATGGCCTCGGATAAGAGGTCGAAAATGAAAGCCGTTCGGACACTGTAGTAAGCTCCGATGTGTTGGAGTGTCAGAACCAGATCACCTTCGATTCGGGCAAAGTCATCAATATTATTGAAAAGATCGACGACAATATAGAGACTCAACAAGCTCACCAGACAGATGAAGTAGGACTTGACGTAACTGAGGATCAGGAGTCGGTCTATGATGGTGAACATGCTGGGCTCTATTCTCGACGGGGGGATAATAGGGCTTTTTTAAAGAACAAATTCTCCCTGGAACAAGAGCCCAAGGAGCAAGACGGCCATTGCATCATCGATCGCTTCGAGGATCACCCTCAAAGAAGTTAGTCCAATCTATGTTGCGCCAATCAGCAAGGACCGGTCTCGACCTGGAACCTTTTTGTGAGAGTGTTGGTGGAGGATTGGACTTGGCTCTGGCCCTGGATATTTTTGTTTTCGGATCGTTCGAGTCGGGCTTACGTTGGGCCACCTGACTGTGATCAGGATGGCTTCGTGGCACATACTGACAAATATATTGGGTGATATAGTCGTTGTCGGCATAGCAGTTATGTTCCCCAAAACCATGGGCGCGGAGTTCTTTCCAGGCCAACTCACGACTCCATTTGTTGTACTCCATGCGATAGATTGCGGAGAGAATTCCGGTTCGATGAAGCCCAGCACGACAATGCAGCAGGACCGGGTGATTCTTTGGATCGTCCATGATTTTTAAAAACTCGGCGATGGCCTTGGGCCGTTCCTGGCCAACTTTATATCTCGAGATCAAGTCCACGAAGAGATAGACCATCTTGACGTCATTGCGTTCACAAATTTCGCGTTGGCTAATCGTCCTCGGATCGAAAAAACCTTTTGCAAGCTGAGGCTCTTGTTCTTCATTCATCAAGTTTATAACGGTCTTGATCTTATACCTTTGCAGTGTCCGTTCCAGTCCTGGCCCAGTCGCTCTTCCCGATCGATAAAATTTTCCTGGTTCGACGACCCGTAACCGTTTGATGCTCGAGTATAAATGGCGGTGGTAGAGAAAAGGAATCACCACGATCGAAACGGCCATCGCGATCCCCCCTAACCAGCGGAAGATCCCGGAAACAGTGAAAGACTTCTGCGGCATGGATTTTCCTCATGCGAGTCTTGGTACAAGTCTTAGCTTAGGAAGGGGATCATGGCAACTTCCCTCGTTTTACGCAAGGCGAGTATGAAGGAGAAGAAACGAGATTTCCGGTGCACACCATCCCCAACGTCAGGTCGTGTAGAGGACATCGGTCCGGAGAACGTATTTTCTTCCAGAGATGATCGGCGTGCTCTCGTGCCATACGTCGTGGGCGAAGAATAAACCCATGCCGGTTCGTGGGGTGACCACAATTTCTTCTGAAAGGTGCTCAAGTTCGAGTTCACGTCGATAGTGGAAAACGGTTTCGCCGCCCTCGTACCCTTCGTTTAATTAAATGAGGAAAGATAGCTGGCTGCGGCAACCATCTTGCTCGACATGACCGTCTCGGTGCCGTTTGAATCGTTCACCGGCATCGTATCGGTAAAATCGAAAGCTCTGGTAAAGCCCACAAGGTTGATAGCCTTTGATTTCCTCAAGAAGATCACGGACCCGATCCCACAACGTCCGAGTGAAAGCGGCATTCTCAAACTCGACACGCCAGTTGTTCCGGATGCCAGGCCGCATCGCCGATCCTTCACTGCTTTTGACGCCAGCTGGCTGAAAACCGAGCGATTCTCCGAACGCAATCGAGTCGATGCACTCTTGGGGGGTAAGGACGTCATCGACTGTAAGGATGCGTAAGGCAAGATGATTTACCTGGTGGGGCGTCGAATCGGACATGAGGCCTCTCTTTGGAATAAACGGTCGTATCAGTCTCCGATGCAAAACGAAAATGCTAGAACGGACTAGGCCAGACGCAAGAGAACGCGTAAAATAATTTGATGTGTTATATGGGAACCGCTCTGGTACATAGTGTGCGGGGTTTGGGCAACCAACAACTCTGTAGACTAATTTTCGGACGGCGATGCTCGACTTTGAAAAGGGAACTCGAACGTGCCTCTGACCCCACAGGACCGCGAACTTCTCCAGCGTTGCCTCGATAAAGAACCAGGCTCATGGAACGATTTCGTCGATGGGTATCTCGGTTTGATTTATCACGTCATTCATCATACATCTCACCTTCGGAGTATACCCCTCACCCCGGAGGATGTCGAAGACTTGGCTGCCGAAGTCCTACTTCAAATCGTTGCCGATGACTATGCGGTCCTCCGCCAATTCCAGAAGAAAGCATCGCTATCAACGTATTTGGCAGTCATTGCCCGTCGTATTTGCGTTAAAGAACTCGCTCGACGTGCCGCAGCGAAGGAAGTCCAAACGAATCAAGAATCTACTGCCGTCTCGGTTGGAGATTCAGCGGCAGCTCCTTCCGGGGGTCTTGAAACTCTGGAAGAAGTCGCAAAACTCCTCCGCAAGTTGCCTCCTCGTGATCGCGATGTCGTTCGCCTATGCTACTTGGAAGGACGTTCCTACGAGGAGATAAGTTCGGAGTTGGGGATTCCTCTCAACAGCATTGGACCGATTTTGTCCCGGGCCAAAAAGAAAATGCGAGAAGATGTCAAGAGTCCACCAAGAGAACTTAAAATCCCCAGGGATCAAAACGGGACGGGTAAAGATTAGGTCGTTCGTGTCCTCGGCAAGCCGTGTATCTCGAATTGGATTCTCCTAACAAGACACTTTATCGTCAGGAGAGCCGACTTATTCCGAAGACCGAGGCAACCAGATGTCAACACAAGTTCCAGTACCGGGCTGACTTTGGACAGAAATGTGTCCGCGAAAATTTTCAACGAGTTGGGCCACCACAGCGAGGCCCAAACCTGTTCCTTGCTCTTTCGTCGAAAAGAACGGGTCGAAGATCTTTCCTTGAACTTCCAAGGGTATCCCCTCCCCATTGTCTTGTATAGAAATACGAACTCCTGACGAGGGTTCCTCCCCTTCGACAGAATTGTCTGGCGGATGGTCGGAAATTTCGGTCCGGACGGTTAGCTGACCACCTCTCGGCATGGCATCTCGCGCATTTAGGCACAGATTGACAAGAATTTGTTGGAGCTGTCCGCTGTCCGCCAGGACCCGATCATCCTTCGAGGAGAGAACAAGTTTTACAGTAATGTCGTGGGGTAGGGTTCCCCGGAGCAGTCCGAGTGTGCGTGTGACGATTTCCTGGACCGAGACCGAGTTCGCCACAGGGGGTGCGTTAGTTTTCCGATTTCGGATAAACGCCAACAACTGGGCTGCCAACTGAGTCGCCTGTTTTCCCGCGGCTTCGATCGTTTGCAGGTCTTCTTGGATGTTTGGATCCTCGGGCTGTCTTTGTTGTGCCATTTGGGACAATGCCACGATCGGCGTCAACAAATTGTTGAAGTCGTGAACGATCCCTCCCACGAGACGGCCGACCACCTCCAATTTCTGGACTCGCCGGATTTCTTGTTCCAGATGCCTTTCGAGTGTCTTGTCTACCATGACGAGAGTACAAAACCGGGCGATCTCCCCCGGACGGGAACGATCGACATCGTGGGGAGCGGGATAAGCAACGGCGTAACAACTCCGAACTTCGCCGACTTGGTCTCGAATGCCAAACTCGCAATCGCCTTGGAACTTTTTCTCCTCGAAAATTCCTCGGAGCCACGTTTCGACTCGGGAACGGTCGTCTCCGTTCAGGTGGTCCAGAAAACGTCTGGAGTTCTCTTGATTGTTCGATACTTGGTACGTTGTTGACTCTCGCGGTCCGAGGATTTCCCAGGCTCTTGGGTTGCCGTAGTGAACACGAAATTGGTCATCGAGTTGGAGCACCACTAACGGTAAAGTTTCGACCAGTATCCGATACCTTTCTTCGGAAACTGTTAAGTTCCGGAGAATTTCTCTTTGTTCGGTAATGTCCACAAACGTCGTGATGATTCGCACGGTGAAACCAGGATGTCCTGGTTGGCCCAAAGTCAGTGGTACGCAGTTGACAAGGAGCCAGCGCATTTCCGTCGGCAAAGAGTCTGTGCAATCGAGCACAGAGCCAAAATGTGTTTGGGACGCGTGGTTTTGCGTCACTCCTATCACGACACCTCGGACGGGTTCCCTCGTCTTCGCGCAAATCGCGTCTGGTTGTTCGTGAAAGGGGAACAGACTTCCGTCTTCTCGCAGGCACGCGCCCAGGGCGCCGAGGGATGGTTGGCCGACCAATTCTTTTTCCGGCTTGCCCAAAATCGCACAAGCGGCGGCGTTGCACTCAAGAACGGCTCCTTGGTTATTTTGGATAATCAGCCCCTCAGCCATGGTTTCAATGATGGTGCGAATTCGAATTTCGGAGTCGATACGGGCAGCTTCGGCTTGTTGGAGCGAAGTGAGATCTTCGAACACCCAAACTGCACCGTCGGCCATCATGGAACTTTGCGAACGACCATTACCGGGAGACTGAGATTCTGGCACACTGCGGTCGGGCCCTCCGAGGTCGACCGGAGCAGCCCAGGTGACCAACGGCACGTAACGCCCATCCGGACGGTGGATGACGATGTCGTCACGCATGGTGGCCACGCCTGTTTTCAGGGCCTGATAGACCGGAAGTTCTTGCCAAGGATACAGCGTCCCGTCGGGCTTGTGTAATCGGTAGACCATGGGAAAATGAGCGACACCAGCTGAGGGGTTTTCTCGTTGGCCTAGCAGGTGCCGGGCTCGTGGGTTGACCAACGTGGGTTGGCCGGTGTGCCCCTGGACGAAGACAACTCCAGCAGGTAGGTTGGCGACCAACGTATGGAGCATCGTTGTTGTTCGCGATAAGTCTTGTGCGAGGACTCGCTGGGGTGAGATGTCCTCAACGACGCCTTCCCAACCGGTGAGACTTCCGTCAGTAGCGAAGCTCGGGGCGAGCGTGTCGCGGACCCAGCGTTCGGCCGGTTGCCCCGAGTCCGGGCGTACGTTCGACCCTGCTACCTTCGGCATGGGAGGTGTCTCGCTTAGACTGTCGATGAACTCGGGATTTAATCTGTACTCGCAGGTGACGGAAGTACGACCTCCAGAGGGGGCAGGAGTCCGATCGCTTCGTTGGGGCTGGACGGCTTGAGTGATTTGAGTCCAAGCGGCGATGAGCAATTCTCGATCTTCGGGATGGACACGCTCGAGCCAATTGGAATACGCTCCGAGGAGAGCGTCCGGAGGGCATCCGAAGATCGAGTTGGCTGCCGAACTGACCAACACAATTTGAACGTTGGGAATTTGGCGGTTACCGCGGAGCCGAACGAACTGTCCGGGTTGGTGAATCCTCGCGCTGTACAGCATCACCGGAATGCGGCTGACGAACGTGCGGTAACGCTGTTCGCTCGCTCGGAGCCAACCCGATGAGGCCCCAATCAACAGCCCAGTGCTGCATAGGGCAAGTAAGTTGGTTTGGAATGATCGAACCCAGAGGGCATCAGGGTTTACTTGGCCTACAACGAACCAGGAGACAACGGCAGTTGTCAGACTTGCGGTCACTGCGCCGCGTAATCCTTGCCGGACGCTAGCCCAAACGATTAACAACAACATGACCACCCAATAACGCCATCCGCTTCCCTGAGTTAGGGAAGGTTCCCACGAAAGCACACATGTGATGATGCTTGTAAAGATGGCCAGGCCTATTGTTTCCAGCCAATCAACCAACTTTGCAGTGTGGATCGTCGTCGTGAGGCCCAAGGGGTCGTCTGGATAGCGGGTGGAAGTAGGTTTCGGTGGACTCGTTGCTTCGGCTGGTCCACCGAATGAGGAAACGTCCGTCGGGGCTAAATCAGCAGAGGCATTTCCGCAAAGCCACCGGTAGTGCAGTAACATCGGTGTGCCAAATACCAGTAGGGTTGGCGTGAGAGCCATAATGCCCACGGCCTTGCCGAGCCATTGGTATGCAAATGAATCGAAGAAGTCGGAGGGGTTGATGACCGCAGTCTGGAGGGCCGATCCGAAAGCGACTGTGCTGATTGGAATGATCAACAAGAAGAAGGTGGCCGAACGCGGCTCCCTGACGCGGAGAGCACTACCACCAAAACGACGGTAGACCCACCAACCACCGAACAATTCGACCCCCAGCACAGACAGGTCCAGCCAGAGGGGAATAGGGTCCTCGAAGGGATTCGTCCCGTGGACAAAACCCGCCAGCAGACGCGCGGTGAAGACTCCTAGTAGGATCACCGCGATAGTGCGATTCCCACACCAAGCCACCAGGGCAAATCCGATGCCAATTGGAGGGAACCACAATGTCGTACCCTGCGAGTGCCAAAGGACTGGATGGCTTACGCACACAAGACAGAACGACAAACCAAGGGGAAGGATCTGCCACCAATGCCGCAAGTACGAGGATTTCTGAGCGGTGCGTTGGGCCTCCGGGGAGTGCTTGTCTTGAATAGGCCGACCTTCGGGAGGATCGTTTTCTTGAGACCTCCAGGAAGTTCCTCCTTGAATTGGAGACATTGGCGTCGGAGTGTCGGTCAGGGACACTGTTGTCTCCGAGCAAGTCGATGATGGCGATTCGGATAACGGTGTATCCGGATGGGTTGGTTTGCCTTTGATTCTCTTTGATTGGCTCAACTCGTCCGTGGGTGGGCACTCCTCTTCGGCTTGACGAATGTCCGTAGATTCCTTGGGAGCGGACTCGCTACGCTCTTGATCAGGAAAATCGGATTGCCGAAAGGGTTCCGAACTCATGGGAGATTCCTACCCTCCGACGTCGGAGAGTCCTTTGGAGGCATCAAATGGGCTTCGGAGTGAAGAAAGCGAGTTCACTCATTGTTTTCTGGTCGTCGCAACTAGAGCGTTTCACGCTTGTGTTGGGTCCAGTGCGTAGTTCCCAGACGCCTCAGGCCTAGAACCCCTCAACCGCTGCGTTTCCCGCTTCCCTAGCTATGATTCCCGCTTCGCTCGGGTTTGGGTCCTTCTCCTATGAGGGGAGAAGGACTTTGAAAACGAAAACCCTGTACTCAATTCAAGCGTGAAACGCTCTAACGTCCAGCTTGGGCGATTGAATAGTCATGTGGGCGGTTCCAGTTTCATTCCCCTCGGGGTAACTGTTGGTAATAAGCTTACCACTGAAAACCACGCCCATAACAGGAGATGGAGCGAGTAATAGTAGCCTCTCTCTGCATCGCTAGCTCCGTAATGGGTTGTCTGGTCCTTACCCTGTTTCACCAGGAGATTTTCCCAGGTCGTTTCCGGGTTGGCAGATAATACTTACGAGGGGGGTTGCCGACCCATCTGTAATGATGTTCGTGCGGGGAGCAAACAGACGTCAACAGAAATAGTTTTATGGAAAAATTGTAATTTACGAATAGGCGAGACACAAGTAAACGCGGAAACTCTTCTGAAATTGTGTTAGCCGAAGAAAGGAGAATCGACGGCCAGTGAGGCTCGAGAGCCAAACTGTGAACCCACGACCAAAGCTTTCAAACGCTGTCGAGCGCTTCTCCTTACGCATTCCGAGCCAGGTCGAGCACCCAACAACCCCGGATGTGTGACTTGGAACTCCTGCAGTGATCGAGGATCGTTCGATCGTCACAACCAGCCTCTTCGAAGGCATCAGCGAGTATGGGCATCTGGTCGAAAGACTTGGATTCGAGAATCTTGTGGGCCAAATTGGGGATGGTGCTGTTGTTCCACTCGCGCCACCTCGGATTGAAATCAATCCATTCGAACGGATTGCCGACGATTTCCCTGAGGAGTTCGGCCATTTTATGGCGGATGAGCATTCCGGGTTTGTTCCAGTGAAGATGAGTTGCGTTTCGGATCGGTTTTGCTCCAACGACATAATACGCAGCTTGCGTGATGTCCTCCACAACGTCAGGTTCCAAAGGCTCTCCCAGGCCACAGATCATTACTCGCCAAAGCCACTTGGCCCGTCCTTTGAGTTTATGGTGCACCCCCCTCAGTGGTTCCAACGAGTCGAGCAGTTCGAGAAGTTTCGTTGGATTGTATTCCGAGAAAGTAGCGGCGTGGTCGAACTTGTCGAGAATGGCACGCAGTGGTTTCAACTCCGGGAAGTTGGCAACCTTAAACAGCTCATGCAACACTTGCACACACCAGAGTCGAATTTGTCGACTCGAGATTCGTGACGGGTCGAGGGACCGCAAGTAGGTCACCATTTGTTCGACGTTCGAAGACCGATCCCATTCGAGTTTTGTCATGGTTCGTTGCTCCACCTGTTAGTTCCAGCTGTGGTCAAGATCGGAGATCCGATTCTCCAGGAGAGGTGTCTTCCGTTGTTGATCGAGATACACTGAAGTCGGAATGAATCTGCGGAGGACAATCGCATGAATCACCATCTGCATCCGCTGGATTGGTCTCTTTCTGAACTCGGCCAACTTCCACTTGTGCTTATTATTCGTTTGGTCTCATTGTGCACCAAGCCCTCGCGCTACACTTTAGTTGTTTTGGGACATCTGGAGACAACTTATCGGCCCTGAGTTCTCAGATATTCATTGGGATGTGTTCTCATTCGTTGGTCTGGGTATCGTCGGAGGATAACTCGTTATTGCGGCCACAGTTCCTGGAATTGTGTTTTCAGCGATCATCCAACCAAGATGTTTACATTGTCGGAGCGAAATGGATGGCCCTTGGATTAGCAGGTACACTTGTCGCGAGTGTGGCTTTTCCGCACGTCCCTAATGTGGGCAGTGGGTAACACCGAACGACAAGTGAGCGTCGGAGGCTTGGGCGATTCGGTCCAAACGAGAACAGACTCTCTTGGAAGCGCCAAAAGCTCTTGTTCTCGTTCATGTGTCTAGGTGGGAACTTAAGAGATGTTCATCCCGAGCAAGAATTCTGCGTTGGACTTGGTTCGTTTGACGCGGTTCGTGAGCAATTCCATGGCTTCGACGGGATGCATGTCGGCCAGGACTCGGCGAAGAGCGCGAACGCGTTCGACTTCGTCGGGGTGCAAAAGAAGTTCTTCTTTTCGTGTACCAGAACGGTTGACGTCGATGGCGGGCCAAACTCGTTTGTCGACGAGACGGCGGTCCAGGTGCAATTCCATGTTGCCGGTGCCCTTGAACTCTTCGAAGATGACGTCGTCCATACGGCTGCCAGTGTCGATCAGGGCCGTGGCCAGGATCGTCAAACTCCCTCCTTCTTCGGTCGCACGGGCGGCACCAAAGAAGCGTTTGGGCTTCTGCATGGCATTCGTATCGAGACCACCGGAGAGAAGTTTCCCGCCGCTGGGGGCTTCGGTGTTGTGGGCACGAGCCAAACGCGTGATGGAGTCGAGCAAGATGATGGCGTCGCGGCCGTACTCGACCATCCGTTTAGCCTTGGCCAAAACAATTTCGCTAACGTGGATGTGTTCTTGGGGAGGCTCGTCGAAGGTGCTTGCCACGACCTCGACGTTGGGACCAGTGACAGTACGGGCCATGTCCGTGACTTCCTCCGGTCGTTCGTCGACGAGGAGGATGATGACGTAGCTCTCGGGATTGTTCTTGATTATGCTCTGGGCAATTTTTTGAAGCAAGACGGTCTTACCGGCGCGCGGAGGAGAGACGATTAGACCACGCTGGCCTTTGCCGATGGGAGTCACCAGGTCAACGACTCTCGTCGACATTTCTTCTGGCGTCGTCTCCAAGAGCAACCGTCGATCCGGATGAAGGGGTGTCAGGTCTTCAAAGTTGGTCGGAATGTTTCCTTGCTCGGGTGCGTTGCCGTTGATCAAGTCGACCTGCATGAGGGCGAAGTTTTCTTGACCTTCGACTGGCAAACGGATGGGCCCTTCGACCACCAGACCGGTTCGCAGCCCTAGACGGCGTATCTGGCTCGGTGACACGTAGATGTCTTCGGGCGAAGCCAGATAGTTGTGTGCGACGCTGCGAAGGAATCCATAACCGTCGGGTAAGACTTCGAGTGTGCCCGATCCGCGGACAACGGCCCCGCGTTCGATTTGTTGTCGGACGATTCCCATGATGAGCTGTCCACGAGACATCCCCGTGTGCTCCTCGATTCCTTCCCGCTCGGCCAAGGCGAAAAGCTTCGGCATCGGCAGCCTGTACAGATCATCCAAACGAGTACTTTCGGGCAACGGACTATTCGCTGGCGATTTTGTTCGCGTACGACGACGAGTGGATGTCGTTCCTTCCCCGCTGCGTGTGACGGGCATGAGTGTACCTCCCCAGAAACAATGGGATGACTAAAATAATGGTTGTACCGGAAAGATTTGTCGAGCCTGACAAAATTCCAGAAAAACGTACAACAAGTTCGGGAGCGATTGCAGAACAATCGCGAAAGAGCTTCCTACCAAAGAAGCGATGTTCGTTTTCGCAAACGAGAATGCTGGATTGTTTGTGATTCCCGGATCAATTTACGTCCAGGAAGACCCCGCTCCGCGAGGTCGTCTCCGATCTTTCATTCGAGTTCCTCGGGCATGAGCTTGAGTGCGAGTCGAAGCTCGAAGGACTCAACGAGCATTCGGCACGAGCCAAAGAAACTCCCACTGCGAGAAGAATGAGGAGTTCACGTAGCTGCGTGCCGATTTTTCACGGACGGACCCCAGCAGGCGAGGGGCGATATGGAACTCTCTTGCAAGCAATCGGAGCGAGTTCCTGTGACTCGGAGTATACGAGTCCTAACCTGCCTTGTTGAGAAACGTCGGTTCTCTGCATTAGGAGAAACGACTTCCTCCCAGTCTGGATCCTTCCACCGTAGCAGGTGATGGGGGAAGGAGCTGTCTTATTATTGTCACTTGACCGCAAGAGCATTCATCACTGATCAACTTGCATCCACAAAACCAACGAATACGTTCGAACACTTTCCTGGAAGACATCGCTCTTGAGTTTTCTTAAATTGGGCGGAGAAGTTGGTTGTTGGGGTAAAGTGGTTGGAGTTTGGAATGCCGTGACTTTAAATTGTGAACTCAAATGAGGAGGTCCGCATTAATGAGAGAAAGGTGATCGATCTTGTTCAACTCATCTTTAACATTCTTTGCGGAGAAGGGAAACGTTTTTTTCCAAAAACTTTGTGATTTTTGAACAACTGTGGTAAAGACTTGCTCTGGCAAACAAGCTGAGCAGAATGATTCACCAAGATATCCTACCTGCCTAAACTATGTTACACAGTGTAGTGTAGCCAAGATTCCAATCGACACAAGACATCCTTAGTAGATTTTGTTGTAATGCACACGATCAAGACTAGCCGTGGACACTCCTTGCCGTTGGGGGCTTCTCCTCAAGGGCAAGGAGTCAACTTTGCTCTGTTGTGTCGCCACGGGACCAACGTTCAGCTCGTGATTTATCCCGTCGAGGACTCCACTCCGTTGGCGGAGATTGATCTTGACCACTTCCTCCATAGAACAGGCGACCACTGGCATATCCATGTCCACGGGTTGCCGGATGTGTTTCGTTATGGTTGGCGTGTAGACGGCCCGAAGACACAGTTCCACCGATTTGACAAAAGACTCGTGTTGATCGATCCGGCAGCCCGAGCCATTTCCGATGGAGAAGTCTGGGGCGTCGAACCCGACAATGGCGTGGGACTAGACAATGCTGTGGAGAGTGGACATCAAAAGACAGTCGACTCGGTTCCGCCTCCGCGTGGGACGCTGCGCCGTAGCCTCTACGTGGAACAAGAATTCGACTGGCAAGAAGACGTTCCGCCTTTGGTTCCACTCGAAGATTCCATCATTTATGAACTCCACGTCCGGGGTTTTACGTGTCACCCCAAGTCGGGTGTAGCTGAGGCGGAAGCTGGTACATTTCGCGGTCTCATCGAAAAGATACCTTACCTCAAGGAACTGGGTATCACGGCAGTGGAACTCCTGCCGATTCACGAATTCGACGAGAACGATTGCCCGTTCACGAACCCTCGGACGGGCCAACCTCTTCGGAATTTCTGGGGGTACAACAGCATAAACTTCAGTTCCCCAAAGGCTTCCTACGCCGCGTCGGCCAACAGCCACAACCAAATTGCCGAATTCCAAGAGATGGTCAAGGCCTTCCACGATGCCGGGATCGAGGTCATCCTCGATGTCGTCTTCAACCACACCGGCGAGGGTGATCAACGAGGTCGGACGTATTCGTTCCGTGGACTCGATAACCAACTCTATTATATGCTTGGACCTAACGGAGAATATTTCAACTATTCCGGTTGTGGAAACACGGTCAATTGCAACCACCCAATCATCCGGAACTTGATTTTGACTTGCTTGCGGTATTGGGTCGCGGAGATGCATGTCGATGGGCTTCGGTTCGACCTTGCTGCCATTCTCGGTCGGGACAGTCAAGGGCATGTGCTCCCCGAACCGCCAGTCGTGGAGATGATCGTCGAGGATGGGGTACTCGCCGATACGAAGCTTATCGCGGAACCGTGGGACGCTGGCGGCCTTTACCAACTTGGTTTTTTTCCTTTCGGTAAACGATGGTCGGAGTGGAACGGCAAGTTTCGGGATGACGTACGACGGTTCTGGCGCGGAGATCTCGGGATGACGTCGGCCCTTGCGACTCGACTCTGCGGGAGCGCCGATCTGTACGAGCCAGCCGATCGACTTCCCAAAAATTCCATCAACTTTATTACATGCCACGACGGTTTCACTTTGTACGACCTTGTATCGTACAACCATAAGCACAACGAAGCGAACGGAGAAGGCAATCGTGACGGGGAAAGCCATAACAATAGTTGGAATTGTGGAATCGAAGGGGCAACCAACAATCCGCAAATTTTGCGACTCCGTCGCCGTCAAGCGAAAAATTTGATGGCGACCCTGTTACTTGCCCAGGGCGTGCCCATGTTGCTTGCCGGGGATGAGTTTCTTCGCACCCAAAAAGGGAATAACAACGCTTGGTGTCAAGACAACGAAGTCAGTTGGGTGGATTGGTCCCTTTTGGAATCGAACTCGGATTTCTTCCGTTTCATCAAAATGCTTATTGCGTTCCGGAAAAATCATCCAGCCTTGCGGCGGCGAAAGTTTTTCCGTGGAGTCGGTCCCAAGGGAAATCTCAAACCCGACATTACCTGGCACGGTGTCACCCCATTCCAACCCGACTTCTCCTATAGCAGTCGGACGCTGGCGTTGACAATTGACGGAGGCGAAGTTGGCGGCACGCCACCAAGACGAAGCGAAAAGGGGAACGGGGACGAGACGCCCGGCTCTCCTGTCACTTCGGCCGACAGGAACGATCAGGATTTCTACATTGCATTCAATGCATGGCGTCAACCCGTTCCGTTCCGAATCCCGAGATCTCCCAGCGGACGACTCTGGCGACGCGTCGTCGATACATCGTTGGAGTCGCCGAAAGACATCGTCGAGTTCGAAGATGCGATTCCGTTCGAATGGGATCGGCGGTATATGGTCGGTGGCCGGTCGTTGATTGTGTTGATTTCGGAAAAATAGACGACGCCGATTCGGTTTGCCTTTTGGAAGGTGGGTGTTGGCCCATTGTCCAAAAGGCCGGGACTGATTCACCATTCGAACTGGATCAACAAAGCCAAGAGGTCACTCTTTCGAATCTGGGATCGTCCACAGGGTCAGGGTTTCGAGGTCCTTGATCAAGATTCCATCCTTTAGCAAAACCGGCGGCGCCCATGTCCGTCCGGGGGCGACACGATACGATGCGACCTTCTTATACCCCTTGCGATTGGCTGCAAAAATTCGGAGTTCCCCGGTATTGATGAGAGCCGCAACGTGGCCTGGAATAGCCAGGAGGGTTACATGCTTTCCAGTCTGGAAGGGGCCTTGCCAAAGGACATTGCCCGTCTTCGGATCAAGACAGAAGAATCGTCCGCGGTCGTAATGGGAAAGCCCGTAGAGAACGCCTTTGTTGATCACCGCCGTGCTCATGTTGAGCGCGACCTTCCTCTGATGCCATGGTTCATCCACTTTCCAAGTGCCGCTAACTTTGCGAGGAACAAGGCAACGAATTCCTCGGTTTTCAGCCCCCAGAAGAATTCGTCCATTGTAAAAGACGGGGGTTGGCATGTTTTGGTCGAGGAAAGTCCCTTTGGCTGCCACCTCCCAAAGTTTTTTGCCAGACTGGATGTCCACACCAACTATGGCTCTTTCGTTCCAATCGATGACCTGACGGACTCCCTGAATCTCAACGACGAGGGGTGAGGAATACTGCGGACCGTCTTTGCCCTGGCTCCAAAGTTCCTTACCGGTGGGCGTGTCCAACGCAATCAAGGCACCGTTGAAGTCGGTACCAAAATGGGCGATGACCTGTTTGCCATCGACGATGGGTGAGGTCGATGCACCCCAGCGTGGATGAGGTTCCTTGAACCGCTTACCGAAGTTACGCGACCAAAGTCGTTTGCCAGACGACGCATCCCAGGCGATGAGCGTCCCCGTAACGCTCATCGTAAAGAGTCGACCACCGGCCAAGATGGGACACCCGAATGGCCCCTTGCCGTGGTACTCTCCGCCGCCTCCAATCTCGAAGGGAGCTGGATAGCTCTTCCGCCACTTGACTGCGCCCGTCCTGAGATCCAAACACCACACCACCTCGTTGTTTCCTTGCCGACCGTGTTGGTAGACAAGACCGCCCGACACTATCGGTGATGCGTAACCTGTTCCGACCTTGATTCGCCAGGCTTTTGTCAGCTTGTTGGGCCACATCGTTGGTGGCTGGAAATAGCCCACCCAACCGTTTCGCTTGGGACCAAGCCAACCCGTCCAGTTCACATTTTTGTTGTCGGACATTGGAAGTAAGGACGCAGACGGACACAGTTGAAAACGGGTTTTCATGGAACCATCATTCCCGGCAACGAGTCGATGGCTCGCGAGCAGCGAGAGCAACAATGTGAGTAGAAAGACCACGCAACTATGGTTTCGACAGAGCAATTGAGAAGGTTGATGTGGCAAAAATGTCGTCATCTCAGGACCTCGATGGTTGGTGTCTTTGAAGAAACAGTTCAGGGTCGTTGTAGCAGCAAACTCCTTCAATCGCAACGAGGTTGCGAGAATGGTCCCGGTGGCCATCCTTGGAAAGAGCCAAAGTCTGAGATGCTGATTCGTTTCCGATCCGGTGAGACTGTTTCGAACGTCATGTCGTGAGCGGTATCGTCCGGGTTCGCAAAACGGTTTAGGTTCGTTCTAAAACACGGCCATGAACGATGGCCAAGGAATTCGCGATGACGTGATAGGTGCGGGCGAGAGTGAGGGCAGCGAACACCATCACTCCATACATGAGTATCGAAATGACGATGTTGTCGGTGGCTGTCATTTGCGCGGGTATCAGTTGGCCACCACGTAGTTCGAACCCCCCGGCAAGCATGACCAGCCCGACGAAGAAAATAGGTGTCCCCAATTTGACAAGTAAGTACGTAATCATGCACCGGAGGGTGTCTTCTCCGCTGTCCCGGTCTTCCAGGAACCACGCCAGTTGTCGCACGAAAAGGCAAAAGAGGATGAATCCACTGCTCGAGATTAACTCCATCACGACCAAATAAGACAGTCCCAATTCTCCACTATTCAGAAGAAAAACGACCAATGGAAAAGTGCCAATCATCACGTAAGCCAGGCTCGTCAGAATCAAGTCGACCATGGCAAGGTACCTGGCCTTCGAACTCGCGGGCACAAAACAATGGAACACCTTTCCCAGCCAGTACAAGATACTTCCTATCCCAAAGATAGCCAGGAATAGGAACGGTAGGATCATTGCAAAGAGCATGACGACGCTTCCTGTGGCTCGGTCGACCTGGTTCGGGGGGCCAGCGTCCATACCTGCCGCCATCGAATTCGTCATGGAAATACATGGGATCAAGATCAATCCGATCCCGACCAGAAGACAGAGGAGGGAGAAGATTCGCATGGCGTAGCCACTCAAGTTCACCCCAATTGCCGTGGCCGAATAGGCTCTTTGGAGTTGTCGTCGGCTTGGTTTCTTCGGGTCAGGGCGTTCTCGACGGTCGAGAGAACCACGCTTTCGTCTGGGTAGTTCCTGTTTTGGTGATGACCACGGTGCCTCATCCGCGGTGTCGATTTTGTCGTTCTGCTCCGAACGGTGATGACCACGTGATCTCTCGTGTGGCGGAGGTTCGTCTTCGGCGACGGAATAACTCGGCGGCTGGTCTACAGGGAGTGCAAGGGGTGGCCTTGGAAGAGGCGAGGGTTCCGACTCGGGAATCAACTCGGCCTCGGTAATATGGATCTCATCCTCGCGGTTGTGTTGGAATTCCTCGAACTCTTCCAACTCCTCGAGTTCTTCGGGCTGTTCTGGCGGTTTCGTTGGGAGAAAAGCCTCGATCGGTTCGGCTCGAGTGGTGATTCGTTGGGATGCTTGCTCCGAAAGGGGCACCAAGTCCACCTGCTCTGGCAAAGCGTCGTCGCTTTCGGCCAACGATGGTAACTCGGACTTTTCGACGTCCACCGGTTGAAGTTCGGGAAGCGAGGAGGAGGATTCCTCTGGAACGACTTCCAGTTCCCATTCGTATTCCGGTTCCGTGACAGGAGTGACGTCGGGAGGTTCAGCGTTTTCTTCGGGGGTGATGGTTTCAAAATCAGGAGATGGGGTGGATATCGATAGTCGTGGTTGTTTTGGAGCGGATGTCGTCGGGAGACTCGTTTCGGAGGCTCCCGAGGCTAACTCCGGGACCTTGCAAACTTGCAGCCAATCTAACGTGCCGCCGCGACACACCAAATCAGTTGGTCGCAATTGTCCTGTCTGGATCATGTGCCGAAGCTCATCGATCGAGATTGGGCCATACTCGTGTCCGCGGTATAAGTATCGCCAACGTTCGGTCATTGGGAGCCTCTTTTCGCGAATGAGTGTTTCGCGAACGAGTGTTTCGCCATCACATAAACATTCCACCAACTTCCACTACGATCGGGTAGGTCCGGTCCACTCTAACGCGTCTCGGTCCCACTTCGCGTTTTTCGCTGCAGCCTCGTAGGTACTCTCGAAGAACGCCAACAGGTCTTCGTCCGGCGTGGATGAATTTCGCACGGCCTCATACGGAAGGACGAACTCACCCATTTCCTTGGGGTAGTCGGCTGCTTTGGGTTTGATAGAGGCTTGACCAAATCCGTCTGGTTCGGGGTAGGCATAGGAATAGAAGAATGCTTCGTTGTCGCCGCCTCCGGGCCAAAAGCCACAACTCGAGACTTCGTGCGAGTAAGCCTCACGGGTGATCCAATCGGGCATGTTCGGAAAGCCGCCGGGGTGCTGCGGCGCGACTCGACCTGAGAATCGCGTGACGGCGAGATCAAAGCTCCCCCAGAAAAAATGAACGGGACTGCATTTCCCTCGGAAGCCAGCCCGGAACTGTTGCATCACCCGTTCGGTTTGGACCAGCGCTTGATGAAACCGAGCCACGGGCTCGGCTTGGTAAGAGGCGTGTTCCGTGTCTTTCTCGAATGGAATGCTCGGTTCCACCTCGTTTGGCTTGCCGTGAATCTTTACAGGCAGGTTTAATTCTTGCAACAGGTGCAGCAACCGCAAGTAGAACTCCGCAACGGACATCGGAACCAAATCAATCGTTCCCGAACGTCCGTCGCTCGAGTATATGTTGACCCGATGGTCGACAAAATCGAAGTCGATTTGGAAGGTTTGCTGGCCGTGTGGCATGGCCAACGTAGTCAAACCTCGTGGGGTCACGTAGAACGTGCAGTGCCAAGAATGGTTGGTCCACGGCATTTGCACAGTACGAATTTTCCCAACGATCTGCGTCCACATGTGCAATGTGGCACAGGTGTCTTTCCACTCGGCTATCGACAGGTTGGGCCAGGGGGTCGTGTTACTCATAGTCTGTTCCATGCGGCATCGAAGTGCCTGTTCAGTCACGAAAACCTCATGTTAACTCACGGCGAGTAGCATTCCATTGGAAAACTAAAGCAACTCCCGCATCGGCTCGTGATCGACGATCATCTGCGGACGGCCTGTGAAGTCGGGTAGTCTTGTTTCGGCGGAAATCCCAAGATGCCGATGCAACGTCGCGTGGACTTCGCCAAAGTGAACGGGACGATTCGCTATGCGTGACCCCGTGCGATCCGTTGCGCCGATCACCTGGCCCATTCGCATCGACCCACAAGAAATCAACCCACCACCGACCTGCGGCCAGTGATCACGACCGGCATTTCCGTTGATCCGAGGAGTGCGGCCAAATTCACCCCAGGCCACGACCGCGACGTCGTTGTGTAGGCCACGGAAGTGCAAGTCTTCGATGAGTGTGGCCAACCCACGATCGAATAACGGCAAGTGGGTATTTTTGAGGCCGTTGAAATTATTGCTGTGGAAGTCCCAGCGGCCAAAGTTTAGCGTGACGACTCGGGCTCCGGCTTCGACCAATCGGCGGGCCATGAGGAAGTGTTCCAAATTTCTGGGAGCACCATCGCCGAAGTTGCGGGCGTCGCCCTTTCCGTATCGTGCCCGGACTCGTGGGTCTTCTTTGCTCAAGTCGAGAGCGTCGACCAGACGACTCGATGTGAGCACCTGCAACGCCTGTTGGGTCAAAGAGTCTATTCCTTCCATCGTTCCACTGGAATCCAGATTTTGGCTGAGTCGATCGAACGTCGCGCGAAGTTGTCGGCGGTCTTCGAGTTGCTCTCGTGTGATCCCGTTGAGAACCATGTCATTGCGGACCGGACCCGACGGACGGAATGCGGCATGACTGACCCCGAGGAAACCGGGATGGCCAGGAGAACCGTAAGGAGGATGTCCCGCCTTGGGAGCCAGCCCGACGAACGGAGGCACGGCGTTGTTGGTCGCCCCCAACACTTGAGACGCGACCGACCCGATCGATGGCCATCCGCCCGGTGGTTGATTTCGTGTCGACCGCCCGGTGTAACAGATGAACGAATCGTGAGCACCGCTCGGCGACCCATGGACTGATCGCAACGGTACACATTTATCCATCACGCGAGCCAGCCGGGGCATGTGTTCGCAAATGTCGATGCCCGGGACCGTCGTGCGAATTGGACGGAATTCTCCACGAATTTCTGCTGGCGCGTCCATCTTCAAGTCGTACATGTCTTGATGCGAGGGAGCTCCCGCCATGTAGATCATGATGACCGACTTGTTGGACTTGCGAATCCCGGCAGCGGCTTCGGCTCGGAGTAAGTCGAGTAACGAGAGCCCGCCCAGGGCGAGCGAGCCGATTTTCAGAAACTCTCGGCGGGTCGTGCCGTCACAAAGTCGATAACGGCTTCCGAGGACATTCAACATGAGTGAGCTCCAAAACTGGGTGTGAGTGGAGAGAGGAATACTTAGTGGTTTGGATATTTAGGATGGCTTATTTGATGACACAACCAGCGACGTTCGCTAGTTGGGAGACACAAATTATACCAAGTTCCTTTCTTTCGGTCAGCCGAAAAGCAGGGTCGCATCATGCCAGTTTCCTCTGAAGTTTCTCCGGCTCCGGACTGGGATAGACTTCGGCCGTTTTGCCTTTGAGCAAAGCTAACGTTGGATTTGATTTTCGTAATCGAGTTGGTCGTATTGTTTTTTGGTCTTTTGGAATCTTTGTTGGCGGGAATCGCAGCTCTTTCGAACATCTCGTAGTTGGTTTTGCAGTCGCATGTGGTCTGGTTTGAGGTCTTGGTGTTTGTGGGACCAAAGGTCGCGGCTTCGGCGAAAGCTGCATGCGAGGTTGGGATAGTGAGTGGTATACTTGGAGAAGTCTGAGGAATGGACGTTGTCCATGGGAATCTCCAAAAGGTCCGAGAGCCGTGACGGCAAGGTTACAGCGCAATAAAAGTCAAACTTCTAGCCAACTCCCAATGACAACACGATCCCAACTTTTCTTCAGGCCAGTCTCAAGGAACTTCAACAGACTTGTTGCGTTGTCAAGTAGCTCAAGCTCCATTCTCAAGGAAATCGGTAATTGGGCGGGGATTATATTTCCAGTCAGGATTGATTTATCGGAAACCTCATCATCAAGGCGTACGGAACTTTAACTTCTAACCCAAGAAATGTCTAAACTTTATAATGAACGAAAGACCTGATGGAAGTTAGTTGGGTCCACGACAGGATTATGGGGAATTGACCTCGAGGAAAAAGTGGAGACGGAGGAAGACGGAGGGCGAGGAAAGAATAGTTTTAGCTCTTATCGCGATCCATTCGTGGAAGGAACCCCAGGGCGCAAAAAATACTTCGCGTGTGCGAGTAGTATCGTGTAACCAGTCGCAAGCACACGGAGTGCTCGCTGGTTTACTCACGCAGTCCTCAGTAACTGTTCCCAGTCCAGTCGTAAACCTCCTTCGGAAAGTTTATGTCGGCACTTACGAGTTTTCTGCACAATTTGTTCTGGAATGGTAAGGTCGTTCTCTCGGCCGCACCTCGAGAGGATTCCACTGTCGAGTCGGAGGCCCGAATCGAACTCCAGAGGGCGTTCGAGACACATACGCTCGGACTCACTGGACCTGCCGTCAAGTTCGATGTCGAGTTGGCTCTAGCCGCTTCGCGAGTCGTTTGGTGGTCGTGTTGGTTGTTGCACGATCGATCCTTGACTGTCAAGGAGATGGCGGACAAGTTGCGTATGCCACTTGCCCCTCAAACGGCAGGCGACCACATATTGGGCGACTTGCTCTTTCAATACCTTCCCAACGTTTTGCACCGCGCCGAGGCCATCAGTCCGGATGAACCACTTGCAGTCAAGCTGGCCAAGGTCCTGCGGGAGTGGCCATTGTCTGGAGTGCTAGCGACAATTGTCGAGAAACCCGTGGTTTCCCTCCACTTCGACGACCATCCTGGCCTATTATGGTTGTATGCCGAACGCTGGGTTCGGTTTCGCAAGCGAGCGTGGCTCCCGACAGATCAAGGTCTCGAGTACATTAAGATGGTGTGGAAAGATTTAGGTAGGGAAACGGAAGAACTGGAGCAGTTAGCAAAACGGCACGAGGGGAACGCGGAAGACACCTGACATGAGCGAGACCATCTCTCATTTAAAAACCGAAGTCGTTCGGCCACTTAAGGAACGCTTTGTAGGCCGCGACGAAGTCATCGATCTGATTGCGTTGGCCGCCGTCGCTGGCGAGCATTTGTTCCTCTACGGACCGCCTGGAACGGCCAAGTCGGCACTCATTCGGGAATTCGCCCAAACAGTTCGCGGACGGTATTTCGAATACATGCTGACCCGGTTCTCCGAACCCAACGAAATCTTTGGGCCGATCGATATTGCTCGACTCCGCGAAGGCACTGTCGCAACGGTCACCCACGGGATGCTCCCAGAGGCCGACTTCGTATTCCTCGATGAACTGTTCAATGCCAACAGTGCCATCCTGAACAACCTGCTCACGGTGCTCAACGAACGCGTCTTCCGGCGAGGTGCCGAAGTCCACAAGTTGCCGTTGTTGTCGCTGTTTTCGGCATCCAATCACCTACCCGAAGACGAAGCGCTCCGAGCCCTCTTCGACCGCTTTTTGTTGCGTTGTCCGGTCCATAACCTAAGCCGTGATGTGATGCCTCAGCTCCTTCATGCAGGGTGGGCGCTCGAACATGCTTCGCCGATCCAATCCGAGTTGGATGTGGGTGTGCTATCCCGAATGCGTCAACACCTCCGGGAAGTCAACCTGTCGGCCGTTTTGGAACCATACATCGAAGTGACCCAGCGGGTCCGAGATCTGGGCATAGCGTTTTCGGACCGACGGGCCGTCAAGGTTCTCAAGTTGCTCGCAGCCTCGGCACTCTTGTGTGATCGTTCGTATTGCCAGCCTTCCGACATGTGGGTTCTGCGCTATGTCTGGGATCGCGAGGAACAGATTGCCCCTCTCAAGAGCTTGGTCAATGGCGTGTTGGAGCAGCACCAACAAGAAAACGAAAGACATCCGCTGTCGACAACTCAACCCAATCCGGATGGAGAAGAGTTAGCCAAAGCACTAGCCGAGGTGCGTCGAGAAATGACCGAGAAAACTCTGACGCTCAGTCAAACCGCAAGGATACGGGAACGACTCACGGAACTTTCCGATCGGGCCGCTTGGTTGTCCGACGCGGGTGCTCGCGAACACCTCCTTGCTGAGACGCGTGAGTGTCTCACGCAACTCGGATGATGGAGGTCTCATGCCGCACTCACTTCTCGACGTAGAACTGGCCTGCATCCACCAAACTCGACTGCCTCTCTTGGCCCGCTTGCGGTGCCATAACCAGGTCACCGTCACGATGGTCGAAGAGTCCGCTTGGATACGGTGGACGCCTGGAGACGAAACGGTCCTTGAGCAGCTGTTGCCGGTTCGAGATGTCGGACTGTTTCGAAAAGAAAACGGTCAGTGGTTCCCATACAACGGCTACCTTCCGGCAAAGGATATTCCCGAATCGTTCGATGACACGCCGCTGTCACACGTGCTGTTTCCGGAGAAGATTGCGATGGTTTCGCCAAGGTCGGAGTTGCCGTCGCCGAGTTCGTTTCGGCTGATCCCGTCGGACAAGCCCCGAGTAGGGACGGGTTTACTGTGTCAACTCGAAGTCCTCACCGAATGGTCCCAAACAGTGTCGGTTTTGAAACTCGAAACGTTGAGAGCTGCCATCGCCGGAAATGACGTTTTCATCCTGGGCGAGTCACTCCCGGCTATCCTTTCAGGCGATCGTTTCTGGGGAACGAGAGTTCTCGTCCCACTCGGCATGCGGTTACATCCAGAACTCTCCGAAGCGACTGTTCGATCTGCATTGTCGACGAATACGGATGAGCTTGTTTTATTCCGCGAAAATTCCTGCGAAGCCATCCCCGAAGTTGTGTTTCAACCCCTGAGCCGAGCTTCTCTCAGCCTGGTAATGCGGGAGACTCGTTCATGACGTTGATGGCCATCGACTATCTCCGGCTGGATGAACAGTACGCCGAGGCTTTGGGGATCTCCTACACGTTCAACGAAAGTCTCTTTGTAACCAACGACGGAACAGCTTTGGCGTTTCCGGAAGAACTGGCAAGCATGGTCGAAGGATTTGCGAGTGCCCAATCCTTGGTCCCCTTCGTCTACCTGATTCACTTTTTGGCGTTGTGCAAGGGAGTCCGAGGCGAGGACAATCCGGAAATGGTGCGATTGAGCCAAGCCTTCCGAAACACGAAAGCGTCAGTTCAGAACGCTGGCGTGCTGGCAGCCAAGGTGTGCTCCGACCTCCCGAACTTTCCCTTGGCTCCTCATCCGGTGGATGTTTGCGCTCATCTCCGGAACAAACTCCTGCCTACACTTCGGTATGCGGTGGAAGGGGAAGCATTTCCCTTCGTCGTCACTCCTCCCCTGAATGCGGCGGAATTTGAGTCTCGGGTCGCCTCCAAGATTAGTCGGATGACGGATGAGGAATTGCAGAGCTGGTTGCGTAACGGCACCGAGTTAGTGTCTCGGAAAGGTACGGGCTTGCTCCGGGAATTGCTTCCGCCAAGGACGCTATCCGGTGCCCTCGCGAGACTATTGGAACGACCGCGTCTGGCACCAGCTCGATCGATCGTGTCAGTCCTCATGGGGGCGTTGACACTCCCGCAACCGGAACTTTCGCAATACGAGCTGCCCGTAGGAGGCTATACCGATGTCATGACGAAGGGAAACATCGATCAGCTCCTTCCGAGCCAATTTGCTCTCGACGAAGACGAGTTCTTCCGTCGGTTTGTCGAGAACGAATTGCTTTATTTTCGCCGCGAAGTTCCGGGCACCAAGACGGACCGACGATACGTCATCGTTCTGGATCAAGGAGTGCGGACCTGGGGTCAAATTCGTCTCGTGTTGGTCGGAGCGTTCCTCACGCTAGGGAAGCAGGCCGTCCGTCAGAAACTGGACTTCTGGTTCGCGACGACGGGAAACAGGGGACGACTCGTTGACCTGGTTTCTGAAGACGAAGATACCATTGGGACACTTGTCGAAGCCAGCGACTTCGAGAGGGACCCTGGTCTGGCCCTTGAAGAAGTACTACTCGAATCTTCCGAGGTGCCTCGAGAAGTGGTACTGTTGACGCATCGTCGAAATGTCCTTGAGGAGAATGTGGGAGCGGCAGCCCGTCGACTGGGGAAACAGGACCGGTTGTTCGCAGTCGGACTCGATGACCGGGGTGACGTCCAACTGTCGCAGTTCCGTCGAGGTGTTCCGGTGGTCCTCCGCGAGTTTCGAATCGATCTTACACGTCTGAATCCACCTCCCGAGCCCAGGGACGCGAGCACCTCACCACGAGGTTCGAGGTTTTGGACGGGTGACGTCGAGGCCGTTGGATACCCATTCCAGCTGGGGCTCAATGGTGTGCTCCTCTCGGGAATGCTGGCCTTTGATCGAGAGAGCAAGCACCTGTTGACCGTGAGTAAAGGAGGTCTCCTCTACGTCTGGAGACTCGATGGGAGCGGCATGGAGATCCTGCCACGAGGGCTCTACCGGGGTCAGTTTCTGTGTCTCATTACCTCTGTTGTTGGAGTGTCCGGTGGTTTTGTAGTCATCGGGGTAATTGAGGCGAATTTCGTCGTTTTTCATTACGACTTCTCGACGCACAGATGCAAAGCCTACGATCTATCCTCTTCGGAGAATTTAGGCCCCGTGGGTGATTGTCGGTATTTCTCTCGAACACACACAATGATCTTCGTCTTCCCAGAAACTGGTCAACAGTTTGAGGTAGACCTGAAGAATCAAACCGGGGCAGTTATTGATGCGAGTGCCGCATTGGGTTTTGTCCCTATCGCGGGAACAGCACTGGAATCGTCAAACGAAAGTCAACCACGCAATCTCAAGGTAGTGACTGACGGGCCGGAAAACGAACTCGGCCCAGGCAGTGTATACCTCAATTCCCAGACAGGACGGGTTCGGCTCACATTGGTTGACAGGAACTACTCGTTCGTCCCAACGTCGGACGGAAAACCTTCACTGAAGGATCATCGGCTATGGAGGGCTCAATGTCACGGGAGTGTCCTTGCGATACAAACGGAGAAAGGCATGAGTTGCTCCGTGTGGCTGTTCGATGTGTTAACGGGAGCTGTCCTTCGAGAGTATCCTTCTGAAAGGGTTTACAACAACTGGCTGTTGTCGGAAGACGGGGCTTACATGGCGGTCCAGTCGAAACTCACCAAAGCAGTCGTTCGCAAAACGAGAGGATCACCCTTGTGCATCCTGTCGACGGATGTCGGAATGTTTTCCCAAGGCATCGTAGTTCGGGTGTCTCGCGGTGCCGTGGTACTGCAGTCAGGTCAGACACAATGTCATAAGTTCGAGTGGTGGCCAGGCGAACTCCGCATGAGCTACCATCGAGAGTTGCCCTCGGACGATTGCCCGGGTGGTGTGATTGTTTTCGGTGGGCTGGAAGCTCGAGAACGAAAGACCAGGGGTCATTTGCCTTTGGGGATATCCGACACGTTTCGTTGGGTCGATGGAACGACTGCCGCCGGAGTGACTTTCCTTGTCGACTTACTTGGACAAGTCGCCCTCATCGACGATCATAATGAACTCATCTGCATGTTCTTCGCGTTTCGTGGAAAGATGGCTGCTTGGATGCCGGACGGCACCCAAACAGGGGATACCAGGTTATTGACGGGCGGCAAGACCCCGGATGCAAACCGCAAGATCGCCAAAGCCATACTGAATGCCCAAACGAGTGAGGCGCACCAATGAAAATTCCGCTCCGCCTCGCTCACTCTCCAACTCGCAAGCCGACGGCGGCACTCCTGCTCCCGAAATGGGACACTGAAGAGCTCTTCCGAGTATGCGAACGGTTTCCTTCGAACAGGTTTCCGGACGTTTATGCCACCGCCGATGGATTCCTCGTTTACCTGCCCGAGTCAACTTTGGCGTCGGCTCCTGGATTGATCCGTTTGGCCGAGGTGACGAAGTACTTGCTGTTGCCAATCGATGCCGACCTGGTCCCGACGTTGGAGCCGGACGAGGCCGAGGGACTTGTAGCAAAGCAAGGGTTGGTGTTCCTTCCGGGAGATCGGGTGCTTTCTTTCGATCGAGCTTCCCCGATTTCGGTCTCGTCGCTTGTGGGTGTCCCTGAACTCCATCGGCGAAACTGGCGGACGTTTCCCGAAACGACACCGCTGGCCAACCGGATTGCGCAGATCACATTCGACCTTCCACCAACGTTCATACAAGACATGTTTGGACAGGTCGAGGACGACATCGGCACCGAGACACCCGAGCAACCACCGGGATTATCCCAATCCGTTGGTGCCCAAACCAATTTTCAAATGGGACGATTTCTGGCGTGGTTGGGAAAAGTCGTTCACTCGCCGTGGCTCGTCCACGCCGGAGCGAATTTTATGGGGAAGGCTATGGACCAAATTCCCAAATTGAGTGAGTCCCTCTTCGGCAAACAAGATGCGTCGCTGCGTAGGCTCTTGCAGATGTTTCGTGAAGGAAATACCGAGGAGGCTCTCAAACGAGCGTTGCCCATTGGTGGGGACAACCCACGTGGGTCGCGGACGGCCCAGAACGCTCATCTACCGGCCCAAAACGTTTCGTACTCGCTCAGCTCTATTCTTGGGGGTGGTAGTGGCACAGCGAGTCTCTGGTTTGGGGGGAGTGACGAAGTTTACCGGGAGCTTACCGCACACTACCGACGTCTGGCTGTGGAAGCTGCTCGGAAGGGGGACCATCGACGAGCGGCTTACATCTACGGCAAACTGTTGAACGAGTACCGCTCGGCAGCCAATGTGTTGACGGAGGGAGGACTCTACCTCGATGCGGCTGTCATCTATCAGAAGAAGCTGAACGACTCGAGTTCAGCGGCGCGAGCCTACGAGGCAGGTGGAGAGTTCGACCGAGCGATTCGTTTGTACCAACAAATTCATGCCCACAAGGACGCAGGTCGGTTACTTCGGATGATTGGTGAAGAGGAAGAGGCTTGCGGTGAGTATGTCCTTGCTGCCCAACAATTGGCAAACGGGTCTCGCGATTACTATGCGGCCGGTCAGCTCCTGTTGAAGGAGGCCCAGCGCCCTGACCTTGCCCTTGATATGTTCCAACAGGGCTGGACGTTCAAGCCGACCGGAGAGTACGTTTCGTGCGGTTGTCAGCTCGTCGTCCTTGCGGCCCAGGAGGGCCAGTTCGAGAAAGTCCTCCAACTCGTTGATGAGGCTGGGGAGTTCTTCCAGGAGGCAGGAAGCGACGTTCACTTGAAGACATATTTCACTCATATTGCAAAGTTGGCCGAGCAGGAGGAGCTGAGTGATATTCGCGACGATCTCAAAGATAAATCCCTCATGGCCCTTGCCTATCGAGTTCGGACTCGGGTGAGTTTTCGGTCCACGGGGCGGCAAATCGTCACCGATTTGATGGGAACTGGAATGGCTTACCATCCAGCTGTGTTGAGCGACGCCAGGTTTGCCGTGGATCGACTATTGAAACATCAGGTGGCAACATCATCAGGGGACCAACAAACGACCAGGACGAAGATTCCGGCACGCACACCCATCATTACAGCCGTGTGCGATGATCCACGGCGAGGGGTGTTCGTTGGCTTCGAGAGCGGAGAGGTATGGTCCTACAACCCCAACACCGGCAGATGTCGACTGGTGACTGACATAAACCACCCGATTCTTTCGATGACTTTGGATCCTCACGACAATGTGCTCTATGTGTTGAGTCAACGTGGCGCCAAGAACCAACTACTCACAGGATGGGACATCAATGGTGATTCCAGCCTGCGGTGCAAACAGGGCATTCCGACTGAAGTGGTTGGGTGGATGTTTACACCCCGTTTGCTCGCATCGGAACCACACACACGGCTTGGTGACCTGTGGATTTGGAGAGGTAACGAACTCCACCCTTACATTGCGGAGTGGCTCACTCCAGGGGAAGTCGTAGCTGTCGACAGAATTGTTGGGACGGTGGGAGGCTCTCACTTTCTCCATTCCCAGAAACAAGGCACTCTCGTCGGATTTTCGGGGAAGTACCTTTGGTTTGCTCATGTCAATCATCGCCGGGTCGGAGACTTGTCCTTCTTGCCGATTTCAGTCCCACCCGAAGTGCCCAGCGGGTCGCACCTCCAGACTCCACACATGTCTTTCGCCAGCGCACAACACCGACACGTGGAAATGGTGGGGACGTCCAGTTTCGGGCATCTACTTTGGCTAGATTTGAAGTTTGCCGAAGATACTAACGAAGTGACGGTCGTCCACGAAAGGATGGTAGGCGTTAACTATCTCACCGCGACTCTCGTTCGAGCTGGGTTAATCGCTGCGGTGAAGGACAATTGTATCGACTGGTTCCGAATTGCTGAGGGGAATTCGACATTGGTCGGCCATCGCGAACTCAACTCGATTACTTCCGTCGCGTGTCATGCCTCGTGGGGCGTGCAACAGGTCGTCATCGTATGCCAGGATGGAAGTATCTTACACATTCCACATAGCTTTTGAGTTCCGTCAATTACCTTCCGGGTGGTTTCGGCGGAATGCGGTTTTTCTTCGTTGGAATTTTGGGAGGCTCCGGCTTTTCCTGCGAACACCCAGTGCACCAGAAACCGACTGTGAAGATCACAATAGAAGCAAGGAACGATCGAAGCATGGAGGAGTCCTTGGGAAAATTGACTCAGGAAATGTATACACGGGTTCGTTTCTAGATACGCTATCTGTGTTGTGCAGTTGTTCGGTATGTGGAGTGTGTGTTCCTCGGGATGTTGGAAGCGGGTTGGAAGAGTATTCCGAAGCGTAAGTGAGAAACTCTTACACCGACCCAAAACGCAAGCGAGAGATGAAAGAGCAGATCTGTCGCTTACGCTTCGGGCAAGAGGCGATTTTCAATCCATGTAGCGATGCGAGTTGGTTTGGGTGTGATGACCTCATGCAGAGGCGAGCGAGGGCACAGCACTAAGAGGAATATTGTGCCAGCGCCGCTGTCTGGCTTGTCATACCCCACAAAACAACAACCGCTACCCTCATTCGCGACCCACTTGGGTGTGCAATCCCTCGACCAACACTCAACCGATCTACAATCCTCACGCGCACCCTTAACCGGTTTCCAAATCCTCAGCGGACATGGAAATACCCGACGGATTTCTTAGAATCCTTATTACCATATCGAAATCATACAGTTTGTGAAACGAACCTTTTTGATAAAGAGAAGGTCCAGTCCTTGTATACTGGTTGTACACGACCAGCAGTCATGAGAGAGACAGGTGGGAGGCAGAGCGATGGCGAAGCTCCGGATCGGAAAAGACATTTTCATCAAAGCTCGAGACCGCAGCACATTGACGACCGACGAGAGGGCTACTCTCGATGAACTGTTGAATAACGCTGGTAAGAACGGCATTTCTGCGAACGTCGCCGACTACCCCATTCCCTTTTTGAAGGCCCTTCTGGACGACTCTCGGTTATCGCCCAACCAGCGAGCGGTAGTCTCGATGCAGCTACACGGGATGAGCCGTTCCAACATCGACCACGAACAGATTTACACGACGCTCGTTTCCAACCCTGTGGAATTCGGTTCGGCGTTCACGATGATCGGGTCGAAGTCGCCCAATTGCGAGATGTTCCTCAACGGCCGGTGGTATCCGGTCATCATGAACATCCAGTTCTTCCAAGACGAAGACCACATGAGCAAGGGCGTCTTGCTTTACGGGACGATCTCCCTGTGTGAGTTCCAGTACAACATCTCACGATACGTGTTTCCGGATTTGTTTCTGGATGACGACGGCCGGAAGCAAGATCGTACGGTCGGGGACATTCTCAGCCACTTCGGATTCCGACAACTGCAAATGACGGCTGGTGATTTCAACTTGAAGTTGCTCCGAGCCGAACGGCAGGCCCGAGAGGGGGGCAAGTTGGTCTTGGTCTCGGGCCCGGTCATCATGACCTCGGCTATCGCCTGGTGGTCCCGGTTCGAGTCGCGTGCTCTGGGAACTCCGGAGATGCCGCGCAAGGCCATCGTCGAACCGGAACTCGAAATCTCCGAGGAAAACCGCAGTTACTACTCCCCGTATGGGCAAAGTCGTGAAGGAGTGAGTCGGCTTCCGTTCGTGCGAGTTTTCAGCCTCGATAGTAAAAGTTATGTCTACGCGGACGTTGACGACGTCGCCCCTTACGAGTTCGACGGGGATGCGATGGGCAAGTTGCATTTGCCCGTGGAAATGCTGACGATCCTCACGCGAGTTTTCAACACTCCGATCGAAGGTCTTTTTGGCGACTTGATCAAGGGCAAGCACGGTGGAGTCGTGATCCTGGCTGCCGGGAATCCTGGGGTCGGGAAGACGTTGACGGCGGAGGTCTATGCCGAACAGACTCAGCGTCCGCTCTACGTGTTGGAGTTGGGCGAACTCGGGACGAATGTCGCCCAGGTCGAGGAGAACCTGAACCGAGTGTTCACTCGTGTGGCCCGATGGAACGCGGTCTTGCAGTTCGACGAGTGTGAAATCTTTTTGACCCAACGGGGCGAAGATTTAGAGCGGTCGGCCATCGTCGGGAGCTTCCTGCGGCTTCTTGACTATTACCAGGGCATCTTGTTTTTGACGACCAACCGCGCCGACGTGCTCGACCATGCCGTTTTGAGCCGCGTTATGCTCAAGCTCGAGTATCCCGACCTCGATCAAAACGCCCGCACGGTCATTTGGAAGACGATGTTCGAGTCCGCCGAACTCAGAATTTCCGAGGGAACGATCGAACAACTTGCCGAGACCAAACTGAACGGTCGGCAGATCCGAAACTTGACTCGCTTGGCAAAAATTTTGTACCCCGATGGAAAAGTAACGCTCGAACAGATGCAATCGGTCCTGACGTATGGGTGTGCCTAAGCTAGAGAATGCGGACAGGAAATCGGGAACAGTCATGACTGTTCTCGTTCTATCACGAGTGTTGTTCTGAAAACTGATTGCCAACCATATGGTGGGGCAGAACGCGCGACAGTATGATCATTCGAGCGGAAAAGTGCTGTTGGAAATGTCCAGAGCGAGTTTCCATCCTTCCCGAGCTTTTTTCCGCACGAGCACACATTGGCCTACTTTTGCGACGTGTTCCTGGACGTGTTCCTGAAGAGCATCCAATCCGAGCTTGTAAGCGCTCATTTCTTAGGCCATATCGGCTCCGTCCGGAAGACTTGGGATTACCTCGAGGGAGTCGGTGGCGAACTTCTGGATTGCGTCGAGAAGAGTGCCCTCAAGCTGGAATTTCTTCTCGGCCAAGATATTCCTTGACTTTCTCGGCCAGAACTTGCCCCTGCTCGGTGCAATCATTCAGGGCCACTCCGTGGTAGGCATTTCCGGCAAGGAAGAGCCCGGGATGACTTCCAACTCTGGTGTTGATGGCATCGACGCGGTCTAAGTGCCCCAGGTGATACTGAGGAATGGCTCTAGGCCAACGAACAATGTGAGTGAAAATGGGTTCGGAGGTGATGTGCATGGCTTGGCGTAACTCTTCGCGGACGGCGCGGATCAATCGCTCGTCATCCCAATCCAAGATATCAGCTCGGTGCCAACCGCCTGCGAGTGCCCGTAACAAGACGGCGTCTTCTGGGGCTCGGTCAGGATAGATCGACGAACACCACTGAACTCCGAGGAGGTCACGTTGTAACCGCTGTGGAGCGATGTAGCCGAAGCCATCGATCGACATCGGTACATCGTTTTTGCGATATCCCATTCCAACCACCACGACACGATTGTAAGGAATGCCGCGGATTTCTTCGGCCAACTTCGCGTCGAGTTCGCTAACCATGTCGGCTTGTTGATGGGCTGGACAAGTGAGGACGACCGAGTCGGCTTGCCAGTTACGGCCGTCTTCGGAAAACACACGCCAACGCTGTCCTGCATTGTCTTGGTTCTCACGGAGAATTCTCGAGACGCTGACGCCAACTTCGGCTGGGGTCTTCAAACGTTCTCGCAGTATCTCGATGAGGAAGGTAAGGCCGTTTTGGAACGAAAGCAAATCGGGACGTCTCGGAGTTTCCCCACGAGCTTTCGCTTCCTTGCGTTTTTCTTTGGCGGCTTTGGCCATTCCCTTCAACACGCTTCCGTGTTCCTTTTCGAGAGTTGCCAGCCTTGGAAATGACGCTTGCACACTAAGCAGTGATGGGTCTCCCGCATAGATGCCGGTGACCATCGCATCGGCCAGAAGGTCGGCAGCTTCGTTACCGGCGCGACGACGTGTGAAGGAATCGATGGATTCGTCGGAGAGTTCCATTGCGGGTCGACGGAATCGCTCCATCATCAGCGATAATTTTCCTCGCCAGCTCAGTAGCCCGCTTCGGAGGAACGACCCAAAGCCTGTAGGGAGTTTTCGCAGATGTCCTTCTCCGAGAAACAAATACCGATTTTTCGAGGCGGCTTCGCTTCCGGCCACAAGGTGTCGATGAATGCCAAGATCTTCGCAAAGTTGCTTCGTCGATGGTTTGGAATCCAGAAAACCATTCGGGCCAGCTTCGACGCGAAATCCATCGCGTTCGTCGGTACGGATCGTCCCGCCGAGCCTGGGTTCTTTCTCAAGGACGGTGATTGTGGCTTCAGGCATCAACTGCTGCAACCGAAAAGCCACGGTCAGCCCCGAGATTCCGCCACCAACAATTATGACTTCCGACATGATCCAGTATTCCCGAATTGGCGACTAAAGATTGCGCTAGTACTTATGAAGAGGACGTGCGCATCCCGTTCGTTGTGTTTGATTTCAATCATGATCCGGATCCTGGTTCGTCGCAAGTTTTTAGTTGCTAAGTGACGGATCGGTCATTAGATTAATTTCGATATTTCTTCTGGCTCTTCCGTTTCCCCTCAGCCGGCAGCAAATCCTGGAAGGAACACCTCAATGCCATTGTTTGCCTTATGTCCAGGTTGCCAAGAATTGAGGATTCAGGTTTACGAAGAAGCCGTTGGGCAAACTCTCACTTGTCCCCACTGCCAAACTACCTTTCGAATCAATGGTCCCGAACTAATTTACGACCCTGTAGCCCCTGGGAGTATAGGTGAAGCGGGAGGAACTGGCTCCGGCAAAGAACCAGTGGCGTTGGGGCTTCCAGAGTGGGTCGGAGCGGTTTCACCGAATGCCGGACAGGCCAAACCTGGATTCAAAAAACGACCCAAGAAAACAATTCCTTCCTCCGTCCCTGCAGAAACGGAAGCAGAGACTTCACTGGCCGAGAGCATCTCTGACGAAACGCTTTCTGAGCTTCCTGATCCTCAGGAAGATGTCTCGAAAACAGAGGCCAACAAGCCCAACAGCCAAACGCCCCCGCACATCACGGCCATGCTTGAGCGTCCCAGGCGCTCGTGGGACATCGAGGGGTGTTGTCACCTCGGTTCCATCGGATTAGCGGTCTTGGCGTTTGGAATGGCGTTTGTTCCCAACGGCCAAATCGGGACGATTGTTTTCGGAGGCATTGGCATCTTACTGGCGGGGCTAGGCAGTTGTCTCTGGCCCAGGAAACTTACTTTTCCGATTCTCGGAGGAGTGTTGAACGCTTTGGCTATGGTCGGCGCATTGGTGTTTCTTGGTGTTTGGGGAACTTCTGGGGTAGAGACCTTCCAGGAGAAGGTGGACCAACAAGTTCATGCCATCCCCCATGACGGAAGCGACCCGATACCGACGGATTGGGTCAACGTCGATGGAATGGCATGGCAGTATCGAGACGTGCGAGTCAATCTCATCAAGGCCTACGTGGGAACCGTGACACTAACCGGCCCCGACCAGAAAACAACAAAAACACTTTCGCAACAGTATCTCCATATCTTGTTACGGTTGAAAAATGCTGGGGTTCGCAAGCGAGTTGAATTTCGCGGTTGGAACGAAGAAAACAGTGACGGCCCCGAATTGACGGATTCCACCCAAGGAATGGCGATACCTCGTTTGACTCCTCCGAAAGGTTGGGCAGTCAAAGGACCGAAAACAGCGTCCAAACTTGCGCCATTGGAGTCGAGTTTCATTCATCTGATATTCGAACGGCCTTCGCGTGCAATGCTCCCGCTGCGCTTGAGATTGCCTGGGATAGCGTTCGACTCGGAGGAATCTGTTCAACTCCTGATCCCAGATTCCCAAATTCAGTTTTAGATCGATGGCTGTGCGGCCAAAGACAAGTGTCAACAGACCAGGGAGCAACCCCGGATTACACGGATCGTTTCAACATGATTCGGTTTTCCCGTGCGGTTCGACGCGTTGACTCTCGACTCCCCCCTTATTTCCTTCGGAGATTTCTGATGCGAAACCGAAACGCATTCACGTTAATCGAACTGCTTGTGGTCATGGCCATCATCACCGTTTTGATGGGCTTGTTACTGCCTGCCATCCAACATATTCGGGAATCGGCCAACCGCACCCAGTGTGCCAACAATCTCAAGCAAATTAGCTTGGCGATTTTACATTACGAAGAGGTTTACGATAAACTGCCACCTTCTCGAGTCGAAGTTGGCAAGGCAACCTGGGCGGTACTGATTGCGCCGTATTTGGAGCAACAAAACTTGTTCAGGCAGTGGAACATCGATGCGAGCTACTATGACCAAACCGATGTGGCCCGCATGACTCGACTCAGCATCTTTTTCTGCCCTTCCCGGCGTGGTCCCAACGACGACCCGACCAGCAGCATCTCGGGTGATTGGGGGCCTGCGGGTACGCACGTTCCCGGAGCCCTCGGTGATTACGCTGCTTGTATCGATAGGTCGGGGCATGATGAATCCGAGGAAACGTGTCCCAACATGAGCGGAGCATTCCAATGGGAAATAGGACATCGTTTGGAGGAATTTACGGATGGGTTGAGCAACACCTTGCTCGTAGGAGAGAAGCATGTTCCCTATGATAAACTTGGTATGGGTGGGTGGGATTGTTCGCTCTACGACGGAGGTAGCCGAACCTGCTCACTTCGGCCGACAGGTCGTCGCTGGCCGTTGACGACCGACCCGGATAACCTCGAGTGGGTCTTCGGTAGCCTCCACACACACGTTGTCCAATTTGCTTTTGCAGACGGTCACGTCACTGGTTTACCCGCAACGATTGACCTGATGACCTACGAACGCCTGGGCCGACGGAATGATGGAGAGCCCGTCTCGCTCACTTGGTAAAGTCCAAGCAGGGAGCAGGGAACAGAAACATCGGAAGAGAGTGGCCCTCTTGCTGTTTTCTATTCTCTGTTTTTTGTTTCCTGTTACCGATGCTCTACTCCCTGTTCCCTCGTGTGTTGGCAATCTCTTCGAAGTATTGCTGGATGATCGTGGCGTAGGCCTCGCCGTATCGGGCACGCATTTCCATCATCATGCGGCTTTTCAGTTCTCCGGGCAGTTCCCCCCATCGTTTGCCTTCGTACTTTTTGAACTCTTCCTTGAAAGCGGCAGGCGGTTGCAAGGCTGGAGGAACTCCGGCCATTCCACGTTTCGTTTGTTTCTTGGGCGACATTGCTTTCATGGAACTTTGTTGTTGGAGCTGCTGACTCATTTGGTTTGCTGCGTTTCGCATCGCGTTGGCTGCCATTTGCATAGATTCCTTGGCCTGTTGCGGCTGGCTCTGACTCAATTGCGTTTGGGCGTTGGTGGCTTGTTTCTGACCTTCTTGGAACGACTTGTTTGCTTGGGATTGGCCCTTGGCATTTTTTCCGCTGCCAGGTTTGCCTTTGGCTTGTGACAGCCGCATGGCGGTCTGTTTGGCGGCCGATGCGGCTTGTTTGAGTTTTCGATTCGCTTGTTGGTCGGACTGGCGGGCCTGGTTCAGCTTTTTGCTGTTCGCCTGCTGCTGGGAGTTCTTCATCGCTTGTTGGGCTTCGTCGGCGGCCTTGGCCGCCATCCGAGCGGTAGTGTTGGCCGGTTTTTCTTTCGTCGTGTTCTGGGCGAGGTTGGCCAAATCCTTGGCGAGTTTATTGGTCTCTTTCGCTAACGCCTTTTGTTCCTCCTCGACCTTTTTGTTGGTCGCCATTTTTACGGTTGGGTTTTGGAGGAACTTCTGAAGCTCTCGACGTAGGTTGTCTTGACGGACGGCGAGTTGGCGAAGGTTTTCCGCCTCCTTGGCGGCTACTGCGTCTTGGAGTTTTTCTTTGGCAGGTTCGGGGACAATGGTTTTAGGAGTCGGGGGGACAACTCGAGCCAGTTGTTCCAGGGCTACCTGCGCTTGTTCCATCGCGGGAAGAGTTTTCAACGGGTTGAGGCTTCGAGTGTACTTGGTTGCGTCAGCCAGTTCTTGACGAGTTCTGGCGAGCATTGTCTTGGCGAGTTTTCCTTCCGAAGGTAGAAGGAGGCTTTTGGTCGTCTCGGCAATTTTTCGTTGGATTCCGAAAATTTCGCGATGCCACTCGAGCATCTCTTTCCGTGAACGAAGCATAACCTTCCCAGACTCTTGCTTGAGTCGCTTGACCAGTTGCTTTTGGAGTTGGGCGAGTTTCTGAATGATTTGGCGAGGGTCGTTGGTCGGCAGTTTCTGACCCCTCAGACGGGCGGCTCCTCGCAAGAGTTCCTTCGTTTGCTGGTCCTGTTGGGCTAATGCCCTCTGAGCTTTGTTGTGTCGGAGTGCGTTGGCTGCTTCTTCTCCCGGTTTCGTCGCTGGGGGTTGTATTCGTTTCTCGTCGAACAAGCTGGCGTTGCTTTTGTTAGTTTCCTTGGCCTGATCAACAATGGCCTGTTGCTTCTTGGCGAAGTCGTTCAGGACCAACTTAATCCGTTCCTGGAGGGCAGTGTCTTTTTTCTGGATGAGTTGTTGCTGTTTTTTGGCGAGAGCATTGGCCTTTTCCGCGAGTTGATTGGCTTTCTCCATCTGGAATGCGTTATTCAGAGAGGGATCTTCTTTGGCCATCTTAGCCAGTTGTTGGGCGATCTGTGCTTGTTCCTTTTGGAGCTTTTCCAGTTCGGCCTTCCAACCGGGGTCCTCGGTGTCTTTCTGATTTTCGATCTTGGCCGTCTTGTTGCTCAGTTCCTCTTGCTGCCGGGCGAGTTCAGTGAGTTTTCTCATCTTTTCGCGTGTTTCGGCAATTCTCTGATTCAGTTTCTCGATATCGCCGAGTTTCTTGAGGGCTTTCAACAGTTCGGCATCGCCCAAACCGACGTTTTGTTCGCGTTCGAGTTGAATGGTTTGCTTGGTCAGTGCGGTTTCAAGAAAAGTTGCCGCCGCGTTCAGTTCGTTGCTGTACAACGATTCGAGTAACCCTGCGAGGCCCAAAAACTCAGGGATGTCTTCGATCGTTTGCTTGAGGTCATCGACGTCTTTACTCACTTGTTGGGTCTGACGGATGAGGCCTTTGAGGGTCTTGCGATGCTCTTCCGAAAGGCTTTCGAGTCGACGTGTTTGGGCGTCGAACTCTTCGATCTGTTTGCGTTCGCTGCGAATTGCTTGTTTGATGGCTTCGAGCTTCTCCTTGACGAGATCGCGTTGTTTCTCGATCTCCTTTTTTGCAAGCGAGGAGTTGTCTTTTCTCACTTGGACCACGAACCAACCCTCGATCGGCCCGAAAGTTCTTTGGGCACCCAAATGTCGTTTAGGGTGTGGCTTCCCCACCATGTTGACGCAAGTTCCTTTGGGAACGTCGCGATTATCGGTCGCGACGATTCGGTAGAAGAGGTAATTGCCCTCTTTCAAATCGTTGGGGAGCGAAAAGAGGTTCTCCAACACGACTCTGGTATTGCCCTTTCCATTGACAATCTTTCGGGTCCGTTTGACTCCCTGATTGACGCGATATTCCACGGCTACGGCGTCGATCCCCTCCTTGTCTCGAACGACTCCCTGGAGAGGTATGTTGCCTTTGGGGCGTACCGTTTGGACGAATGTGGAGGGGACCTTCGGAAGCTCTCCGGGTTCGGTGAACGCGATTGTTCGCCCAAACCGGGGTGGTTGGACCTCCCATACCGGTGGAGTGTCACTATGTACTTGAAGGTAAAAGACGGGTTGGGTTGTGGTGACCTTGTGTTCAGCCTCCATGCGAACGGATATCTTGTACTGGCCGGTTGGCAATGCTGGCAAAGTCATGATTGCCGATGTTCGATCGTCGTCGAGATTCGTGTTGTATGTCCACAATTGACTGGTCTCGCCTTCCTCATCGATCTGGGCAATTCGGAGGGTGGCGGTTTGGGCCGGTCTTGTGAACGGCAAACGGCACTCGATTTGGCTGTACTCGATGGCTTTCACGCGGGTTCCTGCGGAGTGCTGTTTCGGTTTCTGCTTCGACAAGTAGTTGGGTGGGGTGATTGTGATGATGACTCGCTCAGAGACCAGCTCCACGGGTTCCACTGGTTCTATCAGGTATTGCCGGCTTCGGTATCCTCCAGCTTCTATTCGATAGTTGATTGCGTCATCCAAGCTTTCGAGACCGTAGGTGTAGGTTTGGCCTTCCTGTCGTTGCATGGTGACGCGAGTTGTTTGTCCATCTTTGTCCTGGATCACGAGTTGGCATTCACTTGGCCAGGCGATGTGCCCATTACGACGATGAATTTTCACTTCGAACTCGACCGTACGACGGTAAGCCGCGTGTCCGTCACCCGGACTCACGTCGAACTCGATGGGAGGAGGGGCGTTCCAGCTCATGAGCAATCGATGAGTGAAATCCAACGATTGCGACGGCGAACATACGAAGAGGACACCACACGCCAACAAGCTAAGGGAAGCGAGGATGCCGAGTGCGTACGCCGATGTCTTGGGAATCGCTCGGGTGAAAACCAGTGATTTGGCCTGGTCGTTGGTTTCGGCGAGTACCTGACCTATTAACTGTTTCGAACCGTGTGGATTCTTGTCGGCGTCGAGTTCGACGCTGCTGAGCAACCGCTCGTGCAGCTCGGGATAGTGTTCTTCGATGACCGCAGCAAGTCCGCGCCAATTCATGGGTCGGAACGCGGGCAGAAGACATCCGAAGATACCGAGGGCAGCCGCCATTCCAATGAGGCCAAACAACACGTATTGTAAAAGTTCCGCTTGTAAAAACGTGTAAGCATCGATCAAGCCAACCGTGGCAACGAGCACCAAAGTCGTAAATGCAAGGAGGCCGAGACCTCGCGTCAGTCGGACGAAACGAACGTGACTGGCAAGACTCGTGAGTTGATTTTGGAGAGAGGGGGGTAGATGGGAGTGTACAGCCATTCGGCGCAGCCTCTCTGTGTAGGGAGACAGGTGTTCAGAGCCCAGCGGCTCGGAAAGTTTACAAATCGATAGCTGATATTGTAGGTCAGTGGGGTCGGTCGTCGCAACTGTTGTTTCGAGAAAGGAGAGGTGAGGCTCTGTTGGATAGTTTGAGAACCTGTCTAAGCACGACTCTCATCATCCAGGACAGCACCAACGACCAGTTGCCTGGTTGTGGACCGTGGGCAACATCTCAGAGTTGTTTCAACAGAATTTCTGCCGTTCGACGTCCTGAGACCATCGCGCCGTTGATCGACGCATTATCTCGATGATCCCCACACAGGTAGAGACCTGGGCGCAGCTGGACGGGGCGTTCTGGGTCCTGCAACGCTGGAGGTGTTTGGTCGGGCAGTGCGTGTTGGATGCGGTAAGTACGTAGGTGCCGCCAGTTCGATACAGTTGGACCGTACCACTCACGCAAGTGGTCTCGCACGGACATTTCCAACTGCTCGTCTGATTGGTCCGGGTTGCCCAGCACGGAAGCCGACAGGAGAGCCGAACCTGGAGGTGCGTAGGATGAAGCAACGTCGCTCAGGACAGAAAAGTTATTGACTGGTCCACGGCCTTCGGCATTGAGGACCAAGACGGGTTCGACCACCGGAGATTTTTCCGCAGCGTAATAAACACAACAAACACTTTTCCACTCTGGTGACGAAAAGCCATGGACCAACTCCGGGACGGCGGCAGCATCAGTCGCGACCACGACGGCTTTTGCTTGGATCGTTTCCCCGTTTTCGAGGTGAACCATCCCTTGTTCCTCGACTTTCGAAACCCGAGCCTGGGTTCGGATGCTGGTGGGTGGTAGTTTCGCAGCCATCTGTTCGGGCATGGTTTGCATCCCCTGGCTCGGAATGCTTGTGTCACCGTCGGAAAACATGCGGAAGACGAAATCGAACATTCGGCTTGAAGTGTTGAGTGCCTCTTCGAGAAAGATGCCGCTGAAGAAGGGGCGAAAGAAACGTTCGATCATCCGTTCGGAAAACCCAAACGATCGAAGGTGTTCCAGCGTTGTTGTTTCGGGGAACGAGAAAAGTTCTTCGATCGAATGTTTTCGGACACGACTTCGTAGATTATTCACACGAATTTTGTCGATCAAAGTGCCTACGGGGGCGAACAACGTTCCCAGTCCGGCGATGGGTTTTCGCCAGAAGTCGGCTACGCGATGGAATTTGCCCTCGATGCGGACTAGTGCTCCCGGATAGAACGGCTTGAGGTCGAGCGCGTCGTAGTCGAGCACTCGTTGCGATTCAGGGTAGGCAGTGAGCAAGACTTGAAAACCACGGTCGAGGAGAAACCCTTCGACCTTGTCCGTCCGGACACGACCTCCGACGGCATCTTGGGCCTCCAAAAGCAGGAACGGGACATTCCACTCTTGCAAGGAAAGCGCACAAGCCAATCCAGTTAAACCACCACCGACTATGACGACATCGACATCATTACTCATGGCTCAACTCTTTCCGGCTCAGACACCATCCGTCGACATGATTTCCACGGCGTTCCCGGCAGTGTCATTGATATAGATCGAGCGTGTCCCGTCTCGATGCGGCTTGAGTTCTCCAAAACTCTCTGCTTCGGGATGGACGAAAGCGACGTGTGCTGGATGTTGTTCGGGTATGACAAGTGCCATCTTGATGTTGTCGAATCCAAGCAATGCCCAGGTCTCGTCTTGATAGTCGATCGTACACCGGAAAGTCTGGGTGTACCAGTCTACCGCCTTGCCGACGTCGTCGACAGGAATGGCGATGTGGTGTAGTGTATCGAGTCGGTTCTTTGCTTCCGATGGCATGTTGAGTCTCCTTTATGGTTGGCTAAGTCTTGTATCTAATCCATAGCGTGGGGGGTTGCATATATCCACAGGGTTTGGTTTCACTGCGCTGGGCAGCCACCATTTCCCAGTACCAATAGAAGACTAACTCCGTATACTGTGTGGCACGAAGGAGTTGCAGTATGGTAAGGACACGGTTGCAGATATTTCTCTGGAGTGATGATCTCGGTTCGTGTGATTTGCTACTGCTGTTGGAGGAGGCGGGTCACGAAGTCAGTCGCGTCCCATTGACCGAACTCGACGGGCAGGACGTCAAGAGTTATGACTTGTTAGTCGTGGACGCAGGCTCGAAGAACGAGATGGGGCAACAACTGTGTCGCGCAGCACGTCGAAGATTGGGAGAAGCGTTCGTCCCGATTTTGTACATTTGTAATGATTCGACGCCGACGGCTCGCCTGGGCATGTTGGAAAGCGGGGCGAACATGTATCTGCTCAGGCCTTTCTCGCCCCAAGAGTTCCTCTCGCAAATTCAGGCGTTTGCAACCATCAAGGCTCGACACGATCGACTTCTCGAAAAGACCGCCGAAGTCAATCGTATCAACAAACGTCTCCAAAATGTTTATCAACAGATGAATTTCGAACTGGAGTTGGCCGCACGCATCCAGACCAGTTTTCTACCTCAAAAACTGCCCGAACTCCCCCAAGTCCGGTTTGGGGTCTTTTACAAGCCTTGTGGCCGCGTGGGGGGTGATTTTTACGACGTTTTCCGACTCGACGAACGACACCTCGGGTTTTATGTGGCGGACGCTATGGGCCACGGCGTCCCTGCGAGTTTACTGACGATCTTCGTGAAAGAGAGAATACGACCAAAAGAGATTAACGGTCATAGCTACCGACTTTTGCCGCCGAACGAGGTCCTTGATAACCTCAACCAGGACATGATCGATCAAGACCTCTCGGACAATCCCTTCATCACGATGGTCTACGCAAAATACAACTACGTCGATGGCACGTTGGAATTCTCACGGGCTGGCCATCCGCACCCGGTCCTCGTCAGGCCGAACGGCTCACCCCAGCTGTGTCAGGTCGAGGGAACACTGCTGGGGGTTTTCCGGACGAAATATACGATTCAATCCCATAGGTTGGAACCGGGGGATAAACTGCTGATTTGCACCGACGGAACGGAGAACGCCAGTTTTCGTGATCATCCCAAAGGGGGAGCTAGCCTGCTGGCTTGCGCCGACGCCCATAAACGACTTCCGGTCCAGGAATTCGTCCAACAGGTCGCGAAAGATGTGTTCGGCGAACAAACCGCTCCCGACGACCTGACGTTGTTGGTGATTGAGCGGGTGGAGTAGCCTCCGGTTATCCTCGGAACGGACATTTCTTCATAATCCTCTACAATCTCCGTGATCGAGGTTCCGAGCTTCATCCCCTCTCTTTTGGTGAGTCCCCCATGACGCAACAACCACTAGCGAATAAACTCGCGCAATACACCCAGCACCTCAAGTTTGAGGATCTTCCGACGCCAGTCGTCCACGAGGTAAAACGACGATTCATCGATTCCTTCGCGACGGCTGCCGGTGCCATGGACGCTGATGCGTACGCCATCGCCAAGCGATGTGCTGAGCGTGTCCAAGGCGACCCCGGTTCGGGAATGATCGGTGGTGGACGTAGTAGCGTCGATTGGGCTACGTTCGTTAACGGTTTGTTGATTCGCTATCTCGATTATAATGACACCTATCTGTCACTCGAACCAGCTCACCCCAGCGACAACCTGGCGGCCGTTCTTTCGGTCGGTGACATGGTTGGTTCGACGGGTCAGGAGATGATCGTTGCTTCGGCCATCGCCTATGAATTGCAGTGTCGCTTCTGCGATGCCTCGAGCCTTCGCAAGCACGGCGTGGACCACGTCACTTATGGAGCCCTTTCGAGTTGTGCCGCAGCGTGTCGGTTGCTTGGGCTCGACGAGACGCGGACAACACACGCTCTGGGAATTGCGGGGGTTTGTAATGTTGCCCTCCGCCAAACCCGGTCTGGCGAACTGAGCATGTGGAAAGGCTGCGCGTTCGCGAACGCCGCGAGGGGCGGCGTCTTCGCTGCCGTGTTGGCGTCGGAAGGAATGACCGGCCCGGCTCCGATTTTTGAAGGCGAACTCGGCTTCTTTAACTTGGTCACCCGCGAATCGTTCGAATTAGCGCCTCTCGGGGACAAGACTAATCCGTTCATGATCACCGAAACGTATATCAAGTTCTGGCCAGCAGAATACCATTCTCAGAGCGCCATCGACGCGGCTTTGCAAATGCGTGATGCGGTCGGTGACGTGAGTCAGGTTCAATCCATCGACATCCATACGTTCGACGCCGCTGCCGACATCATCGGCAAAGACCCCGAGAAGTGGCGCCCAAAGACGCGTGAGACTGCCGATCATAGCCTACCGTATTGCACGGCCGTTGCTCTGGTCGATGGTGACGTGACCCTCGAACAGTTTTCGCCGGAGCGGTTAGCCGACGAGAAACTGCTCGATCTCGTTGCGAAGGTGACAATCCATCGCGATGCGGAGATCAACAAGGGTTATCCGGAAGGGATTCCGAACCGAATCACGATCACGATGGACGACGGTGCTCAACACATCAAAGAGGTCTCGTATCCGCGGGGGCATGCCCGCAATCCCATGACGGACGAAGAAGTCGAGAAAAAATTCCGTACGATGGCCGAGCCTCGCTACGGCAAGGACAAAGCGGATGCGATTCTACAAGCCTGCTGGAACCTGGATGAGTTGTCGAAAGCCGGAGAATTATTGTCGCTGTTGGACTTGAAGTAACAAACGACGTCCGACGAAGTGTTCGATGTAGCGTGGCTAAAGGTGCCAAAAGGGAGACCGACGCGTGAGTGATCCTCAAGGTGAACAACTCCTGCGAGCGATCCGCGAGAATCCGTGTGATGTTTCGCTCGTGTTGATCTATGCGGATTATCTCGAGGAACAGGAACAGGCCCTTGCAGCGAATGCGATTCGGATTCGGAAGAGAGTAGGGAAGAGCGTCTACCAATGGGGAGTCCCAGGACACGGGGAAGACTACCGAGAAGGTCAGGGGTATGGGTTTGCTAGGGCCGGAACTGGTATGAGCTCATCCGGGACAGATTGGGTCCATGCTGCGAGTTCGGCTCCGTACCATGATCTTCTGGTAGAAGTGTTGGTACGTTCCTACAAAGAGTGGAGTAACGGTAGTTGGCTTTGGACGACAAAGCGACAATATACCGGTTCTGGAGTTGGATTTGAGCATACCGATGAGGGGCCTGAAGGTTTAGAACACAGGGCTGGATTCTAGTGAGATCGCTCAACAATGGCTATCGAAATGTACGAAGTCGGCACTCGGTATCTGTTCATCTTGTCCCACGGTTGGGGTTTGGTGGGAACGTTCGCGGAACGTAACGGAATCAACGATGTGATATTGACGGACTCGTATTTTGTCACTCGATGTGGTGACGATACCGATTGGGGGCGATTCGTGCGGAATGGCCCCGGTGAGCATTGCATCGTCAATAAACTCGGCGACCGATTGGTGATCAACCTTGATCACCGGTTGTGGGACGTGCCGTACACGCATGAGTTGCCGGAGACTCGGTAGGTGTGTTTGTAGAAGGGTGTGATTGGCGAGTTCTCCCCTACGCCGACGGGACACCTACAAAGAAATGCTGTGTCATCGCTTGGCTACGCGTGTGCTTGTGACACCTTACCTATCCTCACTCTTCCCCTTCTACGTCCTCATCATCACGATGGACCGTTTCGGGCGAAAAAGCCGGAAGACAAACGGCGATGTATTCTGCCCCTTCGGTTTCGGGCGTGCTGTATTGCACCCACTCTTCTCGATGAGCGAGCACAGCCTGTCCGGCTTGCACGTCAATACTCCCGCCCTTGTACGTCACACGTAACATGCCCTTCAAGACGACGGTGTACTCGTCGAATTCGGGGGTCTGTCCGGGTTCGACCCATCCACCCGGACTTCGCATGTGGGCGATGCTCAAGGACTCTTCGCGAGAATTCACGCGGCCAACGTATTCCTCGATGATCTTGGGCTTGTTGCCGGCGGCTTCGATGGTCGTGGGACGTTCGATCAACGTGGGCATGGGAGACGCCTCCTTGGGAGCAACGGTACGTGACGGTGGAAGACCTCTTTTGTTGAAGTATAAGAAACGGGACTGACAAGACGAGTTTTCACGTCCTGAACTCGGTATAATGAGGTTTCGAGAGTGTCGCGAGTGCTCGTCAATGATTGTCCAAATACGTAAATTTTGCGGCAGCATCTGGGGAAAATCCACGGCTCTCGAATGTGCAAACCGAACATCTGACTCCAACAAGCCAGGGCATCACGAATCATGCGATGGCAACAGATTGAATTCCTACTCAAGGGCGTCTTGCTCGGCCTTTTTGTATATTTGGCGGTGTTTGAACCCCCGGCAACGTGGAACGAACTCGGTCACGTCGGTATTGTGTTGGGCATTGGCATCGTGTCGATGTTCCTCTTCGCAACGGCGTTGAAACTCCGTGAGGGACACCGATTTCTCGGGCAACCTGTGCGTTTCTTCCTTTTTGTGTTGCTGGACTCGCCGGGGGCCATCTACGCTGGGACGTTACTTGGGGCCATGATCGGGATATTCACGCTCGACCGAGAACCAAACAACGCCTTACTGGGTGGGTGCGTTGGCGGTGGTGCCGTTTACGGGTTGTTGCTCTACATTGCTCAGAGATTTCACCGCTACATCCGGTTCTGGCTCGGGTTCGTCTTGATCATAGCGACGGTCGGTGTGGCGATGGGAGTCGTCAACGCTGTCGAGACATCGTATCCGACGTACCTCACCGCGCAAATCAAAGCAATGATCCCGTTCGTCTTGTTGCTCGGGTTGCCATTCTATTATTTGCTCACATTCACGAGTTTGTCGGAGGAATCCGAGTCCGACATCGCAGCCATTTGTTCGGTCATTGGGGTGGCGTTCTGGTTCTTTTGGTGGAAGGGTAATCAGGACAACGAGTTCAAATACCTGAGCATGCTCTTCCCGATTGCCCTCTACTATGTTTACACGCGAAACATTTTGCCAAGTGTTCGGGTTTCCAAGCATCTGATTCGGGGAGTGTGTTACGGCTCGGTCGGCAAGTTCAAATTGGCGTTGGCGGTGCTCCAACGGGCATCCGAGATCGACCAAAAGAGCGAACTCGCTCAGGAAGCTCTTTGGGACATCCATCGTCTCATGGATTTCGATGAGGTGGCGAAGGACTCTGAGACGCTTTCGCTCATAGACTTCGAAGTCTGCTTGCAACGGTCCGGGTCTTTGCTTTCCCGACCACCGAGCGCGGTCGATTTGATCGAGGCTCGCAAACTCTTGGACTTCGCTGGCCAACAACATCCCGAACTGGAACCCCGTTGCGATTATTGGCGGACGGTGGCTTTCCTCCACGAAAAGAAGTTCGACGAAGCCGCCGAACGCTTGACTGCCGTCTTGGCCGAACACAGCACAGACAATCCACATCAACAAGTCATGGCGTTTTCGGCGTGGCAACTGGCCCTTGTTGGCCATCCCGAGATGAAGAAACGAGTCGGTAGCGTGCAGATCCAAAATCCGAAGCAGAAAATGGAAGCCATCGCCGCGGTCGAACGGGAACTCGCCGCGAACCCCGAAGACGAAGCCGCTTGGGCCATGAAGCGAATGCTCTACGCGGATCTCCGTGAGTTCGACTATGATCTCGTCGCCCCGGAAGGTGGGGGGGCCGTGTTGTTCGACCACAAGTACGCCGAAGAGCTCGGCAAAGCGATGATGGGCGACCCCACGAAATGGCGACGTGCCGTTGAGTTCTACCGAATAGCCGCGCGTGGAGATCTCGAGAACGCCCCGAAGTTGTACGTCGATATCGCCAAGATCAGTGACCAACACGGCGACACGGAAGGGGCTTGGCGTCATTACGAGTTAGCCAAAGAAGTCGGTGACAAGGTCGGCCCGCAGAACCTTTCGAAGGGATCGCGGGACGTGTATTTTCAAGTCGTCAAAATGCTTGCGGGGGTTGCCCGGGAGGACGGTGACTTCGACCGGGCGATTGCACTGTACCGCAAGTACGCCGAAGCGAAGGTTGACGGTCGCGAGACCCATCGCATCCTCGCCGAACTCTACGAGCAAAAGGGCGACGTCTGGAATGCGTTACTCCAGACAGAACACGGGCTGACGTTTGGCAAAGACCAAGACCTGTTTGATAAGAAAGACAAATACTATTACTCAGTCATGCCCGACGACCTTCGCAAGCGTCGCGAGGAAGTGCAGAAACTGTTTGACACGGATTATTGCCTGCAGAAATCCCGTTTTCTTCTCGATAAACAAGGAGACGACCTGACTATTTTGGATTGGTCCGAACACTTGCTGTCGTTGGCCCAGGTCATGAATCCCGAAAACTTGACCGTACGTGTGCTTCGCGGACGTATCAAACGTGCTCGCGGTGAGAACAAGGAAGCCATCGACGTTCTTGAGGACGTTCGTACCAACAAGCCCGACCATTTTCCATCGAAGGACGAAGAAGATTCGTGGTACCTGGCGTGTCGGGTTCTCGGAGACATGTACCTCAACAACAATCCCGAGAAGGCGATCGAGTGCTTCACTGAATTCCGGAAGTCGAACAAGAGCGGCGGCGACACGTACTACAAGCTCGGCGTTGCTTACGAAAGTTTGGGTGATTATAAGAAGGCCAAAGCGTGTTACGATCAAGTGTTGGTATGGCCCAATCATCCGCTGGCTGGGCAAGCCCAGGATGGTTTGTCGCGGTTGAAGCAAGCTGTCACGTAATTTGCAGGAACTATTGGTCTGGCTGGGCGACGGCAGGGATGCGTGACGGACTACTTGCTCCCAGAGTCGGTTCGTTGTCGAGCTGCGGATGCAATTTTCACTGACATTTCGTATGATAAGCGAAGAATAATCTCAATTTTTGTGGCCATTGACCCCCCTCACTCCATGAAGCTTTTGTTCCTTGGTGATATCGTTGGTCGACCCGGCGTATCCATAATTAAGCGGGCGTTGCCAACCGTCATTTGCCACGAGCAACTCGATCTCGTTGTGGCCAATGCTGAGAACGCCACCAACGGTTCTGGATTGACTCCCAAGGCCTTCAAAGAGCTGCGCCAGGCGGGGATCGAGATGATCACCATGGGGGACCACGTCTACAAACGCATGGAGATCAAGCAGACGCTCGAGGAAGACGGCCACATCTGCCGTCCGGCCAATTTTCCGGGAGCTTCTCCGGGACACGATTTTATTGTCTACGAGACCAAAACCGGCCACCGAGTGGCCGCTTTTTGTTTGCTAGGCCGAACGTTCATGAAGGCTGTCGATTGCCCGTTCCAGGCTGCCGACCGTGTTCTTGAGCAGATCCCTGAGGATGTTCATTGTACTCTGGTCGATATCCACGCCGAGGCGACGGCCGACAAATATCTGGTCGCCCACCATCTCAAGGGACGCGTCACGGCCATCTTTGGAACACACACTCACGTTCCCACAGCGGACGAACAAATCCTCCCGGAAGGAACTGCCTACATTACCGATGTCGGAATGACAGGCCCACACGCCAGCGTCCTTGGACGACGCATCGATCGGGTGCTGTCCACAACGATTACTTTCATTCCGAGTTCTTTCGACGTCGCCGAGGGAGACCCTCGGCTGTCGGGAGCCATCGTTGAAATCGATACGGACACAAAAAAAGCCGTCAGCATTCGACGCTTCATGCTCGACGAAGACGGCTTGGCGGCTTTGAATGGCAAGTCTGGGTCTTGAGTTTCCGAAGGCAGAGGAAGTACGATTGTCGACTGCTTGCCTTTTCTGGCTGCTATCGTTCGTCAGGCTGCCTTGGTTGGTGTTGAACGGCTTGGATGACCAAGTCGAGGAATTCTTTGGCTCGTTTGGCCAACGCATCGACGCCTACGGGGGTCGTCGGACGCTCGATTACTGGCGCGAAGATGTTTTCACAACAAAGCGGCATCGTCAGTCCGGTGAACGCCACCTCGTGTAACAATCGATAGTGATCGATTTCCCCCAAACCAGGTCCGCAATCCTGGTCACGAGGCCATTGTCGATGGTCTTTGATGCAGAAACTTCGAACCTCACTCGCGCAACGACACAGGTCAACGTAGATGCGGTCGGCTGGTAGTCGCAAGTAATCCATCACGTTTCCGGCGTCGTAGTTGACTTTGATGTTGGGATGATTCACTTCTTTCGTGATCTCGGCGAGTACAGTCCCGGTGCCCGTCGTGCCACCATGTTGCTTGACGACCAAGGTGACGTTGTTATCCGCAGCGACTCGCCCGAGTTGTCGCAACCTTTCGATCCAAACGCGGCGGTTGCCGCCTCGGGTGTGTCCGAACGTCAAGACTTGAGGGACCTGGCCTGCCGCGGCCTGTCGAATCCGGTTGGTCAATACTTCGACGGCGTTGCGTGCTTCCGGATATATCGTCGAGAACATCATCACCGGCGTGAGACCCATGTTGCGGCAACGCATGCCCAGCTCGCGCGCTTCGCGCGGGTTGGCATCGGTCGCCATCACGGGAGTACGGTTCCCATTCTCCATGTGTGTCGTTCCCCAGGCGACGTAACGGAATCCTGCATTTTTGATACCCGTTAGTGCTCGCTGGAGGGGAAATCGCGAGTACGGCAATGTCATGCAAGCCACTTGGAACGTCGTGGGACGAGGGCGTTGGGGTTGATTCTGTTCGGTGTCACCGTCTGCGTTGGGGTTGTCTTCTTCAGCGTTGGTTGAATGTGCACCAGCGAGGGCGGCGAGGCCGCCCGTGGCCGACAAGCCGACGAATGACCGGCGATTCAGAGACGAAGCGTCTTGATGTGGCATTGCAAATTCCTCCGGTGGTCAAGATTAGTCTTTCGAACACCATGATGACGGCTAACACAAACGAACGCCAAGAAAATAAGCTGGAGGAGCTGAAGGCGGGAGAACAAAACTTCCGGGGGAAGGTGCCGACGAAGGGGTGGTCAGGAGGAAATCGTATTTTGGAAAGAAAAAAGGCCTGGATCATGGTGAACCCAGGCCAAACGTTTCGAGTTACGTGATTGCGCTACTTTGAGTCTTTAGAGCGGTTAACGTTCGTGTTGGGTACAGTTCGTGGTCGCGAAACTCTTGAGCTTATGAACCCCTCAACCGCTGCGTTTCCCGCTTCGGTCGCTATGATTCCCGCTTCGGTCGCTATGATTCCCGCTTCGCGCTCGCTGGGTTTCCCGCTTCGCTCGGGTTTGGGGGTCTTCTCCCCGCAAGCAGGGAGAAGGACTTTGAAAACGAGAAACTGTACTCAATACAACCGTGAATCGCTCTAATCCTTGAAAACACGGCTCAAGATGCGGCGAATGGTTGCGGCTTTCGCGGTGTCAGGAGCAGCCTCGACGGCTTCTTCGAGAACGGCTTTCGAGGCTTCTTTGTCCTGCTGTTGGTAGAGGTACATGGCCTTGATGTACAAAGCTTCCTGAAGGGCTGCCCCTTCCAATTTTTCGTTTGCGATCAACTTCTCGATGGCTTTCGTACCGGCTTTGGCATCTCGGCGGTGCTTCTGTTGGATGCTGCTGAGGGCTTTCTTGACGTCGCCAGCCTTGACCATGTTGACGAACTTGTTCTTGAGTTCGGCTTTGTTATCGGTGTCCAACTCGATGATTTGATCGACCTTGTTTCGGTAGAAGGCGAGGGCCAAGTCGTTCCCGATGACTCCGATTCCCTTGGCCAAGAGCTTGGCTTTTTTGAGGCCTTTGGCTTTTGCAGCCTTGGCGAAGTATTCGTCTCGCATGGCCCGAGTCTTCGTAGCTTCTACCAAACGGTTGGTGTAAACTTCTGCCGACATCGCTCGGCTGTAGCCGACGAACTTTGCGTAAGGTCGACCTTTGGCGTCTACCAAAAAGACGGTGGGTACGCCAGAGACGTTGAATTTCTTCGAGAGCTTTTTGTACTGAAGTTTTTCTTCTTCGGTTTGCTTGGATTTGTCCCGAGGGTTGTCCAGTTTCAAGAGGACGAACTTTTTGGGGGCAGTCTTCGTGAAGGTTTCTTTCGTCAACACATTATCGTGCAGGGCGATACAAGGCGGGCACCAGTCGGAACCAGTGAATTCCATCATGATGTCCAGCTTTTCCATGGCAGCCGTCTTTTTGGCGTCTTCAAAGCTGGTAATCCAGAGCTTGTCGGCTTTGTCGTCATCCGCACGAACGACCGGAGAAGCAACGAACGAAAAGGCTACAGCGGCCACGAACCCAATTACAACGCTTCGCATAATGAAACAATACCTCGAATAGAGAAGATCATCGTCCTTGAATTTGTTTGAGGAGAGACTCGTCCCCGATTGACAACCTCTTCGACGAAAAGAAAGACTCCTGGTTTAGTCCATCGAAACCGAAGGACAAGAGCCGGAGCAATCCGAACGAAGTTTGTGAGAAGCCTTCGTTTGCTGAATCTCCCGAAAGTCCCATACTTATTCTGACGAATTCCCCCGCGTTGTTATTGTGAAAGAAACCACAGACGGGACATTTTTTGTCCATTGGTAGGTGAAAACTCCGGATTTATGGCTACGGAATACGGTCCAAGTTTCGGGTCTTGTCGTGACTTACCGCCAACCGTCCCGATTGGACGACGCTCATCGGGGTCGTTATACTTTCGATCATGGGCATCGAGGGCGACCAGATGAGCTATACCGGAGGTCGAGTTCTACTGTGGTTCTCCCGCGTGCCAATGCGTCCCCGAGCACCATGTTATGAGTCCAGAGTTGCTGCGAGATCCCGAAAATGAATACACCTTCCTCTTCTTTCGTCTTGAGTCATTTTGCCCAAGGATTGAAAACGGAGACTGCCTTCGACGTATTGGCTGTCGCCAAAGGCCTCAAGGCCAAAGGCAAAGACGTCGTTGAACTGCAGATCGGAGACAGTCCTTTTCCGAGCACGGCCAGCGCTTTGGTCGCCGGAAAGAAAGCCATCGACGACGGGATGACACACTATTGCCCTTCGGGTGGGTTGCCCAGCTTCCGGGAAGTCATAGCTGCCAACTACAAGAAAGAATACGGCGTCGATATCACTGCGGAGAACGTAATCGTCGGTCCAGGTGCCAAGGTGTTCGAGCAGTTTTTCTGCGAAGCCGTTCTGGATCCGGGCGACGCCGTGTTGGTTTTCACGCCGCATTTTCCGACGTACGATCCGAACATCCACCGTCGTCAGGGAGAAATCGTCCTTTCGCCTCTCAGGCAAGAAACTCAATTTCGCCCGAACATCAATGATGTGGAAGAATTCGTGAAGAACCATCCGAGGGCCAAGGCGATCTTTCTCAACTCACCGCACAACCCGACAGGGGGTGTGGCGACCGAGGAAGACGTCAAGCACATCGCCGACATCGTCCGAGGAAAGAACATCGCGATCTTCAGCGACGAACCGTACTGTCACATGGCGTGGGAAGGCAAGCACCATCCGATGCCCGCCCAACCCGACATCCTCGATCAGGTCGTCGCTGCTTACACGTTTAGCAAATCCTACAGCATGAGTGGGTGGAGATGCGGCTACGCCATCAGTAGTCCTCAACTGATCCGGTCGATGGCGAAAATGGCCAACACGGCCCTTTCGTGCACGCCGCCGATCGTCCAACTCGCAGGTCAGGCCGCGCTCGAAGCCGACGACAAGGAACGCGACGAGACGATGATTAAGTTTCAGAAGAAAGTCGAATTGTTGGTCAATGCTCTCAAGAAAGTCGACGATGTTACTGTCTTGATGCCAGCTGGCACGTTTTACGTTTTTCCGAACATCGCACCGATTTGCGAACGACTTGGGATCACTTCCCACGGTCTCGCGATGTTCTTGCTCGAAGGCGCCGACGACGAGTTCGGAGTGGCTTGTCTCGGCGGAGAATGTTTCGGAGTGGCAGGAAAAGGCTTCCTCCGGATGAGTTGTGCCGAGCCCGACGATCGACTACAACTGGCCGTGGAGTTTTTGAAAAAGGCCGTTCATCGAACCGATCGCGTCAAGAACTATCTGGAGGCGAATCCTGTCTACCGACAATGAAACCAGAACGATGAAAAGACGAGAGACAACAAGTGAGATAAGTTGTGGTGTATTAGCAGCACTCGTTTTCCTGGTTAGTTTACCCAAGGCTGTCTGGAACTTGGCCTTGGAAAATCTAGAGCGGTTTCCGTTCGTGTTGTGTACAGTTTGCAGTCGCGGAACTCCTGAGCCGAAAAACGCCTCAACCGCTGCGTTTCCCGCTGCGCTCGCTATCTTTACTGCTGCGCTCGCTGTTTTTCCCGCTTCGCTCGGGTTTGGGGGCTTCTCCCCTCGGGCGGCCGTATGAGTAAGAGTCGTGATTGTGTTTGTTCTTTGAGTTTCGTGGGTTCACACCCACGGCCAGGATCTCTCGCCCCTTCGGGGCTGAAAATCAAAAACACGACACTTGTTTAGCGGAATACGCGGGGGGAATCGGTTCACTTCTTTCCCATTCGTCTTTTAGCGGCAAAGAAATCCGTCAACACAGCTGCACATTGATCGGCCAAGACGCCACCCAAGACTTGAGCTCGATGATTGAGCCTAGAATCCGTCGGGATTTCGTAAAGGGTATGGCAGGCACCGGCCTTGGGATCGGTTGCGCCATAGACGACGTACGGAAGCCTCGCCAAAACGATCGCTCCGGCGCACATTGTGCAGGGTTCCAGGGTCACATAAAGCACACAATTGGCCAAACGCCAGGATTTTAGTGCATGAGACGCCTGGGTGATGGCAATCATCTCCGCGTGAGCCGTGGGGTCATTCAGGGTTTCGCGTTGGTTGTGGGCTTGACCGATGATGCCGTGTTCGAGCGAAACGACCAACGCCCCCACCGGAACCTCGTCCTCGGAGGCGGCGAATTGGGCTTCTTGTAATGCTCGCTCCATGTGGGCAAGATGAAACGGATGACTCGTGTCCGTCAATAAAAGATCGAATTGAGACCATTCCAATGGACAATCTCCTCGAGAAAGGTTGTCTGTCGGATGGGGCCCGATCCAACGAAATCGGTCCCTGTTCGACGTTCCACTGTCCAGACTCCCTGTGCCTGGAGTAAGATAAAAGGTAAGTAGGTGATTCCTATGGATTTTCTGTTGTTTTGGATTCGAGAGAATGCTGGTTTTTGTTTTGGTACTAACGAGACGCTAATGTGACGTGTATCCCCAAATCGCTTTCGGATGCGAACCAACCCGACCAATTAACCGGAATCGACCACTACGACATCAACGTCCTGAGTTCTCGCTTGAAGAACAACCGGAGAACTCCTAGACTTTGCACATCGCCCCGATCTCTGCTCCAAGGTTTCCGCCATTCTCGAACATTGTTTCGTTCGCAGTGGTGGACCTGAAGACACTGTTCGGTGAGGGTCTGACATGACTCAACGCACACCACTATATGACTGGCACAAAGCAAAAGGTGCCCAAATCACTGAGTTCGGCGGTTGGGAAATGCCGGTGCGGTACACCAGCATCGGAGAAGAACACAACGCCGTGCGTACCGGCGTCGGACTGTTCGATATTTCTCACATGGGACGCTTGTTGTTTCAAGGTCCCGACGCCGGCGATTTTTTGCAACACATTTTCACTAACGACGTGGAAAGTATGTCCCCCGGACAAGTTCGTTACGGCCTCATTTGCAACCAGGAAGGCGGCGTCCTCGACGACGTGTTGGTCTATCGGCTCGATACGTTTTGGATGATGGTCGTCAACGCCTCGAACCGAGAAAAAATAAACGCGTGGATCGAGCAACACAAGTCGAACTACAATGTCACTGTTGTTGATAAAACGCTCGATTGGGGGATGTTGGCGATCCAAGGTCCCGAAGCTCGCAAGATCGCTGAGGGCCAAGCGCCTGCTGCGGCCAAGCTCAAGAACTACTACGCGACGACCCGGATGACCCAACCAGGACACATGCGTATTTGGAGCCGCACGGGTTACACTGGTGAGCTAGGATGGGAAATCGTCGTTGCGAACGAAGAAGTCCAACCTTTGGTCGAGCACCTTGTCAACACCGTTGCTCCTGAGCAAGGAGTCGAGTTGATCCCTTGCGGCCTGGGTGCCCGAGATACCCTACGACTAGAGGCTGGAATGCCGCTTTATGGGCACGAACTGTCCGAGGAGATTGACCCGTTCCAGGCAGGACTCGGTTGGGCCGTGAAACTCAACAAAGGCGAGTTCATCGGCAAAACGGCCCTCGAAAAACACGACAATAATACCGGGAAACCACACCGTGTTGGCCTTGAGATTGAAGGGAAACGGATCGCCCGAGAGGGAGCTAAAGTTCTCCATAATGGAACCGAGGTCGGTCATGTGACCAGTGGGACGCTCTCTCCCACACTCGAAAAGGTCATCGCCATGGCCTTTGTAACCCCCGACGCCGCTCACCTAGACACCGAATGCGAGGTGGATGTACGTGGCAAGTTGTCGCCTGCTAAAGTCATCCCCTTGCCGTTTTACTCTCGCAAGAAAAAGTGAAATCTCTTTGGAGAAACTCATGGACCCGAAATCGCTTCGTTACAGCAAGTCCCACGAATGGGCTCACCTGGAAAGCGACGTCTGTACCGTCGGCATCACCCAGTTCGCTGTTGAGCAATTGACTGACGTCGTCTACATCGACTTGCCGGACGTTGGCGACAACGTTTTCAACGGTGACAGCTTTGGTGAAATAGAATCCGTGAAGGCCGTGAGCGAACTCTACTCGCCTGTCGACGGAGAAGTCATGGAGATCCATGAGCAGCTGACGAAAGATCCGTCCGCAGTTACCAATGATCCTTATGGTGAGGGATGGATGATCAAAATCAAGATTGAGGAAGGCCAAAACCTCGACCACCTGATGTCGGCTGAGGAATACGAGAAACAAATTGCGTCGGAAAACAGTTGAGGGACAAGGATTGAACCACCGATTACCCCAAATACGTAGAAGAGCTGAATGTCAGGCAATTACATGATCGGTGGTTCATCTCGGTCCACTTCCATCCCTTGGCGAGACCTACCTGTCGCTGAAAATCTGTTGGATCCGATCCTCTCGGTATAGAAAAATCCGCTCCACATCCGGCCTCACGAGGAACTTGTTCAGGAACGGCTCGAAAATCCAGCCTGGAACTGCATAGGTCACCTTATCCATCATCCGCGTTCCGCCGTTTTCCTGCACGAACGTGTGTTCGTGATGCCACAACCGGTAAGGCCCGTGGATTTGCTGATCGATGAAGAATCGAGGCGGTTCCCACGCGACGATCTCGGTTCGCCATTTCATCGGAATCCACCGCCAACGTAACCGATAATCGATCAACTGCCCCGGTTTCATTGGGATGGGGGATTCCGTGAGAACGGCAAAGTGTAACCAGGGTGGCGTAATTCGGTCGAGGTTGAAGGCGTCGGAGAAAAAAGCGAACACCTCATCGACCGGTTGGGGAATCCACACGGAGGTTTGTAGTTCGCGGCGTTTCATGGACCGTCACTTACAAGTTCATCAAGAATTCGATCATTGTAGCGTTAAAGTATTCCGGACGTTCCATCATGGTGTTGTGGGCGGTAGCGGGGATGACTTTGATGTGGGCGTCGGAAACTGCTTGGGTGATCTCTTGGCAATTGGCCAAGGGAGTCACGAAATCCTGATCGCCGACAAGGATCAGGGTTGGACAAGTTATCTTCGCCTGGAACGGCTTGGCTGACCCATCGCGAAGGGCGAGACAATGACCAGCATAACAAGCCGTGTCGTTGGAAAGCAGCATCTCGCGGACCATACCTGTCAGGGCTGGATTGGCTTCTCTTGTCGCGGCGGATAACGCACCGCCAACGACGGCATCGGCTACGGCAATCATCCCTTCCTTTTGCACACCCTCAGCTCGTTTGTTGAAGTTTTCCTTCGCTTCTGCTCCGAGTTCGACGAGTGGACCACACAACACCAAGCCTTGCAATCGATCGGGGTGGGTACCGGCAAACTGCTGGGCCAAAACAGTCGTCATCGAATGGCCTACGAGTACAAACTTGTCGAGCTTGAGGGCGTCTGCGAATCCGAGGACTTGCTCGGTCCAGCGGTCCATCGAATAATCCCGCTCGTGCTTGTCGGACCGTCCCGAACCGGGCAAATCGACTGTGATTATCCGGAAGAATTTGGAAAGTCCGAGGCGCTGTGCGTGCCACACGTTCGACGTGCTGCCGAGCCCGTGGAAGAAGACCACCGGCAACCCTTCGCCAACGACTTCGTAGAAGATATTGGTTCCCAGAACATTTACGAGCATGACGTGCCTCTTGCGTTGTTAGAAGGAGTCATCGGGCGGATGGTGATTTGGGATGGAGGAATATACGATTGAGAGTAAGTCTTTTGGTTTGTCCAGGGGGCTGGCGTTTTCTTTTTGAAAGGGGGCGCCTCAGGACAAGAGTACCCACCTGACGCTCACTGTGTTCTTCGGGGGATGCAACTCATGAATGTCATTGTACGTCGGGTGGACCCGATCGTCTGCTTCGAGGTTGTGTTGAGCTATGCCAGCTTTGCGCTACCTCAAGACTGCGACAGGGAAACGAGCCATGATTGGTAGGTGGTTGCGACCAAACCATTGAGACGCGACTTGACTTTTCCTTCGATTAACTCGCCGGGATCATCGTCTATTCATAGGATTGCAAAAAATTGAGATATTTTCGGACCTCCGCTGCGGCACCACCATACATTTCGTGCCCAGAGCGACAGTCCAAAGAGTTGACATCTATTTTCGGCAAGGAGTCGAACGTGCGCATTTTAAGTTTTTTGATGATGATTACTCTCGTCGTTGGTTTGGTCGGCTGTGGAGGCGCCCAAACCAAAGATTCAAAGGATGGGAAAGAACAAGCCAAGAAGAAAAACGAGCCAGCGAAATTGGAAGACGGCAAAGTGGCTCTCACCAGCACGAACACCAAAGTCGAGTTCGTCGGTACGAAGGAAAAGAAGGCGAAGAAACACGACGGCGGTTTCGGTGACATCAATGGTGAGATCGAGTACGACATGGAAAAGAAAGCTCTCAAGTCGATCATGGTGAATATCATGACCGAATCGTTGTACTCAGACGACAAGAAACTCACTACCCATTTGCAGTCAAATGACTTTTTCGATGTCAAAAAGTTCCCCGAAGCCAAGTTCGAATCGACCAAGATTGAGACCGAAGACGAGGACGCTGGCCAATACAAGGTCACTGGAAAGCTGACGCTCCACGGCGAAACGAAAGAGATCACGTTCCCAGCTACGGTCACGACCAAGGAAGAGGAGAAGGAGTTGAAGCTGGAAAGTGAGTTCACGATTGATCGTACGAACTTTGGCATGAAGTACGATGAGAGCAAGGTTGACAACGAAGTGACTGTGAAAGTCATGGTTGGCTTGTAAGCGAATCGATTCCCGTTATGTTGTCTCGAGCGGGCAAGGTCAGACGATCTTGTCCCGCTATCCTCTCAGTTCTTTCACTTCGGAAATGATCATGGATCCTCTTGTGCGACTGGCACTTGTATTGGTGTCGGTCTTACTCGTCACGGCTTTGGTGTGTTATGTGGTCCGACGTTTTGGCGGCCCGTTGACCATGGTGCGTTTGGTCCCTCTCCTTGTCGCGTTGGTGTTCGCCATCGTTTACACGATTTTACCTTTTGCCGAGTGGTTCCCCGACCCGAAACGACGCGAGAGTTGGATGTGGCTACCGTACCAATTGCTCACGAGCGGACTGGCAGGATTCCTGGAGAAGCCACAATCAGAAGAGCGAAGCTCCTGGCATCTGATGGCGATGTCGCTGCTGACTTTGTTACTCATTCCTTTGTACCCTGCGATTGAGCCTATCCGACATATCCACATTGGCTGTCTCGCGGGTGGCGTATTGCTACTTGGTGGCCCACTGGTGTCACTCGCCAGGAAGAGTCAGGGTGGTTTGCTGCCAGGGATTTTGGGGGCGACGTCGTTTGGTGTGACGCTTATCGCGTTCCTTGCTGGGAGCGCCAAGTACGCCGAGGTCAACGTTTCCATGGCTGGAGCTTTACTCGGTGTGGGTCTGGCGATCAGTGCGTTTCGAGAGGAGTCCTGGTTGGCCAACACGATCCCGATGGTCGCCAGCAGTATTGTTGGAATGCTGTATCTGAGCTACGTCGGACAGGTGACACCAGTCGTACCTTTGGATTGTTACCTCTTGATCGGAGCCGGACCACTCGTCTTACTTGTGTTCGCGGAAGGTCCGTTCGCCAAGTTCGAGGGATGGTCGAAACGCATTCTATGGACGGTGTCCGTAGCCACGCCGGTGCTGATCGGTGTCTTTCGGGGAGCGTGGCTCGCAGGATATCTCAGCCCCGAGTGAACGATTCATGCGAGGAGGGTTCGAATTCATCTCGTTGGGCAGTGATCATGGAAGAACCTCGAACGGTGATTTTTGCAAAATGGGAGGTTTCGTTTGAACCCAAAACTCAGCGCGACTCAAGGCATCGTGACGATTTTGATCGCTACTGTGGTCATTGTGATCGTTTACACCTGGGTTGCAGTTCCGCGTTGGCGAGGACCACGACCACCCCGACCAACGAATTCGCCCGCGGCTTCGCCACCTTTGTCTTCCCCACCGCCGGTGGTTGATGTGAAGAAACTACCTCAATTCAAGGCTGCTCGAACTGCTCTCCACGACGAAAAATATGACCAGGTCATCGAGCTTTGTGACGAGATCATCAAACGCCACTCCGAATTTCACGAACCTTATCAATTGCGAGGGAACGCTTATGCCAGTAAAGGGGACTACGACGAAGCCCTCGACGAGTATGACCAGGCATTGAAGTTGCTTGTTCGCAATCCTTTTAGCTTCCACCTCGGCGAGTACGAGGGACTTCTGTACGATCGTGGTCGAGTGTTCGCTTTGCAGGGGGACCACCCAAGAGCCATTCGGAACTATTCCTCTGCGATCGCAGGACTTCCACGGGTGAAGAAGATCTATCACAATTATCCGACGGAGCCTTGGTTCTACGTCGCGCGTGCTGATTCGTATTCCAAGATAGGCAAGTTCGAAGAAGCCATCCAAGATTACAACCATGTCGTGGAGAACCATCCCAATTCGAAAGTTCACGGGCAAGCTTTCGACCTTCGCAAACAACTCCAAAGACGAATGAAATCAATGGCTACGCAAAATCGACTCTTACGCATGTTGGCCTCCTCTCCCACCTTGCAGGATCAAGACGCCAAGCAAGCCGTGCCAAGTGCTCTTGCGCTGTGTAAACAAACCAAGTGGAACCAACCCAAATACATCGATACGCTTGCAGCGGCCTACGCCCAAGTGGGGCAGTTCGACAAGGCAGTCGAGTGGCAGCAAAAAGCCCTGGAGCTTGCAAAGTCTGACAAGGAATGGGCGGTGGAAGCCAAGGCCAGGCTCCAACTCTACCAACAGAAGAAACCGTATCGACGGAAACGGCCAGAAAAGAAGTCTCCGGACAAAAAACAATCGACGGCACCTCCAAAGTGACATCGACACAAAACGTTACTCTTCCAAAGTTGGACACAGCAATTACGAACCTTGGGTGGTCGTGGGTTTTGTTGATGGACTGCGCACTTTCGTCTATTGGTGACTGCGTTGGTTTGTTTTGAATCTTGGCCGAAAGCGGAGTTCTACGAAGGCTGACATTTCTGATCTGTTTTCCTGGACAATTTTCCTGGACAGTTTTTTGTAAATAGTACGCAGGCACGTTCGGTGCTGCCGTCTCTCTGCTCCGCTGTAGCAGCGACGCTCCGTCGTGGCGTTGCCAAACAAGAGGTTGACGGCACGACGGGGTGTGCATGCTACTGTTGCCAATATCGAGAGCAGTACTCGGTCTTGCCCTGATCTTGTTTTCCGCTTCGATTTTTGCTATGAGTTTCGGCGCGGTTTGGGGAACCGTCTGAATTTCTACATTTCCAAGAACATAAGATCCGTTGAGGATTCGTCTTCCGACACCAATGGTGGGATAGAAAGGCGCGCGAACCTCGGCGGTTTCGACCATTTTTACAACTACATTTCCGATTTCTGATTCACGATGCCACCAGTTCGATCACCCTTCGTGGGTTAGTCGGCGAGCGGCGCGTCTGGAGGGTAGAGTCCATGTGGAAATGGCTGCGGTCTCAATTGACTCGAGATGAAAACGCTCAAGGGCAAAAGCCGAAACGCGAAGTTCTGCGACTCGAGGAGTTGGAGTCACGGGTTACGCCTAGCTGGAGTCAATACGAGGTCTATGCGGTGGCCCTGATTAACGAGATGCGGGAAAACCCGACGGGCTTTGCCGAAGAACTCCGCCAACTCTACCACGATAGTTCGTACGTCTCGAACCACGGGATGCGAGGGGACGATCCGGTTTGGCAGGACCTGCGGGCCTTCATCGATCAAGCCGAAGAACAGGGCGATTGGCAAAGTGGGTTCAATGGAACCGAAGGAACCTCGTTCTTGAGCGTCATGCAAGAATTGCCTTCGACACGTGGCTTGGCCATGGTGTTGGACCTCCATGAGGCGGCGGAATCCCATAACGACTGGATGCACGCCCACGGCCAACTGACGCACACCAGTTTTGCTCCTGGAGATGATCCGGCGAGAAGCCCCATTTCGTGGCTCACGTATGGTGGTAATGCTCCGTATGATACTTGGTACGAAAACATCGCCCGAGCCGAAAACATTGCTTCCGGTGAAGTTGGAACACACCTCCAAAACGCCTACGACACCGGAGAACTCTCAACGTTCGAATACAAGACGCGGACTGTCTATTTCGACACCGTCGCATATATGCTCGAAGCCGACAACGTCGATTTGAATCACCCGTGGGGGCATCTCCATAATTTAGCCACCGAGGATCCCCTCGTCGGCGATAGTGGTGTCGGGATCTTCAATGCCATCGGTGTCGATTACAACTTTTACAACGACAATTCCCAAATGCTCTCGACTCAGCGACTTGCGTGGCATGAGGACACGTCGTATGCCTCTGGGTTGATCTATCAAGACAATAACAACAATGGCTTTTACGATCCGGGCGAGGGGCTCAAGGGGAATCTCAAGTGGTCCATTGGACCTTATACGTCGGGTGGGGTAGAGATGTCGGATGGCGGTGAACTCGTCCTCGGGCCTCATGGGGACTTCACAAAAGCCTTCGGAGTCGGGCCGGGCGGCATTCCGTTGGGAACGGAGGTGACTGTCAAGGCTACTTATGGCGGTCGTGAAGTCGGACGATATACGTTTCAACTCGACGAAGGAAATCAGTGGATCGAATTTCGTATGTCGCCGAGTTTTGGGTTGGTGGAGCGACTCGGTGAAGGAACGGGAATCGCCACTTTGGAACCTGACGCTTACGAGACGCCGGGCAATGACACATGGGAAGAGGCGGTCGACCTGGGCAGCGTTTCGACCCACAATCCGAACTCCGGTGCTGCCCTCGGGCTGTCCACACATCACTCTGGAGACGTGGATTGGTTCCGTTTCGAGTTGGCGGGTCAGGCTACAAAGTCCGACAGGATTTTCCTAGGGTTTGACCAAATCCAAGGAGACCTCGACGCTGTCTTGTACCTCCTGGAAGCCGACGGCACGTTGACCGAAGTGCTCGAAGCAGACTCGACGACGGACAACGAAATCATCTCCCTCGAGGGACTCGATGCTGGCGTCTATTATCTGAAAGTGTCTGGGTATAATGACGCGACCAATTTTTACACGTTGAAGCTCGATGCGCTCTTCGAGCGTGATGCGGCCACCCAAAGCACACTCGTGCCACACCTTCAGGCGGTTTATCAGTTTCGGGCCGCATCGCAAGAGTTCTTCAACGCGGCAAAAATGCAAGAGAAGTGGTTCCAGGACCAGTATGGTAATTGGTTTGCGATCACTCCCGATGGCGGCATCTACGAATGGATCGAAGGAAGGCTGGAAAATAACGTACGTATCGCTACGGTCTCGCCCCTAGTTTACCACGATCTCAACATCCTCTTCGATACAGATATCTCGAAGGTGAGTTTGCTGGAGGCGTACCGTGAAGTCTTTGGGTTCAAAAAGGCGAGGGAGGATTATTCGTTTAACATCTTCCGGCGCCAGGAAAGGTGGTTTGTCGACCGACACGGGCGTGATTTCTTTATCACGTTTGACGGAACGATCCATCAATGGAAAGGTGGGGACCAAACGAACACGGTGGCCCGAGGTCGATTGACGAACAGCATGTTTTACCAGGACCCTAAACTTTTGTTCGTAACGTCAAGCACGGTGTTGTCGGCTGAAGTGGAATTCCAGCTTGCTTTGATCGAGGGGACGTTCCAATTCAAAACGACGACCGATTTTCAGTTCAACATCCACGGCAAGCGGGAGAAGTGGTTTCAGGATTCCAAGGACCGATGGTTTGTGCTGACGCCCGACGGTAGTCTGATACGCTGGGACGGTTCGAGTTTGGACACGAGCCCTCGGTTACTGTACCTCCCGCAACTCATTTATGAGAGGCCCGAGTTACTTCTGGAAGCCGATGGAGACCTTGCGTCGGGCGCCCCGACTGCTTACTTCCAAATGTTGTACGGGTTCCAACGGACTTCTTCGTATTACATTAACTCGCAGGGGATGCAAGAGAAATGGATCAAGGATCGAGATGGTCGGTGGTTTGCCATAACGCCCGATGGGAGTTTGTATCGATACGAAAATGGTGATTTACAGGCCAGTTCGAAAGTGGGCGACCTCAACCCTATCGTCTACCGTCTACCGAGTCTTTTGTTCAACGCTCCGATCAAGTTGGCGAGTAAGATCAAGTCGGGATTAGCCGAACTCCGTCGTCTCCACGGATTCCGGTTCCACAATTCCTTCTATGAAAACCACTATGGATACCGTGAACGTTGGTTCCAAGATCGAAATGACGAATGGTTCATCATCACTCCCGATGGCAAGATTCGAAAGTGGAATGGGAAGTCCATCCAGACTAGCGAGGTCATTGCCAAAGTGGCCGCCGCTGTCTATGACGAACCGGATAAGTTGTTCAATGCGGTCAAGGAACTCCCAGCAAACGCACTGGCTCAGTTGCAAGTGTTGCAAAGAAACTTCGGCTTCCGATTCCACGTCCAGTATCATCAGGACCACCTAAACCAGGAAGAGCTTTGGTTCCAGAACCGTGCAAAGGATTGGTTTTTCATTACTTCCGACGGGACGATTCGAAAGTGGGATCGTGTGAGTTTTGAAACGAGCGAAGTGATTGCCCAGGTCGATCCTCTGGTCTACGATGACCCTGAAGTATTGTTCCAAGCTCAGGCGACTTTCTCGGCGGCAACGCTGACGAAGATCGACGAACTAAAAGTAGAACCAGGGTTCCAGCATGCTGGGCTGTACTACCGAAACTGGTATGGCGAAGACGAGAAATGGTTCAGGGATCGCAACGGACTATGGTATGCGATGTTACCAACTGGCAAAATATATCTCTGGAACGGCACGGAAGATATCAAAGCAGGCGAGCTTGTGGCGGAACTCGATGGGTTAGTCTATGACGATCCGAGCGTGTTGTTCGAGTGACCTTCGGGTGAACGGGCCCTCAGTACGACAGGACACTTGCTCTGGCCATCGATATTGAGGCAGACATACCATGAAGTTTGCGCACTTCACACTGGCGACGCGCGAGTTGCCCAAGACACGTGAGTTTCTGGCGAAGACGTTGGGATGCAAGATCATTGAACGTCCCAACAACATACCGTACCCAGCGGCTTGGTTAGAAATTGGTCCTGGGCAGGAAATTCACCTGTTGGAATTGCCGGACTTTGAGCCATCACCGTTCGAGGGTGAGTATGGAAGGCACATTGCCCTCACTTACCCGAAAAACGAGTTGGATGCCCTGAAAAAGCGGTTAAACGAAGCAGGAGTGGAACTGATCACGCCCCACCGCGAGACTCCGTTCGAACGTTTTTTCTTCCAGGATCACAACGGTTATGTCTTTGAGATCGTCGAGGAATGAGTCCGGGCGGATGGGAGAAGAATAACGAACCAGGAGAGAATAGCTCCTGATTCGTAGAGCTTTTACGAATTGGTTTTTACCTTGAAAACGCAACGACGATGCGCACGTTGTTCTCTGGTCAACCAGAGTTTTGTCCAGACAAAACTCCGCGTGAGCCTCACGCTAAAAGTTTGGGGTTCTTTGGTCGGTTTTGTCTCCGACAGGTCGTCGCCAAAACCTTTTTGGACGCGTAACCTCTAAACTAGAGGTGCTCGGATCAGCGTCAGGTGGAGCAGCCAGCACCTCCGAAACCACCGAAGCCACCGAAGCCGCCGAAGCCGCCGAAGCCGCCACCAAAAGCAGGAATGGGTCGGAATGCAGGAACCGGATTGAAAGCAGGACGCGGGGCGTAGGTGGGTGTTCGGTACGACGGAGATGGCTGGGGGCTGGTCGTTGGTGAGTAAGAACTAACGCGGGTAGACGAAGTCGATACTTGCTCGGTCGACGTGACCTTGCGACCTGGCGTTGCGTGTTTTTGCAGGTAGTACGCGAGTTGTTGGTTACTCAGACGACCGTTGTGCCAGAAGGCTTGCAGCTTACCCTTGCTACAGCTAACCACCATACCAACGCCGTTCGTGATCCCGAAATTTTTGGCAAGACCTTTGCCTGCGGGAGTTTTCGTGTCGACGTAAACGGGGATGAACCTCTTTTTCAGGATTTCTGTGACTTGAGGAGTCAATTTCCCCTGCCCAACTTGATTCCACCCAGCTTTACCCGAGCCGAACACGACGGCTACCGGTTTTTTGGCCGTCGCACACTGTTTGCGGGCCTCGAAATAATCCATTTGCCAACTGAGACCTGGTTCTGTTTTTCCCTCCGAACCGGGTCCACCGGCTCCTCCCAAGGCAACGAGCAAAACAACCATGGCGTTCATGCGAATGTTCCTCCTGTGGTGCATGATTCAAGAACGCTCTGATTTGGTCGAGACGGTTCGAACCAAATCGAAGAATCGTTCTAAGGGTCAGGACGACAGTCGCCCATGAGAAATTCTCCTGTGTTTATGTATTTTTCCCAAAGCTCGTATCTGACAACCAATTGGGGAAAGAAAATGAATCGCCTTGACACTCATTGGGGTATTCGCTATGCCTCAGCTCGCTTTCTTCAGAATCCAAAAGAAGTTGCGAGCGGGACGATTTTCGTCCACGCCTGTTTGTGATTTGGTTCTCCGCGTCGACTGACGTTGGGATTGTGCGTTCCGAATCACAGGAATACGAATGAGTCCGGTTGGGAGTCAGAGAAGAGGACCTTACCATGGCAAAGTTGTCTTGTCTCCGGACGGCTGTGTTGGCTTTTGCCGTCCAGATCGTCTTTGTCTTGCCTGTCTGGGGACAGACGCAGGAAGTGCGCTGGCGTCACGATTACGATGACGCCCGAGCCGAAGCCAAAAAGAAAGGACTCCCGATTTTTTTAGACTTCACAACGGACCGGTGTGGTGCTTGTGTGCGGATGGAAATGGGGCCATTTCGAGACCCAACGATCGTTCGCATGCTGAACACGCAGTTCGTTCCGGTCAAGCTCCATTCTCGCGATAACCGTGATTTAGTGGATGCCTTGGGAATTGACGCCTACCCAACTTTCGTCTTTGCTGGTCCGGACGACGCCATCTATGAAATTCGCAAAGGGACGCTGGATACTCGTAAGCTGTATGAGAAACTCCAAAAGACGTGGGTGACGGCTCTTCGATCGACTAAGAAAGCCGACACGAGACAGTTTGCTCAGAAACAACCGGGTAGCCCGGCGAAAGTAGAAGTTCCCACAAGAAGGGAAGACTTGCTCGCGATTGCGAATCAGCAGCCAGCAACACCGACGAAGGACACGATTCAAAAACTTCGGATTCCTGAGCCCGAACCTCAAGTTCCGCCTGGAACAGTCTTCCGAGGCGACTCCGCCTCAGGCGGGATACAACTGATCAAGGCGAGCAGTTCGAAGGCAAGCATATTAGAGAATACGGGAACGAGCCGGCAAGGGATGGCAAGCCGTTTGTTGGCGTTGGCGAGAGAAGAGTTTGACACCAGGCAGTACCTTAACTGCCTCAACCGATGCAAAGTCATTGAGGCAACGTTTCCTGAGCTAGACGAGGCGAAGCACGCGAGTCAAATCGCCAAGCGAGTTAAGAGCGACCCTGAACGGATGGTCGAAATGGCGGCCAAACTCCGTGACAACTTGGGCGAGATTTATTGGGAATTGGGGAAGGCCCATCTGAAAGCGAAGAAATACGAGGAAGCGCGAACGGTCTTGGAACTAGTGGTCCGGACCTGTCCTGGTACGCCGCGTGCTCGGGAAGCTCGGATGGCTCTGACGAGTTTGGACCAATATGACGATTCTTCGTCCGTTTCGTCTCCGGCTCGAACGGAAAGCTCGAACAACGAGCCAGGGATTGAGGGACTACCAGCGGTGCCGCCAACCGTAGGTCCTGAACTACCGCCGCCACCTGCTCCGCCATCGAGTCCGAAATTTTAACGTTGTGTTGGAATCGAAGTCCTTGTCGGGGACTTTGAGTGGGTAACGGTGGAACTACATTGTTGTTGGCAAACACCACAAAAGCAGCGGCCAGGATTTCACGAGAAGAGATCCTCGCTGCCGGTTCTGTGGTGTTTGACAATTGGTCTACGGCTAGCCGCAAATGAGACTGGACCAACATATAAAGTTACTTGGTCCCAATGCAGAATAGGTGGTCGCGTCCGCGTAGGTACATGCGGTTATTGGCCACGGCAGGAGAAGCTCGGAAACGTTCTCCCAACTGGTTTCTGGCGAGGATGTTGAAGTTTGGACCAATTTCGAAGACGCAGACCTCTCCTTGTTCGGTCGGGGCGTACATCTTTCCACCGACAAGGACCGGAGATGACGTGAACTTGGCCCCTTCGACCCGGTGGTACCAAATCTCTCGTCCAGTCTTGGCGTCGAAGCAGCCAGCATATCCTCTATCGTGCACGCAGTAGAAATTCCCGTTGTATGGGATCATCGTGGGGACATAGGGAACAAGCGATTTCTTTTTCCAAACGAGGCCAGTTGTCGCTTCGGGTCCTTTCCCGGATACTTTGATGGCGGCGGCGATACGTCTACCCCCACCACTTCCGCCGTAGCTGCAAACGACGTTGTCGACGAACACGGCGGAACCGGTCACACGTAAGGCCGAGCCTCCCTTCTTTTGCCACTTCCAGCTCCATTGCTGTTTTCCTGTTTTCGGATCGTATCCGTTGAAAAATAGCGAACTGGTCAGGACGATTTCTTTTTTTCCGTCGCGTTCCCATAAAAACGGAGCGGAGTAGCAAGCACGATAAGCGGGGCGAGCTTGCTCCCACGCGATGTCTCCCGTTTTGGCACTGAAGGCGTAGAGAGTGCACTTGCCGTCCATGTGGTTCGAGAAATAGACGAGGTCCCCATAGACGACAGGTGAGGCCCCAGCACCATGCTCGCTTTTCCATTCGCCAAGATCGTGGGCCCACAGTTTCTTGCCCGAAAAATCATAGGCTTGGAGATGAATGTGCTTTCCATCCCAAAAGGCAGCGTACACGCGTTCGCCGTCGGTTGCTGGTGTGGAAGAAGCGTACGTGTTCATTTTGTGACGACGCTCTTTTCCCATTTCCAGGGCTTTTCCGCCCGACAGTCCCTTCTTCCACAGGGTTTTGCCGTTGTTGGCGTCCAGGCAAAGCAGCATCCGTGCGGTGGCGTCTTTCGTTGCGGTCTGGAAGAAGATTCGATCCTTCCAGACGACAGGCGAAGAGTTGCCAATGCCAGGAACCTTGACTTTCCACAAGATGTTCTTGTCGGTCCACTGGACTGGGAGCTTGGTGTCACGCACGACGGCAATTCCGTTCGGGCCCCCAAAGCGAGGCCATGTATCACCCGCACTAACGAGCGTCGGGATGAACGCGAATTGGCTGAGACAAAGCAAGGTGAGAAAAAATCGAACACGGTTCGCCATTGGTGTACCTGTCTGTTGGTCGGTTTTTGATCGTGCGGGTACGATGCCAAAACCATCGGGTCTGGGTGGGAATGCCTGAATCCACTGAGGACTCCGCGACGGATAAAGCGAATTTGGAGGCACGCTCGAAATGCAAAATGGATTTGCACTCTCTTCATTTCGAGACCGCCTGTTTTCCCCTCAACCGCTGCGTTTCCCGCTTCGCTCAGGTTTGGCCCTCTCCCCGCAAGCGGGGCAAAGGACTTTGAGTATCGCATAACCCCACCGATCGTCAACGATTTAGCTCGTTTTAGGTGCTGGCTTCTCTTTTCCCATGAGCGGTACGACCCGCTGGTGTGCCGCTCGTCCGAGTAGTCTTCATTGCCGATGTGGTGTGGGGCGTCCGCTTGTTATTCTGGCGTGGCCGCGGCACACGGATTTTGCCTGCCCCTGATGATTTCCAGATATTTATTACCGTACTCTTTCGTTGGTTCGATTGTTGTTCCTTCCCACCACTCGTTGAATGAAGTCACCAAAACGACTGGCGGGACTGGTGAGCCTGGTTGAGTTGCTATGGACACAGCGGCATCGAGTAACGTTGCGAAATCTTCAGGACTGCCGGCAAGGGTCTTGTTTCCACGAAAGTCGGAGTAGCTTGGAAACACACCTGGGATGAACGTGGTCTGCTTTGCCCATTTTCGAAAGATAGGAAAAGCTTCGCGTGATTGATAGCTGAGAGCTGTGTCGTGCTCGCGTACCTTTGAATTTTCCATCATGTTGTAGGCTGTATACGCATCGAAAACTTCTTTGCCATTTCGTGCGGTCTTCGGAGAGGACTGACGACCCATAAAGACTTCATCAGCGATGATGTATACATCCACACCAATCGCTTTGCGAAGGCGAGCCAAGTGGTCTTTTGTGAATCCCCGAAACGCCCGAGTGACATACACTCCGACGACCGGACGACGGGACAGTTTCCAGTATTGCGGATGGTTGAAATAATTTTTCGCAAGATATTGGAAGTCCGAAATGAATGTTTTCATGACCTTGGGTTGAGAAAAATCCACAATGCCGTCTTTTTCGCCATCCTTGGGATCGAGGCGTCCAAAGGCTTCGTAAAAAATAGCGAAGCTGGTTTTATCCAAGTTTGGCGCTTTGAGTAATCCCTTTTTCAGATGCCGGTCCGTAAGGGTCTTGGCACCCCACCAAGAAATGAACAAACCATCAATTCTGTATTTCGCACACCAATCGATATGCTTCTTGGCGACTTTTGGAGAGTCGGTTCCATACTTCCCAAGGACTGGTGTTCCGACATACTTATGGCGAGACCAATCGCCGGCGATGTACCAGGGGTAGTAGTATGCCATGATGATAGGTTTCTGTGGCCCAGATCCCGCGAACGAGATGCCGCTAACCAAATGGAATGCCAATACAGTGAGCAAGGCTCGCATCATTTCGTTATCCTCAATTCACTCGATCGGATAAAACTAGCGTGATTTTGAGTGTTTGGTGGATGTATGTGGAAGGTGACAGTTCTTTACCACGATCATGCTACTGTTCGGTTGGACGGTTGGTATCGTGTTGTGATGAAAACAGAAAATAACGTTGCTGCCATGCAACATGTTGCTTTTTTGGATTGAAGGGATTCCACGACACTTCAGAATCGGCCATCCTCAAAACTAAGAGAGGGAGGCGTTAACGCCTCTCCTCCATTCTTCTTTTTCAAGTTAGCGGTCACTTTATAGATTGCGATGAATGCTGCATCGAGTTTACTTCCTTACGTGGGAACTTCGAGCAATGCGATGTGTTGTACTCAATACGTTTCGAAGCTCCGTCAGACGTTTTCGATATTTTGGATTGTTTGCTAGGTTGTTACGCTCGTGCGGATCGTTTTTCAAATCGTAGAGTTCTTCGCCTTTGGGCCATTTTCCATATCGCCAGTGTTGATTACGAATAGCATAGCCGAGCTTGTTGCCACGTCTAACAACACTGTAGGCGTAAGCCTTGCTGCCTTTGCGGTTTGGATTTCGAAGGACCGGAACCAGTGAAGTTCCGTGAAGGGGTTCGTGAGCTTTCAGCCCAGTTAGTTCCAGAAGAGTGGGATATATGTCTACCAACTCGACCATCGCTTCGGATCGGCTACCGGCTTTGGTCATGTCGGGAACGCGAACGATGAACGGTACCCTGGCACCAATATCAAATAGTGTGACTTTGCCCCACAAAAAGTGATCACCCAAGTGATAACCGTGATCAGAGGTCAGAATGATGATGGTGTTCTCCGACAACCCTTGCTTTTCGAGCTCTTGAAGGACGAGTCCGATTTGGGCGTCGATGAAAGAGACGCAAGCATGGTAGGCCTGCATGAATTCTCGACGCCGTGGTTCGTTCTCTTTGCCTAGTTCAAAACCAAATGCCTTGTAGCGACCACTCAAGGCATCCCTCGGGATGGAATCCCAGAGGTTGGGTCGGTTGCGATGGAACGTGATTTTGTCGTGCGGATACATCTTGAAGTATTTTTCGGGACACAGAAACGGAACATGTGGTTTATGGATGCCCAAGGCTATGAAGAATGGTTTCTTGCCGTAGCTCTTCTTTCGTAACCACTCCAGTACCTGTCTAGCATTCTTACCGTCGCGGTGTTGTTCATCGCGAAGTCCGCTTGGGCCATGTCCTGGTGGAGTTTGGGCATTGAGTGGAGCCATCACCTCTTTTTGCATTTTTCGCCATTTTTGGCGGTTCTTTTTGAGTTCAACAGAACCATATTTTAGTTCAAATCGCATTCTCGCTTTGGTAACTATCGGAAGCTCGTCATTTTCAAATCGATAGTATTCATCCCATGCGACTTTTCCGTGTTCGTGCCTCGGGGAATGGAAAACCTTTCCCACACAACCTGTCCAGTAGCCATGTTCTTTCAGGAGTTGAGGGAGGGAGAAAGTCCCTGGCCGTGTTTTTCGAATGTCAGCCTTGTTGTCGAGTACGCCAGTGGATTCTGGATATAAGCCGCTGAGAATGGACGCACGGGAAGGACCGCAAACTGGATACTGACAGAACGCGCGAGAAAACGTCATTCCCTGGGCAGCCAATTTATCGAAGTTCGGTGTTTTGATATGTTCGTAACCAGATGTCGAGACGTGAGTATTCAGGTCATCACAGATAATGAATAGTATGTTGGGCTTCGCTTTCGTTTGTTCACCCAAGGCAACGTTGCAGAATAGAAGTATGAATGCGATACAGAAAGCCATCTGTCGATAGGTGCTCATTGATGGTCCTTGTTGTTTGAGTTGAGTTTGTGCGGGTATTGAATGATTTTAGTCGTCGAGGAGGTGTTTATTGAGACCTGCGCGGCTAATGAATCCAAGTAGCCGGCACACGGGGAATGGAAAAGAAATGCTTGTCCGGTTCGTAGGTATACGTGGCTTGCGTGTACCTTGGTCTTGGCAGAGCTTTCCAAGTACACGCGAGCCGCGTGTACCTACGACGAACTGGCCGAGGTTTCCAAGTACACGCGAGCCACGTGTACCTACGACAAACACAAAAACCGAACAACTAGACATTACCAGTTCCAAGTGTACTTGCTACATTATCCGCGCAGGTCTCAATAGAGCGGTTAACGTTCGTGTTGGTTGCAGTTCGCAGTCACCGAACTCCTGAGCCTGCGAACCCTTCTGGAGATAGGACCACCTTTCTTCCGGTTCCGCTGGGTTTCTCGTTTCTCTCAGGTTTGTCCTTCTCCACGCAAGGGCGGACGGATGAATAAGAGTCGTGACTTTTCTAATTCTTTGAGTTCCGTGGGTTCACACCCACGGCCAGGATCTCTCGCGCCATCGGGGCTTAGAATCGAAAACACGACAGAGGCCCCGGCATTCTGTTGTGTGTGAGGGCCATCGTTTCACAATACTCTTTGCGATCAAAAGCAAACCGGGTAAATCTAACTTTTTCAAAGCGAAGTGTCTTGCGGACATCGTGGCTTACTTCGCCGTTGTGACGTTTCTTGTTCTTTCGAACTTCCTGCTTCTTTTTCTTCCGTTCATCTCGTTTCTTTTTTCGGAGTCTTTCCTGTTTCAGTTGTTTCGGAGATTTCAAGCCAGGACGCCAGCGTTTCGGTTGTCGGCTGTTCGGCTCGCCCATCTGATCGAGCCACTGGTCATACAGCTTCTTCAGCCGGGCAACTTGGTCGGGATTCTTGCTGGCCAAATTTGTCTTCTCGCTGATGTCTGCGCTGATGTCAAATAACTCCATTTTGTCCTTCACGGTCACCAGTTTCCATTTTCCAGAACGGACTGCCCATCGACCGTCGTACCCGCCGGAACTCCAAAACAAATGTTCGTGGAGGCGTTTTGCTTTGCCTTCAAGCACAGGCAACATGTTTTTACCGTCAAGCATGGTTTTCTTTGGAAGCGTCACGTCTGCGGCGGCAAGGGCTGTTGGGAGAATGTCGAATGACGAAACAGGCACATCACATTTTTGCCCGCCTTTTAACCGAGCTGGCCAGGAAACCACGAACGGTACGCGGACTCCTCCTTCATAGTACGAATGCTTGAACCCCCGCAGAGGGGCGTTGTTGGCATTCATTCCCTTGGCTCCGCCGTTGTCTGTCAAGTAGACCAAGAGTGTATTGTTGAACAGTCTTTCTTTCTTTAGTGTGCCGACAATGGCTCCCACACCATCATCGAGGTGTTTGTTCATGGCCATCAAGATGTTGCGCTTTTTGTCATTGGTGACAGGCTTGATGTCTTCCTTGGGAGCTTGAGCGGGGGAATGGTTGGCGTTGTAGGCAACATAAAGTAGAAATGGTTTCTTTTTGTGTCTTTGGATGAAGGAAACGGCTTCTTCTGTAATTCGAGTGGTCAGATAGCCTTTGTCCTTGATCTTTTTCAAACCGCGATAGAGAGGATGATCCGGTATGGTTAAATCAAAGTAGTCGTGGGCTCCACGCCCCATGAATCCGTAGAATTCATCGAAGCCTCGATTCACCGCGTTGTACTCCAGAGTCAGACCAAGGTGCCATTTGCCGAAAGCACCGGTTACGTAGCCAGCTCTTTTCAAGTATTCGACCAAAAATGTCTCCGTAAGCGGAACGCCTGAGCCGCCTTCGCCAGCTGTGTAGACTCCGAAACGCTGTTGATACTGTCCCGTCATCAATCCGGCTCGGGTCGGCGAACACACGAAGCCAGTTGTGTATCCCTGGTTACATATGACACTTGCTCGAGCCAGTGCATCGATATTGGGAGTATGAACTTCTTTGGGATGATGGGGGTTATAGCTGACGTCTGCAGAACCTTGATCGTCAGAGATTATGATGACGATGTTGGGAGTTGTTGGTGAATCAGCATCGACAATAGAGGGGCCCAATAGAACCGCAATTGCCAAAGCGAGAGCCATTCGTCCAAAATGCGTCATTGATGTTCCTTTGGGAATAGTTCCGTGGTGACACCCACGGCTGGGATCTTTCGCCCCTTCGGGGCTGAAAATCATAAACCACGACACTTGTTTAGCCGACTACCCAGAGAGTTCCGTGGGTTCACACCCACGGCTAGGATCTTTCGCCCCTTCGGGGCTGGAAATCAAAAACCACGACACTTGTTTAGCCACCTAACCAGCGGGGCGAAGGACTTTGAAGACGAAAAACTGTACTCAATACAACCGTGAATCGATTTAATTTGTCGTGAACTCGCCGAATGGACGGTTGTTAAATTTTCGAAGTGCATTGGTCAGTAGTTGTTTCATCAGTCGTGTGATGCCAGGGTGTTTGTTGAAAACGTTGTGGTTTTCTTCGCGGTCGTTTTTCTGATCATAAAGCTGATCGGACTCAAAGTAGTGTGGATTGACTTTGGAAGCGTAGTAGCCGAGATGCTTGTTGCGGGTTAAGTATGGACGATCGATCCATCCTTTATTCTTGAAAGCCTTGAATTTCATGCCGTTATCGATTTTCTTCTGTAATTCGGTTGGATAACGCACGGCGATGTATCTCCAGTTCTCGATGACCACACAACGTGCATGGCCCATCTCTCCAAATAGTACTTCGCGAATCGGTCTCTGGTTACCTTTAAGGACGGTTTTGAAACTTAGTCCATCTACGTGACAGTCTTTGGGACGAGCTACGCCGCAGAGATCAAGAACGGTTGGTGCGAAATCGATATTGGCCACGAGTCCGTCGTATCGAGAGCCAGCTTTGATGGTTCCGGGCCATTGACAAAGCATGGGAACACGCATGCCGTATCCGTGGAGGGTTGTCTTTCCATGGCGGTACGAACCGTGATCTGGGGCAAACGTGATGAGTGTGTTTTTTTCGATTCCAAGGTCCTTCACTTTATCAATGATGGCTCCCACGCCATCGTCGAGCCACAGAGCAAAAGCCTTTCGATCTTTGAAGCCCGCTTTGCGATTTCGCTTGAGTACATCTTTTCGTGACGGTAGCACATTGAAGCCCCTGGGTACGAAACCCGCGCTAGTCATTCGAGGGTCGGCATCGAGCGAATACCGATTGACCCAAGGTGCGGGTCCATGATGAAGCGTGGTGCAAACACACAAGAAGAACGGTCGGTCTTTCGATGATTCCAGAAATCGGATTGCTTTGTCTACGGTCCAATCGAGGTTATGCACATTTAATGCATCGCAACCTAATTCCTTCAAATTCGCTGGGTAGATTCCATCAACATAGTCGAAACCGTATTTTTTCATTTCCTTACACCATTTCTGATGGTGTTCCCGCATCATGGCCATTATTTTTGGGTTGCGTGGATTGGCGTTTTGAGGCCAGCCTTTCTTTGCACGTAACCAATCGTGGCGGATGATGTGACTCTTGCCGACGAAACCGGTCCGGTAACCTGCCCGCTGTAATATCTTGGCTAGATTCCAGAGATGTGGTTCTAACTCTACGTTGTTCTCTACTTGAGTTTGAGTTCCGGGTGGGTGTAGCTTGAGGAAGTGTTGGCTCTTGCAACGGCCGGCATATCGACCCGTCAGAAAGCTGTAGCGAGAAGGCGAGCAGACTGTGGTGGTGACGTGAAAGTTGCTGAAATACATCCCATCCTTGGCCATTTGATCGAGCCGTGGGGTGTGGACCTTACCTCCCAGGAAGCTGAAAGTATCCCAACTTTGATCATCGCTGATGATCAGGACAATATTAGGTCTTTCTGAAGCCCAACATTCTGAGCCCATCGCGCAGAACACTAATGTGATTGCGAGGCATTGACGTATGGTAATTCGATCGGTTTCGAAGTGCATGAAACGGGGCAGATTCATCTGTGATTTCTCATAGTGGTTGACTTCCCGGCGAAAGTGAGCAGTTTCAATTTGTATCTTGGAGAGTCGGTTGGAGCAAACGTTTTCTCGGCTTTGGATTGCTCTAGGCTATCGGTCGAATGGGTCTTGGAGCGGCTCACGTTCGTGCTGGTTACAGTTCGCAGTCGCGGAACTCCTGAGCCCAAGAACCCCTCAACCGGTGCGCTTTCCGCTTCGCTCGCTATGATTTCCGCTTCGCTCGCTATGATTTCCGCTTCGCTCGCTATGATTTCCGCTTCGCT
>CAYRFQ010000005.1:0-69396 GCA_964423615.1 uncultured Alcaligenaceae bacterium | reverse complement strand
CGGGTTGGAGGCCTTCTCCCCTTGGGTGGACGGATCAATGAGTGTCGTGTTTGTTGTGGTTCTTTGTGTTCCGTGGGTTCACACCCACGGCCAGGATCTATCGCCCCTTTGGGGCTGAAAATCAAAAACACGACACTCGTTTATCCGACTACCCCGTGGAGGAGGACTTTGAAAAGGGAAAATTGTACCCAATACAAGCGTGCATCGCTCTAAACGAAGTACATGGAGAAGTCGACATGGAACGGGATTTCGCAAACAGTTGCAAAAGGCTTGCTGTTCACAGGTTATTGATGTCTGCGCGGCTAATGAACCAAGGTAGCAAGGCAACGAGGCGTGTCTTTGCCGCATGATTCGAAGAAGCGAATGGCAAAGATACGCCTCGTTTGCCCGCTACTTTAGCCGTGAAGTTCTCAATAACCATTCCTCTTAACCACAGGAACCGCTATGTCGGATTTCGAGTCGTTACTGAACGCCATTCCGAATGCTCCCGATGTGGCTTTTATCTTGGCGGACTATCTGGAAGAACAAGATGACCCCAGGTGTGAGTTGCTTCGTCTCTCGTATACCCTCAAGGACCTGGCCGAGGTTACGCCCGAGCGATTGGCCATGGAAGAGAGATTGCGGGAGCTTGTGCTTGTTGAAAAACTCGAACCGGTGATGCCCCGATACACCAACGAGATTGGGATGGAGTTTGTGTGGATTCCACCAGGAAAATTCTTGATGGGAAGTCCTCACGACGAACCCGAAAGAGACGACAACGAACCCCAACACGAGGTGAGGCTGACGAAGGGTTTTTGGCTCCAGACGACGGCGGTGACGCAACGTCAGTGGAAGGAAGTCATGGGTAAGAATCCGAGCGAGTTCCGGGGAGAGGAACTGCCTGTGGAGTGTGTCTCTTGGGACGATTGTCAGGAGTTTTGCCAGAAGCTGACCGAACTGTCCGGACACCAGATAATATTGCCGACGGAGGCCCAGTGGGAATATGCTTGTCGCGCGGGGACGACGACGCCGTTTTGGTTTGGCGAGACGATTAGGACTGATCAGGCCAATTATCTTGGCGAGCATCCGTACGCTGGCAGTGAGAAAGGTCAGTTTCGGGACCGAACCGTTGCCGTGAAATCGTTCCCACCGAATGGTTGGGGGTTGTACGAGATGCACGGCAACGTCGTTGAATGGTGCAGGGATTGGTACGGTGAATGTGGCTCCGAGCCCCAAATCGATCCCCAGGGACCAACAGAGGGCCGCCACCGGGTCATCCGGGGCGGGAACTGGGGCAGCGGCGCGAGGCACTGCCGGTCGGCGTATCGCAATCGCCTCCATCCCGAGAACCGCGTCGCCCACCTTGGTTCCCGTTGTGCTCAAGTTCCGGAGTAACCAGTCAGTCGCGTGAGTAAGCCACTATCGTTTCCAACAGAAAGTCGGCGAATAACGAAGTCATTCCCAAGACCGCTGCGTTTTCTGGTCGGCTTTCTGTATCCGGCACACCATGGGGAGTAGAGGGACGACACTCGATGGGTGTGCTATGCGGAACAGGGGTAAGCGTTCGGTAGTCGACCGGTTGTAACGATAAAACCAGCAAAAATTCAAAAATGCGTAAACTGCGTCGGTATGGGGGGACCGCTGAAGTTACAGATCAGCCGGTTCTGCGCTGCAAAGAAGACAATTACTCGCACTCGAAGTTTGCGCGGTTCTGAATTCACGAGCTTCAATGAACTGTCTGGTCGTCGTGACAACGTTAGTTAGTTGAGACCGAGTCGTGGCCCCTTGTTAAGCAGATCGATTCCTTGGATCAGGTCCTGAGCACGAAGGCCCTGGCCTCCGAGGTATTGGAATGTCGCTGGCGAACAAGATTCCAAGTGCTCCACGATCTGATAGCTCCCTCTCGGTCTGCTGGCCATTCCAAGGTCTTTGTCCATGGATGTGAGAATATCGAGGTGTGCAAGCGAGCACAGTCCTGCACAACCCCACCCAGCTCAGAGCGACAACCGGAAAGACTCTGAGAGGAATTTCCGGGTTCTAAGCTCATTTTGTTCTCCTTTTTTGTCTACAACTCTACTCGCCGCGCAATTATCTGTTTGGAGGCCAATTACCGCGTAAGTCAACATCCTCAACCATTGCATCGGGCATGCCCACAACAAGCTCGCCCGACTGAGGCCGGTTTGCCGACAGATGTCTTGCACAACTGTGGCGACCATCAAGGAGAACCGTACCCATGATGACTACAGAACAACAAAGACGAGCACGAATACTCAGCATTGGACGCGAGAGCCTCGAAAACGATAGGATGGAGCCATTGGGATGGTTCCACACGCCTCGTGGGTCTTTGTGGTTAGGAGCTGTTCTGGGTTTTTCGTCCAATCTCTTTATCGTCGGGCTCTACGCTTGGCTCGGGTATTTGCAGTGGAATTGGTGATCAGGAGTGAATTGAGCAACCTTGTTATGGACGCAATAACCGGATCATCTTATGAACGAACCGCAACATATCGAGAAAGCTGCCGAGGGTGATGAACAAGCCCTGGGCGAACTGTTCAATCAATACCGCAAACGCCTCAGGCAGATGGTCCGTCTACGCTTGGACAGGCGGCTGAAGGGCCGCATCGATCCTTCGGATGTGCTGCAAGAAGCGTACATGGACGTGAGGGAGCAATTGCCAAACTATACACAGCAGCAATCCATGCCATTCTTCTTGTGGCTGCGGTTGGTCACCGGACAACGCATGATGAGGCTGCACCGCGAGCATCTCGGTGCAGCCATGCGCGACGCCGGACGGGAGGTGTCTCTGTACACAGGAGCCATGCCGCAAGCCAGTTCGGCGTCACTCGCGGCCCAACTGTTAGGCCGTTTTACCTCTGTAAGCCAAGCAGCCGTGCGCGCCGAACGACAAGTCCAACTTCAAGCTGCTCTGAACAGCATGGACGATACAGACCGCGAGATCATTGCCTTACGTAACTTCGAAGAACTTTCCAACAACGAAGCCGCCGAAGTGCTTGGACTGAGCAAACACGCCGCTAGCAAACGCTACGTTCGGGCTCTGACGCGTTTGCAGGGCATTCTCGAGAGCATTCCTGGATTTCTGGATTCCTCCAGACAGCAATAAAGGACGAAATCCCCATGTCCACATCTTCCTCCGATTACTCGATTGTCGAAACACTCGCCGAAGAATTTCTGGAACGCAAACGCAACGGCGAGAATCCTTCCATCGAAGAGTATTGCGCGAAATACGCTGAAATCGCCGACCAAATCCGAGCCTTCTTCCCCGCCATGTTGATGGTCGAAGACCTCAAGCCTGACTCCTGCGACATGACCGGATCGTTCGCCGAGGGAACGTTCGGCCAGCCTACCCTCGAGCGTATTGGCGATTATCACATCCTTCGAGAGATTGGCCGAGGCGGAATGGGTGTCGTTTACGAAGCCGAACAAGAATCGCTCGGTCGGCGAGTCGCCTTAAAGGTTTTGGCCTTGCAAACCCTCAACAACCCCAAATATATCGAGCGATTCTTGCGAGAAGCAAGGTCGGCGGCCAGACTGCACCACACCAACATCGTTCCGGTCTTTGGAGTCGGGGAACACGAAGGCGTGCATTACTACGTGATGCAACTTATTGCCGGTTTGGGACTCGACGAGGTTCTCCATGAACTCAAACGGATCAGCGATATCAAATCCGCAGAGGCTCAACCACAACCTGACCCGGTTCCGTCGCCATCGAAAGTCGTCCCCAGTTCCAATCGACACACCGTTTCGGCCGCCGATGTCGCCAAGTCCCTTTATACCGGTTCGTTCCGCAAGGCCGACGAGAACAATGCCTCGGATACACCCGGCTCAGACAGTGCCGTGGATCAAGAGACTTCGAATTCCTCTTCGTCGGTTCAGATGCCAGGACACGCCGACCTGTCCAGCGTCACCGAATCCGAGCAGCAATACTGGATGAGTGCAACCCGGATCGGTGTGCAAGTGGGCGAAGCGTTGGACTATGCCCACCAACAGGGAACTCTCCACCGCGACATCAAGCCCTCGAATCTCCTTCTCGATGGACAGGGCAATGTCTGGATCACCGATTTCGGCTTGGCCAAGGTCTCCGATCAGAAAGACCTGACGCACACCGGCGACATCGTTGGGACAGTCCGTTACATGGCACCGGAGAGATTTCAGGGCAAGTGTGATGCTCGCAGTGATGTGTATGCCCTCGGATTGACCCTCTACGAATTGTTGGCCAAACAGCCCGCCTTTGCGGAAATCGATCAACACCATCTGATTAAGCAAGTCACCGAAGCCAATCCCAAGCCGCTGCGCAAACTCAACCCGTCGATTCCACGCGATTTGGAAACGGTCATACACAAAGCCATCGAAAAGGACGTCGCTCACAGGTACGCGACGGCTCAGGAGATGGCCGATGATTTGCAGCGGATTGTGGACGACATGCCGATTTTGGCTCGTCGGACTTCATCGGTGGAACGTGTTTGGCGCTGGAGTCGTCGCAATCCATCCTTGGCAGCGTCACTGAGTTTGGCAGCGATCATGTTGTTGGCTGTCGCTGGCCTCTCCCTTGGGTTTGCCCAGCACATGAGCGAGGCCGCCGCGAACGAGAAAGGGCTTCGAAAACAAGTTCAGAAAAAAGTCGAGAACGAAACCAAGCTCCGAGGCCAACTCCAGGAAGAGAAAAGCCAACTTGAGAAAAAGAAAACCGAGGTCGAGAAAAAAGCCGAAGAATATCGAAAGTTGCTTGAGGAAAAGACTAAGGTCTCAAACAAACTTCAACAAACGACCGCCGAATTAGCATATCGCGAGGGTGAGCGGTGGATCGAAAAGGGGGATTTGGGCGTAGGTTTGTTATGGTTGGGTCGGAGCGTCAGCTTAACTCCCAAAATCGACAAAGCTCGCAGGCATCGAATGGTTGCACGTATCGGAGTCGTTGCGGACCAACACCCCGCGCTCACGAGCATCTGGAAGTTCCCGAAAATCAAAGCTGTGGCGGGAGAGGTCGAGGCCCCCCAACGACGATTCCTCAGCCCAACATTGGATTCCGTTCTCATCCTGACCCCAAAGGAAGTTCAACAAACAAAGGATGGACTGAACCACCAGTGGTCCGCAAGGTTTCACGACATCGTAACGGGAAAACCAACCAGTGGTCTGATCAACTTGCCACCATTCAAGGTTCCACTCACTCCCAAACCACGCCTCAAGGGTGGACGAGGCCTCAAGGGTGGACGAGGGGTCTTTCGGTTACCTCTCACCAACTTGGGAGCAAAGGAGTTATTCGAACAATGGGACAAAGATAAGGACAGCAAACTCACAAAGAAAGAACTGCGCCAAATGTCGGAACATAACGAAGACGCGAGGTTGAAGAAATTCGACACCAACAGGGACGGCGTGCTTGATCGGAAAGAGTTCCAGTTTACCGGGCCAGGCCAAAGGAGACGTATCAGCAACGAGCGCGAAGCAAGGAGATTGGTCGAACAATTGTTTGATCAGTTGGACAAAAATAAGGACAACAAACTCACGAAGATCGAACTGATCGACCGCTGGACAAACGTGAATCTGAAGAAATGGGACACCAACAAAGACGGCGTGGTTGATCAGAAAGAGTTCCAGATTGGCGGGGCAGGTAAGCGGCGCCCCAGCGTAAACCGTCCGAATAAGGCGGCGTTCGACCAGCGTGACAAAAATAAGGATAATAAACTCACAAAGACCGAACTGATCGAATACTCCGTAAACTTGCAGTTGTACAACATGGACACCAACCAGGACGGAGTGATTGAACGCAAAGAGGCAGAACAATACGCATCCATGCGGGGAAGAGGTGACCGTGAGTTCGGTCCCCAGCCGACAGTGCGTATTTCTCCAATCTTTCGTTCAGACGGAAAGCAGATCCTTTTTCGATGTAGATCACTCAACCTAGGAGGACCCGGGGGGCCAAGAAAATCCCCCTCTGAACTTGATCAGCTTGTTGTTTGGGATTTGGCAACTCAGAAAGTCCGAAAACTCCCCAGCATACCGAGCCTAATCACAGTTCGTTACAGTTCGGACGGGAAAGTTCTACTTGTGATGTCCCGCTCTGGGAAGATTCAGTTCTTGGACCCGGAAACCGGAAAGCAAGTACGCAAAGAAGTGTCTTTGGAAAGCCCGCCTGGGTCCTGGACTAGAACCAATCGCGTGGCCCTCTTTACCCCTGACGGAGAAAAGCTGCTGCGCGGGAGAAGTGGGCGTAGCAGGACTTCGAGCGGCGTCGATTGTTACGATGTGAAGTCCGGAAAATTAATCTCATTTATCGATTTCAGTCAGATGGCTGGAAGTACTTGGAACGGCCAGGCACAATGGGTGGTTCAATTCGCCACTGCGAACAATCACGAAGGGTTTACGATCGACAGGGTCCGAGGAAAGGTGTGTGCGCATGATCTGAAGTCAGGAAAAGTCAAAAAAACCTTGTTTCAAACCAACGAGTTTACCTTTGTAGGTACCCAAGGCACGTCGAAGTTGATCAGCACAAAAGACGGTGCTCACCTCATCACTATGCGGCAAAGGGTCGTAACAGGTTCTGGCGGTGGACAATTGAGAGGGGCTTCCGAATCAAATGGACCATTTTCGAGGAATCTTGTTCGCCTGTGGGATGCCAAAACCGGGAAACCAGTAACTCCACCGTTACCTGTGCCTGAATTGCTTCGCTCGGTGAAGTTTGACGCGAAAAAACGGAGGCTGATCATGCTCACAGATACCGATGTGCGTGTGTGGCAACTCCCGAAACCACGCCTTCTGCATCCCGTCATTCCAACTGTCACTTCCAACGTGTTGGTCCGGTATTCCAAAGATGGGAAAACGATCATTCAGCTCCACGACGACACCAAGGGGAAAATCATCGTCTCCCGCTGGGATTCCAGAACAGGCTTCTGGCGTGGGAAGAGTATTGTGATCACACTCCCCGAAGAACTCCCGGGAAGCTCCTTAGGAAGCCGCGGTAGGCAAATCGAAGCGTTCCTTCGCTCGCGTAGAAGCATCGTCGTGAGCGCGAACGGGGGAGCACTTGCTCTTCTCCCTGTACCCACACACTTCTGGGGCAACAACCCAGAGATGAACAAAATCCTTTGTTGGAACACAAACAACGGCAAGCTAATTTTAGAGTCTGCCTTGCCAACTCACCAGGGGCTTATTGGTCTGGGATGGTGGGCCCCGGAAGTTTTTGACTTGAGCGAAGATGGGACCCGCATCCTCTGCCAACTGTCAGCACCTCAGCCAGGGGGTGGTTTCCGTCGGGGACGCATTGGAGGGGGAAGTTTGAGAGGGAAACCCAAGATTCCGGGCCTACCCAGTGGACTTTTCTGCTACGACTTGAAAGCCCAGAAAGTTATAGTGTCTTATCCCATGCCTGGGACATCCGCTCAGTTCAGCCCAAATGGACGAGAGGTGTTCGCGTCCCTGAGTTCCACGAAGTTCCTCTTCTGGAATCTCGCCACCAAAAAAGTCCGACTCAAACGAGTCGATCAGGAAACGGCCATGAAATTGAGATTACTCTCAGTAGGAGGAAGGTCGGGCCTCCCAGCAAGGGGAAGGTCAGGCGGCCCTGAGTTCACGGACAAAGGTCGACCAAGGTTTTACTGGTGTGCGGATGGTAGTCGTGTTGCAACACTCGATCAGCTTGGTCGGTTGCAAGTCTGGGACCTGGAGAATGATCGGCCGGTTGGGCCTCCCATTGCGACAACATTGCCCATTGTGGACGCAGCGTTCCATCCAAGTGGCAACATAGTGGTTACAAGCAGCCCGAACAACTTGATTCAACAATGGCGAACCGATTCGAAATGGCCAGATGACTCCGACCAACTCAACACTCGACTTCAAACCCTCACGGGCATACGGCTCACCGAAGAAGGAACTGTGAAGCCCCTGGATACCACAACGTTGCAAGACCACCTCCAGAAACGTAATGCAGCAACTCTGGAGAAACACACCAACGTGCGTTTTACCTGGAACCAGGAGCAAGCCTTGATCAAGGTCTCCAAGGAACAGTGGAAAGAAGCCAAACCACTCTTGGACGAGTGGATCGGGAAGCATCCGAAAGGCTGGATGGGTTATGTCCAAAGGATGCGGGTCAACGTGGAACTTGGCGACTGGAAAGCGGCCAGGTCAGACTTCGAAGCCGCGCGAAAAACGGGAGACGCGAAAACTTTGATGACATGGTGCAACGCCATGCGGGAGTCACCCGGTATTGTCGTGATAGGGCAGTTGAAATTTACATTGGAACAAGGCAAAAAGCAAGTGTGGTATACCCAGCGATTGCTTGAGCTAGAGTCGACACCCGAAGGAAAGTCTGACCAACATAAAGAGCTTGGGATGCTCTACCGGCAAATGGGTGAGTACAGCAAATCAATCGCGGGTTTTACCAAGGCGATCGAAATCAATCCTAAAAATGCTCAGGCTCTTCTCGGCCGTGGATATACCTATGCCATGATGGGCAAATGGGAAAAGGCCAAAGCAGACCTCGTACTGTTAACCCAACATGAAACGCTTGGGAAAGACTTTCGCAGGTGGCACCAGGCAGGGTTGGTGCTCGCGAAATTGGGCACCGACGGCGACAAGGAGAGCCTAGCGGAGTACAAAAAGCTCTGCAGGCAAGCGAACATCAAATTCTTGACGGCACGAAAACTTAACCCCACCTCAGCCGACTTCAAGTTGCTCGCCGAGATGTGTTGCATCGCCGATGGTTTGTCGAACTACGATCAACTCGTACCGAATCTTAAAAGGAGAGGTGGTTCGAGTAGGCAGCCGATAGCATTTTGGATGGCACTATATCGCTCCGAGCAGTATGCAAGTTGCGAAAAACTACGTGTCTCTTACAGATGTATAGGCAAGGCGTTCGTGGCGATGGCTCAATACAAACTGGGAAAGAAAAAGGAAGCCGCCAAGTCTCTCGAAGAAGCTCGCAAAATATATTCAGGAAAGTATGAATCGAAGAAGTCCGCAAAAGATCAATCCACACCTTCCCCAACACAACCAGATTGGTACTCGCAATTGACTGCGGAGTTAGCACTCGCCGAAGCAACGGAACTTATCGAGGGGAAGAAGGTGAAGCGAAAGAAGTAACGTAAAGCAAAGCTTGCGATGTCCGCAGCCTACCACAGTTCTAGCGACGAACGACGGAAACTGTCCAACAAGCTCTTGGACAGTTTCGCTTCAACTGCTCGCCCGCCTGGGAGTATTGGATTGAAGATAAGACAGCTCAAAGGGAGCCACCAAATGAAATCACTTCCATTCAAGGTAACAACCGGCAATCCAATAACGGACACGTTGAGGGAAACAATTACCAATTGACAAAGCAATCAAATCCTCGAGCTCCAACCGTTTTCTGACGTTTTGGTTTAGCCGCTCGAAGTTGACAGACGGTCACGAAGATCACTCATGGTTTCCGTGTCGGGTGAGATGACCGCGTGGAGGACCTTGCATCTATGGTCACCAGTCGGATCGACCGCTGCCGTTAGGTGCGATTAACTGCATCGGTCTGGTCGTCCGCAGCGAGCAACTGCAAGTTCGATGGTAAAATCTGATCTTGCATTCTTCAAAGAAATTTGCGGTCAGCTGTCGGTTTACCTCTTTAACTTGCCATTTCGGTTGTGCCGACAAGTGACGGTTGCCATCGATCAGGCAGCAGAGTTTCTAGCGGAGAACTCGACGTACCACCAGACATCTGCGCGATCAAATCTTTCAAATAATCGAACACATTGCGGTTGTTTCGCTTGGCCGATGAAACAGTGCTGAACAGCACGGCGGCCGTTTCACCGCCTCGATCTGAGCCGGCAAAAAGCCAGTTACGCCTGCCCAGGGCGATGGGTCGAATGTCATTCTCCACCAAGTCTCGGCCTCTGTAGCACTTGTACCGGAGTCAGATTCTGGTGGATCGAGTAAGTCGTCGAACAGGAGTAACTCGTCGGGATGGAAATTGAGTTTTTCGGATCGTCGTCCGTACATTCGTTTGAGTAGCAAACCAAGGCGATGACCCAATTGCTCATTGCGTCGCTTCAACTGGTCGACGGTCTCGTGCAACTCTTTAATCAAGTTGTGGCAAAGTTGCAGGTCATCCGGGAGTGTTGGGGTTTGGTTTGCCATACCATGTGAAACACTAATCTCGCTCAGAAGTAGCGCAAAAAAGGCGGTTTTTGAAAATTTGTTATGCGCTTGATGATTCCGGTTTGGTGTACCGCTTCCGACGTTTTGCCTTGGATAGATCAATGCCTTCGAGCAACATCGAGAAATCGGCAGCGGTGATCTCCACCCCATTGTTGGAGGTTTGCTCACTGGCGGATGTGAGGGATTGAAACGATCCTTCCTCCAAACGCTTGTACCAAAGAGCATACCCGCCCCGTTCAAAATACAATAGCTTCAAGCGGTCCCGGCGTCGATTGATGAACACGAACAAATGGCCCGAGAGTGGGTCTTGCCCCAAATGCTCGGTGATGAGGTTTGCGAGTGCATCGAAACTTTTCCGCATGTCGGTGGGTTCGGTGTACAGGAAAATCCGCACGGACACTGGGATGGTCAACATGACGACTCCTGCAATAACGCCAACAGTCTTCTCAAACCGTCGGCATCGAAGTCAACGGGGACACGAATGGTGGAGCCGTCGGGCATGACAAGTTCAAACACGGAGGTATCCCCTGGCTTCTCAACTTGAGGTTGAACTCGAATTGGTACAAAGGGAGGAGGCGAGGAGTAGGAGTCATGCCGTTTGAGGGTTTTTCGCCACTTGTAGAAGCTGGCCTCGTGAATGCCACGCTCAATGCAGAATTGACGAATGGATTGGTTGGCTTGCTCAAATTGTCGAAACACATCACGCCAGTGTTTAGCCTTTTTCTCGAATGATTGTTTTGGTCTGGGCATGGTAGTTCTCCAAAGAATGAAATCCTGCGGATTCTAACCGACGCGTCAACAAGGTCGATTACCAAACGAATACGAACAGGGAACAGGACGTCGTCTGAACCATTGTGTTTTCTGGTCGGTTTGGCTCCGACAGGTCGTCCAAAACGACTGGCAAGCTCCTGGTCACACGCTTCTGTACAAACGTGTTTTCCAAAGATGGGTTGGATAAGACCCTGATGCGTTTTCATAACCATTTACAGAGATCCGAGTAGAAAACTCTGAGCTCGAATCCAATTCCAGTTTCAGAGCAAGATATTTTTTGCGATTTCGCGATTTTTGTGAAAATGACACGTCGTCCAATCCTATTGTATTATGAGGAGATGCGCGCAAGAGCTGCTGGAGAACTCGAAAAAGCGCCAAAATGGCTGTTTTTCGAGGGTCGTTTTCCACAAACACATGATGTGTAAAGATATACGGAAAATGAGGGGTGTCAAAAAGGTGCAATTTAGGCGCAAGTTTACTACAAGTTTAGCGCAGGTTTACTACAAGTTTAGTGCAGTTTTAGCGCAGGTTTCTGTCATTTTTTGACCGGTTTTTGGTGGAAAAGTCGAGGGGTCGTGGCTGCGAGGAGATCGTGGAGTGAAAATTCGAGAATTTTTTTCCAAGAAAATTGATGGATGCGGTCGATGGCCTTCACCCATCAAATGGTCGATCTAGAAGAGGGTGCTTACTTGGGTGCCATTCGTAAGGCTCCGTCGAGCCGAATAACTTCGCCATTGAGCATTGGATTTTCGATTATGTGTCTGGCCAACATGGCGAACTCTTCCGGTTCCCCTAAACGCGGGGGAAATGGGACTTGCGCGCCGAGCGACTCCTTCGCTGCTTCGGGAAGTCCGGCCATCAGCGGGGTATTGAAGATGCCCGGCGCGATGGTCATGACACGAATGCCGTGCCGAGCGAATTCCCTTGCGATCGCCAAGGTCATGCCCACGATCCCTCCTTTGGACGCGGAGTAGGCGGCTTGTCCAATCTGGCCATCAAAGGCAGCGACTGAAGCCGTGTTGACGATGACTCCGCGTTCGCCGGCTTCGTTCGGTTCCCCTTGGCTGATGGCCTCGCCCGCGAGACGTATGGCGTTGAATGTACCAATTAAGTTGATCGAAATGACTTTGGTGAACGCTTCCAAACTATGTGGTCCGGTCTTGCCGACGACACGTTCTGCGTGACCAATCCCGGCGCAATGGATACTTCCGTGCAGACCACCAAACCTTTTAATACACGCACCGACAGCATGTTTGACATCGTCTTCGTTTGTGACGTCTGTTTTGACGAAGTGGACGCGGTCACCAAGTTCGCTTGCCAGACGAGAGCCAGCATCCTCGTTAAGGTCGGCAATCACGGCGTTCCCACCCAACTTTGCCAACAGCCGCACGCACGCGCCGCCGAGTCCAGATGCTCCGCCCGTGACCAAGAATGTATTGCCGTGAATTTTCATCGTGAGTTTCCTGCTTCCTCAACGCGCAAACTCTGCGAGTTTACTGCGTTTCTGACTCTGTCTCGGCGTTCTGGGATGCTCGTCGCCAGAGGACGAACATCACGATTCCACACACAAACAGGACGCCTGCAATGGCCAACTCGGTTCCGACGACGGCCCACTTACCACCAGTTTCATACAAGTTTCCGAAAGGACCCCAAAGCGAAAGCCAACCGCGACCTGCTTCGTATTCCGTAATCTTGGCGTAGTGATACGCCGCCGCCAAACACACCAAGAGGCCGAGTATTGGAAACGCCATCCAGCCACTAGCGCGTTCTTCCTCGGTGAGTTCAACGCTTGGTTTGTAGAACTCGTTGTCGATATTTTGGATCGCTTCGACGAGCCGACGGACACCGGATTTGGCGGCGACTCCCCAGATATCGTCGCTACTTCCCTTGATGACGAGATGAGTACCGTTTTCATCAGGAGTGAGCGTGGCGGTCAACCGAACGGTTTGAGCGCCGAACTTGCAACTTCCGATGATTTTGAGTTCATCCTCGTCAGCCTCCTTGAACTTGCCGATCAATTCGAGCGCGTCGCAAACGTCGTCGAGTGTTTCCAGAGGAAGTTTGTCCGATTCCACTTTCGTAGTGTGTTTTCCAAGCATGTTGAGCGTCCACGATCAGTTTCCAAGAGACCAAACCGCAATCGTTCCATCTTCACTCGCACAAAGGAGTTGTTTACCATCGGGCGAGAAATTCACGCACAAGACCTTGGCTCGGTGGGCCCGCATTGGCGGGTACGGAGTTCCACTTTCGAGTTCCCAGAGTCGTACCGAACCCTGGGCATCGTCACACGCGACAAGCCAGCCGTCGGACGAGACGGCGACGCTCCACACAGCATCGTGGAAGCCATCGAATTTCTGTTCTTCCGCTTTGTTTTCGAAGTTCCACAAACGAACCGTCCGGTCTGCGCTTGCACTGAGTCCCCTACGTCCGTCGGGAAGAAAAGTGACGCAGTGGACTCGTCCGGCGTGACCACGTAACACAGCAAGCTGCCTCTTCGAATGAACGTCCCACAACTGTAAGGTTCCGTCCGCGCTGCCGGAAAGAGCGTGTCGTCCGTTGGGGGAGAACGCTAACGACAAAACCGCCCCCCTTTGCCCTTTCAGTCGACCAAGAGCGCGACCCGTCTTGATTTCCCACAACCGAATATCTGGGTCGTGAACGTTACCGGTCAACGCATATTGACCATCGGGGGAGAAAGCCAAAGTTCCATTCGTCTTGCTGGGAGCACAAGCTACTTCTTCGGCACGATCGAGATCCCACAGCCGAACCGATTTGTCCGTGCTGGCTGACGCTGCCAATCGTCCTCCCGGAAGAAAGGCTACCTTTTGGACAGCTTCAGTGTGTCGACTCAATACGAACATTTCCTTTCCGGTCCGTGCGTCCCAAACTCGCAGGGTCTTGTCTGCGCCTCCCGACAAGATTTTATCTCCGGAGGGCGAAAAGACAGCACTGACTACGACACCTTGATGCCCAACGAGTTTGTGGATGAGCTTGATCGACCCAGGTGGCAGAGCTTGTCCGTCGTTTTCTTTCCACCATTCAGTGGTTCGACGGATACCTTCTTTGGATGTTGTGCCTGCAGAAGTGGTGTGGGCGTTATCACCGCCAAGGCCAGCAACTGGGCCGACCTCATCAGTGTCCCCGACGGAAATTGCGTGTGGTGTCGGCGTTGCTATCGCAGCTGTCCCCGGAAGGTTCGGAGACTTTGGCGGGATTGGGGGAGGGGTCTTGGCTGCTCCGGTTGTTTGCATCCTGTCGACGTAGGTGAGAACTTCCGACATGTCTTTGATGCGGTCTTTAGGATTTTCCAACAGGCATAGTTCGAGTAAGTCCGCTGCCACATCGGGAAGTTGAGCCCAGTGCTTTCGTAGGGGGACCGACGTCCCGAACAGAGCGTAACAACACGTCTTGGCAAGTCCATACACGTCGGTGTACTTACCGACCGGCACGCCGGGGAGTTTGCCAAGTTGTTCCGGAGCGGCGTAGTCGATTGTCCCGGTGATGCTGTAGGCCACGGTCGATTTGTGTGCTTGGGCCGTACTCACCGTCGAGTGGATCACGTTTTGTTTTAGCGCAAGACCGAAATCGATGAGCTTGATCTTCCAGGTTCCGTCCGAGCGCCGACGGACGAGCACATTGCCTGGTTTGACATCCCGGTGCAATATATTTCGCGAGTGGGCTGCTTGTAGAGCCTCGGCCAGTTGACGCACAAGCGACGGCAATTCCTGCAAGGGAATTGTCCCGTGCAGCCGAGCGTAATCCTCAAGGTTCGATCCTTCGAAGTAGTCCATCACCAGATACGGCCGTTTGACGTCGTCTTCGGCGTAGTCGCAGTCCCGCAAACGAATGACCCCTGGATGGTCGAGTTCCTCCAGAATATGAGCTTCCTGAAAGACGTCGTGAACGGTCCGGTCGAGTGTGTCGGTTTGTAACGCCTTCACGACCAAACGACTTTGCGAAAGGCGGTTTCGACAAAGAAAGGCTACCCCGAATCCCCCAGCCCCGAGAATGCGTTCGGCTTGGTATTTTTTGAACGGAAAGGGTTGATACTTGTGTGGGTCCAGCGTGACCGCTGTCTGGATGGCTTCGAGCGCCGCCTCGAAATCACCTTGCTCAAGGGCCGCCCGATATAAATTGAATTGGGCTTCAGCCTTCTCATCGGAAGTGGTGGTGAGGGTCGCGACTGTGGCGAAGTCCTCCTGGGCATGCTGAAATGCACCAGTGGCGACCTCGAGCTTGCCGATCGAATTGAGCAAGGATGGGAGCTGGGTTCGCTGTTGTTCCGGAAGTGCTCGATATTGGGCTATGAGTTGCTTGACGAGCTGTCGTTCGTGTTCGCCCGTGATCGACAGGCTGTCTTTCGGCTGGATGGCTCGGTTCATCACGTCGAGCTGTTCTGTCAACTTGGCCACTCGTTGGTGCAAACTCAAGACGGCATCACGGGTTTCTGTCGCCACGCCTTCGACCGATACGAGCATCAATTCGAGGTGTTCTCGGTTCGACGCGAGGGCTTGGTGGAGCCCGACGAAAGCATGGTCGTGGGTCGTTTGGATGAGTTCGAGTTTGGCCCACGAAAGACCTTGATAAAGTTGGCGATCGAGTTCAACTTCTCTTCGGAAGAAAAAGCGCACGGCCACGATCAAGAGCGACTGTTCGCTTGCCTTTGGTGGCCCTTGGGACTCATCGGAAGAATCGGTTGTGTTAGTCTCACCGACCTTCATTCGTACAAGGTGAGCCAGGTTTGGATAATTGCCGTTGTGGAACTGGCTGGCCATTTGGTCTATGGCATACCATTCCGCCCGAAGCATTTTTTCGTGGTCATCGAATCGTGCGAATTGCCCAACTTCGCGGGCGAGTTTGTGCGGGTCGAGGGGTTCGTCCAACAACCCCTTCTTGCGAGCAGCGCGCAATTCGGCCAGGCAGAGTTGGCGAAAATCCCCTTTGGTATTCGGCAACTCGGATAATGGTGTGGCGTTCAAGAAGGTGCGGACTTGTTCCCGAAATGCCTTGTTGTCGGAACTGTGAAACCAACTCATCAACGATTCCCCGGCCAAGGCAATCTCGAGTGCTTTCCATGCATTGCCCGAGGCGTTCTGCATCGCCCGGTTCAGGCTTTGGCTGTGATCGATGAAGTGATTGGCCAAGAATCCAACTACGGTTTCAACTGCCGCCTCTCCCATCGACAGGTTGATGCTGTGAGACGCTCCTTCCACCACCGAACGCAAGGCTAGCGAGGAGAGAGATTGGAAAATACCCATGACCGGTTGTCGCTCCCGTTATTCGGCTGCGTTGGGTACAAATGATGAGTGTGGAGGGATTCCACTATTGGCCATAGTATCTTGTGTGGACGACCGTTCAAGGTTGTTCGGGTGTCTGGGGCGTGCGGACCCGGTGTAGAAAAGGTTGAAACAGGCGATGAGGCTAGCTCATTCTGGAGTTGATCGGAGCCCTCAGAATGAGCTTCACTGCATCGTCTTTCGTTATTTTGGGCTGAGCCCTCGGCCGTGCATTGGTTTAGAGGATTCGTTTCCCTGCTCTTGGTCTTCCACGTTTTCCACCGAGACGACGACTAGGTTGGGTTTCAAAGTCAGCTTCGTCCCAATGCAGTTTTCGGCACTTCAGATGGGACAGGAATTTTGGCTGACTCACAAACGGACCCCAACTCGTTCCAACTCCTCGACGTACCATCTTGCCACGGAGTAAGAAACTTGGAAGCCATCCGCCGATGGTTGCACCTGGACATGCCCGGCATGCTCGTGTGTACGGATAGCTCCGGCGCGGTCCTGAGCGGCTTTGTGGGTGGTGAACCGTTCGACTTTCTTGACCCAGTAGTTTTTGACTCGTTTCCGGCTCATGCAGTTACTCCAATTCAACTCGTGATTTGACTCACGATTGCAGGACAGTTCTGCGAATGGGCGGGGTCAGGATGTAATCTTGTTTCTTGTATTCCAACTCAATCTAGCTGGGTAAAAAATGCGCAGGCCCGGACAGGCGCTCCATCGGCGTTGGCGATGTTCAGAGGAAGGCAGTGGAATTCAAATAGCTCTTGCGGGACCTTATCAAGATTCGCGAGGTTCTCCACGATCAAAATTTCACGTCCCAGAAAGATGCGATGCTTCGGCAAGTGTGTGTCAGCCACTTTGTCTACAGAGATTGCATCAAAACCGATCGCTTTCAAATCAAAGTTCGCCAACCATTCTGCAGCACCCAATGTCAAAGTTGGAAAATCTTCGAAGTAGGCTGAGGTATTCCATTTGTCTTGCCAACCAGTTCGAAACACCACAAACTCAGCTCGTGAAATCTGTTCGGAATATTTTTCGATTTGAGGCAGGCTGATTTCTGTTTTCGTCGTCATGTCCAACAAAATGGCTGGACCAACGAATTTATTGATCGGAAACTGATCAAGTGTTTTTCCGTCCGGAAGGACATGATAAGGTGCATCGATATGCGTTCCGGTGTGAGAACACATAGTCATGTTCAATTCGGCGAAGCCTTCGTTCTCAACGGTCGCGCATTTTTGGAATGTGACCTCGGGAGTTCCTGGATAGACTGGCATGCCTTCTCGTACTGGATGTGTCAGGTCAACGATGGTGTGACGAATGGTTGAGATCCCCCTATCAGTAGTTTCTTGAGGGTGTGTTTTTCACCCGGTTGCTATGGTCAAGAGATTTCACCCAAGTGTCCCATCGACCGTGTCACGACACCACCCTAATCGACTTCTCAAATCTTTGCGACATTCGCAATAATGGAGAACATCAAAGTCGTAGACTACTGTATGCCGATACACCATGGAGGGTGCATTGGGTTGCGCCAAACGTTAAGAACGGTGCAACACGCGCACCCACAAAGGTGAATGAAACCATGGACGCTCAAGATTTACCTAAGCGATCATCCAATTCTCAAACTCCTACCGTCCTTGACCCCGAGCCACAGCCGTACCGGGTTCTGGGCGTCGACCCGGGCCTCCGCATCACCGGCTACGGCGTTATCGAGCGATCAGACGACAAACCGCTCGTACGCGAAGCTGGCATCATCCGCAGCGCTGACGGAAGATCGACTGCTGACATGGCAGAACGACTCAAAAGCCTATACACTAGTTTAGTAGAAGTTGTGGAGCAATTTTCTCCAAAGGTGATGGCGGTCGAACAACTGTACGCTCATTACAAACATCCGAGAACGGCCATCCTCATGGGACACGCTCGAGGAGTGCTATTACTTGCTGGGGCTCAGCATAATGTCCCGATCGTGAGCTACAGTGCGACCCAAATCAAAAAACGCATTACGGGCAACGGAAGGGCTTCGAAAGAACAAGTGCAACTAACGATCCAGAGGGAACTGAGCTTGACGAAAGTTCCAGAACCTCCCGACGTTGCTGATGCTCTTGCAGCGGCTCTGTGCCAATTCTACGAACAGAAGATCCACGCCTGAGGACGTTTTGTCGACGACCTGTCGGAGCAAAACCGACCAGAAAAACAAACAGGTTTTGTCGACGACCTGTCGGAGCCAATCGAACAAAAACAGGAAGCGGCATATGATCACGAAAATCACAGGCAGGCTCAACCGAGTTCTCGACGAAGAAGCTCGCCTCCAAGTAGGTGGGTTCGAATACCAGGTACTTGTTCCCGAATTTGTCCGCCGACAAATACAAATGCGAACGGGCGAAGAACTCACCTTCGACACGATGGACTACCTTGAAGGCAATCCCATGCAAGGGCGAGTTGTGCCACGACTGATTGGCTTCTTGCACGAAGACGAATTGCATTTTTTCGACTTGTTTTGCTCCGTCGATCGGGTCGGCATTCGTAAAGCCCTGAAGGCCTTGGTCCATCCGATCGCAGACGTAGCCACAGCCATCCAGCGAGAAGACAGTAAGTGGCTAACGACGATGCCCGGAATCGGAGGTAGCACCGCCGATCACATCATTGCCAAGCTCAAGAAAAAAGTCACGCGTTTCACGGTTGGCAAACGTCCGACCGCCAACGGCGAAAAACAAGCACCAATCGACGCGGAGATCTTCGACCTTGCGTATCAGGCAATGATTGGGTTGGGGCACACTCCTGTAGACGCCCGAAGCCAACTCGATCGAGCTTTGATGAGCGGGAAACAGTTTACCGACGTCAACGACATTTTGCAGGAAATCTACAGCAAACAAGAGGAAGAGAAAGCCGCCGCAACCTGACGCCCGTAAGCTGAATTGGAAATCGAGACATTCCTCGTTGTGTGTTTGTTATAGGGTGTGACGGAGCGTTGGCGAAGCCAAAGCGAAGACGCACTATAGGCTCTCCTTTCCCTCTTCCAACTCCCAAAGGAAACGCGAACCCATGTCCCGCGAACCCATGTTTTCGAATGTTCCGTCTGGCGACGACAAAGTTCGTGACGCCGCATTACGCCCTAAGTGGCTCCACGAGGTGATCGGTCAGAAATCTGTGGCGAAGCGTCTCGGAGTGGCCATTCGGGCGTGCAAGAAATTGAAAGAACCTCTTTCGCACGTCCTTTTCGACGGACCACCTGGTCTCGGGAAAACCACATTCGCGACCGTGTTGCCCAACGAACTCGGCACCACGATTCAACTCACCAGCGGTCCAGCGCTGACAACTCCGAGAGACTTGATGCCGTTCTTGACAAGTGCTGAGGAAGGATCGATTCTGTTCATTGATGAAATCCACCGGCTCCCAAGGATCGTTGAAGAGTTCATTTATCCGGCGATGGAAGACTTTCGAGTCGACATCGTTCTCGGCGAGGGGCTCAACGCTCGGACACTATCGATGCAACTCAAGCGATTCACCCTCATCGGTGCGACGACTCGGAGTGGGATGCTGTCGAGCCCAATGCGTGACCGGTTCAAAATGCACGAGCATCTCGATTTCTACACCGTCGACGAACTTGCTCAGATCGTGACGATCAACTCCCGAAAGCTCAAAACCGAAATTAGTGAAGAAGCCGCCCTCGAACTGGCTCAGCGTAGTCGTGGAACTCCGAGGATTGCTAACTCGCGTTTATGGTGGACCCGTCAGTATGCTGCCAGCGAAGCTGACGGTGTGATCACGTTGGACGTCGCCAAACTGGCCCTCGACATGGCCGAAGTCGACACGGAAGGTCTCGACAAACAAGACCGCCGTTACCTCGAAGTGTTAACGGACGTTTTTGGGGGTGGACCGACAGGAGTGGAAGCTCTCGCTGCGACGATGAATTTACCTTCGGAGACTCTGAGCGACGAAATCGAGCCTTATCTGCTTCGTGGGCAGTTCATCATTCGCACGCCACGAGGTCGGATGGTCACGGCGAAGGCCTATCAACACTTTGGCAAGGTCCCGCCTGCCAGCGAGCAGGAAGAACAAGGGTTGTTGTTTGAATAAGGGTCGGTTCACTTTTGTGAAACCATCACGATAAAGCCGCTTCAAGAGCAGTTTTCATCGAATTCTATTTAGTCAAGATACTCGACTTTTGGGGTTCTGTTAAGCCAAGGCTCCAGATAAAAGCCAACTTCGGAAACACTCTCGCTTGTAAAGCTAAGAGGGCCGCAACGGTGCTAAATCCAACGAAAAGGATTCGTTGGATTCGTTTCATCTGGCGTTAGTTAATTCCGACACTGTCAGCCAAAACAATCTTCTACTGAACGCCCTCTAAATTCCAATCTCCCAAAGAGGCGAGCGACTTTCAAGCGAGCAACCGCCACACTCTCTTGCAAATCGCTCTTGTGGGAAACCTGATTCAACAAGCAAAAAGAACCATCCACCAAATGCGCCATCGTCGTTGCGAAACGAGGAGTTACCGAAACATCGGGCAAACGATGTTGTACTGACCATCGTCATAGATCATGTGAAATCGCAGACCACCGAGGTTCACGTTACTTTGGAGGCGAATCCCCCGCGAAGTCGTGGTGTCGAAGTCCACATCGACCCCGCCGAGCCCGTCGCGGAACGAGTCAATCAGTTCGTCCACCCAATCGTCCTCGTCTTCCGTTGTTGGCTTGTCTAAAATCCCGGTTCCGAAATCTAGATCGATATCGAAGTCGAGTGGGAAGTCATCGTTTTGAGTTTGGAACTCTGGCTTTGGTTTCGTTTGTTTTCGCCGAGGACAGGTACACTTCTTTGGTTGTGGTTTATCTTCCGTTGGAACGGAAATCGGAGTGGAGGTAGTGTTGCCCTTGGCGGAACCTGTGATGATGATCACCACAGTGTTTCCGTTGTTGTTTCGGCTCGCTTCGATCAGTTTGCTGATGGCTTGCAAAACATCAGGATCACAACCGGCTGCTTGGATGGGGCAAACGACAGTAGAAGTTTTCGAGGGCGTTCCTTGACAGCAGCCTCCTGCCGTCTTCTGAATACAAGGGCAGGATGATCGTTTGGAGCAACTAACGACTTTGCACCTTTCTTTACAACAAGTAGTCTCGCCTTGGATGATTTGCTCACATTTACAATTCGTCCCACATTTACAATTCGTCCCACATTTACAATTCGTCGCACATTGGCACACCTTCTTGCACTCACGCGATTTGTCGTTAACACACTTGGTTTCGCCGTTGCAAGCCGTCGTGCAACATTTAGCTCGTTTTTCACAGCATTTGGCTGGGACGCCCTTACAGCAACCTTCGAGGGGACAACGTTTTATCTGGCAGTTTCGTAGATACAACTCCAGACAAACACCGAAAGGATTGAAAATACATGGGACCAGACAGCGTGTAGGGCAAGTTTTCGTCACAATCTTGCCGCAAGCGAAAGGGCATTTCCCTTCCGTCGCACACTTGTCTTCCGTGTCGACTGCCGATGAGCGACTAGGACAAGAAACCGGACATTGGGTTGCCGGGCAAGCGAAAGGACATCGGCGCGGGCAAGCTTTCTCACCTTCTGGTTTGTTTGCGTCTTCTGGGCAAACTGTAGGAGCCGAGCCGCAAACGTGTTCGTCATTAGTGGGGAACTGACTCGCAGCCCACCGCAGCAAGCCTCCGACCGGAGAAGTGCATGTCTGAGTCTGTCCTTCTACCCCCACTCCTACATTATCGGAGGACGACGGAACGCCACAGCGACCTGGAGCAGGAACGACTCGATAAGTTGTCGGGTAAACTGGTGGAGCTAGATTCTCTGGACGTCCCTGTTGGATTTGATTGCGAACTTCATCGAATCGTTGCATGGCTCGCACGCCGACCGTGCTCGTGGGATCTTTCGAGTGAGCCATATGGAACAAAGTTTCGGCAGTCTTCAAGTGTCCCGCTTGAAGATAGTACTCACCCAGGCTATACAGGCGATTAGCGTCTGCGTCCAGGTAAGGATCGGTCGCTGGAATATCCGTGGGTTGCTCCGAGATAGGTGCAGCAGTGGGGCACCGACGAGTGATGGCTTGTGGGGGCGCTGGGTAGGCTTGCGGTAAGGAGTAGAGTCGCTGATGGTGCGGTGCGTTCTGTCCCGGAACCATAGACAATCCAGCGGGGAGTTCAACGGGGACATGAACCGGCTGAGCTGGTAGGAACCCCTCAGCTCCAGAGTGCGGATGAGGTGGAGAAGCTACGTGGTGCTCGATGACGACCCCTTGAGCAGTCATGGGGTGGCTGTTGGTCCCGGCGAACCACCTGACAACGTTTGACCAAATGTTCGACATCGGGTTGCTGGAGGCACTATGTGCGTGTGCCTGGGCGTGTCGACATCCGGGAACGTCTTCGTCTTCTATAGACGGACAATCGACTAAAACCACAGAGGAGCGCCGGAGCTCGTTCGGCTCACTTCTGACTTGAAGCTCAAAATATGGTCCCGATTGAGGATATGTCTGGGAATTCCCAGTCGGTTCGACCGGGAATTCTGGTTGTTGGGCTTGGCTCTGTGGGACGAGCGTCGTCAGGGCCATTGTGATTGCCAGAGTGGCGACAGAAACGATTCGCATAAACATCAACTCCCTCCATGTGGTGATTTTCGTCGGCGTAATCGATCGGGCCAGATCGCGCCGCTATTCTGCAATCCCTACGGCCTCCAAACCAACACGAGAGCCCTCGTTGGCGAGGAGATGAGAGCTTCGAGCTAGGGACTGACTACCAGGTCGGCGGGAGCATAGCAACTTCCCTGCTCGAAACAACAGCAAAGTCTTCGCCAGGTGTGACTGCTACTTTAGTCGGAACGTTCTCAATAACGTCTGTGAAATGAGTCTTAAACGTTTACCCTTTGGACATCCCCACGTAATAGGCGGAGTTCCACACACGACATGATCGCCATACTTGTATCAACAGCCTGGCCGTTGGTCCCGATGGTTAAGAGTTGATCACCAGCTGCGAGGACAGGAACCTTCGGTCGTGAGATGCCTTCATCGGTAAACTCAAGTGAGTTCTGAAGGAGCACAGGAGAAGGAATCGAAAACCTAACGTTTACTCGGCATGGAAGAGTTCTGACTTACCAATCAAAGAGAACAAATCGAATTCTCCCTGAAAAAATGGAAAAACTCCCTCAAAGAAGATGGACCATGCTTGACTGCATGTCCACCAACTCTGAGGAGGTCCACACTTCAGTTTCCTGCATCGGATGTGGACTGAACGCTTCGTTCCTCAACCCGCCTTGAGTTGGTATTTGTCCGTGCCTTCCTTGACAGTAAGAGTTAGATTGCTCGGGACTTGCTCGAACGTCTGAGCGTTCCCAGTTGGCCAACGAATTATCATTTTGTCGATTGTTTGCGCATCTCCAACGCCGATACGCAACTCTGCGGGTGCTTGGCTCATGAAGGTGTTGTGCAAAAACAGATCCCGCACTATTTTTTGCTTTCCGAGGTGAAGAACGACCCGGGTGCCAACTGCCGAACGATTGCTGTTGGTACCGATCAGACGTAGGTGCACCCGGTTCTTCTGGGGGAAGCGGTTGAGAAATAGACGCAACGGACCGCCACCGACCGAACCGACGAGTAAGTCTGGAGCACCGTCGTTATTGAAATCGGCCGGGACAACTGACCGAGAATCCGATGCGAGATCTGCATCAGAGGCGAAGGACGCATCCAGAAATCCCACACCTTTCAGGTTGAGATAGAGCCGATTGCGTTCATAGGCGCTTAAGTTCTTTCCCAAGTTCGACATGAGAAACGGATTCGGAACCCAAAACTCTCCAGCTTCCTCATCGATTTTTCCGAGGGGTGGCAACATACATCGACGGTCGAAGGGCCGTGACACGACGGCCCGCCACAAACACGTTCAGCCGTCGGCTTCGCCTGGAGTAAAGCTCATAAATCCGGTCGTCGCGTAGAGGTCGAGCCAACTGTCGCCGTCCAAATCGAACATGGCTGGACCATAGGCCCAACCTACCTTGTTGACCCCAAACGATACGCTGTCTTCCGTATATTTCGTTTGTCCGGTTGGTCGCAAATAGAGTTGACTGCCAGCACAAGAACCTTGGATTTGGGAGAACACATCGGTCGGGTAATCTTCGTCGCATAGTTGGCCGATGATCCGGCGTCCCATTTTGGAAAACATGTTGGCCACATACAAATCAGTCCGTCCGTCGTTGTCTACATCGCCGGAAGCAACCCCCATACTCGTTGCAAAGCTCGCTGCGCCCGACTTGGAAGAAATGTCCTCGAACGTTCCGTCCCCTCGATTTCGGAGAAGAACGTTCCTACCAAAATCGTTGGCTATGTAAACGTCGGGGTAATGATCGTCGTCATAGAAAAGCCAAGTTGCAGCATGGGTATGTCGTTTCCCACCCCCGGCGTTGGCTTCCTTAGTCACGTTTCGGAACTTTCCATTTCCTTCGTTGCGCCACAGTTGGTTGAATTGGCCTGACTCCTCGTCATCGACCCATTTTTCCTGTTTCGCCGGAGGGCCTTTGTAATCCCGTTGATAGAGCACGTAGAGATCGAGCCGACCATCGCAATCGTAGTCGACGACTGTGCAGCCCATGCATTCCCGATCGAACACCAATCCGGATTGTGTTGTAACGTCCTCGAATCGCTCCCCGCTCAGGTTGTGATACAATCGTCCGTTCATTACCAAATCTGGATAACCGTCGTTGTCGTAATCAAGCCACCCGGCGACGTAGTCGATTTTTCCGAAGGAACTCTTCTTCGTCAAGCCTTTCTTGGCGGCGACATTTTCGAATCGCTTCCCCTGGATGGATTCCAACAGAAGAGGTTTTTGGCCCAGTGCCGAGACAGCGATATCCAGAAAGCCGTCTTTGTTGTAATCTTCGACGGCAAACTGAAGGCGATTCTGCCACACTTCTGTCGGTTCCAAGTCCCAATTATCGATCAGCCCAACCGAGGACAAGTTATAAGTTTCCGTCACTTCTTCGAGCAGTCGCCCGGCACACTGACGCAGTACTTCGTACTCGGTCTCCCATCTGCGAATCAGCGCCGGGGAATCGATGACTTTTTCCTCGTCAAATTGGCACTCCATCCAATGCTCTGATTGGTGCAACAGACGGTTGCCGTCTTTGTCCGATCCAACGAAGCCTAGCAAGACCTTTGTTTTCCAGCGGTTTTTGGTTTGAGCGTCTTGTTGGATTTTCAGGACTCGAAGCATCTTGCGTTCGACGTTGGCAAAGGGAGCCAGAGTTTCCAAAAGAGTTGCGACGAGGCCTTCGCCTTCAACGTTTCGAGTTCCTTCCGACTGGGCACTGAGGCGAGTTTCGACTAGAGGCGCTTTCTGGCGTGTCGTCCCTTTCCTCGATGCGATGACTTTTCCTTGGAAGTCGCCGAGAAGGAACGACTGCAGACGTACGTCATCCCTTTTCAACAGGGCTGCCAGGAACGCTTTTCCAAAACGTTTTTCGATTTTGAAAGTGATGTGCTCGTTATCCCAGATCAACTTCTGCTTTTTCGGGTCGAGTTCGAACTCTTCCAATTTGTTCTCGTTTGATCCGTTGGTTCGTGATCCTGACGGATTGGACTGAGACCAATATGCCCAGACGAAAATCCCGCAAAGCAGGCCTAGTGCGCCAACCGTTATGAAAAACTTGTTCCTCGGCAACTTCATCGGGCATTTCCCCCATCCAAGCTACGGTAGGGCACCTTGAGATTTGATGCTCTCTTGTTGCGAAATAAACACAGATTTGCTTTATTCATTTTACTTCGAACATTTGAGCATTTCTACACACGACAAAACGGACAACTAGATAGTCTCGTCGGAATGGATAGATCCTTCCAGTTCTTTTAGAGCGGTTTACGATTGGGTTGGGCACAGTTGTTTCGCAAAAGGCCACGAAAGTTGCTTCCCATTCGAGCCGGGTGTACCCAACCCAATCGTAAACCGCTTTAGGCAGTAAATTGCGATTGTCCGACGAGGTGAGGAAGACGTCGCGAGGCATTAGCAGAGCCATAAATTAAAAGACTCGCAACAACTCGTGCGAGGTTACAGTAAGTTGCGTTTCCGCATCCCACACGTACGCCAAGCGAGTTCGTACAATAACGACAAGACATATCTCAAATCTTGTCAAACATCACTCTTTACAAAGGTCGTTTGTAGCCAAGCATTCTCAAGAAAGGAATTGCAATGACTCCCACAAAACAACTCCCGTTGTTCCTGGCCTTGATGGTCTCGGTCGTTTTCGTCTTTGGCGACACAGCCCTGGCAGAAGAAAAACGCCAAGACCCCGCCACCAAGGTCGTTGAAGGCAACAACGAGTTTGCTCTGGACTTGTACAAAAAGTTCGCCGCCGATAACAAAACCAAGAACATTTTCTTCTCGCCGTATTCGATCACCCAGGCTTTGGCCATGACCTTCGAAGGGGCTCGAGCCAAGACGGCGTTGGAAATGGGCAAAGTCTTGCGATTGCCAGAATACGTGCGACAAGTGGGCAACGACCAACGTCCTTGGCAAACCGAAAAGTTCAACGCGATCCTCGCCTCGCTCAACGCTCGGTTAACTCCTCCAAAAGCTGCCGAAACAAAGAAATTCCAACAGAAGGCGGATGTTCTCCAGAAGAAACTGGACGACCTAAACACCCTGTACCAGACTCTCCTTAACAAGCGTGAATTCGCCAGAGCACGTACAGTCCACGCTCAAGCTCGCAAGACAGCCGAGACTCTCAATGACGTCTATCGACAATTCGGCCAGTATGAATTGACTCTGGCCAACGCTTTATGGGGCGAGCAGACGTATCCGTTCGACAAGGGCTATTTGGCGAACGTCAACCGGCATTTCAAGTCCGGTGGGTTGAGGCTCGCCGACTTTCGCAACAACTTCGAAGCCGAACGATTGCGAATCAACGCCTGGATCGAGAAGCAAACTCGCGACCGCATCAAGGACATCCTCCAGAAGGGAGACCTCAACCGATTGACGCGTTTGGTGTTGGCCAACGCTATCTACTTTAAGGGGCAGTGGTCCGAGCCGTTTGACGAAAGTGCCACAAAACCCCAGGACTTCACCCTCGCTAGCGGCACCAAGATCAAAGTCCCAACGATGACCGATAAAAAAGCCATCAGTTACGCCGGCTTTAATGCTGACGGCAGTTTCTTCGAGACTCCAAGAACGGTTCCATTGGGTAAGAATCCGAACAAACTCAAGAACACCTACCCTGGCAAGGACGGTTTCGCCATGATCGAGTTGCCTTATCGCGGTAACGAACTCTCGATGGTCGTCATCGCGCCTCAAGATCCCAACGGCTTGCCTGCCTTGGTGAAGAATCTCACCGCCACGAAGTTGGATCGTTGGGTCAAGAAGATGAACAAACGAGACGTCAAAGTCTTCTTGCCCAAATTCAAACTCGAAACGAAGTATCAGCTCATAAAGCCACTCAAGAGCCTTGGCATGCGTGAGGCGTTCCTCCCGCCAAATCCGAGGGGCGGAGCTGATTTCTCTGGAATGGTGTCTTCGAAGCAGAGAGATTTGTACATCTCGAAGGTGATTCACAAGGCTTTCGTTGAAGTCAACGAGAAGGGCACCGAAGCAGCTGCGGCGACCGTCGTTGTTCTCTCGCGTACGTCAGCGCCGATAACGGTTCCGTTCACGCCGACGTTCAAAGCCGATCGACCATTCTTTTTCTTAATTCGTCATGTCGATACGGGATCGATTTTGTTTATAGGCAAGGTCGCCAATCCCAAGGGTTAGTTTGCAATCGAGGTTCCAAATGGATAGCGTTCGTACAATACCGATAAGTCCAATCTCCAGCCTTGGCATACATCCGACTTCGGATCACGGTCGTTTGTAGCCAAGCATTCTCAAGAAAGGATTTGCAATGACTGCCGCAAAACAACTCCCATTTTTACTGGCCCTGATGGCCTCGGTCGTTTTCCTCATCGGCGACACATGTGTGGCAGAAGAAAAACGCCAAGACCCCGCCACAAAAGTCGTTGAGGGCAACAACGAGTTTGCTCTGGACTTGTACAAAAAGTTCGCCGCCGATAACAAAACCAAGAACATTTTCTTCTCGCCGTATTCGATCACCCAGGCTTTGGCCATGACCTTCGAAGGAGCCCGAGCCAAGACGGCGTTGGAAATGGGCAAAGTCTTGCGATTGCCAAAATACGTGCGACAAGTGGGCAACGACCAACGTCCTTGGCAAACTGAAAAGTTCAACGCCGTCCTTGCCTCGCTCAACGACCGGTTAACTCCTCCCAAAGACGACGAGGCCAAGAAATTCCAACGTATGGCGGCGGACCTCAAACAGAAACTCACCGAGATCAACCGCAACATCCAAGAACTTCAGAGGGTTGGACAGTTCGGCAAGGCACAACGGATGCTCATTCAAGCTCAGCAGGTCGCCAAGCGTCTGAACGAAGTCAGTGATAAATTCGGCCAGTATGAACTGACTTTGGCCAACGCTTTGTGGGGCGAGCAGACGTATCCGTTCGACAAGGGCTATTTGGCGAACGTCAACCGGCATTTCAAGTCCGGTGGGTTGAGGCTCGCCGACTTTCGCAACAACTTCGAAGCCGAACGATTGCGAATCAACGCCTGGATCGAGAAGCAAACTCGCGACCGCATCAAGGACATCCTCCAGAAGGGAGACCTCAACCGATTGACGCGTTTGGTGTTGGCCAACGCTATCTACTTTAAGGGGCAGTGGTCCGAGCCGTTTGACGAAAGTGCCACAAAACCCCAGGACTTCACCCTCGCTAGCGGCACCAAGATCAAAGTCCCAACGATGACCGATTATAAACAAATCAAATACGCTGCCTTTAATGCTGACGGCAGTTTCTTCGAGACTCCAAGAACGGTTCCATTGGGCAAGAATCCGAACAAACTCAAGAACACCTACCCTGGCAAGGACGGCTTCGCCATGATCGAGTTACCTTATCGTGGTAACGAACTCTCGATGGTCGTGATCGTGCCTCAGGATCCCAACGGCTTGCCTGCTTTGGTGAAGAACCTCACCGCCGAGAAGTTGGATGGTTGGGTCAAGAAGATGAACAAGCGAAATGTCTTTGTCTACCTTCCCAAGTTCAAACTCGAAACGAATTATCAACTCATAAAGCCGCTCAAGAGCCTTGGCATGCGTGAGGCGTTTGTCGAACCCGACCCGCGCGGAGGAGCAGATTTCTCAGGAATGACATCTTCGATGCGACGGGATTTGTATATCTCGAAGGTGATTCACAAAGCTTTTGTTGAAGTCAACGAGAAGGGTACCGAAGCGGCTGCAGCCACCGTCGTTGCTGTTGCGCAGGCTACCTCGGTCCGAGTGATGGTTCCGTTCAATCCGACATTCAAGGCCGATCGGCCGTTCTTGTTCTTGATTCGTCACATGAATACGGGATCGATTTTGTTTATGGGCAAGGTCGCCAATCTCGAGGGTTAGAGCGGTTTACGATTGGGTTGGGCACAGTTGTTTCGCCAAAGGTCCCGAACATTACCTCCAACTTGAGCTGAGTGTACCCAACCCAAACGAAAATCGCTCTAGTTTGCAATAACCTTTGTCCAAACCTGCCAGAGATTTCTGCAGATTTCAGAATCCGATTTTAACACGGCCATCAAACGCCAGCGATGGGATAGGAGAAGAACCCTCGCTGACGTTTTTGTCATTGGCTTTCTGAGAGTGTTTTCGGAAAACACTCGTCTCGACTCATTCCCCGTTCTCACATCACAGTGTCCCACCAACAACACTACTCCCCTTTGAGCACTTTGGCCCATTTCGCTCTCTCTTCGTCTTTGTTTTGTTCCTTCAGAGCTTTGAGCAGCGCGGCTTGGGCGATTTGATCCGTCACATCGATTTCGAGTGATTCCTTGGCCCATCGTTGGGCTTTGGAATAATCACCGGCTTTCAAGTGCAGGAGGGCCAAATACTTCCTTGACTCGAAGTCATCGGCATTCAACGGAGCATAGTCTTCCAGGACACTGAGCAACTTTTCGTCGTCGCCAAGTTCCCGATAGCACCGAGCCAGTTGACCCAACCAAAAGAGATCGAAAGGCTCTTGTTTACGACCAAGTTCAAAGATTTCCGCAGCTTCGGTGATCTTCATTTTGTCCTTGAAGTAAATCATGCCGAGTTTTTTCGCGACTTTCAGGTTGGGGGATTCGGGATCAAAGCCAGCTTCAAGAACCTTTAAGGCTTCCTCATCCTTTTTGTTTTCCAACAGCATCAACGCCTTAACGTAGGACCCCAAGGAATGACCTTCTTTCAGCTTCAAGGCTTCCTCGCTGAGTTCCTTGGCACGCTTCCGGTTGGCGAACGAATAGTACCGTTCGGCAAGGGTTGCGGCGACGTCTGGATCGTTGGAGTTCTTCGCATATTTTGCTTGCAGCTCATCAAACGTTGGAGGCTTCTTGGAGTTGTCGGCACCCAGATCCTTGGCAACCTTCTTCAGGTACACCTGGTAGCCTTTTTCGAAGTCGCTCTTTTTTACTCCACACACTTTCTCGATGGCTGGCCCTGTATCCATAGTCTTCGCGTAGGCTTCGAGCATTCCCGCGATGGCTTCCTGGCCGTGTGTTTCGCGGAGGTAATCGACGTACAGCTTGCTTTGCAGGTAAGCCAGGTTCCACTCTTCACCATTGGCAGGCCGGATGAACCCGAGATGGATGTTATCAAGGTTCAGCAACTTTCCACTTTGTAACCGTTTCACAAGCAACTTTCGCCACAACGGCGGCATGGGATTTTTCTCGGCCCGAACAGCAAGGCCCTCGGTAAACCAGTGGGGGCATTGAAACTTCGTCTGGGCCAGGTTGAAGATGTGGACCATCTCATGACGGATGACGCGGTTCCAGTTGAAAGGCTTGGAAATGACTCCCAACTTGTCTTTCGGCGAAACCATGGCAAACATTTTCCCGGTACAGGCTCCGATCGTGTGCAGGTCGGGCAACGCAATGACTCGTCCACTGAACATTTCGTGGTTGTTGAAGATCTCGATCAAGATCGGCCCCTTGGGTCGGTAGTCGAACTCCTTGGCGTATTCGTCGTAGATCTCCTCAAGATACTTACCGACGACGCGAGCCAACGTGTCGTCGTTGTTCTTGTCGTAGCGAATGAGAAAGTGTTTCGTCTTCAAATCTTGGTACTTCTCCAGATGATCGAGAACATCCAGAGTGTTCTTGACACGCACGTTGAAGTTATCGATCTCGAAAGCTGTCTCGAGTTGCTTCCGAGCCAACTCCTCCTCGCCCAACCGCATGTATAGTAATCCGAGACTGTTTTGCGGAGGTGTCATCTTGGGGCGTAGTTCGACGGCTTTTTCGAAGTACTTCCGGGCCTGGTCGAAGCGTTTTCGTTGATCGAGTCGTCCAGCCAATTCGTGGTAGAACCACCCGGCTTTTGAATTCTGTTTATCGACAAAGTCCAGGATCGCCTGGAACTTCTCCATTTCGTTGTCGAGAAAGTGACACGTCGCAATGGCCGCAAGGGTTTTTTCCGATCGCGGATTGACCTTCCGAGCTTTTTCGAGTTGTTCCAAGGCTCTTTTTGTGTCGGCCGCCGCCAGATAGATATCGGCCTTGAGTCGCAAAGCTTCAGCGGATCGTGGATTGATGTTCAAAGCCACTTTGGCGGCCGTCTCGGCGGCTTTCATGCGAAACCGTTCCAGAGCCATGTACCCCCGAGCAACGTGGACCGGAGCGGCTCGTGGATTGATGACCAGGGCGCGGGTGAAGTTTTTTTCAGCGTCAGCCCAACGAGATTTTTCGTGGAAAACCCCAGCGCGTGCGTACGATGCCGGCCAATAGTTCTCGACGTTATTGGCGACCCAGCCCCAAATATTCGTGAGAACGAATTGAAAATATTTGTGTCGTCGTTTATCCTCGCGCGCTAACTCGACTGCGGCCTCTCCAACAAGCATCAATGAGAGAGGGTCAGAAAACTCTTCCGATTGGTAGGTTTTCAGGAACCATCTCATCTCGTTGATCGATTCATCCAGTTTACCTTGGCTCTGGTACAACCGTGCGAGGACCCATTTAGCCCGAAATGGCAAAGTCTCGTTATCGATAGACTTCTTGGCCGCTTTCTCGGCCTTCTCCCATTGTCCTCGTAAAAAGAGGAGGTCGGCCTTCTCGCCCCACAACGCACCGCTCCTTGGATTCAATTTGAGCCCATCATCGAGAACCTTCGCGGCCTTTTCATATTCCCCCACAGACCGCCATGCTCGACTCAACCCGACTCGAGCCTTCACGGCAAACTTTCCGTTACTCAGGAGCTTGGCGAATCCAGCTTGGGCTTCGCTGTAATTGCCCTTCAACAATCGCGTCTGAGCTTCTTTGTACGCAGTCTCATCGGCGCGTGTGGTGAAAGGACCACATATTATGATTGAGAGTATTATCAAATATCGCATGTCGTTATTTCCTCGCGAGAAGTGGCGAAGCGTTCATTGAGAGCAGCAGGAGACTGAACCTGTGTTCCAATGTATGTTCGAAAGCCGCAATGTAGCTAACGGCTTCAGCTACAAGGCGTCGTCGGGATGCAACACGAAATATTATAGTGTTCGGGTGAAGTAGCCTGTAACCGAGCGGCGTCCAAACCAAACGGAAGGCACACCAACAATCTCTCACCGAGTGAACTCTACATAACCTTCCGGCAATCCATTTCCCTTTCTGGGTCTACACGAAAATATCAGCATGCGACCGTGGAAACTGGTTCCTCAATCGTTCCGAGCATCGCATGCTTCTGTCGTTGGATACGACCTCTTTTTTTTGGAAGCCGATTAGCCTTTATCGAGATAGGATGAATTGTACGACCATTCCGATGCTTAAATCCCTCGGATCATTTGGGAATAGAAGCCAAAATTGGAAGAAGGCCCACCCAGCTCCGACAACCCAATTAGAACGCCGTCGCCGATCCTGGTGACATCAAACCACAAACCATGTTACAGATGTTGGGAAGCAGCCCGAGCACGGAGAGACTCGCGTTGGCACTGAGAGACGCTGACAGAGAGGCACTCAAGCTAAAACTCGCGGCCAAATTTGCCATCGCCGAGAAGTTCAAACCTAAAGCCGGGATCACAGCCCCGAGCGTGGCCGCCGCCGAGAGACTTGGTGTTAACGCCACGCTCAAGTTCAGATTGGGAATCAAGGATGCAAGCAACGCTTTGAGCAGGTTCATCAAGTTCGGCAGAGTAAGGGTGAGACCGAAGGAAGGAAGGCGTGCGAGCGGAGCCACCAAGGACGCGAACATCCCGAGTTGAGGAATCGGAATGGCCAGTGGAGGAAGTTTCAAACTGGCAAATGCCGAGAGGGACGCGCTGAGGCTCGCCATTGCTCCGGGAGCGGCCAAGTTGACGCCCAACGCAGCGGCCGCACGAAACAACCGACCCCAGAGGGCGAAATTGTGCAAAAGGTTTAGGTTCGCCATGATGCTTGCGCTTAACGTGGCGCTTAATCCAAGCCCCAACGTGGCATTCGGGACCGCCAGATTGATATTCAGATTCGTTCGGAACAAGTCGGCGATGTTGAGTAAGTTCAACAAATCTTGGAGCAGGTCAAACAACGGAGCCAAGAGCCCAAGCAAGTTCGGCAAAACCATGGGAAGTTGAGCATTCCACAGACCAATTGTCTCCGACAAAGCGGCCGTGAGGTTGGCACGGACGCCGAGCATCGCGTGCAGGGAAGCTATCAACTCGATGCGGGCCAGCAACGCAAGCGAAGGAAACGGTGGAAGCCCCAACGATATGGCTGCCCTAATCTTGGGGGCCATGGCCGTAAACGCATTCGCTACACCCATCCCCGATACAGCCATCGCTAGAGAAGGAATTTGGGGAAGGGGAGGAATCAATTGCGACAACAACGCTAACGGCAAACCTTTCAAGTTCATGTACAAGCCGGAGATTTCAGACAGACAGTTGCACATAGCCGGGACCTATCGAGTAAGACATTGTCTTTGAGAGTGTATCCTTCAGCCCGAGGTAACTTTTCGAGCGACAAGACTTATCTTGACGATTTCGATCGTCGTCCGCAACCTTCGATCACGACATTTACTCATACGAAATGGCTTCCGGAATCGTCTGACGGACCGCATAGATGGCTGGACCAAGCCCGGCGACCACCGCCAACCCGAGAGCCGCTCCGCCAATCACCAACGCTTCCGTCCACGGGAAATGAAAACGGAATAGGAACCCAGTCTCTTCGAAAATCACAACCCGCAGAGAATACCACTCGATGGGTATGCCGACGACAACTCCGATGATCGTGCCGATGACCCCCATTAACGCGGCTTCGGCCAAGACCGACCAGATGACCTGAAACTGCGAAGCCCCGATCGCTCGCAACAACCCCATCTCGCGGCGACGTTGCAGCACCGAGATCAACAACGCCGTAACGACTCCAAGCGACGCTACGATCATGACGACAATGAGCTGGGCGTAGGCAATGCTGTAAAGGCGTTCGATTGTGTTATCGATGTGCGTCTTGAGCTCCGATCGCGTCTGGACTTTCATACTGTGAGCTGCACCAAGCTCGCGTATGATTTGGGCTTGTACTTTTTTAGCGTCGGCGTCGGGCTCAAGAAACACGTCGAACGTCGTCACCGTACGATCCTTCCAGTGACGGATGTAGTCCTTACGGCTAATGATGATTGTCCCTCGGTTCCACGAATAATCTACCGTCTTGCCGATGACCTTGAGATCGACCGGTCCCGTCGCCGAAGGAAGGGTGATGATGTCGCCAACTTTCGTCTTGTACAACACGGCAAAGTTTTCCGAGATCACAGCCCCATTTGCGGTAGCGGCCAGTTTTCGAAAATGCTTGTAAGACTCTCGCTCTTTGGGGTCGGCTTCGAGCATCTGTGCGGCTTCGAGCCCCATCAGGAAGAGAAGTTTGGGCTTGCCCCGATAAGTCCAATTTTGGCCGTTGGTGTACGTCACGGCCACCGCATTTTGGACACCAGGTATCTGCTCCAATTGGTTGCGGACCGACTCATGCATGGGAGATTGTTTTCCGCCAACACTTACTTCTCCACCCGAAGTGACGAACAGATCAGCTCCCAGGTTGTCATCGATCCATGCTGACAAAGCCAGACGATTGCTCTTGATCACCCCAGCCGTCTGGAGCACCAACGAAACTCCCGCGGCCAACGCTGCAATGACCAATCCTGTCCTCCCAGGCGACCGAATGATGTTATCGGCCCCGAGCCGCCCTTCCAATCCCATAAACCAATACGCCAACGGGCGAACCAATCTCGCTAGCACAGCAGCGATTAGTGGCGTCGCCATCAACGTCCCAATAAGAACGATCGAAAGTCCCCCATAACGCCCGTACCTCGCGAACGTCTCGCCGTATTCTTCCGGCAAGAGACGGGGAAAGACCGTGATGAGAAATCCCAAGACGACCAACGCGACACTAGCCGTCAATTGCGAAAAACGCGTCTTCCACGTTTGTTTCACCGGAGCACGTCGAACGGCTTCGGCAGGGTTTTCCTCGGCCGCTTGAATCGCAGGAATCAACGCCGCCGCAACAGCCGTCAAGATGCCAAGAGAGCATGCCACAATCATAACGACAGGAGACAACTCGACTTGTTTTGTGTTGATCTCCATGAACATGTCAGTCGCAATCCCGCGGACCGGACCCAATCCAAACTCCGCAAATTGAATTCCGAGCGGTAACCCAACCAGCGCACCGACCAGACCAAGAAACGCCGCTTCCCCGGCGAACAGCAGGCGGATCTGAGTTTTGGTTGCCCCGAGCGACAAGAGAATTCCGATCTCGTGTCGACGTTCGGCGACCGTCACGGCCAACGTGTTGTAGACCAGAAACAGCCCGACCACCAACGCGGCCGCACCACAAAGCAGGAAACCCGAGTGCATGCTGCCGAAGACGTCCTGGACTCGCTGCTGGGCATCAGCAGGAGACGTGACGTCTTCGCCTTGTCGCAGGACTTTTTCGACTTTGGTTTTGAGTTCGTCGGGCTCAATTCCGTTTTCGGCCACTAGATCGATCCGGGTGACGTTGTATTCGAGCTTTCCGTTCTGCGTCTCCTTGACGAATCCGAGAAGTTGACTCGCTGCTCGAACGTCCATGATCAAAGTGTCTCCGGCAAGCACCGCAGCCGGTCCATGGGCGTTGAACGCTGGACGAACGATCGTAACGGGTTTCGTGCCCCTCTCTCCCGGAATCTGGATCTCGAATTCCTGCATCGGGACAACTATCGGGGCTGCTTGGCCAGGAATGGGGATCGTTTGTTTCTGCTTCTCTGTCGGGTCGGGCAATTTTTTTGCGAGTTCGGACCCGACCACGGCATAAGCTCCGAAAGCAAACTGAAAAGCTTGCACGAACCGAAGTCCGGCATCGATTGCGGTCTCCTTGGGAACCTCGATGTGATCTTTCAATGGTCCATTCTTGAGTTCCTTCGTCAGGTCGATCCCCAATAGTTGGACAGCGAGGACATCTGTCTTCGAAGTTTTGCTCTTGGTCCCGTTGACTTTAGCTCCCTCCGGAACCTTAACTACCAGATTCACCTTGCGGAAGATTCTCGCGTGGGCCGAGTGCACTCCTTTGACTTCCCTTTGGATTTCGGCCGCGCGTTTGGGATCGATGGGCTGGTTAGCGCTTCCCGACACGGTCAGGTCAATGGTTCCGGCGAAAGGGTTCTTGGCCTTCGCCCCGGCGCTGTGCATCGTGTCGCTGATAGTCTGTGTGGCGATGAGAGTCGCCACACCCAACGCGATGCTCGCCACGATGAGCACAGCACGGAACCAACGCCTAGCGAGATAGCGGGTACTCAGCGTGCGATAAACAGAAAGCATGTAGCGAATCCGACTCAGTTGGAGTTATTTGAACTTTATTTCTTGGAGATGGATCAATCGATTCTCATGCGTGGCTGAGGCTTTCGAAAATTGCATGGGCGACTCGCAAAGTTGTTGCGTTTCGATCGCGGCGGACGCGACAGCGAGGAGCAAAACCGCGTAAACCAGCAAAAAATGACAACTGCGCTACAAATGCACCAAACTGCGCCCATTAGCACCTTTCTGCACCACTCTCATTTCCACAAAGCTGTGCCCCGTATAAACTTACAAAAAACGACTTCCGAAAATGACGCTAATCGATGGTTTTGCCGGTGTTTTGCGGTCGGTGGCCACCTCAGTGCGGACCCTCACAAGACAATAGGATGTGACACTATGCCGACGTAGGAGGCAAGCAAAGAGCCTGCATTTGGTCTTTTTCATAGAATATCGCCTTGCTCCAACAAAATCTCACAACCTTACTCTGCGCACCCCCTTCGCCCCAACAATCGACTAATGCTCTCAGAAATGTCTTTCGGTCCCCGTCTCCTCAGCCTCTGGGATGTCCTCGGGCAATTCGGGCGTTTCGATGATGTCCTCGTGCTCAACTACTCCGTCCCGGATGTGAACAATTCGATCACTGATGCGGGCCGCCTGAGCATCATGGGTAACCATCACGACAGACCGTTCCCCTTCTTCGGGAAGACTCCGGAGTAACCGCAAAATCTCATGTCCTGTTCGGGTATCGAGATTCCCAGTCGGTTCGTCACAAAGGACGGCTTCGGGTTCGATCACAAGAGCCCGCGCGATGGCTACGCGTTGCATCTCACCCCCGGATAGTTCGTCAGGAAAGTGCGTCGCGCGTTCTCTGAGCCCGACTCGTTCCAGACCAGCTTGTGCCGGTTTCAAGGCTTTGCTCCGCCGCATTCCCGACAAAATCAAAGGTAGAGCAACATTCTCTACGGCGGTCAACGTCGGCAACAAGTTGAAGAACTGAAAAACGAACCCGATCTTGGTCCTTCGCAGCTGCGACAGTTCACTGTCCGACATTTTCTGCAAGTCACGACCTCGAAACAGCACACGACCCGACGTCGGTTTATCCAACGCACCGAGCAAGTGCATACATGTCGACTTTCCAGACCCGCTCGGCCCCATGATCGAAAGGAACTCACCCGCCGGAATTTGTAAACTGACGCCGCGCACGGCCTGGACAACGCGTTTACCTTGTTCGTAATGCTTGGTCACGTCCTCAAGAACGTGCTCGAAGCCGTTATCGGTCGTCACTCGGATGTTCCTTTCGATATTCAAACGGAGTCTTTGGCAGGCACTCCCAGGTTACAGGCTGTTGCCGTAGTAGGAAAAACCGCAGTACACAGAACTTACCACACATGGTTCCCAGTCCCAATAGTACCCCATTAAGACCGCGTAAGTTTCTTGTAACGAATCCGATGGGGCTGATCAGCTTCTTCTCCCAAGCGTTCGCGTCGCTGTTGTTCGTAAACCTGGTAGTTCCCTTCGCACCACACGGTCTTGCTATCGCCCTCAAAAGCAAGGATGTGTGTGGCGATGCGATCGAGAAACCAACGGTCGTGCGAGATGACCACTGCACATCCAGCAAAGTGGATGAGGGCTTCTTCGAGAGATCGCAGCGTATCGACGTCTAGGTCATTCGTTGGTTCGTCAAGAAGAAGTAGGTTACCGCCACTCCTCAAAAGTTTGGCTAGGTGAACGCGGTTTCGTTCTCCTCCCGAAAGCGATCCGACCTTCTTCTGTTGATCGGGGCCTTTGAAGTTAAAGCGAGAAACGTAGGCTCGCCCATCTATTTTTCGTTTCCCAAGCATGATCGTTTCGTGTCCGCCGGTTATTTCTTCGAAAACGTTGTTTTCGCCTTGCAGATCATCGCGGAATTGATCGACGTGAGCCACTTGCACAGTCGGTCCTACACGAAATTCCCCGGCGTCGGGTTGCTCGACTCCGGTGATCATCTTGAAGAGAGTCGTCTTTCCAGCACCATTGGGTCCGATGATTCCGACAATTCCGCCCTTGGGCAAATCGAAGTTCAGATCTTCCATTAACAAGTTTTCGCCAAAGCCTTTACGTACTCCTTCGGCCCGCACTACCAAATCACCGAGCGGAGGACCGGGCGGAATCTGGATCGTCAATTCCTCGGCTCGTTCTTCGACTTCCTGGGCAGCCATTTCTTCGTAGGCCTTTAAACGGGCCTTGTTCTTCGAGACGCGCGCTCGGGGCGCCATTCGGGCCCATTCGAGTTCGCGTTGCAAAGCTTTCTGCCGAGACGACTCTTCTTTTTCTTCGGCAGCGAGCCGAGCCTGTTTCTGTTCCAGCCACCCGGAGTAGTTGCCCTTATAGGGGTAACCGTGCCCTCGATCCATCTCGAGAATCCACTCGGCCACATTGTCCAGGAAATACCGGTCGTGCGTGATGGCGACGATGGTCCCCTGAAAATCGTGCAAATGACGCTCTAACCAACCAACCGATTCGGCGTCCAGGTGGTTCGTCGGTTCGTCGAGAAGAAGCATGTCCGGTTTTTGCAAAAGGACCTTGCACAAGGCTACGCGTCGACGTTCCCCCCCCGACAGCGTGTCGACTTTGGCGTCTCCAGGCGGCAAACGCATGGCGTCCATGGCGATCTCGATGTGACGGTCCAGATCCCAGGCATCAGCGGCGTCGATTTGGTCCTGCACTTCGGCCATCTCGTCAAGGACTTTTTCCATGTCGTCGCCGGCATCACCGAGCGAGGAAGTCAATTCTTCGTACTTGTCGACGAGGGCCTTGAGTTCCGCGACGGCATCCATCACGTTCCCGGCAACGTCTTTGGAGGTATCGAGTTGTGGCTCCTGCGGGACGTATCCAATGCTGATGTTGTTGGCCGGTCGGACGGTGCCGTCGAAATCGCCATCCTGCAGCGCCATGATCCGGAGCAGCGTGCTCTTACCCGCCCCGTTGCCACCAATGACGCCGATCTTGGCTCCCGGATAAAACGCCAACGTGATGTCCTTGAGAACTTCGCGTTTGTTATACGTCTTGGTCAGTCGTTCGATCGTGAATATGTATTGTTCGCCCATGATTCTCCTGTGGTCCTGCATCGGGGGTGTTTCGAGTGTTTTGCTTTTGGTTTCGGGCAGAAACCAAACCGGCTCACCTCCGTGGTACTTTCAATAACATAGGAAGCTCCAGGTAATGTTGCAAAGAATCATTCCGATTGGAAGGCGAACAGCGAGCAGAAAACCAAACCAGATGCAGACTCAAAGAGATTCCCACCACACGATCGGAAAAGGTGCTTATAATAATGGCCACAGGGAAAATACGAAATCTGGGTCTTTTCAACGGAACCCCATATGTCACTGGATTGGTCGCCATTCGTCGAAATCGTGCGAAATCACAAACGCTTTGTCCTGACCACACACGTCAGGCCAGACGCCGACGGTTTGGGATCGATGCTCGGGCTCAAAGACGTTTTCGAGGGACTTGGAAAAACTGTCCGAATGGCGATTGCGAGCACTTGGCCACCCCGTTACACTTTTCTGGATCCTGATCACCGGATCGAACGCTACGATGTAGCAGACCAATCCTGGCACGACAACGATGTCACGATCGTCCTGGATACAGGCACGTGGGGGCAACTGGGCGACTTTGGTGCTTTTTTGAGAACGTTCTCAGGAAAAAAGATCGTCATCGACCATCACATTTCGCAAGACGATTTGGGTGCCTTGGCGATGGTCGATACGACCGCCGAAGCGACCGGACGGCTCGTTTACGAAGCCATCGAAGCTTTGGGAGCGACATTGACGAAAACAGTTGCAAATCCGATTTTCGCAGCCTTGGCAACCGATACCGGTTGGTTCCGACACAACAATACGAGTCCACAAACGTTTGCCCTTGCTGACAAATTGATGCAAAACGGAGCCGACCCGACCTACTTGTTTAATCAGCTGTACGAGCAAAACAGCCTTCCCCGCCTCAAACTAACTTCGATCGTTTTAGCCCGACTCCAGGTCGTCGAAAACGGTTTGGTAGCCTACACCGAAGTGCGGCGAACGGACTATGCCGAAACCGGAGCCACCCCCCAAGACACCGAAGACCTGATCAACTATTGTCGGTCACTCGCAGGGGTGGAAGTGGCTTCCTTTTTCATGGAGCAACCCGCGGGCGGAGTAAAGGTCAGCTTCCGGTCCCGTTCGAAGGTCAACGTTGCCGCCATTGCGGAAAAATTCGGAGGTGGTGGCCATCGGTTGGCCTCCGGGACGATTCTGCACACAAGCCTTGAGGATGCAAAACAACAAGTCCTTGCGGCGATCCGCACAGCCCTCCAGCGGGAGTAAAACAGAGCCGAGAGTTCAGAGAGTTCAAAGATTCGCCGAAGGCTAAATTCATCGCACCCTGGAGGCAACTCCTCAGGTATGGGCTTAAAAGAATTCGGACATTTTGGATTTACCTTTCACCTTCCACCTTTTACCTTTTCTCTCCATGTCCCAGACAAAACGATCGCAAATCTGTGTCGTCATCGGACGCACTCGCCACAAGATGATGGTCATCGAGATCGAGGAGGCAACCAAACGGGGAGCCGAACTGATCGAACTTCGTCTCGACTTCCTGGCTCGCGCACCCGACTTCAAGCGGTTGTTGGCGATCAAGTCGCCCGAAGATGATTCCGTTACTCGTCCGAAACTCGTCGCAACGGTCCGTCGCATCACCGACGGCGGACGTTGGTCGGGCAACGAAGAAGCCCGTGGCATGTTGTTGCGACAATCCATTGTCAATGGCTTCGATGCCGTCGACATCGAAACCGACATCGCCGACAGCATTCCTCGCTACGGCGACGTCCAGCGGATCATTAGCTACCATAACTTGCGTGGAATGCCCGACGACTTGGAAAAACTCCACGAACGCATGTGTAACCAGGACGGCGACATCGTCAAAATCGCCGTGACGGCCACTGACCCGGAAGACAACCTCCGGGTCCTCGAACTGCTCAAAAAACCGAAAAAACCGACCGTGGCCTTTTGTATGGGAGACCTTGGTTTCCCAAGTCGGGTACTCGGTGCGCAGTACGGAGTACCGTTTACCTACGCAGCGTTCAACAAGGAACGTGGCATAGCCCCTGGCTTACCCTCATTCCTGGAGATGCGGGAACTGTATCGGTTCGAGCAGGTGACGTCCGAAACCCAAATTTTTGGGGTGATCGGCGATCCCATCGCCCACAGCATGAGCCCCTACATCCACAACAAAACATTGAAGAAACTCGACCTTCCGGGGGTGTATCTGCCCTTCCGAGTCCCTCGAGGGAAACTCCAAGAGTTCCTCAAAGCCTACCGCAAGTTGCCCACGACAGGTTTCAGCGTGACGATACCCCACAAGGAAGCGGCCCTTTCTCTCGCCACAGAACCCGAGGATGCGGCCCAACAAATCGGTGCCGCCAACACACTAATTCGCACCGAAAAAGGATGGGCTGCTTACAACACGGACGCCAAAGCCGCCTTGGATTCACTGATGGCTCACATGGCCGTAAAGCAGCAAACCGGAAACCCCACATTGGAATCTCTCACCGTTTTGCTTTTGGGCGCTGGTGGAGTTGCGCGTGCCTTGGGTCACATGCTCGGGCGAAATGGGGCCCTCGTCACGATCGCCAATCGGACAACCGAGCGAGCCCAACAGTTGTCCGAGAGCGTTGGATGTCGGTACGTGGATTGGTCGGCTCGGCACACTGTGCTAGCTGACCTTGTCGTGAATTGCACTTCCGTCGGAATGCATCCAGCCGTGGACGAATCGCCTCTCCACCCGAGTTATCTCAAGCCCGGTTTGGTCGTCTTCGACACGGTCTACACACCCGAAAACACTCTTTTGGTCAAGGATGCCCGAGATCGCGAGTGTCATGTGCTGACTGGCGTCGATATGTTCGTCCGCCAAGCCGCCCTACAATTCAAACTGTTCACAGGCAACGATGCGCCACTGGAATTGATGGATAAGTATGTCCGACGAGCCCTTTCGCCCGTAATGATTCGCGATGAAGATTGAACCAACAAGTGGTCGCGTGTTTTTGCCGGATTAGAATGATAAAGTTGTGTTCACTTCCGAACCCCGCAACATTTCTTGAACTTCTTGCCACTGCCACACGGACACGGATCGTTGCGGCCAACCCGTTCCTTATTGACAATAGGCCTCGGTGAAGGGTCAAAGCCTGGTCCAGCTTCCGGAAATCTTGGCAGTTGACGGGGAATCTGCATGGGAGTGGGTGTGGTTGGTTTCCGTTTGCCAAAGTGAGTCGCTTTTTTGAGTTCTGCGATACTGTCCTCGATCAACACCGGGGGCTTGGTGAGTCTTGCCATCGCCGCCTCTTGTCCTTCTTGGATCAAGTCGTCTATATCTTCCAGACAGATCAAGCCATCCTCGACCAGCCCCTCATTACAGGCTTTTTTGATCTCTTCGTACGCTTCCTCGGGGTATAGATCACACAACGCGAGGACGAGGGTTGTCGCCAGGTGCGTGTCCCGTAGTTCGATCGCCGTGCGCAACTCCTGCTGGAGTATCGGCAAGATAGTTTCACGCGGATGGAACCGAGCCGCTACCATCCGCACGAGCGCGTGAACCGCTGATGCACGGACACCTCCGGCCAACTCTTGGTTTTGGATTAGTGAAAAGACCACGTCGATTTGGTCGTGACCAAGTGCAGCCAGGACCCGAGGCACCGTTTCGTGGATACCACCGTCGCCGAAGAGGTCAAACGGACTTTCACCAGGCAGCGAGAGGGCCTCGATGATCGTCGGGAGACCCTTCTTGGCTCGGAATTCCCCTAACAACAACAAGGCTATAAAATGTCCATTGCCATCCACCTCCTCTTCTGCGCGAACTTGGTTCGTGGCCCTGGCGATCAGGTCAGTCAAGTAAGGGACGATCTCTGCACGATGCGAACGTGCCGCCTTGATCACTTTCTCAGGTATGCTACGATCGGTAACACTGAGGCCATGAGCAATGGCCTCAAGGACCGGTTGCCCCTCGAACGTGGTGACTTTTGAAGCTTTGGTCACGTTTGTTGGTCGTCCATCAGTTGTTCGCACTGATATTTACCTCCGGCTCCCGCAACATTTCTTGAACTTCTTGCCACTCCCACACGGACACGGATCGTTGCGGCCAACTCGTTGCTTATTGACAATCGGGCTCAACGATCGCTCCACAGAAGGATTGAACTTTGGCTTTTCTGGTTCCTCAGTTTTCTTGTCAAGGACTGTTGGTTGCGGCTTCCTCGGTATCTGAATCGGCGGTCGTGTTGGTCTCGGCTCCGGTTCCATAAAAGAGGCCCAGCTTTTCAACTCTTCAAGACTGTCCTCCATCAATTCGGCAGAGTTTTTCAGTCGTTGGATCGTCACGGACTTGCCTTGCACCATTTGCCTGTCGACGTCTTCCAGACCGATGATGCCTTCGTCAACCAATCCTTTGGCGTAGGCTTCTTTAATCTCCTCGTAGGCTTCCCCTGGATAGATGTTATGAAGTTCGTCGACCAGGACCGTGACGAGCAATCCGTCCGGCCGACCCTGTTCTATTGCGGCGATCAGCTCATCTCGAAGAATTTGCACCATGTCCTCGCGGGAGTGGAGACCTGTGGCAGCCATCTGCACCAAAGTTGCCGCAGCACTCCAATGGACATATTCGTTCACGTCGGGATTGCGAAGCAAGGACACAACAAGGTCGAGTTGGTCGTGAGCCAGATTGGCAAGAATGATTGGCACGATCTCGTGGATGGCATCACCAAACAGATCGAACGGCCCCTCGCCTGGAAGGGAGAGCGCCTCAACGATCGCCGGAAGGGCCTCTTTCGCCTGAAATTCACTGAGTAGGAACAAAGCGAAAAAGTGTCCTTGTTTTACACGAGCTTTCTGGGTCCTTCGGACTTCTTCTGTCGCCTTGACGATCAACTCAATCAACAATGGCACAATTTGTTCTCGGTGTTCCCGTGCAGCCCGGAACGCTCCCTCCGGAAGGTATCCCTCGTCTTCCGTCTCCAGATCCCGAATTATGGCCTCGAGATCGGGTTGCTCCGTTGCATTAGTTTGGAAATCGTCTGTCATCCTGCTACCCCAAAAGCGAAGTCTTGATTGCCTCATCCGTTCTCGCCTCATCCTCCACTGTAAGAAGACTCCGTGGAGTTTTGCAATGGTCCTTGCCAGGACAATTCTTGGTTTTTTTGACAACTTCGCGGTGAAAGTAACAGGAAGTTGACACAAGGAGATCAGAAAGGAATTGATATCTGGTTGTAGTAGATGGTGATGGAACACAATCTCGTTTTTAACCTAGTTCCATGGCTCTGCCGTGGAACTAGGGCTCGCACGACTGAGTCGTGCTCGAGACACTAGCCATCACTCAAACACTTGGAAAGTTTCCTTTCCCCGCTGGGAATGCTATCAACACTTTATTCTCAATTTCCCAAGCAAGTGCAAACGCAATAAGTTCAACGCCATTTTGGCCGTGCGACTTCGGACTTGAGCCCGGTCTCCTGGCCAGACAAACGACCGCGACAAAACTCCACCCTTCCAGGCAAGACCCACAAAAACGAGCCCCACAGGTTTTTCGGGAGTTCCGCCCCCTGGCCCAGCAATCCCCACTGTCGTGAGTCCGTAATCGACGTCGAAACGCTCAAGGACACCCTTTGCCATCACTTCGACGACCTCCGAACTAATCACGCCGTGTTGCTCGATCAACTCAGCTGGTACACTAAGCAGATCGATCTTGATGCGGTTGTCGTAGGCGACCATCCCGCCCATCAACGAAGCACTCGCCCCTGGAACATCCGCCAACCGGCTCGCCACCAGCCCTGCTGTCACGCTTTCCGCGGTGGCGATCGTTTTCTCTTGCTCCAGTAGGAGTCGCATCGCAATGCCTTGCAACTGCTCGTCCTCGACGCCGAATACGAGTTCGCCCAACCGCTCCCGAATGGTCTTCTCGACCGGCTCGATTTGCTGTTGGGCTTCCTCGGCGGTTGGCGCCTTGGCGATGATCCGCAACGAAATCGTCGCATCGCTTGCTGTGATCCCGACTTCCGGAACGTGATCACGTTTCGTCACCTCGCCGAGTTTCTCCTCGACCGTCGATTCTCCGGCCCCAAAGCAATTGATCTTGCGGATGACAACGACTCCCCCGCTCAACCCCAGCTTCAAGACCTTCGGCTTCACCCACGATTCGAACATCGGTTTCATCTCGGATGGAACGCCCGGCATCGCTCCGAAGTAAGCCTCACCAATTTTCATCCACACTCCAGGAGCGGTTCCGTGGTCATTCGGAATCGGATCCGCGCCAGTCGGGAACATCGCCTGGAGCCGATTTCGATCGGGCATAGCTCGGTTTCGGCTGGTAAACAGGTTGGCAATGTGGTCAAACGACGGCTGGTGAAACTCCAACTCGACCCCTGCCGCCTTGGCCAACGCTTCGCGAGTCAGATCGTCCTGGGTTGGGCCAAGCCCACCGGTCATCAGCACCAGTTTGGCTCGTTTCGAAGCAATTCGAAAGGCCTCTACATTGGCCTCTAAATCGTCGGCGATGGTCGTATGCCACCCGACGAAGATCCCAAGCCGAGCTAACTGTTGACTCAACCACTGACAGTTCGTGTCGAGGTTTTGTCCGTTCGTCAATTCCGTTCCGATCGATATGATTTCTGCTTTCATGGACCCGTCCTGTTGGTGAAATTCTCTGTATTTGGTTTGTTGTATAAGAAAGCCAATGTCCCTTCATTCCGAGGTCTCACATGTCTGCGGTTTGCCAGGCTACGGTTCTTCGATTCCGCTTGGTACAATAATCTTTTCGGTTGTCTTCAGTACCACAAACCCACACAGCACAGAACTACCCAATGGACCACTTTACATACCAAGATCATGTTCTTCATTGTGAGAACGTTCCCGTTACCGAACTCGCTCAGGCGTACGGCACTCCTCTTTACGTCTACAGCAAAGCCACGCTGTTACACCACTTGTCGGAATTACAAAATGCGTTCGCCGAAGTCGATCCGATCATTTGCTTCAGCGTGAAGACGAATGCCAATATCCACATCTGCAAACTGATGGCCGAGAGAGGAGCCGGTTTTGACGTCACCAGTGGCGGCGAGTTGTATCGAGCACTCCAAGCAGGTAGTTCGGGAGACAAACTCGTCTTCGCCGGTGTTGGCAAGACAGATGAAGAGATGCGTTACGGGCTCGAAAACAATGTCTTTCTTTTCAACGTCGAGAGTGAAGCAGAGCTAGTACGCCTCGCGGGCGTTGCCAAACAAGTAGGTCGCCCAGCCCCTGTTGCATTGCGAGTTAATCCGGACCTGCCCCCCAAGACACACGTCAAAACCGACACAAGCGTCAAGGGAGTGAAGTTTGGCCTCGACATCGATAGCGTGCTCGAGTTTGCCCAAAAAATGGTGGGTAATCCGGACGTCAACATTGTTGGCCTGCACATGCACCTCGGTTCACCCATTTTGTCCGCACAGCCCTACCAGGAAGGCATCGAAAAGGGGGCAGTTCTCATCCAAAAGCTGCGCGAACAAGGGCACTCAATTGTTTATATTAATATGGGTGGCGGTTTCGGGATTCATTATCGCAAACAAGAAGCTCTACCAGCCAGTGAATTCGCCAGGGCCATTGTCCCGAAAGTCAAAGAAATGGGATGCAAGCTCGTTCTTGAACCTGGCCGATTCATAGCCGGGAACGCTGGCATCCTGTTGAGCAAAGTCATCTTCACGAAGGAATCCGGAGGCAAGCAGTTTCTGATCCAAGATGCCGCCATGAACGACTTGATACGCCCGACCTTGTATGACGCCTTCCACCGGATATGGCCAGCCACTCCGGGTCTGGACTTTCCGGCACCACCAGAAGATTACGAAGTTCCAATTCCGGGAACTGAAATGTACGACGTGGTTGGGCCGGTTTGTGAGTCGGGCGACTTCTTGGCCAAGGATCGATATCTTCCACCGCTCAAACGCGACGAGCTTCTGGCTACATTCAGCGCAGGGGCGTACGGGTTCGTGATGAGTTCGAACTACAACAGCCGCGTTCGCCCTGCTGAAGTGTTGGTGGACGGAAAGGCCCATCACCTCATTCGAAGGCGTGAAACTTACCACGACCTGGTGCAGCTGGAACTGGACGTGTGAACGGGTGATGCGTCGCTTGTGCTTGGTGGGGTCACCACTGGATTGAGTCTATTGACGAAAATTAACGCTGGATTGGTCTGAGCAATAGGTTTTGATTGTGGCAGTCTGTTTCTGTCCTCGTCCCTTTTTGCGGAGAGGGATCGAGAGGGAGATGTTCCAAAACGATATCGTTTAACGCAATTTGGATTGGATATTGAACTAATTCCTTTTACCCGCAAGCGGGGGGCAGGACTTTGAAAAAACTGCTTGCACTTTTACTGAAATCGCTCGAGCAGTACCACATTTTTGCATTACCACGAAACACATCGAACGATAGTTGCTAGTTACCCGACTTTCCGGTTCACTTCAACATTGTGACAATCGAACAGGAGATACATCAGTGATTCGCACCTTCTTCGGCTTCGTCATTACGCTAGCGGTTTTTCTGATGTGCTCCGCGATTGGCTCCCCAGTCCACGCTCAAGACGAAGCACGCAACAAAGCCCAAGAACTCAAGCGTTTAGAACTCAAGGCCGAGGAAGAGTATCGCCTCTATTACAAACAACCGAAGACAGTCATCGAGCACTGGACCGCCATCAACTTCGAGATCAAAACTGGAAAGTTCGACATCGCCGAATACCTCCTGCAACGAATGCTGGGGATTCCCTTGGCCGGCAAAAAGGATATTGATGCTTTCGCGGGAGGTCTCGTCGCAGTCAAAGATGCAAAGGGCATGGAACAATACCTCAAACAACAAGGAATTGACCTCAAAGGAGAGTTCATAAACGACTTGTTGAAGATTGAGGAAGTTAAAGGCATGGAGCCCTTTCTTCGGCTGCGCAGAATGCCCTTTTGGAATAAACGGGAAAGTTCCTTCAACGACCGGGGAAAGAGGAATGCCGAAGCCTTGGTCAACTTGGTTCAGCAAATTCTCGAACTCCGGCTAAGCGACCCTGTTCGCCTACGCAAATTCATTACCCAAAGCGTGTTCGCCAAGACCCCTCAAGAGAGAGCGTTCGCCTTCGCCAAAATCCTCAGGTCGAACGACAGAGCCACGCCGTACCTCGTCGAGGCTCTCCAGAAAACCGTTAATGATCCAGTCGACCACGAAGACGTCAAGAACATGATCTTGCGACTTCGTAAATCCGCTTTGCTCCCCATGCTGGAGATTCTCAAACCAGCCCCCGGTAAAAATCCCAAAGCTAACCTCGAACTGAGAACGACGGTGCTAGAGCTTCTGGATCGAGCCAAGGTCCGGCAAGCGGCTCCGTATTTGTGGTATCTCGGTGCCGACAAAAAAACTCCCTCAGCGGAATTACAAGCTAAGGCGAAGATATTTCTCTCAGAAATCTTCGGCCGAGTGCCGGCATCACTCCCCAAGTCTCAAATGGTTCTATCCGAACTCGCCGAGAATTTTTATCAGCACCGAATTCAGCTGAACGTTGTACCAAAAAAAGGACCAGCCAGATCACAATACGGAGTCAACTTTTGGAATTGGGATGGGTCAAGCATCTCCGTCAAACCAAACTTTTTTCATCCCCTCAAGTTGGAATACATGTACGGAATCCGATTCGCCAGGGAAGCGCTCAACTTGGACCCGACCTCGCGACCCGCACAAATCACTCTCCTCAGTTTGCTCTTGGATCAACAATACGGACAACAGTTGAACACAACTTTGTACGGCAATCCCGACTTGGAACTGACCAGGCTCCTGGCTCGCGTCGATGAGGCCTTATTGCTTGCGACCTTGGAAAAAGCCCTAAACGAAAACAACGCAGCCGTTGTCTTGCCGGTCGTGAAGGCTTTGGGAGATCGCAGTTCCGAAGTAGCCCTCCGGGCAGGGGGCACCGCCAAATCCAAAGGCATCGTCCGCGCCTTGTATTACCCCAATAGACGAGTCCAGATGGCCGCGTCTCGCGCAGCAATCAACGTCACTTCGAAGGAAAAGTCTCCTGTCGTCACGGCCCGCGTCGTCAACATTCTCTCCCGATTTGCTCGAACAAAGTTTCGCCCGACGATCATCGCACTCGGCTTCTCGAAGGACGATCGGAATAAGCCACGGACCACCCTCGAAACCGCTGGGTACTTCCCTCTCTTCCAGGATTCACTGGCCGAGGCCCTCGATTTCATCCACAAATCTCCCGACGTCGAAGCCATCCTACTTCACCAATCGACACTACCTAACGTTCGCGCTGGGCTGACGTCTCTGAAAAACGACAGTGATGCTGGCAAAATTCCGGTCATTTTCTTCGGAGACGCCGTGGCCCGAAAACGAATGGAGCGTGTAGCCCAAGACTATCCACGCATCGGAATCGAAGCCCCTGTTTTGTTAGCTGACAGCAAGGCCATGATCGAGACGATCGAAACATACAGGCTCCTGGCGATCCCACCTGACTCCTACTTTGCAGCCACCGGCATCCAAAGTGATTGGCTCGACCAAATGGCCCTCAGCAATGTGCGGTCTCTCATCTCCAGTTTCGAAAAGGTGGACCTCGCTCTCGAATCCATGGCGTTGCTCTCCGACATGACGAAAGGAAGCATCAAGGGGTATCCCACCAAACTCGCCAAGGAGGCGTTTCTGGACGGCACATACCGTTACAACAAAAACAACTACCTCGACCAAGCCGTAAGCAGCGTCAAGAAAGACTTTGGGGGCAAACTACCTCCCAAACTCGACGAGCAAATTAAAGCGAACGTTTTCAAAATTGCCGAGTTTGCGGTTCAGTCACTCGCTCGAATCCCAGGGACCGATGTGCAACGTCGGCTCGCCGAAGTCGCAGTAGATAAATCACTGACCGACTCCCCGCAACGGTTCGCCTTGCGAGCGTCTGCTTTGTCAGCCCTCAACCAACACATCCAAACCAACTTTCTCGTCCTGACCCAAAACCAAATCCTCCAACTCGAGGACGCCTCCAAGGAATTCACTTTCGCCAAGAACATTCCTCCGGAGGACGTTCTGGCCTTCCAACAACAACTCGCGGCTCTCATGGGCCGACAAGACGTTCAACGACAACTCGCGATCGCCAAGCGTCAAGGGTTGGGTTCCAGGTCGCTACGCACCGGTCAAACATTGCGAGACTTCGGAGTAAGGAAAAACTAGACCGGGTTTCGATTTGACTGTTGGATTAGTAGCTCCAAGAGGCCTTAGATTCTAACCCCGAGGTTCATTCCACTTCGTCGCGAATTGTCTCGGTTACAACCGCCTAACGGCTCCAAGATCACTCGCCGTTCCTCCGCACCGATTGATACCTCTGGTGGATATCTCGCTGGTTCTCGGTCGAATTGGGAGTCGAAACAGACGACACGAATTTTCCGTCCGGATGGGTGATGTCTAGCCCCCTCTCCTGTTCTTTGGCAATCGGGAGACAAATCACCACCGTCATTCCCACAGCCCCAAGCACACACAATACAATGATCAATCGGGATGACAGTTGACCGAGGTAGATACTCGAGCCAATTACAAATGGAACCACCACCAACGCGGTGAATTTCACGCTCGGCCGGACTCCCCCTCGCTCTTGCCAATCCCGTATGAGAGGACCGAAGACACGATTTCGCAACAACCACCCATGCAACCGTCGCGATGAGCGAATGAAGAAGTAACTGGCGAGTAACAAAAATGGCGTCGTTGGGAGCAGTGGCAAGATCACACCAAGAGTCGCCAACACCACAAAAACCCATCCCAACGAAATATAAGCCGCCTTCCGTACACCGCGTACAACTTGGATGTTCGGATATTCCACCTCGAAACTGCGGAACGTCACATCTTCTGGTCGTACGACCTCACCGTCTTGTTGGATTCGCGAATCGGGTGGAAAACAATCTTCCTTCATCTGTTCAGTCATCGGTTGTGATTCGTTTCCCTGAGAGTCGAAGAATTCCCGTAGGCCAAGCGAAGCAACGTCGGAAACAGAACGGAAAATAGATTTGTCTCGTTCCCAACAGACTCGATTTTATCAAACGGGTGGATCATTGTTTTCCCAAATCCGTGGACCAAAGACAAACGCAAGACAACAACCACATCGTCGCCGTGCGTTCGTCATTTGTTGACTCAAAAGGACAGCCTGTGAGCACTTCAGCTCGGCTGCTTATCCGCCGATCTTTTCGCCGCCCTCCATGCTACTTATGGCTCGCCAAACGGCGATGTCGATGGTCTCGGAGACAACCCGGCAGCTTCCATCGCCCATAGAGACATTGACACCACCCGTGTGGCGACTGCGTGCGGCAAACATAGTCGGATCGGAGCTAGGCGAGACCGCACGGCAAGTTCCATTATGGTTTGTTGTTGCATTAACTGCCAGAGTGGTTACGGTCGGAAAGTGATCAAGTATCGCGAAAGAATTGGGGCACGATTTGGAATGTCTCCGAGTACGCTTGTTTCCAGGCGTTTGATGGAGAATTCGTGGAAACTAGAAATGAAAAACGTCTCAGCAGTATTTTTTTGACAGCCATCTCTGCCGTAATAGAAATAGTTTTTGACGTCAATCACGCAGGAATTTCGGAGACGATCAATTTGTCAAAAACATCGCATCGAAGGTCGACTGAGCCTATGTAGTATGCTGCGTGACGCATCACTGGCTTCGAAGGCTTTGGCCTTTCAGAACCTCAATGACGGACCCATCTGCGACGAACACCGAAGTCGGCTTTTGGCTCAGGGCTTCTACGAACTGCGGACCATAAAATTCGCCAACATCGCACTCAACAGTCGTTTCTGTTGCAGCCCAGACTTTCCATTGCGGATGACTGACTCGGTATTCCAATGTAGAGCCGTTCCTCTGTACAGTGTATCCCCAATAGTGCTCAGTGATGAATGCTTCCTCCGAACCTGGCTCCGGCAGTTTGGCTTCCCCCGCGAATTTGGCAGACACTTTGTTCCAACTTCTCAAGCTCTTCCAACGGTACTCGACGAATCCAGTGGTCTCGTTGTTACCAGCGGGTAGGGTCAGCAGCGAAGCCATCGGACACGCGACGTACTTTTCATTGTAGATCCACCTAGCTACTTTCGCGATGGCCCATTTCGGGACGATCTCTTTGATAAACACTACACCCCGTTGAAAACCCTCCGGCGTTTCCCGTCGGACGTAGAACCGCAAGTTCACTTCATCAAAGTTGACGTGAAAAGGAATTCGCCACCCGAGCACTCGCGTATTGAGGAACCGAAAGCCGACCATACTAACATAGGTGCGGCCGTCGTACCCATCCAGTTCCACTCCATGCGGTACCAACGGTTGGAGTAATTCTGGATCGATCTCGTAATTCAGCATCAACAAATATCGCCATTCGGCGGATAGGAACTAGGGTTTCATAGGAAGAATAATACGGAAATCTCGACAAGAAGCCAAATTTCTTAGGGCTAATCAATGTGGACAACTAAATTTGCCCTGTGGCGAGATCGATTTGTTGACATTGGTCACTTGGGTTTGTCGTTATCCCCTTGTAAACGGGCGCGCAATTTTGCCAGCAGCAGCGCTTTGGAGGGATGGATCGGATCAACCGAAGTTGTCGTTGGCGACGAGTGCCCGTTACGATCCGACTCTTTTGGCTCCACAGGGTATTCCCCATTCGCTTCCGGCCCGTCCGCTTCCCGGTGATCCTCTTCGACGGCATTCGCGGACGAAGGAAGGGCAACAAATTCGGGAGTCTCTCCCGAGAAAAGCTCGGCAACCCCCTCCTCGGACAAGACTTGTTGAAACATCATATAGTTCACGTTCGCCAAGGGGATCATGATCACTTTTCCTCCATCGGAAGAACCAGCAGGTCTCCCACGGATGATGAGGAACTGCTCGTCCAAGTGAACGACGGACTGAATCACGATTTCTCCGCCTGTAATCGTCGAAACGAGGAGACCCTCGTGATATTCGGATGGGATTCGACGAAGTAAACTCGGCCAATTCTTATACTGCATCCAGACTCTCCTTGTTGGAGTTGCCTGAGAATTTCTTTTCAACGGAACGAACACTTGAGTGGCAGAGTCGAAACGCAAAAGCTCTACACCCCGGACACCGCGTTCGAGAATCTCCACCTTGCTTGAGTTTAGCTCATAGGAAACGTTTGTGTCGACTACAACGAGAAATGGAGAGCTCTGGACGTTGGAAAACTCGAATGTTAGCTGGATTCCTTTTTCCGATTCTACGCGCAAGCCTGGGCCAGAAACAAGAGACCCAAACGAAATGGCCACTGCCGGCGAAAGTCATCAAACCGAATTACAGAACCGCAGAATTTTTCGTGCATCCAGTTGCTCTGTCCATGTAATCTGGATTGCAGATTGCGGAACTAATCTACAGGTTTTCGAATCCAACGCTTATCGGGTGATTCGCTCGACACCCCGCTTACTTACCATCGAATTTATCCACCCAAAATGGAGGAATATCTCCGTGAAACGGTTATTTCTTGGTTTACTGGCCCTACTTACTTTCGCTTGCGACTGGAGCTTTACGCAAACTGGTGGCCCCAAAAATCTCAAGTTCCAACAATCTCCTCCTAAGCCAGCGCCGGAGTGGTTCAAGGCTATTGATCAAGGGAAAACCGATCCACGTCTGAAAGGCTATTTCACTCCCGAAGGCCTCAAGGTCGAGATCGTCGCCGAGGCTCCCGAAGTGATCAACCCCGTCGGAATGACCTTTGGCCCCGATGGCACTCTGTATGTTCTCGAGTGGCTCAAGTGGAAAGGCGGCAATTTCCCGGCTAGTTCCGTGACCTTCACCTACAAGGACGGTTCGAAACGGAACGTGGCCATCATGAAGAAACCTATCCCCGATCAAGTCAAAGTCCTCAAGGACACCAACAGCGACGGCCAATACGACCAGGCGAAAGTGGTCCTCAAAGACGAGTTGCCTTCGAGTATTCTCGTTCACGATGGCTACGTTTATCTCACTGGCCAAGGCACCGTGCGACGCTACAAGCAAGAGGCCCCTGAAGGCCCCTACGGAAAGAAAGAAGTCATCGCACAGGGTTTCTGTGGATTCCACCATCACCAAGTTTCGGGCTTGACGATCGGCAACGACGGATGGCTCTACATCACCTCGGGCGACGACGACAACTTTGTCGAGGGGTCCGACGGAGCAAAGGTCAATGTCCTCCGTACTGGTGCCGTCTTCCGATGTCGTCCCGATGGTAGACAAATGCACGAGTTCGCTCGAGGCTTTCGAAACCCGTACCGGAACGTCGCATTTGACACCAAGTTTCACATGTTCCACGTCGACAACGACAACGAAGACGGCTCCAAGTGGACCGGTTGTCGGCTCATGCACATTCCCGAAGCCGTTGACTATGGATGGAGACTACGACCAGGGGCCCGCTGTTGTCGTCCCGATTTCACCCGTAGCGCAGTCTATGGCGAACTGCCCGGCAAGCTCCCACCAATGCTGAAAACGGGACGAGGTTCTCCAGCCGGTTTGCTGATTTACAACGACACCTACTTCCCCGAGCACTACCGCGGTGTACTCTACTATCCCGACGTCTTCCGAAAATTGATCCGGGCGTATGTCGTCGAACAAAACGGAGCAACGTTCCGCGTGACTCACGAGTTCGAGTTCATGAAGTCGAACGATCCTCTATTCCGTCCCTGTCAGATGGTCCTCGGGCCAGATGGCGCCATGTACATTTGCGACTGGCGAACCGACTCCGGCGGTGCCGGAAAACTATGGGGTAATGGCACCAAGGGGCGCATCTATCGTGTGAGTTGGGCCGGAACGGAAAAGCATCCAGCAATTCCCCTCCGCGCGACGGATAGCTGGGCCAAGATCGCCAAACAGTCCGATGAAGATCTCTTACAGACACTGGAAAGCAACAACTTCAGCGATCGCGTCAAGGCCCAAGCTCAACTCCGCAAACGGGGCGAGAAAAATCGAGACACGTTGCTGACAATCACCACGAATGTCGAGAAACCGCTCCACACCCGAATCGCGGCGATTGGCGTCGTGCAATCGTTTTGGAACGACGAAGTCTCGAAAACGTTTCAAAAGTTGCTGCTCGATCTCGATCCAGACATACGTCGATTGGCCGCAGAAGGTCTCGGTTTAAACTCCCAGAAAGCAGACCAAAAAGTCCACGCCGCTCTGAACCGAGCCCTCAACGAACGCGAGCCGGAAGTCTTACGGGCCATCGCCCTTGCCATCGGACGGATTGGAGCCAAGGGAGCCGCCGACGCTCTTGTGAACGTCCTGAAGTTTGACCAGGGTAAAGACATCTTCCTACGCGACGGCATCGTCCGAAGCGTCGAACGTCTCGGCAAGCAAGGAATGCAATCGTTGGACGCGTTGGCCAATTCTGGCAACGACACTCACCTGGGCACCGTCGTCGAGGCGTTCCTTTCCTTCCGAACGAGACCTGCCGCGGAGGCCTTACCAAACCTGCTCCACAACGTCCACCTCAACGGGGACCAGAGAGCCCAACTCCTCGAGTCTTACACGAACTATCAACTCGATCCGCAGATCTCGGTGGAGCCGGTCGTGTCGTACTTGATGAAGGCCGACATGCTGGCGAGGATGTCGACCAATCCCGTAAAAAATCTTGCAGGGCTGGACAAGCTCAAGCTGGCCGGTCTGAAAGTTATGGCCGCCACCAAGGCTTTCGACTCTCCTAAAGCCCACAAACTCCTCGTCCGATTCCTCGACGACGAACCAAGCCTGAACGTACGCCTTGCCGCCATCGAAGCCATTGCCAACGGACGCGTCGAAAAGGCGGCGCCGGCTCTCGTGAAGGCGTTAGCCGTCTCGGGTCTGAAAAATGGTGAGCGTAGTGCACTGATCAAAGCCGTTGGCATTTTGAAGGTCAAGAAGGCCACGCAGTTATTGCGTGAGTTGATCGAGGAAAAAGCACTGGCCTCGTCAAACGAAGGACGCGAGGTTCAAGCCCAAGCGTTGCGATCACTAAGCATGGTCGATAGTTTCGTCGCTGCCAAGCTAGCGGCCAAAGTGCTCGAACAAGCAAACTTCCCACTGCAAAAAGAAGCAATCACTGTCCTCGGCACCCGGCCAAGAGGTGCCATCCTCGTCGGCAAGACCTTTCTACAAGGAAAACTCCCACGAGCCTTGCTCCCCCAAGTCACCGAGGTCTTGCGTCGGTTCTCCAAACAAAACAAGGCCGTCACGCCGCTCTTGAAGCGGGTGATGAAGAGCGGGCTATTGAACGTCACGCCAGAAAACCTCAAGTCGATACGCAAGTTGGTCCGAGACCGAGGCAATCCCATTCGCGGACGCAAGCTGTATTTGAGCGATACAAAAATTGCCTGCATAAGTTGCCATCAACTCGAAGGCGTCGGCGGCAACGTCGGGCCGGACTTGACCCGGTCGTGGGACACCCAATCGACCGAGAAGATCATCGAACACCTTCTTGAGCCGAGCAAGGAGATCAAGGAAGGTTTCCAGAGCTACATGGCCCTCACGAAGAAGGGACAAATTTTCACGGGCCTCAAGATTTCCCAGACGCCAGACGAAGTCGTCTTGCGGGACCCCAACGCCAAGGAAATTCGAATAGCCACGCAGGACCTCAAAGCCATCAAGCCCTCGACCAAGTCGCTCATGCCGGACGACGTCGTCAAACATTTGACGTTCGGTCAATTTCTGGACCTCGTTGCTTTCTTGAAGAACCGCAAGGCCCAAGAAGACATCCGTGGAATGGGATTAGAATTCTGGGTCGTGGGTCCGTTCGGACCGGACTGGACAGTTTCCCATCCTCCGGAAAAAAATCCAGCCCTCGATGCCGAATATACAGTTGGAAAGCAGAAGTTCGCATGGCAAGTGCTTCGAGCTGACCCGAATGGGTCTATGAACTTGCAAGAGCGTTTCCGAGAAAAGAATTTCTCCGCTTACGCCACAACCTTCGTGTTCTCACCAGAGGCTCAGAAAGTTCAGATGTTATGCGGATCGGCTGGCCCAATCCGAGTTTGGATCAACAAAGAGAAGGTCCACGAGGACCAAACACCAAGTTCGTCAAAACAGCCATCGAAACGCGTAGCCGTTGATCTGTCCAAGGGCTGGAATCAAATACTCATCCGTGTGGGAACTACTAACGGTCGATTCTCGCTCCGATTTGCGGGTGAAGGTTTGCGACTCGCGGTGAGGACATCCACCAAGGAAAGCAGTTGAGTTCGAGAACGGTCAACGTTCGGCCCGTTTCAGCCGTTGCACTGCGACGGCTGTGAACGAAAGCGTTGCGAACCCTCCCACGACTCACACCTGAGTATCCGTCGTTAGAACAGTCTACGTATCGTTTCAACTGCCTGTCGTCTTGACTGGTTGCATCGGCCAAACCAAAGTCGAGAATATTGACGTCGCAAAACCGAGACTCGCCACGTTTGGGAGTGTTCTGCTCGAGCAAGATGTTGGTGTGCTTGATTTCTCTGTGGATAAAACCCTTTTTGTGAGCCGCCGTTAAACCTGCTGCGGTTTCTCTACCCAAATGCAAACCTTTGCTAATCGACAAGCCGACATTGGAGCGCAGCCGAGCATCAAGTGTTTCGCCTTGCAACAGTGGCATCACCACAACTGAAACCATCCGGTCATCGCCGATGTTATAGGTCTGCAACAGATGATGGTGATCGACCGCAGCACCAGAACGAGCATCGCGCAAGGATCGTTTGGAACGAGAAGTCAGTACAACCATTTTGGGAAGGCATCTAAGTATTTTATCAGATCTAACGAGTAATTGTCCCTTTTGCAATCCAACAAAAGGACACTAAGTAACAGAATTGCACATCGAGAAATTCCGATTGCGAAAATCCATCATGGTTGTTATGCGGAGGATGACTATCGGCAGACGAGACGTGAAATGGAAGATACAAATATCAAGAATCAACAGCGCATAAAGCAGCGGTGGCATGCAAGCACACCACCGCTGTCCCTCAGGCTGGTCATCACAACACGGGACGGGGAACAAAATCAAAGGAGCTTAGGGCCTCCTGCCCCTCTCTGGAGCAAAACCATCCCGCGAGGACACAATATTCTTCGGCCAGTTCTTCTCAAATACTTGATCGGAAAGGACGCCGGTCCATGACTTTTTCGCACTCCTCATCCAATCCCCGTCCTCCGAAAAATTGGTGGCCTGCAGTCTGCATATCGCTCTTCCTCCACGGATTTCTATTTTTTCTGGTCGTTTTTCTGTTTGGCCCAGCGTTGTTCGACCAGGTGACGGGCAACGAATCAGGTCCAAGAAAGGGATATCGTGTAAGAAAAAGTGGTCTCTGCAATGTCTACCAACGAGCACAACCCTCAAGCGAACAAGCCTACCAAGAGTCAACTCCCCCTTCCCGTCTACGTCAGGACATCGATCCCCAATACGTTGGCCCATCCATCTCCGAAGAGCCTCAGCTCCACTCATTTCCACTCGCCAACATACCTCCGAATAGCCAATTAACGGATAGAACGAAACGGTTTACTGATAATCGAGAACTGAGAAACCGGAACAACACTCCAACAAACCAAGCAAACAAAGTTAAGGCTGGGTCTAAACCGTCTTCATTTTTTGGAATACCTACAGAAGCCAAACATATCGTGTATGTCCTCGATCGTTCGATGAGTATGGGACGGCAAAATGCCCTTGAAGTGGCGACAAACGAACTCCTGGCCAGTCTGGAGGCCCTTCCTCCCGAAACTACCTTTCAGGTCGTCATCTACAACGACCACCCAGCTCATCTGCTCCCAACAAGACGCGACTGGCTGGAACCAACCATCCTGAACAAACAGCTTGTGGCCCATGCCCTCCGATGTGTCAAAGCTGTAGGCGGCACCTCTCACACCCTCGCCCTCGCGAAATCTCTGTCACTCGGGGCGGAGGCTATATACTTCCTGACAGACGCAGACGACGCAGATCCTGTGCAATTACGTCGGCTGTCACGAAACAACACCAATGGTGTGCCCATCCACGTAATAGAGCTTAATGTTACTAGATTTAGAACTAGAAGTACCCTCGAAGAATTTGCCAAGTCGAGCAAGGGGCAGTTCCGAATGATCAATTTTCGCAAGTGGAAGCGGTGAACAGCCACCTGACTCAAAGCGCTAGGCAAGGGACAAACACACTTCTGCCCATGACTTCTGACGAGCGACTCTGAGCGCTCGAATCACTCTAGTCCTCCCCTTTCACCTCTCGTCGCCTTCCTGCCCAGGGGAATTAATCCTTCGACTGGCCACGATTTATGAACTAGACTTGCTGTGAGTGTTGAACAGTCCCTTTGAGGATCGTGGATTGGTTATATGGTTCCTCGCATCTTTCTAGGCAGATATGAAACGATCCGTTTGCTTGGTGAAGGCGGAATGGGGCGAGTGTACCTGGCTCGCCAACTCGACCTTGGCCGTCAAGTTGTCGTCAAGGTAATGCACGACCATATCGCCGCCGACGAGAAGTTTCGCGAACGATTCCAACGCGAAACTCTGGTCATGGCCCGCTTTCAACACCCCTACGTGGTCACGCTCTACGATGCCTCTCTGAACGACCCCGAGGGACCGTGCATCGTCATGGAACATATCCGAGGGATCACACTCGATACCCTCCTACACCGAAACGGTCGCCTTAGCCCACACCGAATCGCCCGGATCGTAGGCCAACTCTGCGAAGCCCTCCAAGCGGCTCACCATGCCGGCATTGTCCACCGTGATCTCAAACCAGCCAACTTGATGGTCGTCGATCCAGACACACCCTATGAAAAAATCAAAGTCATGGACTTTGGGTTGGCGAAGGAACTCGACACTCGAACCAAACTCGCTGCTGGCCTGAGCGACACAGGCCAAGAATTCGCTGTCGGTACTCCAGGCTACATCTCTCCCGAGCAAGTGCGCGGAGACGGCCAAGATCACCGCAGCGATTTGTACAGCGTCGGGGTCCTTCTTTTCGAATTCCTGACGGGCCGACTCCCTTTCATCGGCACCGAGACCATGGACGTCCTGTTGTCCCACGCCACGGAACATCCTCCAAGGTTTGCGGACGTCGGCCTTGATGGAATCATCTCCTCCGCCGTCGAAAGGGTCGTCATGTGCTGCTTGGAAAAGAATCCCGACGACCGACCTCAAAGTGCCCTCGAACTCGCCGAGATGTACGAAATCGCCTTATTTCAGGACGAGTTGCACGAACAAGACCTGATCCCAGACACCGCGCCGCCCGATCCCACGCAGATGACTCCGGCGCCATACCAAAACTACTCACAAACCGATCCTCCAAAACCTCCGTCCACGCCCATCCCAACTCAACCTCGGTTACCCGAGGAAGACGACCCCAATGCCGTCGTCAAATTCGTCGAAGCATGGATGCCCGAAGCCATCGCCGCCTACAAACTTCGGGGCTTCGTCGATGAGGTCGGTGGCCATATCATCGAAAACGTTCCCGGAACAATCCGGGTCCGAATGGGAGGAAAAGGAGCCACCTACAGCGAAACTAAGGGAGCTTTCGCCTGGCTGGGGCTCGGAAAAAAGAAGGGAGGAATGATTGACATGGAGTTGAGATTAGACCGCAAAGACCCGGACAAACAAAGCAACCTTTCGATCACAGTCATCATGAAATCCACAGATCCCAAGGCGACCGCAACACCGGCGTGGCGAGATCGATGTAATCGGATTTTCTGCGACCTCCGCGCTCACCTGATGGCGAGCGGTGGCGGCCTCGGCGGCTGAGGATAGGCAGAGAACAGGGAACTGTCGAGGGTTCATGAGTGGACCTCTAGGCTTGGGTGCGTCGTCTCGAGGTTCCTCCGCTTCTTTGGTCCCCGTCCCCTATTCTCCATTTTCTGTTCCTTAAACGTAGCCTTTCTCGACCAACCAGCGTTCGGCATCCAAAGCGGCCATACATCCTGTCCCAGCTGCAGTGATGGCTTGCCGATAATGATCGTCGGCAACGTCACCGGCTGCGAAAATTCCATCCACGCTAGTGTAGGTACGATGAGGTTGCGTCCAATTGAGATACCCTTTGTCGTTCATCTCGAGTTTGCCTCGGAGAAAATCGGTGTTCGGCGTGTGGCCGATCGCCAAGAACATCCCACTCGCTTCGAGTTCCTCGGTGGCCTCATCGACCGTACTCCTGAGCCGTACTCCGGTCATCCATTGATCTCCCAGGACTTCGTCGATAGTTCGATTCCATTTTATTTCGAGCTTTGGGTTGTCAAAAGCTCGTTGCTGCATGATCTTGCTGGCACGAAGTTGGTCCCGCCGGTGGATCATGTAGACCTTACTCGCGAACTTGGTCAGATACGTCCCTTCCTCAACGGCCGAGTCTCCGCCACCGACAACAACGAGTGGTTTGTCGCGAAATTGCGGCAATGCACCGTCACACACGGCACAGGCCGAGACGCCTTTGTTCTTGAAATTGTTCTCGGATTCAAGCCCCAGGTAGTTCGCTCGAGCACCCGTGGCTAAAATAACAGTGAGAGTCTCCACTTCTTCTCCGCCGAGCGACTTTAGCTTGAATGGATGTGTCGTGACGTCCACGTCCACGATGTCATCGGTTACGACTCGCGTCCCGAAATTGATCGCCTGTTGCTTTGCAAACTCCATCATCTCGGGGCCCTCGATGGCTCGTTTGCCTGTTTTCTTCCCCGACCCTTCGTAGTAGCTAGCTGCAAGTTTACTGTAAGCGGCAGGATCAAGAGCCGATTTGGCATACATTGCATACGCTTCCGAATCCGCATGTGGCCAACTAGGAAAATTTTCGACTTCCGTCGTCAGGGCGAGTTGGCCCAGCGGTAAAGTCCCGTTTTCGTAGTTCTCGGTTGTGATCGCCCCTTCGAAAACAAGAGGGCTCAAGTTCGCTCGAGCCGCGTAAGTGGCTGCGGTCCATCCAGCTGGTCCCGAGCCTATGATCACGACGTTTTCTGTCACGGTAGAGTCTCCCAATTCTATCTGTCAGTGATGAACGTCTGCTCTTTTTATTCGTGTTAGTTTACAAATTCAGCAGCCGTGAGCCACGAGATTGGCTCGCGTGAGAAAGATTCAAGCAGATGACGCCAGAACAGCTCGCCAAAAATACTATCGGACCGAGCTTCGTCCTGTGCGAGTCGTTAGAGGGAGGAAAAGATAACAAAGATCCAAACCCTCCCAGCGCACCAGTTCTACGTGGTCGAGGGAGAGTTGTTCAACATCGCGTGGTCGATTGGGAAACCGGTGACTCCAATTTGGTCGTTTCACTCAATTTCTTGCATACGAGTCTGCCATTGGTCGATCAGATCACCGATCCCTTTGTAGGCGAAATCTTCGTTGGCAAGTTCGTAAGCCCACTCCAACGCCGCCGAAGTATCGCTGGCATTGGCACAACCCGTGGCGAGTTGGAATAATATTTCCTTACGGCGGGTACTTTCTGATGGCGGCAAGCCCTTCATGGAATCTTCGAAGTTCCGTTGGGCAAGGCGCCAGTTGTTTCGTTCCTTGAAACAAAACCCAAGATACATCAGGGCTTTCCATTGCAGTCGCGGATCGATCCGGGCAGCTTGCAACTCCTGGATGGCTCCATCAATTTGTCCGGCCTGCAGCAAACGGATTCCGACTTCCAGACGGTGGGCCATCTCCGTCGGATAGCGTTCGGCCTTCATTCGGTGCAAATCGAGTTCTCGACGGTTGATGTCTTCGAAAAGTTGCAGGCGAAGTTGTTGAAGCCCCTGGTCCTCAGGATTGGATTCGAGTTTCATCTCCGTGAAAGCTAGATTTTCCCGATGTGGTTGAATTTCGATGTCCAGGAGTTCGATCGCCAAAGAAAAATTATTTCCCGCGGCATCCAGCCCACTTCGCAACGTCTCTCGGGCCTGCTCCCAATCGCCCTGGCGTTTGAACGTTTGGGCTAATTGGAGGTAATGATTGGGATCATGAGGATCAGCCTCGATTTTCGCCGTAATCGAATTGAGCTCTCGGGTTTTTCGATCGATCGGAGAGGTAGTCGTCGGCAAGCCGTGTTCGGTGGCCTCGTTAAGAATGGACGTCTCGTCCGTCTCGTCAGGAATGTCCACGGGCTTCAAAACCGACTCGTAATTCCCCTTGGCGATCGTTTCGGTCGCCGCCAATTCGGTAAATTTGTCCTGGGCTTCCTGGTCGTTCGGGAGGACCTTGCGAATCCATTCCCAAATGGCGTTGGCTTTCGTGAAGTTTCCCACCTTCTCATAAATGCGGGCCAAAGACTTGTTGACTTTGATGTCTTCGGGGGACCTCTCTCGCGCTTGGAGGAGCGTCCAAATCGCTGCCGATGTTAGGCCGACCTTCAAGTAGACCTTCGCAATCGCCAGATGCGTCCCCACGTCCCACGGGTTGTTCGTGAAAATGTCCTCGCTTATTTCCAACGCCCGGGTGTAGTTTTCCTCCGTGACGGCTTTTTTCAGACGTAGTTTCGACGGGGCCGTGGTGATGGCGGCGAAACGGCTTCCTTTCAGATTGCCTTGATATTTTTTCTTTTGAGTCTCGCGCAAGGTTTTTCGATAAAGAAAATTCCCCGGATCGAGTTTGCAACACTGAAGCAATAATTTGATTGCATAGTCGTTATCTCCGTTGGCAAAGACTTGCCTTGCCCGATCAAACTGTCCGGCAGCGACACGTCGTTCTTCTGGGGAGGGTACAGGAAGACTGTTCGCATCAACCATCGGTGGGTCTCTTGGGTTTAACTTGGATAATACTCCAAAGTTTTTTGCCGAATGCTGTGGCCCATCTCATCGACAAAAAGCACAAATTGGATGGCTCAATTTTTCAAATCAAATTTACTACTGTAGCCTACCACACTATCACTACCCCTGATAGTCAGGAATCAATAGATTCAAGAACGGCACTGGAGTCTGCTCCGTCAAGCCAATAACGTAAATTCCGACGGGCCTGGTCGGTGGCGGCAAGCCATTGGCGCAGAGACTCTTCTTCTTGGGCCAGAACCTGATCGACTTCCTTGACGCTCTCCCCAGCCTTGTCGGTAATTACTGCGAACCCTTGAACTCGTTGGTGATAGTCTTCAAGCCCCGACAACCAAGGAGACCCTTCCGATTCGCTCCCTTTCCAGGACTGAACGAGAGAATCAAAGGCTTGTTGTTGTTCCGTGACGGCAGCCATTGCTTGCTCGACAGAACGTTCCAGTTTATCCAACACTTCATTCCATTCGCGCAACGAATCAGACGACATAACGCGCCTCGTTTTAGAAGAAAGAACCCTTGACATCGGTCACTCGTGAGCCAAGTCGTCCGAGGAGTTCTCGGGGCGACGAGTCAAAGATGGCCGATACGGAAACTACAATAGGATTCGATTCGGGAAGCCGCGATATAAAGGATGTCCTTCGAGCTGTCTACGGAAAGTTGCGCTCAAAGCTATCCACCTTTGGTTGTTCGACCAAGTAGCTCCCAAGACCCACTATCCACTTCTGCGTTTTTCTGACTTTTGGTCTTGCTCCAATCGCAAAAAAGAGTATGACCTCCGCCTCTCTCAAGCTAAATCGGTCTGCGCAAAAGTTATACGGTATGGCTGCGACAACCTCGCTTGGCCTCACGCCTTATGCGTCGTGGCACTCACAGGCGCTTGCAAGCCACCATCAGTGTTCCCGTCACGGGTGCCCTCTGCGCATACCGATCCGATGGCCTGAGCTTTCACTCTTGCGTTTTTTCAACGTGGAGCAAAGCGCGTCGTGTTAGGGTTGTCGGATAAATAGTCACCAGCCGTATTGAGTTGGCGGGTCGAGCCGTCTTTCACCGAACGACTGACGATCTTCCAACGATCGTTACCAAATACGGCACTAATTTATCCGGAAAACCAAACACAACCGCGGAGCACCAAACGCCATGGAGGGTGCCGTGTACGTCGCGTGTTCGACACTGTGCTTTTTGCGCCATCCTTTGGATCGCGCACTGCGAATCATCAGCGAATTAGACTTCAGTAAAGTAGACGTTGCCATTCACGAAAGCGGTCCCCACCTGAAGCCATCCGAGGTGGCGAAGGATGTGGCCGCGGCAGTTCAACGGGTCCGCATCGGCCCAAGCTTGACTCCTGGTGCGTACGACGTCGAGATCGAAACAGACGATCAAGAGGTCTTCGCGAAACAACTCCAAGCTATCTGCCGAATGGCACGGCTTACGACCGTTTCCACCATCACACTTACTCCTGGACCAAACAGTCGATCGATCGGAGAAGAAGCGGAACGATTGAAACCGCTCGTCACCTTGGCCACGGCGGAGGGCATCAACTTGACGTTGGCTACACTCATGGGAACTCTCACTGAGACGCCGAAGAAAGCCATTGCACTTTGCCAGGCCGTGCCCGGTCTCGGGTTGACTCTCGATCCGAGCCATTACCTCGTCGGACCTCATCAAGGACACCCTTTCGAGAATGTGCTGCCCTTCGTGAAACATGTCCACTTTCGAGACACTGGACGCAGCCCCGACCAGTTCCAAGTTCGCGTCGGTCAAGGACAAATCGAGTACGGCCGGATCATTTCGCAACTCAACCGAGTTGGATATCAACGTGTCTTATCTGTCGATATTCGAGACATCCCTGACGCACCATTCGTCATGGAGTCCGAAGTACGTAAACTGAAATTCTTGTTGGAGAGTTTGATCTGATTTCAGCCCGTTGCGAATGGATTTAGCAAACAGGAACCGGATGAGTTTCGTTCTGGGGTGTGACCGGCGAAGGCACAGCCAAACGTTGGCACACCAAAACAGACGATTTCTAAACTCGGACATTCGAAACTCACTCGGCATGTGATCCGTGACTGTTCCAAGCACCACGCACGCAGTGATGCTTCATTGATCACAGGCTTGATTCCTTTCGAAATCAGAGCATTGAAAAGTGTGGCTCAAAAACATGAAATGGGATACTTTCCATCCAGGATAGTCGCCACTACAAGTCCCCGAAATACCGTGCGGGGAAGTCTTGGTAGGGTGTGACAAGCTTGCGGTGGCAAACCAATGGTGTTCTGGGATCCCTTACCAAGCTGCCCACACCCCTCCCTCCGAAAAACGGGAACCGACTTGACCCGGTGATCCTTGACTTGGCAAGAGCTCAAGAAACACAGGCGTAGTCCGTCTCAGTTCCCGAAAACCTAGAATCGTAATTCACTATTTCCGACACACATAAACGTAATAAGCACCACACAGCTCTCGTCCTTGGGCATCGAGAAACGTCGTCATCAACGTGGTCAGTCCCGCTCTGAGTTTCACAGTAAATCGAACGGACTCTCCATCGGCATCCGGCTTCCCCATCTGTAGTTGCCTCCCAATCCGTAGTTGAGCCGATGCGATCGGAATGGCCTTGCCCAATCGATACACACCATCCGTGACCTTCGTTTGGGGCAAACCCTTGTCCAACCCAACGGCTCTTTCCCGAGGCCATCGCCGTAACTCGAACTCATACTTACCGGATCGAGCAACTTTCAGATACCAGGTTCCGTTACGTTGGACACCACTGCGGATTTGACCTTGTTGGTCCACGAATACATCCAACCACTCACACGCGGTGAGCATCATTGGGTTCTCTGCCTCACTGCCAATTATCACTCGTTGAGGTTCTTTCACGCGGTCCTTGACGCCGTCCCACCATTTGTTCAAGTAGGTCCGCATTTTCGAAACAATTTTGGGGTGTTGTGCTGCAACATCGTGATCCTGATGAGGATCTTCACGAACATTATAAAGTTCCCGATTTTCCAATAGCCGCCAAGGTCCCCAAAGGACCGCAGCCCCATCACGCTGCGGAATAGCCGGATTGCCCTTGGTATAGGTCACCTTGAATTGTGGCATCCGGCTGTAGTTAATGACCAGCATCCGATCCCCGAGAGTTTTTTTCTCGCCTCGAAGGACCGGCACCAGGCTTCGTCCATCAAGGTTGTCCGGGACTTTTTTGACTCCTACCAAATCCGCCAACGTCGGCAACAAGTCCTGGACCTGACTCAGTTCGGCAACATCACGGGCCGGACCAAGCCGACCTGATGGCCAACGAAGGAAACAAGGCACACGATGTCCACCTTCCCAAAGCGTTGTCTTATTACCCCGCATTCCTGCGTTGTAGTAGCGATGTCCCATCGTACTCCCATTGTCAGTAAGGAAGACGAGGATTGTGTTCTCTCGCAGTCCATTGGTTACAAGAAATCGTTCGAGCTTGCCAATGTTCTCGTCGATGTTGGCCCCCATGGCTAAGAAGCTGACCAAGCTCTTGCGTTGGCGTGGGGTGAGATGCTTGACGACTTCGGGCTTGGCTGCAATCGCTTTACGAATCGGCCCCCGGTACTTGTTCGGAACAAATAACGGGCCATGTGGGGCATTCAAAGGAAGGTAGGCAAGAAAAGGTTGCTTCGGAGACGACGGCTGTTTGAGCCATCGCATCGCCTCTCGGAAAAAGACATCCGTACAATACCCTTTATATTTCTGACGTTTGCCATTGTGGATATACGTATCGTTGAAATAGTCGTTGTCCCAAAAATCGGGAACACTGTTGATGTGTGACGACGGGAACCAGATAGCTTCCTCGAATCCCCGATCTTCTGGACGAAACGGATAGTTATCCCCAAGGTGCCACTTTCCAAAAATACCAGTGCGATAACCAGCAGCCTTGAGGATGTCGGCCAACGTTTTCAACTCAGGACGAAGTAACGTCCGTCCGCTACTGACGTTGACGGCGCCATTACGAAAGGCATCGAGCCCTGTCATCAATTGACTTCGTGTGGGAGTGCACATCGGGGCTACGTGAAAATCTGTAAGACGAATACTCTGGGCTGCAAGCCTATCAATGTTCGGGGTCTTGGCGATCGGGTTACCATGACAAGAAAACTCTCCATAACCCTGATCATCAGTCATCACGATGATCACATTTGGTCGAGTCTTTGCTGCTCCAGACGCTAGTGATGGTAGGTAACTCAGGACCATCAACATCAAAGAAACAGTCATGCATCTTGCAAACATGGTGTGCCTCGTCGGATGAAATTGGGGTTTCGACAGAACTGTGGTGAAGTGAGACATTATTCGATTCCTCCGGAAAACAATTCGGAATCGAAATGTGTCTCGCGACCCAAGCCATCCATATTTGCGGAGATTCTTTTGAGAGTCAATTACTTCCGAGCTACCTCAGCCCAGGCAACGGGAGATACTTGCAAACTGACTCCCTCTTTGCTCACCTAGGAAGGTCTGCTCTCCACGTCTCGAGCGTTCCGCGTTCGATGGCTTCAACACAGCACGGACATACTTGGTGCCCCAACCCCAGTGCTTGCTGCAGGGCACATTCTCGGTACTCTTGCGATAAGACAAACCGTCCGGAACTCGGTAACCAGAACACCAAATTCATCACCAACGTCAGAATGCAGTCGTCCCTACAATCATCGTGGTATCTGGGCGTTGATGCTTGTAATGAGTTCTTCCTTTTGAGCTTTCAACGAAAGCTGTGAGCGAGCCAGTTCGACGAACTTCTCACCAAAATCTCCGTTGCGTTCACACCCACGCA
>CAYRFQ010000004.1:0-210617 GCA_964423615.1 uncultured Alcaligenaceae bacterium | reverse complement strand
TGTAGGAGTTAAGGAGCACCAGAAAGCAAGACCTCGCGCTGTAGTATTAGGCTCGCTCAATGACCGCGCGGACAAGAGAACTGAAGAAGCAGGCTCCCTCGGAACACAAAGCGAATTCTTGTTCGGTTCTTGTGTTGGGCTGCGGCGTGCCGCCGGTCTCGTCCGTTTCGTGCTGCGAACGCTCCGAAAAACCACTTTGAGCACAAACTGGACAATCTTATGTTCACCGGTGCGAGTGTGCCTGCTTCTCTGGACGGGCCGGTCTCAATCAGTTTCTCTCTTCTCGGCAGGAAGAAGGCTTAAGGCTCCGAAGTGCAATTTGATCTCAGTGTTGCGTCGCTTCGGGATTTTTGTCCCTCGCAGTCAACCACCGAACCATCGTCCTTGTCACAAAGTCCGGGGCATCGCGATGAACAAAGTGGTCGGCTTTGGGGACGGTCACGATGGTCAGATCTTTCTTGACCCACTTCCAGGTTCCGTTCAGTGCTCCAGGAAGCAAGTACTGATCCTTGAGCCCGTGAATGATCAAAACGGGACATTTGACCGACGGAAACTCTTTATCGTCCTTGTACGGTAGTCGTGGGTAGTTAGCTCGATAATAATTGAGCATTCCTTCCATGGAAGACCGTCGTAAGGCTGCAACGTACTTTTTCTGGGCATCCTTTTCCTTCACCCATCCGGCCAACAATTCCGGAATCAGAAACTTCTCGATTCCCGGCTTTTGGAATTTCCGGGCGTACTCGCTGTTTTTCTGTTGCTGTGGATTCGTCGCCAGTTCTCGCATGATCCCTTTTGGGTGAGGCGAGTTCAGGACTACCAGTCGGTCGATGTGTTTCGGCTTAGCCATGGCGTAGGCCCAGGTAATTGCACCACCCCAGTCGTGACCGACAACGGTAGTCTTCTTTCGCTTGAAGTGCTTACGGACAGCGTCGATGTCTGATACGAGCTTGTCCATGGTGTAGTTCTTCACCCCCTTGGGCTGGCTGCTCTTGTTGTACCCTCGGAGGTCGACCGCAACGACCTGATAGTGTTTCGCCAGGGCGGGAATTTGATCCCGCCATGTATACCAGTAATCGGGGAAGCCGTGGATCATGATCACCAAAGGCCCGTTACCTTCGGTGACGTAATGGATCTTTGCATCCCCGGACTTGGCGTATCCTTCCTCACCCAACTCGTGGGCTTGAACCGACAGGCAGGACAACAAACAATACCCGACAACAAAAGACTGTATTCGCATGGGAACCTCACTGGTTATGGGAGTCGAGTTTCTCGACCCTCGACACTTCCTACTTCGTTGGGGGCAACAACGCCTTCACCAGGCTTGAGAATCGGGACCTTGGTACCTCCGAGGTGATCTGCACGACTTTGTCGTCAAGTTCAGGCGTCATGGATTCCGCGAAAGCAAGTAACGGATCGGCAACGAGCAGCAGCACATCCCACGCGGCGTTGGCTTTCTTCGGATTGAACGTGCGTAGGAGCTTGTAAGCCAGTAACCCCTGTCTCGCTTGTCGAAGCATTCCTCCCTGTAACCTTTTCAGTCCGTTGGACAGTTCTTGGTGTACCGCTTTGGCGAACATCCGGTTCTTGGTATGCGCCACGATCTTGAGGGTCGATTTATCCTGAGTATTTTCTAACCGAATGGAGAAATGATCCAATTGTCGGAAGATGTCCCCCATTATCTCTCTCTGAAATCTTCCAGGAACAGATTCTTCCCCGAGGGTGAGAAGAACGATCCCTCCACGACTCGAATCGGCTGTGGACAGGAGTCTTCGCATCTTGGTGTTCAATGCGACTTTTTGCTCGCGTTGCTGTTTGGCAATCGTCAACACATCCTTGTGGCTACGGAAGGACATGAAGATAGTCGAGCCGTCGACTGCCGCAAACCAAAGTTTGTCCTTGATAGGTCGGACTAGAAACTGTTTTTCCAGACTGCCAAGGAGTCCGAAATTCGGCCGCTTTGACTTCGGAAATTTCTGGGCGTCCATTTCGAACACCGTAAGATTCTTGCTCTTGTGGATCGGCCGAATCCCCGGACTCAGGACCACTTGTTTGTTGAACACCTTTCGATCGATCTCCCCTCGCACCACCAAACAGCCTTGTGGGTCGCCGATGACTGGGAGTCCAATGATGACCCGGTTGACTCGAGTGATTCCCAGTTGCTTGGGGAGTTCCTTCACTCCTGGGACGAACACATCGGCATACCACTTTCGGCTCGCTCGATGAATGCCCGGTTGGTTTTCCATCTCAAACTGAAACAGCTCGCCCACGTTCACGACGCCAACGACCTTTGTGTTTTCTGGGAGATAACGAAGGAACGACATCTCATTGTTTTGCGCCAGGCTGTGATCAGGAGCGACGAACAGCCAGAGAAACAAAGGCATAAGACGAAGCCAACGAGACATGGTTGAATTCTCCTCGATAAACGATCAAGCATCGATGGGTGTGGTCCGTTCGAGTTATAACGATTTCACGTAAAGCAAGACTTGACGTGATTACGATCAGTATATCAATTTCAATCGTTACTGTGCTTTCGGTTGCGTCCAAGGGAATATCCTGTTGTCCGGGTTACTCGGTCCGGATGGTCATTGCGAAAAGCGAATAGAACGAAGTTGAACCAAGTCTGCCATAGCGTTGAGTCGATCATGGAAACAGACTCAACTGGAATCGCCGACCGAAGGACCGACAGGAGATTCAAGTCCAATGAACACATCGAGAACGCGCTCCCTTCTGCAACTGTGTTGGCTTCTGGCTTTCATTTTGTTGTCCGGTAATCTTGCAACAGCGCAAAGCCTCCACGAACAACGTTCGACGGATCATAACTACGTGGGAACCGAGACGGAAACTCCACCAACTCAAGTTGTTCGGCCCACCAAGACGCAACAGCCCGTGGTCCAAGCCAGCCTGGGATTTTCGGAAGCCGTCGAAGTCCTCTCGGAACACTCCGTCCCTCCGACTCAAGTTGTAATGTCACACAGACCTAGCGTCTCGTTGCCGAACGCCTTGGCAAGCCCAACGATATCGGCAAGAACACATCCTCCTCGTCATCCGGTGCCAGTGCGATCCCGTGGCTCGATCCCGACTCTGGTGGCGTTGGACGACCAGACGTGGTCACCACCAAGTCCAAGTCAAGACCAGGCGAATCCGAAACAGTCGCTTCCGACAGTAGAGCCCGACACTGAGACCCAAGAGCCGAAACCGATTACTCAGCCAGCTGTGATCGGAGAACCTGTTCTGGAGTCGTACGTAACACCAGTCTTTACAGGCCTGAACACTTACGGGCCATACAAGTACTGGCTGGACTTGGAAGGTCTGGTGTGGTGGCTCCAGGATGCTCCGATCCCTCCGCTCGTGACTGTCGACTTCGGTGACAGGGATCCTGAGGGAGCTCTAACAAACCCCGGAACACGGGTCGTTCTTGGAGACGAAATTGATGACGGGCCGTTCTACGGTTTTCAGGGACGCTTTGGGGCCTGGCTCGATCACCGACAGGTGCTTGGTCTGGAAGCTTCGGCTTTCGTCTTGTTCGAACAATCCCGGACTTATCGGATTGAATCTGGTCCCGATGGAAACCCACCGTTGTCGTTCCCGATCTTCGCGGCTAACTTGGGACAAGAAGGCAGCTTTCCGATTTCAGATCCTAACACTCCAGGCAATCCCATCTTCATCCCACCTGAAGACGGTGAAGGACCTCCCACCTTCATCCCCACCTCTGGTCCTCTGGTCGGTGCTGTCGATATCACCCATACGTCGGAACTCTGGGGAGCGGAGCTTTTGGCTCGTTGCAAACTCGTCGCCAAACCCCATTTCAAGTTGCATTTCCTCACGGGATTTCGATACCTCGAACTCGACGAAGAGCTGACCATCGACTACGCCGGACGCAACGTTCCGCTGGCCCAAAACATCGCATTCCGCGATCTCTTCGATACCGAGAACCAGTTCTACGGTGTCAACTTGGGGGCCCACATGGTCATCAGACATAAGAAGCTCCAACTCGACTTGCTAGGAAAGGTCGCCCTCGGTACAACAACCCAATCCACCAACATCCACGGCAACACGACAATATCGGGGACCGGAGCCGCCAATCCAGGTATCTTCGTGGGAGGATTATTCAGCCAACCGACCAACATCGGCGTCCGCAATGAAAGTGATTTTACCGTGGTGCCCGAAGCCCAGGTGAAGTTGAGCGTGCAAGTGCTTCCTCGCATGAAACTCTTTGCCGGATACAGCTTTCTCTATTGGGGCAGTGTCGTTCGCCCAGGAGATCAGATCGACCGATCGGTCAACTTGACCCAGGCTCAAGGGGGCCCGATCATCGGAGGTGCTCGACCAACCTCGAATTTCCACAGGAGTGGACTCTGGGCGCACGGGATCAACTTCGGAGCACTCGTGACGTATTAGAGTGAGAGTGCGGTAACAACGAGAATTTCCAACCGTGGGCATTCAACGCCCACGGCCAGGCTCTCTCGGCTCCACGTGATTTCCCCATCACTGGTGCAAGCCTCACTTTTCGCTGACGGCCAAAGCAAAAAGTAGACATCTGTGTTCTCGAACTTCCTTGGAAAATCCATCTTCGAGACACTCCTTTCCTGACCTTGAGTCATCACCAACAAATCCACTTGGGTCTGTGACGAGCTTCCAACTCCGTCTCAAAATTCTTGAAGATGTCAATTTTTCCGGTTGCGAGTCCCCAGTCGGGACGTATATTAAATTACACAGCAGAATTATGATCGTAAGGTAGCTTTGTCCCTTTTTCCCGTCTAAAGCTACAACATCCTCTCAAGTTAGCTTCTCGATTCGAAATGAGCTAGATGGTGCCGATGCTCCATGTAACCTTATAGACAACGTCCGTAGGTTAGCAGGATTACATCCACGATCGAGTCATCTTTCACGAGGACGGTCCGTCCCTTGAGATCAGGGAACTCCTTTTGTTCACAGGAATGAACCCATGCAACGATCTCCCCACACATCGTCGGTACCAGCCACCGCTGCCGAAATGATGCCACTAGTTTACTCGGCATTGCAGCGACTCGCGGCTCGGAAGTTGGTTCGGGAACGACCTGGCCAGGCCCTCGAACCCACGGCCCTCGTCCACGAAGTGTACATGCGGCTGGTTCGTCCCGACCCGTATCAAAGGTGGGACAACCGTGGCCACTTTTTCGCGGCTGCGATGACTGTCATGGATCGCATTTTGGTGGAGCGAGCCCGTCGTAACCTCAGCCAAAAACACGGAGGACATCTCAAGCGTGTCGATGCCGATCTAGCCGAAACTTCCAGTCCGACCGAGATGCCCGAGGTCGCTGCCTTGAGCGAAGCCTTACGCACTTTGGAACAAAAAGCCGCTCGACCGGCCCGAATCGTTCACTTGCGGTACTACGGTGGATTGACGATCGAGCAAGCTGCACGAGTCGTTGGGGTGTCCATCGCTACGGTGAAGAAAGACTGGGCCTATGCTCGTTCCTGGTTGCGGCAGCAACTCGAAATCCAGGGATTTAGGTCCCATTCTTGACTCCGTCGACATTTTTTGATTTTTCGGAAGCTGTTTTGAAGGTGTTTTTCGCATTCAAACATAGACGACTCTTTCAAGCCGACTCAGACACGGTTCACGTCTTGTCCTTCTGGACCGGAACACATTTAAGATTCGCATCGGGGAATGTGGCTTGGTGAGTGGTCGTTCGCTCAGGCCGACTGATTCGTCACCAACGAAAAGGAAAGTGGCGCGGTCTCTCACGCAGGACCATGTTTCGGGACCTTGACCTTCGGTCGAAGTTGTCCAGTATTTGGACGCTAAGGTTCCATCTCATGATTGATCTGAGATCGGTCGGTACCCAATCACCGTGATCGCAACAAGAATTGGTGGTCACGAATCATATTCGCAGCAATAACGTTCATTCAATTTTTCTGCACATCAACAAAAGGGATGTCTCATGGAGAAGGTGCGCAAATCGAATTTTCGAATTACACGAAGTAAGTCAGCCAAGGCAACCAAAAAGTCGGCAATGCAGGTGGAGACGTTGGAGGCGAGAAATCTACTCGCTGGTGATGTTAATGGGTTGGTCGGCGAGTACTTCAATACCACAAATTTGACGGAACTGGTTTCCCAGCGGGTTGATGCGACCATCGACTTTCCGAACGACGTCTTGGGTGACGATGCCCAGGGGTTAGTGGCGTCGGATGATAGGTACTCGATTCGGTGGACTGGGTTTGTGAAGGTCGATCAGGGGGGACCGTGGACGTTCACGACCATCAGTAACGACGGCGTCCGGTTATGGGTCGATGATACTCAAGTCATTGACCATTGGAATCAACATCGTGCGACCCGGGATAATGGGAATATCAGCCTCGATGCTGGGTGGTACCCCATCCGACTCGAATACTTCGAGAAGGACGGTACGACCCATATGGAACTGCGCTATTCCGGTCCGGGCCAGACCGAGGTCATTATTCCGACAACAAACTTGGCGACAAGTGAACCCGGCGCCACCCCGAACCGACCACCGACCGACGTGACACTCTCCTCCAATGTTGTGGCCGAAAATGCCACAAACGGGACCGTCGTGGGAACTCTGTCAGCTATCGATCCGGATGTCAACGACACCCACACGTTCATGCTCATTGACAACGCCGAAGGTCGATTCCAGATCGTCAACAATCAGTTGCGAGTCACCAACGGCTCACTCCTCGACTACGAGACGACCAGGTCGCATACCGTACAGGTCCAGGCCAGAGATAGCGACGGAGCAACACTTGTCTCCCCAAAGTCGGTAACGATTAGCGTCAACAACGTCAACGAAGCACCGACCGTCAGCAACCTGATTGATGACGTCACTGTGGACGAAGATGCAGCGGCTGTCACGATTTCTTTGTCTGAGGTCTTCGATGACATCGAAGACTCAGAGATCAGTCGATTCCTCGTTGTGGGCAACACGAACGGAACACTCGTGTCGACTGAGCTTACTGGTTCGGACCTGACGTTGTCGTTTGCTGCGAACAAGTTCGGAAACGCAACCATCACCATCCGAGGAACTGACTCGGGTGGATTGTCCGTCGAGGACACATTCTCTGTGACCGTCAATGCTGTCAATGACCCACCAGCAGTTGCCGACTCGATTGGAGACATCGAAGTAGGCATTGATTCTGCCGATACGGTACTTGATTTGTCTGGCGTCTTCACGGACCTCGAAGACGGAACAGTGACGGCAATTGCTGTAACCGGGAACACCAACAGTTCCCTGGTCGACGCGACGTTCAACGGTCAACAATTGATCCTGAACTATGCAAGCGGGCTCAGTGGCACGGCTGTGATTACCATTGAAGGAACCGATTCCGGTGGGTTGTCTGCCCGAGACAGCTTTACCGTCATCGTCAAGCCAGATGAACCCATCGAGTTTGGCCTCCGCGGTGAATACTTCAACACAATCTACCTCACCCAAAGTGTCAGCGTGCGTGTGGATCCGACCGTCGACTTTCCGAACGACGCGTTTGGTGACGACGCTCAGGGATTAGTGGCGTCGGACGATCAATACTCGATTCGGTGGACTGGGTTTGTGAAGATCGATCGAACTGGCCCGTGGACATTCACGACGATCAGCAACGATGGTGTGAGGTTATGGGTCGATGGACAGCAAATCATCAACCATTGGGATCAGCACAGGGCAACCCGTGACAGAGGGACCATCGCTCTCAGTGAGGGATGGCACCCCATTCGACTCGAATACTTCGAGCAGAACGGGACTACCCACATGGAACTGCGATATTCCGGTCCCGGTCAAAACGAAATCATCATCCCGACCACAAACCTGGCAACGACTGAACCTGGCACCACTCCGAATCAACCACCCACCGACGTGGCACTCTCGTCGAATTCCGTCAACGAGAACGCCATCAACGGAACCGTCGTTGGTACGTTGACTGCGACGGACCCCGACGCCAACGACACTCACACGTTCACCCTCACGAACAATGCTGGAGGACGATTCCAGATTGTTGGTAATCAACTGCGGGTCGCCAACGGCTCCCTGCTCGACTATGAAACGGCCAAGACACACACCATCCAGGTACAAGTCAGAGACTCAAACGGGGGCCAACTTCCTGCTCCAAAATTCCTGACGATTACCATCAATGACAGCAACGAAACACCTACCGCCGATGCTGGACCGGATCGTTCCATAACTCTACCGACGGACATGGTGACCCTCGATGGATCCGGTTCTGATGAAGGCTCGATTGTCTCACATCAATGGGTCCAAATTAACGGTCCCAGCACTACAACGCTAGTTGGGGCGAATGCCGAAGACCTTACGGTTCGTGGGCTCGTCCAAGGAACCTACGAGTTCCAGCTAATGGTCACAGACAACGACGGCAACACTGACAGCGATAAAACAACCGTCACCGTTGCTCCGGGCGCTGTGGGTTCCGGTGTCTATCAGGAAGCTGGGGGCTTGGTCATTATCGAAGCCGAAAACACCGAGTCCAATTTTGGCCTCTGGCAAGAACGAACGGATCTCAACAACTTCACTGGCAGTGGCTATCTCGAGTTCACTGGTAACCAAACGGCCAACGGTCTGCCCAATTCTCCTCTCGAGTACGAGTTCAAAATCAACAAGAGCGGTCTGTACTACCTGCACATGCGAGCAGCCCGCGATACAACCCATGGGCAACCCAGCGACCATAGTAATGACGCGTACTTCCGCGTTGAGGGTGATTACAACGCTGGCCCAGGTCCGTACTCCAGCCATGGTGACAATGCCGCACTCAGCGTGCTCAAGACTGATACCAAGTTTTTCGGTGGTAACGCCGACAGCTTCGCTTGGGCATCTGGCAACCGCCTTGACTTGGGTGGGCACAACAATAAACGTGTAGCGGTTTATGACTTCAACGCTGGAGAAACCTACAAGTTGGTCATCTCGGGTCGTTCGAAGTACTTCAGCTTGGACCGCGTTGTCTTCCGTCATGTGGACACAAGCAGTAACGAGGCCCAAGACCTGAGCAAGCCAGAATCGGAGAGGGGTGGAACTGGTGGTCAGGTCAGTGGCGAACTGAAGAAGTGGCACAAGATCAGCATCGACTTTGAGGGACCAAACGTCTCTGAGACGGACACCAAGAACCCATTCCTGGATTATCGCCTCGACGTCACATTCAGAAATCAACAAACCGGGACAACATTGGTAGTCCCTGGATTCTATGCCGCCGATGGGGACGCAGCCAACACCAGCGCCGCCAGCGGGAACATCTGGCGAGTTCACTTTGCACCTGAAGAAACGGGTACCTGGACTTACACTGCGTCATTCCGGCAGGGATCCAATGTCGCGGTCAGTAGCAACTCGTTATCAGGCACCGCAACCGGGTTCGACGGCACCACCGGCAGCTTCACTGTCGCTGACACTGACAAGACAGGCATTGACCTTCGTAGCAAGGGACGCTTGAACTATGTCGGTGGACATTATCTCCAATTCGCCGAGACTGGTGAGTACTTCCTCAAGCAGGGGGCAGACTCTCCCGAAAACTTGTTGGCTTACGAAGACTTCGACAACACCACCAACGTCGGCGGTCGACGCAAATCGTGGGCGCCCCACCAGCAAGACTATCGCCCAGGAGATCCAAGCTGGCAAAACGGCAAGGGTACCGAGATCATTGGAGCCATGAACTATCTCGCGTCTGAAGGGCTCAACGCAGTGTCGTTCATCCCCATGACTTATGCTGGTGACGACAAAAACGTATTCCCCTGGATTTCCACGGACAGCCAGGACCGTACTCGATTCGACGTCTCGAAACTGGAGCAATGGGAAGTCCTCTTCGAACACGCCGACCACATGGGTCTGTTCCTCCACTTCAAGACCCAAGAGACCGAGAACGAGCTGCTGCTGGACAACGGAAATCTGGGAACGCAACGGAAGATGTACTACCGCGAGTTGATCGCCCGTTTTGGTCACCACCTCGCCTTGAACTGGAACCTCGGCGAAGAAATCAACAACGCCAGCACGTCGCAGAAAAAGGCCTGGGCTGAATACTTCTCCGAGACTGACCCCTACAATCACCACATCGTCATCCACAACGGCAGCAACCACTTCGACCTGATGGGACCTGATTCGGAGTACACTGGCTTCTCCCTCCAGACCAACAGGTCCGACTTCGGCAACGTACATAACAAGGTCAAGGATTATTTGACCCGGTCGGTCAATGAGGGCAAACCCTGGGCCGTGGCCGTCGATGAACCCGGCGATGCTTCGCATGCCCTTCGGCCTGACAACGACGCCGGCAACTCCCACGAAGATGGTCGAAAGAATGCCCTTTGGGGGACGTTTATGGCTGGTGGTTGGGGCAACGAATGGTACTTCGGCTACCAACACAACAATTCTGACTTGACCCTCCAAAACTACCGTAGTCGTGACAATTGGTGGGACTACACTCGCTACGCCCTCGAGTTCTTCAACAACAATGACATTCCATTCTGGGAGATGACCAACGACAACGGTGTGAGCACCGCGAGTAACGACTACGGGTTCATCAAAGAAGGTGAAGTCTACGTGGTCTACTTGAAAAACGGTGGCACGACGAACCTCGATTTGACAGGTGTGGAGGGGACATTCTCCGTGCAGTGGTTCGATCCACGCAACGGGGGCGAAATGCAAGACGGTACGATCAACGAGGTCGATGGCGGCAGTTCCGTCAATCTCGGTCAAGCTCCCAACAATCGAGGAAAGGATTGGACCATCCTCGTCACCAACAACGGTATCAATCGTGCTCCGCAGGTCATCAACCCCATGGACGACATCTCCGTTCCGGAAAACGCTTCTCCGACAGAGATCGACCTGGCCAACGTTTTCTTCGACCCTGAAGACGCCACATTGACCTATTCGATCACGAGTACTGACACGAACGTGGTCGAGGTGGGTGTAAATGGATCGGTGGCCAGATTGACCTATGTCCCTAACACTGTCGGATATGCCATGGTGACGGTTACAGCGACAGATTCCAGTGGAAAATCGGTGAATGATGTCGTATCTGTCACCGTTGGTAACGTTAATTTTCCGCCAACCGATATTATCCTGGGTAACAACTCGATCGAAGAGAACTCAGCTAACGGAAGCGTCGTTGGAACGCTGAGTGTTCTCGATCCTGATGACACTTCCCACACATTTGCCCTCACCAATGATGCGGGAGGACGGTTTGACGTGACGTCGTCAGGAGACGTCATCGTTAGGGACGGTTCGCGGCTCGACTACGAGATCGCCACGAGTCATGGTATCACCGTCGAGGTCGGCGACGGCGTGAACACCAACTCGGAATCGTTCACGATCCGCTTGATTAATGTTTTCGATGGTCCCTCCGAACCAGGATTGCGAGCCACTTACTTCAACTCGATCGATTTGACGGGCGTTGCTTCGCAAGGCGTGTCCTCGACGATCAACTTCTCTAACGACGTCCTCGGAGACGATGCCGGAGGAAAGGTCATCTCCGACGACCAGTATTCCATTCGGTGGGAAGGGTATGTCTACATCGAGAATCCTGGAGCCTGGCAGTTCACCACTTACAGCAACGACGGTGTCCGGTTGTGGGTTGGTGACAACGATACACCGATCATCGACCACTGGGATCAACACAAGTCCACTCGGGATGATGGTCAAGTGACACTTGAAGCCGGCTGGCACCCAATCCGCCTGGAGTACTTCCAGCAGAATGGAACGACCGATATGCGATTGCTGTTCTCGGGTCCGGGCCAGAATGAAGAGATCATTCCGGAAACGCATCTGCGGACTGCGTTGCTCTAAAGTACAAGTCTGGGTGGCGGGCTGTCCTTGGCCTGAGGTCGGGAGCCAGCAGGTTTCAAGGGAATTGGTTACAGCCCGCTGCCCGGGAATCATCGTTGGATGTCGCAGACGGAATCAACACTCCTCCGTCAAAGAGGCGATACACCTTTGTCGCATGGTTGTTGTTTCGGCCACTTCCGAAGGGCCGTTGGATGCTAGCCTTGGGTGTGAACCCCAAGAGCGCGCAAATGCTCTGCCAGTTCTTCGAGCTGACGCCCACGGCTAGCATTTCACACCATCTCTCGGCTTGACGACACGACTCATCTCACAACACAACTTTTCCGACAGTCCGACAACGCATTGTCATTTCTCAATCCTACGGTTCCGATTCGAAGTCCAGCGTTTCGACTTTCCACTCAGTCCGTATTTTTTTCACCTGTACCTGTAGGATCGATATAGACGTTCGAGGATAATCCTCCTCTGTTAACCAGCCATTTCCTCTATGTTAACTGTCAACCAAGAGAAACACAGAGAACAGGTAAACTATACGGGTTGTTATTTTTGGGCTATTTGTTTGCATTCGAGATGTCCACAACCTAGAGTTTCGGGGAAGTGGGATTGTTATCGGAAATGAAGTTTCCCCGACACGTTGGAAAGCTCCTTGTGTTCTAAGAAACTCGTTTTCCAGGTATCTCATTTCAACTCCTTCCAGCGCAGCAAGGCCTTTGTACGGAGCCAAAAGGGAGATTGCACTTGCGGGAAACTTACGCAAGCTAATCTCAACCACGCACACAATCACTCGTGGTCGATCGAGATTGAATTGCCGAGTGGTTTTGCACGAGTCCGAAAAGCAAGTCATACACGAATATCCCCCTCACTTGCGTTTCGGACTCGTGCGAAACCGACCACACTCGTCACTTCATGAAGGACCGATCCCGCGCTCGGTTTTCTAACGTTATCCACGAACCTATCAGCAGGTCCGTTGGTTTCGCCTTCGCCACAATCGAAAACGCCGCGACGACATCCGAGGTCATTCGGACGCTGCAGTTTTTCGTTCGTGTGAGTAGAACGCAGCCAGAAATTCGAATTATCGGGTTGTTTGCTGCGAATCTCGTCCGTAGCATAAAAAGGCGTGACCGAATTGACGGAACCGACTGTGTCACATGCGCGTCTTTGCTGCTTCGGCCAACGCATAGGCGAAGTGAGACTGCGCGTTTAAGGAGATCAATCTTGGCCCGCACTCATTGTCTTTCGAGCATTCGCTCTGTTTACCTCGAAGTGATCCAGTTCGAGGAACGATGTGTCCCCACAACAGGTACAAACGTAGTTGAACCAAGTCCCATGGAACAGGTCCTGTTGGAACGGCTCAATGATGCCCGTGCCGATCCTGTCGCCTACGGAAACTCGATTGGGTTGGATTTGAGCTATGTCTCGCCGACTCAACCTCTGGCGTTCGACACACGACTGATCGCCGCTGCCCAGGCGCACTCACAAGACATGAACGACGCCCGATTCTTTTCCCACTACTCCTCCACCGGAGCACCACTCTCGTCACGAGTAGTCGCGGCTGGTTATCCAGAGTTGTCCTCAGCAGAAAGTATCGCTGCGGGATTCGCAACTGCGGAAGGAGCATTAGAGGCTCTCATCGTCGATAAACCGATCCCGTCTCTGTCTCACCGACGGCATCTGCTCGCAATCGATCAGGCGTTCAAGAGCTTGGACCAGGTTGGTGTGGGCATCGTCGAAGGTGGAAGCGGTCCTTACGTCAACTACTTCACGATCGATACGGCAACATCAAGGTATGCTGGCTCCTTCTTGACAGGCGTGGTGTATAACGATGCCAACGGGAACGGCAAGTATGACGCCGGCGAAGGCGTGGACAACGTTTCGGTCGAAGTGAGTGGCGTTGGAACTTATGATGCCTACAGCACCGGGGGATATTCAGTCCCATTGACCGCCGGGACGTACCAGGTGACGTTTCGTGGTGAGAATTTACCTGGAACCGTAACTAAGACGGTCACTGTTGGAAACCAAAACGTTCGACTCAACATTCTGACGAATCAAGAGACGTTCGACACAGGTGGGAACTCGTCGCGTTCTCCGGTTAGCAATCCAGGCACACCCACTTTGCCGCCGCCCGTGGATGACTCCCAGGCAGACCGAAATGCGGCCGAAGCATGGGTCGTGCAACTGGCCGATACCCTTTGGACTCGGACACCCACCTCAGCCGAAACTTCTCAGTGGGTCGACGCGGTAATGACAGGCGAGTCGAAAGAAGCGATCATCAATGAATTCATGAGTCATCCCGAATTCGAACGACGGCAACTCGTGGATTGGGTTTCGCAGATTGGTGCCAACATCCTCAATCGGTCTTTGACCGAAAGCGAGGCGGATCTTTGGGTGCGATATCTCGAACAAGGTGGCTCGAAAACCATTGTTGTGTTCGCGTTGATGGGCAACCAGGGGTATCACTACTATTCCAACTCGGCGTGGATCAGCAAACTGAGCGAGATTCTCCTGCAACGTAGCTTGACGGCCCATGAACACTATGTGTGGACATGGTACCTGGCTCGAACTTGGACGCGATTCTACGCAATCGAATCGTTGTTGGAAAGCACCGAACATCAAAGGGTTCAAGCTACTTATAAAGTAAACAACTGGAGTCAGACGTTGGGGAGATCACTGTCAAGTTTGGAGCAATCGAACTGGGCATCGTATCTGGCCAATGGTGGGTCCGAAGCCGTCTTTCTGACGTGGTTGACTGAAGAAGAATAAAGTAAGGTCAAAGAAACAGGCGCACTCCGTGTGCAGTCGCCTTTTTGGTGTTATCGTGGCTACGTACACCGAATGTGCCTGCTACTTTGATTCATTAGCTGCGTAGTCCTCGAATAGTTGTTGGGACTGCTGTAGTTGTGTCGACGCAGTATAGTTCCGTAGTCGCAATCGATCCGACATTTCAGCGAACCAATTCCTATCATTTTCTTCGCCAAATTGCATTCTCGTCGATGGCCAGTGTTTGGGCCACGTCTCGAATCTCTTCCATGAATCGAGCAGCATCCACGGGGTACCCAGCAGTGGGTTTGAGTTCGGGCAAGTGCTGTTGCCAGAATGCGTTGAACTCTCCCATCAAGACTTCCCGGATGTACTTCGCAAGCATCGAAGCCAGCGCGACGGAAAAATAATGTTGGTCGGCTTTGGGACGGAACGTTATTTCGACAGGACGGTCAAGACTTTCGAGTTCGTAGTGGCTGAGATCATTCCCTTCGGACCGGATGACCACGGCGGCTTTGGGAATCGCCTGTTCGAGTGCTTGAGCATAACGATTGCGTCCCCCCTGTTTATCGACAACGAAGTGTATCGGTTCCTCTCGGAAAGATGCGGCTTTCTCAGCGCTGACAAGATAGTGTCGCAATAGTTGGGCCAGACAATGCAAAACAACGACCGCCTTGTTGTCCGTCCTGTCGAGAATTCCATTGAAGCGCGATGGGCACACAACGATACCATAGGGCGGCCCCCAATCGAGTGATGCCTGCTTGCAGGTCTTTTCAAACAATTGCCGCGCTACATGAAGTGATGATGGGGAACTTTCCAGGGGCAAAACCGTTTGACCGGTATACCAAAATTCCTCGCGTAATTCCATCATTCTGGTTGGAGAGATTGTCTCGATCCATTGATCCAATAAGAGTGGATTGGGATCGACTGCGTTCTCATCAAGGTGAGTTGGAAGACCGCCGATCCCTCCAAAGATGCCGCGTTCGAGATTTCGCAATCCGTGAACTCCGGCATGAACGACTTTCGAATCTTCGATCAACAGCCGTCCATCTCGTTTGTCTTTCGGGCGGCGGACGGCGGGCTTTAAGAGCTGCCAGAAATCGGTGTCCGTCGGTCCCTCAAATCGACACGCGACCGAGGTCATTACGAAAGGACCCAAGTTCGGTCCGTAGCCTGCTTCGTCGATGCCTACGATCCACGGCATGGCAAAGTCATTTCCAATCAGTGGTATTCGGAGAGTCTAACGCTTCGAGAACGCCGCTTTTTTCAAACCATAGTTGTTGGAACAATTCGGGATGACTATTCTACCGAAAGACCCATTCTATTTGAGGAGCAATCGCCATGATGGAAGAGAACATTTTTCTGAAGATCATCAATAAAGAGATCGACGCGAACATCGTCCACGAAGACGAGCACTGTCTGGCTTTCCACGACATCCAACCAAAGGCACCGACTCATATCCTAATCATCCCGCGAAAGGTTTTGACGACGCACGACGAAATCACCGAAGAAGATAAGGAACTGATCGGCCACATGCATGTCGTCGCCATCAAGGTCGCTAAGGAAGTTGGGCTCACGGACGGATATCGCCTGGTCATCAACTGTAAGGACGAGGGTGGGCAATCGGTTCCTCACTTGCACATGCATTTGATGGGTGGACGACACATGGCATGGCCTCCTGGCTGAGCCAAGAGACAAGATTCAAGAACCGACAGGTCAATCAGAGATCGCACAAGTGTTACTGAGAATGACCAACCCGAGCCATTCTCGACCGCGTCGTGAACGGTTGTTGCATCTGTGGTGTTTCTTCAGGCGTACTCGGACTGATTCAATTGGGCGGTGATGGCGCAGGATGTCTTTCTTGTTGTGATGCCGCTTCCCTGCGCCTTCGTTTGTTACACCTGACAACTACTTTCTGGCCTTCAACTCTCGTTTCGACTTTCAACGGCTCCGTCCTCTCGCCACTCGGCAACACGGAAACCGTCTTTGGTAATCCACACGTAGTGCAACACGTCGAAACCCTCCTCGTAGGTCGGAATCTGGAGTTTTCCGGCCGTTCCGTAAATGGCGGCTTCGGGAACTCGTTCTTCCTCGGGGCGTTGGGCATTTCTTGGGAGGCAATCGTTCACCCGGGATTGAAAATAGTATCCCACAATTTCGAACCCAGCGTTCATGGCGGGCTTGAGGTATTTCGCGCGGTCGTCGACCGTTGGGTTGGTATTGTCAATGACGAATTTTTGCTTGATCGTCAGGCAGGCCTCGAGAAGTAACTTTTCACGATGACGAGTTTTGAGCATATCGAGATTGATCCGGACGTGGCTTCGGAAGAACCGCTCCTTGTAAAACGACGACTTTCCGGTGGCCTGGATGCCGATGAGAAGGACTGCTTGCATGGCGTCTCAGGATATTTGAGCATTGACGCGAAGCCATTCCTGGGCTGAAGCTGCAGGTTCGGGGCGTGGACAACTCGCCTCGAGCCGTTGTTGCAGGAGACGAATCTCTCTCGAAACGATGTAGCTTTCGAGCGCCTGGTTTTCCTTCACTCCCATGTCTCGCAGTTGGTCGGCGATCCAATCCGCCGTCAAGATTCGGATCATCGGATCTTCCAGAGACGTGTGGAACGAGAGACGGGACCGGCAAGGCAAAAGGTTTGTGAATTCCACGACGCGACGTTCATACGTCGGGAGCGGGTGTTTCTCCACAACGACCAAGGCCACGGACTGGATGCCAAATCGCAAGAACCCAAGGAGTTCGTTGTCGAAACGAGGCAACTGTTCGCTCGTCGTCGCCAAGGCGGGGACTTGCAACTCTCCTGAACGCGGCTGCAACAGGTCCAAGAAATTTTTGGTTCGAGATATCACCTCGACGCCGACGTCGAATTCTTCGAGACGAGTCTCGAGTTGGGCAAGGGTATCTCGAAAATGAGCCACGAGTACGATCGCCGTTGTGGCCGAAACGCCAGCGATTTCAGACGCGATGCCCTGGAACTTCGCTTCTTCCGTCAACCAGAGCTTGTCGATTGGCTGTAGAGCCCTGGGACGAAAAACAGTTCGCAACCAGTCAAACAAGCTCATCCTAGGCTCCCAGATTGTGGCTCTTGCTCCAGCAGCATTTCGGTCTGCTCACGCACCATAATGACCCTGGAGTTCGGACGTCGCTCGTAGGACAGGTTTGTAACCTGTCGAATTGACTTACGCCGAGAAACACAAGACTGCCATCGAACACGGATCATTTTTTGTGGACTTCTTTGACTCGGGGTGTTGCCGACTAATCCACAACAGTCACTTTCAGCCCAGAATCGCCTTCAACGCCACAAAGGCTAATTGGCGAACGGACACGACAGCTCCCGCGCCGAGCGAACTTCGGGAGTCGATGGCTCGGCAAAGGCGCTGGTCTTTCTCGACGATATCGACTAGAGCCGGGACGGCAGGGTCTCCGATATCCAGCAACCGTGTCATGATTGGGTGGTGCAAAACATCGGAATCGTAAGTCAACAATCCCAAAAACCGTACCTGCTCCATAGTGAGAGTGAGATACGAAAGCTGTTCCTTGACGGACCACTTTTTCAGCTCACCAGGTACCGAACGAGGTAGTTCACCGAAGGTTCCTCGATCTTCGCTCGCCTGTAATTCTTGAACGAGCCTGGCCACCTGCGGATGCGTTTTTGCCAACTTCGGATACAGCCGCAAAACTCGTTGGGCTTCGCGTAACGCCACGGAGTCGGAGGATTTGGCGTAGGCGAAGAGTGCTACATTATAGGCATGCCCGAACAGAACCCGCTGTTGGTCCTCGAACATCGCCCTATCGATGAGCTTCTTTTGGGCATTTGACTTGTTTCCGTAGATACTCCGGGCTGTCCGCAGGGCCAGAGCCGCAAGCTTTGGGTGACCGAGCCGATAGAGCCAGACGGCGTCAATCAAATCGTTCTGTGGCGATCCCGGAGAATAGAAATATTCGGGATTGGGACTGGAATACCTTGCCTTACTTTCTTTGACGAAATTCAGTGTTCCGTTGACATCTTTTTTTGTTACCTCAAGGTAATCCCCGTCGACGAAATAGACCCTAAGGGTTGGCTTTTTCACCAGCCAACCCGGTACCGTCTGAGTGGCTTTCTTGTCTGGGCTCAACCGCCTTGGGACTTTGACCAACACACGCTGGGCGCGCTTGGGATCGAAGACGAAATCCTTGAGGGCCTTTTGCAAGAGTTTCTCGTCGGCTTTGGTTAGGTTGGGAGGATCCAGCTCGTCTGCACAAGTAGTGCGAGTCCAAGCGAGATGCCCCACGAAGAACAGACACAAGAACACGCAAAACCGGATCATTGTCGAAGTCCTCTTCGAGTTTGGTATTGCAGCTATCCTGGAACGCAAGATTGTCTAGATTTTCTTTCTGCCTTGAACCTTGTTCCTCTTCTCACTTGCACTTTGGGCTCATAGGCTATACATAAAATTCAGCAGAGTATCGGTTACGCAAGAATTGCCGGTTTTGCCGGTCATCTTACGGTACTAGAGTTTCCGCGACGACGAGTTGAAGCGAAAAGCCCAAGAACCGCGACTTTTCGCGACGATCTGTCGGAGCCAAAACGACCAAAGAACCCAAAATCGGGGCGAACAACACCTTTGTCAACAGCAGGCCGACTGCCTGCAGACCTTCGGCATGCTATTACCGCCGAGGTTTGGAACGCACGGAACTTCCACATGACTTCAATGCTTCACGTTGATCGAGTCTCCAAGTTTTTCGGTCCCATTATGGCCCTGAACAACGTCAGCTTCGACGTTGGTGAGGGAGAGATCGTCGGCTTCCTGGGTCCGAACGGTGCTGGCAAATCGACGATGATGCGTATCCTCACCACGTATTTACCCGCCACCCAGGGAATTGCCAAAGTGGCTGGATACGACGTCATGACTGAATCGATGGAAGTTCGCCAAAACATCGGTTACCTCCCTGAGAGTGTGCCGTTGTATGGCGAAATGCGAGTCGAAGAATACCTGATGTACCGAGCCAAGCTCAAAGGCGTCAGCCGCCGGGAACGCCCCTCACGACTCGAAAAAGTTCTGGCCCAATGTCGGGTGAAGGAAGTTCGGCGACGCCAGATCGGAACGCTCTCCAAAGGTTATCGACAACGGGTTGGTCTTGCCGACGCAATGATCCACGACCCGCCGATTCTGATCCTCGACGAACCGACCGCCGGTCTCGACCCGATCCAAATTCGGGAGACGCTGCGGCTCATCAAAGCACTCGGTGAAAACCATACTATCATGCTTTCGACCCACATTTTGGCCGAGGTCGAGGCGATTTGCGAGCGAGTCATCATTATTAACGCGGGTCGCGTCAGCGTCCAACAAACCCTGGAAGAACTCGAGACCGAAGCTCTAACGGTTCTCGAAGTTCGTGGCCCAAGAGAACAGGTCGTCAAAGCCCTGCAAGAAGTCAAGGGCGTCACCGACGTCTCGACCAGCGATGGGGACGAAGAAGATGAATATGCCCTGTTCGAGGTCCAAGCCGAGGAAGAGGCCGACCTTCGCGAAGAACTCTTTGCCGTCATCTTGAAAAATCAGTGGGCCTTGCGAAGCCTCGAACGTCGACGCCGTAAACTCGAAGACGCCTTCTTCGAAGTTATTCGGGCGGATGATCCGTTGGGTGAATACGTTAGCGAGAGGGTCCCGGGCCAGAAGGGCGACATGGGCATCCAAGACTTGGAGCGAGACGCCAGCAAAACGACGGAGTCCGAAGAAGAGGACGAGGAGACAAAAGCGGATTAATTGGGAAGTGGAATTGTGTGACGTAGGACAGGTTTTCGACCTTTCCAAGAAATGAAAACCAGATGAGAGGCCGGTCCGACAGCCTGAGCCAGACCATCGAAGCCGAAAAGAAGCCAGAAGATCGGCGGAACGCATTGACAGGGAATGCTTCGCCTTCGCAAGATTTTCAGCAGTGAGATAGCACCAATGCCGACCAAGTCCATTAAGCCCAAACGCGACGACGGTTTGTTGTCCAAAGGGTGGGAATCGCCGCAAGAACGAGCCCCCTCGATCATGCGGAGCGACACACCTAGCCCCGCCCGGATCATCGCCTTCTTTTCCCTCCTGACAACGTTTGTAGGTGCTCTCGCGATTCTGATGAGTGCCTATGAGGCGGAAACGTTTCTGAAAGCGCGGATTGGTTCGCGTGGGGGTACGTTCCTGATCCTGTTGGGTATGGCAGGGCTGTTGTTCCACGCCTTCAACGAAACGGAAATTCAGTTCCGACGTCTCTACGGGGCTTTTGGCACGGCCCTGCTCGCTCTCGGATACATCTTTATGTTCCGGTTTGGCAAACAGGATTACTCGGGCCAATTTTTACTCATCGGTGCCCCTTGCTATGCCCTGTCGTGGTGTTTCCTCCTGTGTTACTTCCGCAATGAAACGGAAGAGACTCTACGTATTTGGGTGAGTCGAGCGATGGGCGCGACGGCCCTACTCATGATTGCCACAGGAGTGATCGGGAGTCTTCTGCCGGCCTCCGGGTACGGGTCTGATTTTCTATTGGGACGAGGGGTCGTTCACCTCATACTGGGGCTGCTGTTCGTAGGCGGTTGTGTAAGCACTCTGTCGATTGAGAACCCGTGGTCCTATTGGATGCCGTTCGGGGTCGGAGCCATCGGCGTGATGATGATTGTACTCGGTGCGGGATGGTCGATTCCGTACGTGTCTCCGATGTTCAAATGGCTCCCCTGGCCACCGCAGCAACCGGGTGCTCCGTTTCTTTTCATTTATGCCGGTTTGGAGTTCCTCCTCCTTTCGGTGGGCATTTGCTCCGACAACAAGTTTGTGGTCATGGCTCGACGTGAACTGGCGTCGTTCTTCTACTCACCCATCGCCTACTTCGTGTTGATCGGGTTTGCGATATTTGGCGGCTTTTCGTTCGTGTCGTTCGTTAGTGCTATCACAGACCCTCGGGTTGGTGCCATTCGAGAGCCAATCATCGTTTATTACATGTTCGGTTACGTCTCGATCACCTCCCTGGTGCTCCTCGTTCCTGTGATCACCATGCGGCAGTTGAGCGAAGAGCAGCGTCTCGGGACGATGGAAGTGTTGCTCACCGCGCCTGTGACCGAAACCATGATCGTTTTGAGTAAATTCTTTGCGGCGTGGAGATTCTACTTGCTCGCTTGGTACCCGTGGGGACTTTATCTTGTGGCGTTGCGAGTCGAGGGAGGAGCGCCATTCGACTATCGTCCCGTGTTGAGCTTCGCTCTTGCATTGGCGATTACCGGAGCGGCTTTCGTGGCGATGGGCATCTTCTTCTCGAGCGTGACGAAAAACCAGGTCGTGGCTGCCGTCTTGACTTTGTTAGGGATGCTATTTCCCATCTTTCTGTACTTGCTGAAGGGCACCATCGCCTCCAATCCCTTAACGGGTACGTCGGGTAGTTCAGCTTGGACCACATTTTTGACTTATGTCAACTTCGTTGACTTATGGGACCAAGCATTGATGGGCCGTGTCGCGCCGAGGTTCTACTTGTTCTACATTTCCTCTGCGGTGTTCTGGCTGTTCCTGACAATTAAAGTGTTGGAGTCGCGAAAATGGCGCTAGCGGCCAGTCCTCTTGCCAAAGGACTCGAAAGAAGAATGGTTTGCCACAAGGGCGGAACAATTGGCGGTGTTGTCCGGAAGCCCGTGGGGCAGCAGGATAAATAGATATCGGGTGCGGAACCTTGAGCCTGAGTTCACAACGTGGTTAGGACCTATCGCCCTTGTGGGGCTCAAAACCAAAGATGTGACGACTACTCCAAGAACCGCCCGGGCCGGCTTCAATAGGGCGAAGAATCTCCAGAGAAATACATCGAAGCGAAGATTGAACAAAGGGATAGAACGATGGCGACGAAGGGGCAGATACTCACTACCGAACCAGCAGATCTTCAGGAACAGCACTGGGGAGTCGTGGCAAGTTTGTATTGGTCGGGCTTTCTGGTGTTGCTGCTTGCCGGTTGGGTCGGATACTTCGCCTCTGAGACGAATACTTGGGCTGGCTGGGTCGTGGGCGTCGTCGGCCTTGGATATCTCGGTTTGGCGGGCTGGCAGCATTGGACGCTGCGGAAGCTCTCGGAAACCGAAGAAGTTCGTCAAGCTCTTCTGGCCCAGCGACGACTTGTCAGTTTTGGGTTGTTTGCACTCGTTGGGTTGTTACTCCTGGCGATGGTGGTTCTTGGATTTAGCGAAGGATTCACTCAGTCGTTCGCACTTTTCTTGAGCGCGGTGTTGTTTGGCATTTTCGGGGTCGTGCAAGGGCTTTGGCTGTTGTCACCAATAGGAACCCAACCGCTCCAAGACGTTGTCGTCGCCACGTTGTACGAACTGCAATTTGCCGTCATGGTCGTCTCGTTTGCGCTTGCATTGAAATTTCTCGGATGGGCGGTCTTCTTCATCGGATGGTTTGAGGTCACGCCCGTGCCGGAATTCATTGGATCGCTCGGTTTGTTCGCTGTGTTTCTGGCCGCGGGCACGTGGTTGTTGGTGAACCTGTCGTCGCCGGAGTTGAATTTGAGCCGATTCCGGATTTTCGTGCTTCTCATTGGTGGTGCGGTAGGAATCGTCGTGTTTACTTCTGTGCTCCTTCGGTTTTATTCGTGGGGGACAGACTTGCTGGCCGGTGGGTTGTCTGCCTGGCGGTATGACCCAGATGCGAGTTACCAGGTAGTGCAAATTTGGTCGTGTGCGTATGCTGGGTTGCTCGCGCTGGCTTTGATGTTTGGCAGTCTGTATCTCGCCCACGCCGACATTCGGCAGAATCCAACGCTTCGGCGTTTGATTTACGGATATAACGCTGCCTTCAATGGAATGATGTTGTTGGCCATTTTGATCGTTCTGAACACGGTCATTTACGGTTCGTTCCCTTACACGTTCAATTGGACCGAGACCCAAGGGTTTTACAGCCTCAGCCAGCGTTCGAAGAACATGCTGCAGTCCTTGAAAAAGCCAACAACCGTTTACGTTCTGATGTCGTCACAAAACCCAAACTATGCGGACGTGCAAACACTGCTGGGTAACTGTCAGGCCCACACATCCAAGCTTCGTGCGAAATACGTATCTCCCGAGCAAAACTCTCTGGAGTATGTCGAATTGAAGAAACAGTACAAGAAGATCAATTCGACAAACGGGCGAGGGCTTTTGGTAGCCTACGGGTCGACCGAGGGAAAAGATTTGCCCCCTTATACGTTCATCGAAGAGGATCAACTTTCTTCCGATCCCGGCTTTAATCGTCGCGATCCGGACGCTCGTCCTCCTCACGAGTTCAAGGGAGAAGCGTTGTTGATGACACAACTCGACTTGCTCTCCAACGACAAGCGGAAACCCGTCGTGTACCTGACCATGGGATTCGAGGAATGTCTTCCCATGGGAGTGGTGAACCAACAAGGCATTCAGTTCCGGGAAAAATTTTGGGGAACGAGCTCATTGGTCAAGAAGCTCGAAGGCAACAACTATGTTGTGAAAACGCTCGTTTGGGGGGCACGTCCCAAGGGTGTAACAAGCATCAAACCCGACATCGTCTTCAGCAAGAAGTCGTTGAAGGACCCACATACGGTACCCGAAGACGCAAACGTCCTCGGCGTGGTCTGGCCGAAAGTTGCCTATTCCAAAGAAGTCTTTGGCGTTCTGGAGAATTACCTCAACGAAAATGTCGTGAAGAAGCCCGATGGAACGATGGTCAAAGGCAAACTAGCTTTGCTCTCGAGCATTATGGACCATCGGGACCGTTCGGCTGGGGACTTGGGGTGGCGAGATTTCTTAAAAGACTACGGCGTCGACTTCCGTCAGGATTGTTTGGTGATGGCACCTCCGGAGCGTGTTTTAACCCGAAGCCGGTTTGTGCCGAGTGTCGCTCCGAAAACGAACCACCCGCTTGTCAAACCGTTCCGAGGACTCGACTTCTTGCTCTATTATCCACGGACCGTGGGGGCGCTTCCTGGAAAAGCCAGTGGGTATAAAGTCGAGACCATACTGGAAGGCAAAAGGACTGCTGAGAAGTATGTTATCTCGGAGAGCAACCCAAGCCTCCTGGACCAGGAGCGGCGATACTGGATCAATCTGGCGTTAAACGCACGCCTGATGCAGGCGAAAAGTGCGGGCACTCCGTCCGTTGCGGTCACCGTCAAGGATCGTGACGAACAACCACGGATGGTCATTTTCGGTGAAGCCATGCAGTTGGCCAGTGACGCGGAGGCCAACAGAACCGACACGTATCTGGACCTTGTGGCCAGTTCGTTTGCGTGGCTCGCTGATCGCCCCGGTACGATTGGAATCCCACCCAAGAAGAGCAACTATTACAAAATGCAGGGGAACGTCAGCGCCGTACGGATGATCTTCTTGCCGTTTGGCCTGTTGACGCTTGGCCTCTTCGGCATTGGCATCGGCGTGTGGGTCGTGCGACGCAGATAATAGACAGGTACGCCTGGCTTGGGGCCTTGGGAAGGGCGATTTGCAACTCGGGTTGGTTGTTACACCAACCCGCACTGCCAGCGAGGCCGTACGCCACAACGAGCAATTCGGGCCACTCCGATTCTCTCTCGAAGTCACAACAGAAATTCAGATAAGACAACAGCCATGAACCTCCAACGAACCCTCATTCTGTTTGCCGTCTTGATCGCCATGCTCTGGATCTTCGGCATCATCGTCGAGAGCCGAAAGGGAGCTGCCGAGAGCGAATACCTCTTCCCGAAACTCCAAAAACTCCAGCCCAAGATCACCTCTGTCGATTTGGAGACCGAAGACGGAACTTTTCAATTCCGCAAGCAGGAGGATGGCGCTTGGACATTGACCGAACCGGACGGTGACGTCCAATATCGTGTGTCCGAGACGAAAATCGACCAACTCATTTACCAGGTTCGCAACGCAACCAAAGCCGACGACACTGACTTTACTCAGAACCGCAGCACCGAGAAACTCGACGAACCGCCCGTCATCGTGACTCTCGAATCGGAAGACAATTCTTGGACGCTCAAACTGGGAAGACGCAGTGGGGATGAGAAGTACGTTGCTGTCCTCTCGAGCGAGCGTCCAAACCGGATTTATGTCATGGAGATTTCGAACATCGACGAAGCGTTGACCGAAGACATGAAGACGTTCCGCGACACAACCCTCCTCGACGTGACATCCAAGAATGCTCGGACCCTGAGCATCGCCAAACGAGGCGGCAAGGAATTCGTCGTGGAGTACGATGTCGTCGAAGACCTTTGGCGGTTCCAACGACCCAAGAATTTCGGAGTCGCCGACGTCGCTGGAGACACGAAAGACAAGAAGAATCGACCAGGGCTTTCTTCGCTGATTGATGCCGTTGGAAACATTCGTGTCGCCGCTGCCAAAGACTTTGTCAACACGAAGACCAGCATCCTGGCCCCTGGAAAGGAAGAACTGAAAATCACGACCGAGTACAAAGAGGGAAAAGGATTTGACCAGAAGAAAACGGTGACCCGCACGCTCCTCATCAGTCCCGACGTCAAGGGAAAACGATACGTCCGTCTTGTGGGAGACGATTACCTGGCTCAAGTTTCCTCGGACGTGGTCGAGAAACTTCTTGAAGCGGTGGACGATCCCGAAATGTATCGGAGTCGTGACCTTGTGTTCCCGACACCGGTCAAAGCCAAGGGGCTTGAGATTGCCGACGGCCGAGGAAACACCGTTCGCCTCTTGAAACCCGATACCGATTGGATGTTGATCCCCAAGGACACCAAGGATGCTGTAACGGCCGACGCCAAGGTCGTTAATGACCTGCTGGAAGTCCTGCATGGTGACAATAAGATCAAGCAGTTCTTGTCGGCAAAGGCCAAAGACGCGGCGTTGGGGTTAGACAACCCCAAGCAACTTCCCAAGGTCGATTTCTACTTCGATGGCGTCGCCGGGGATGCAAAGAATCCGAAACTCACGGCGAAGGAGCCCGACGTCAGCTTGCTGTTTAGCCTCAAGCAGGGAGATGTCGTTTACGTGAAACGAACTCGCGGAGCCGAGGTGGATCGATTCGCCTATCCAGCCTCGATTCTCGAGGAGTTGAAACTCGACCAGGGTTATCTCGGGTTCTTGAAACGTGAATTACCGCCTCTCACAGAATCCAATGTCGCGAAAATAACGATCGAACGTAGCGGTGGTTCGGTCATCCTCGAGAGCGAAACTATGGGTTGGAAAATGATCCAACCGAAGAATCTCCCCAAGCGAGGTCCAGACAATTTTCAGGTGACTGAACTGATTCGCACGCTGAGCAAGCTAGAGGTCGTGGATTGGTTGGCTCAAGTCAACAAGGATACCAAGCTCTCGCAGTACGGTTTGGATAGTCCTTCGCTCGCTGTCACCATCGAGTTGAAAGCCAAGGATAAGGAGAAGCCCGAAACTGTCGTTTACAAATTCGGGCGCCCGCGACCGAGTGGAAAGAAAGGAGTTCCGGCCTTAGTCAGCAGCAGGGACACTGTTTTCCTGGCCAAAACGTCGACTTACGATGATCTCCGAACGCTGGAACTCCGTGACCGAACGGTGATGGGAATCGAGACGGACAAAATCCGGGAGGTGGTGATCAGTGGCTGGGTGCAAGGCGGCCTTCATCGTTTGATGAAAGTGTCTCGTCCTGGCCCCTCGGCGTCTTGGAACGCGAAGCTCAAGGTTGCTCCTCAGGACCAACTGGCCACAATCTCCTTTTTCCCATTGAAAAAATTCGACGCCACCAAACTCGATGGATTCCTCGGGAACATTGGGGGTATGAAAGCCAAACGATTCCTGGACGAATCTGGAGGCCTGCGTAGGGACCAAAAGAAAGATGGCGAGTATGCCTTATCCGTCGAAATCAAACTCGAGAAAAATAAAGCAGGCAAGGAACCCATCTACACACTCCACTTGGGACGGATGAACGACCAGGAGACCGGCTACTTTGCCGAACTTGTAACGAACCCGAACTCGATCAATCCGCTGCCCGGAGTTGTTCTCTTACTGGACAAGTCGCCCTGGGAAGACATCTTGAAAGAGCAACACAACTACTTCTCGAAGGAATAACTTCGAGTTGTCTGATTACTCCGAAAACTCTGCTCTCAGGCCCACGGAATTGTTCTAGTGGGCCTGTGTTGTGTAGATAGGCAAACTCTAACAAAGTACTATAATTAAATTATTGACTCTAGCTTGTTGCCGGACTGCGATGCACCGGCGAGCCATTCCTTGCGCCACTGCGTCAGCAAACGTCTTGGCCACGACAACACCTATGATGCGACCAACGAATTCACCGAGATGCACAACAGCAGGACAATAAGACGATGGCGGAAAAAGAAGACCAGCTGAAACGCCGGGAACGATGGAAAGAGACCGCAGCTTTGTTGGGTCTCGAATTCGACGAGGAACCTGAGGACAACGCCGAGGCCACCGAGGGTCGTGCCGAAGAAACGACTCCGGAAGAAGGCGATGTCGCAGTCCTCACGGATGACGCCGAGGAGATTTCCATCGATGGAGACGAAGTGGTAGTGGTGGTTGAAGACTATCAAGGAGAGGAAAACACCGGAGCCAACGAGGATCAAGGTGGCCAACCGGAGGGATTCCAGGATTGGGAGTCTGGCGAGGGTCAAGCCGACATCCCCGAAGCCAAGGCGGAACTGCCGGAAGTCGTCGAGGCCGAAGACCCCACCGATCCAGATTCGAACCAAACGAGTGAATTTTGGGAAGATCAAGAGGACGCCATGCTCTCTTTCCGATCGTGGAAGGAACAAGACGTCTCGAGTGAACCGGAAGTCTCTAAAGACCAACTTACTCCGGAGACCGACACGTTGGACGCGAATCCAGCGACTCCAAGTGAACCAGATACAGAAGTCGAGGACGACTACCTCGTCGTTGATGAAGTCGATGTTGTGGATTGGGAGAACCTGACCGACGATGACTTGACGTTCAAACGCCCCGGCGAAGAAACATCTCCACCAGGCACCGTCACGGTGATTGATTCGGAAGGAGCCGATGTTTCCGCTGAGGATGACTTAGTAAGCTACAGGCCATCACCTGACGAGGATGTCGGTGACGAGGACGACGATGATCAAGACGACACCGAAGACGACGACGAAGTTGTGATCGAAGCCGAGATCGATGACGAAGACGACGAAGATTCCACCGACAAAGACGACGAGGAAAAGGAATCTCGACGGGGGAGACGACGAGGAAGGCGAGGTGGTCGACGGTCCCGCAAGAGCAGGACCGAAGGGAAAAAGCAATCCGACGAAGAAGACGAGGACGAGGACGATACCAAGACCGAAGCTCCCGACGACGATAGTGTCGAAGAGGGAGACGACGATACGCGAAAAAAACGTGGACGCTCACGTTCTCGTAAACGAAAGAAAGACAAGGAGGACAAAACAAAGGCAAAAAAAGAGGGAGACGGCGATTCAGAAGGATCAAATAAGGATAGTAGGTCGAAAAAGAAACGAAGACGCAAAGATGACGACAGTGATTTTGTCAATGACGATTCGACCGATGACGAATTGGCTCCTGAGCACGATAGCTCACAAGACGATAACGATGATTTCGAGGACCAAGAGACAAGGGACATGTTCGAAAATTGGAACGTCCCGTCCTGGCAAGAACTAATTTCGTCTTTGTATCGACCCGAACGCTAACATAAAAACAGAGCGATTTCGTCCCGTTCCTGAGCTGAAACTGAAAGAGAAGCAACTCCTTATGGCTAACGTGATTGTCGACGTGGTTGGGCCTGAAGAGCTCCCGACGATCGTCGAATTGTATAACCGATGTTACCGTCCGGCCCGGCCAATGGAATCCTTCGAACGTCGTTTCCGCGGCCGATACAACGTCCTCCACATGGTCGCGCGGCTTGCAGACGACACCCCTGTAGGGTTCTTCCTGGGATTTGAACTCAAACCCAACGTTTTTTTCGCTTGGTTTTATGGCGTGGCTCCCGATCACCGGAGACAGGGCATCGCTACGCAACTCATGGAAGCTGCCCATGCTTGGGCACGCGAACACCACTACGAATATATTCGCTTCGAATGCCACAACCAGCATCGTCCCATGCTTCATCTGGCTATCGCCTTGGGATATGACATCGTTGGCATCCGATGGGATCCTGAGCGCGCGGACAACCTTGTGATTTTCGATAAGTGGCTTGAGTAACGCCTCCCGCAAATGCTGATTGCGAACACTCAGTGTTTGCGGTTGTCGGAAAATCGTATTTGGGTGTAAGATTACCACTTCGACATTCTAGCTTGACGACTTTTCGGAATCTTGATTTTTCGCAACTGGAATCCCATGCCAGTACAACCTTGTGCCGACATTCCCATCGCTTCACCCTCTCTCACCCAACTCGACCGAGACGGATTTGTAGTTCTTTCGGAGGTGTTTGACGCGCTAGAAGTTGATGGGATTCGGGAGGACTTGGTACGTGCGTTAAACGTCGATGCCGCTTCTTCTTTGATCCAATCAGAACGGGGCTGTATTTACGGCGCCAGGAACATCCTCGAACTATGGCCTCGGGCGGTTCGAGTCTGGCAAACGCCGGTTCTTATCTCATGGTTGACGAAAGTGTTGGGCCCGGAGTTTGGCTTGGTCCGCGTGCTCTACTTCGACAAACCGCCCGGTGGCGGTTGGGCATTACCCTGGCACAAAGATTTGACGATTGCGGTGCACGACAACAGATTGACAAGTATGCATTTTACGAAGCCCACCTTCAAAGCGGGAGTTCCACACGTTCAAGCACCCCTCGACTTACTCAACCGGATGGTAACGGCTCGCATTCATTTGGATCAGGTCACTGAGGAAAATGGTCCGTTGCGGGTCATCCCTGGGTCGCATCGGACCGGTAAAATCCTCGATCTCGGGTCGAATAGTCCGCAAAGTGTGCTGGCCAACTCGGGTGATGTGCTGCTGATTCGGCCTCTGGTGGCCCATTGTAGCAACCGATCGCACCCCAAGACGACTCGTCATCGCCGCATTTTACATCTCGAGTTTGCAGTCGACCACGATTTGTTTGACGGATACGCATGGCACCAATTCCATCCGGTGAACTGACGTTGAGTGAGATTCCGTTTTCTGCTATCACGCCTCGTGAGAAGGGTGAACCAAGGAGCCGGTTTGTCACGGCTGGGGTTTTTGCCCAAATTACGAGCCGAGAACTCCTCTACCAGCCCTAAGCCCAAGCGAGGGCCCCGAGAGCGTAGTGGGAGAAACAACGTCAAGCGCTGACACTAACCCACAACCCGGCGAGGACGTGAAAGGAAGTCCTTTCTCGCGTTTGGGTTCGTTTGAGAACGCCCTGCTCAATCAGACGCTCAGAATCTTCACAGCAAACGTATTCGTCAAGGACGAGGTTGAGCCATGCCCACAACTCCAGCCTTTACTCCTGAAACCGGTGTCGAACTCAGCGTCGTCATTCCACTGTACAACGAAGAAGACAACATATTGGAACTGTATCGCCGGTTGACCAGCGCGATGGACTTGCTTGGTCTCGCGTACGAATTGGTTCTAGTCAACGACGGGAGTTCGGACCGAACATCGGCCCTGTTGCGGCAAGTCCAGGAAGAAGATTTTCGAGTCGTGGTCTTGTCGCTGAGCCGCAACTTTGGACACCAAGCGGCGATTACGGCAGGCCTCGATTGTGCACGGGGAGAGGCGGTCGTCGTGATGGATGGTGACTTGCAAGACCCACCGGAGGTGCTGGGCGAGTTCGTCGAGACATGGCAGCAAGGTTATGATGTCGTTTATGCCATTCGGACGAAACGCAAGGAGAACGTTGTCAAGCGTGCGGCTTATGCCCTCTTTTATCGCATCTTACGAGCTTCGAGCGATCTCGAAATTCCACTCGACAGTGGCGACTTTTGTCTGATGGATCGAAAAGTTGTTGAGGCTTTGAAACGACTTCCTGAAAAACAACGTTTTGTCCGTGGGCTCCGAACATACGTTGGTTTTAAACAAACTGGGCTCCGTTACGAACGGTCGGCTCGTCACGCTGGGACTCCCAAGTACACCCTCGCGGCGTTGTCTCGTTTAGCGATGGATGGCTTCTTCAACTTCAGCTGCCTGCCCCTTCAAGTTGTGAGATGGATGGCTGCAATTTGTGTCTTTCTTTTTGCAATACTGCTCGCGTGGCAGGGCGTTGAGAGTTGTCTGAGGGGAACCTTGCCGGCGGGATGGAGTCTCACGTGTCTCGTGGTGTTACTCGTTGGATCGGGACAACTCGTCGGACTTGCAATCGTTGGGGAGTATGTCCGACGCATTTTCCAAGAATTGAAAGGACGCCCGAGCTATTTCGTTGACGAGCGAGCAACCGAAGGGATCTTGCGTCGGTCCAGAGACCAACAAAAACAAGCAGCTTAACACGGCGATCAACAACGGGGAACCGTTGGAAGGTCAGCTTGGTCTGTAAGGCGTGGGGTCTATCTATGCGGCACTTCAGTGAATGGTGGGCTGGGTTTTCTTGACCCTCAGTTTCCTCAAAGTCCTTCGCCCAAGGAGGTCTAATGACGACCTGTCGGAGTTAGACCGATCAGCAAACACTGGAAAGAAGGATTGAGGAATCGAAAGCAACATGAAGTAATCCTATCTCCAAAAGGGCTTCTCTGGTACTACACAGACTGTCCCTACCCTCCGAAAGCCTGTTTGACAAAATCCGTTATCGAAGTCGACGTAGAGGTCGTAAGATACATCTTGTGTTCGACCTTTGGTGGTCTTTGGGCTTTGACGTCAGCTCAAGACGCGACCTCAACAAACAACAAGTGTCCGAAGCAAATCGCGAACCTCGTGGTATCCGTAAGACTCGGTTACGAATCGACTTTCAATGGAATCGCTTGGACTTCGGTTTCGTCTGGATCTTGTTGGTTAACCATCTGTCGAATGTGTTGCAAGACAGTACGATCCGGTCATCGAAACCTGCGATTCCGCCTTTTACCTTCTTATAGGATCGACCATGTTCGTTTTCTCTCCTCAAGAAGATCATTTGCTTGGTCATGTGGTTGACAGCAAATATCAGTTGGTCGACGTTTTGGCTCGTAGTCACTTTGGAACTGTCTTCGTGGCCCAACAGTTCTTTTGCGGTCAGTTAGTCCGGACAGTAGCCATGAAGGTATCGCGGCAAACGGGACTGACGGATGCGAATGCGCCGACGGTCTTCCGCGATGCCCTCATACTCACTCAACTCTTGGCCGGACCACACCACGAAGGGAAACGCCATCTCGTTCCGATTTACGACATGGGTTTGTTGCCACAGTTCCAGGGTCGTGGTTACCTGGTCATGGAACACGTAGATGCGTCGCCATTGTTGTCGCACATTGCTTCGGCAGGTCGGATCGGTGTACCGACCGGATTGCGTTATCTCAAGGAACTGTGTCAAGCCCTGGCCCTTGTTCACTCGCGGGGAGCCGTTCACCGCGACTTGGAGCCGGAGAACATCGTCGTCGATCCCTCGGGGGTCGTTCGGATCACGAACTTTGGATTCGCGGCCATCACGGATCCGAGATTTCTCTTCGCTCCAGGGACTCCCGGAAATCGGAGTTACATGGCTCCCGAAACTCTCCTTGGACTTTCGACGCCAGCCGCAGACGTGTATAGCTTGGGGCTCGTCGCATACGAACTGTTTACTGGTGGCGGTCCGCATGTCACGATGGCTTGGCCAAAGAGCGGTGACGCTCGGACGTTCCACCAAATCAAGACCGGACTTCAATTTGCTCCACCTTCGCAAGTGCATAACGAAATACGCAATGAGTATCGCTGGCTCGACGGTCTCATTCTCGGTTGTCTTGCTGTCGAACCGGAGAACCGATTTCCCGATGCAGGCAAAGTGCTTGAGGCGATCGAAACTTGCGAGGAGGGAGGAGAATTGCCGACGTTTGCCTCGCGCGTCCGCACAAAAGGAACTTCCGAAACACCATCGCGGTCCATCTTACGCGACCAGGTATCAGGTGCCGACGAATTGCCTGAGTCTTTGATCCGCAAAGCTCGCCGTCACCTTTCGAGGCGAGAATATGCGGAAACTGTGGACTTGCTTGACGTTCATCGCCCTGCCGAGTGGGCCGTCATGGATCAAGAAGGTGCTCAGGTACTCCGGCTGTTGGCCAAAGCCTTCCTGGGTCAAAACGATTATCCAAGCGCTAGCGATTGCCTGAGTCAACTTGAAGAAGCTCAACACGAGCAATCTATCCTGCCGGTTAAGGATTTTCTCGTAGTCTTGACAGATTTGCAACAATGTTGTGAAAAAATGGGTCGAAACGACCGCGTAAAAGCTGTAAGGGACGAAATCCGCAGAATATTTGAAGCTGGAGTTCAGTAAACCGACATTTAACAGAAAAAAAACTAATCTTCTTGCTTTTTTGGAATAAGTGGTTAGGATTGCGATAGTAAGTCGTCGCTAGCGACTTTTCTCTCCCTCAACTCTTTGAGGTTGGCTTGCTTCTCGTCTCTTCCCCATCTAACGAGAAGTTGAAATCGACCTAATCACGGAGGTTTTTAGAATGTTGACCAGCTATCTCGTTAAATGTCCACACGCCAGTTGTGATTGGTTTGGTAGCTTACTCCCTAGCCAAAATACCGATTCGTGGAGGGGATCGATCCCTACAGTGAACATTGCCGTTTTTGACTGTCCCAAGTGCAACCGGCAATGGAAGGGACAGGTAAGAGGCGACGACATCGTGCCGTTACCCGTCGAAGAAGATGCACCCGTGACCGCGTGAACGGGTCTGAAATAAACGAACTCGAGTCTTCATAAGAGAGGAGCGCTTCCCGCGCTCCTCTTTGCATTGACCCCTCAACTGTCGCGACAGAGCCGATCAACCGTTTTCAATATGGTTGGTATTCGGTGGTCTCCATCCATGCTTTTCACTTTCTTACCAGCTTCAACGCAGTTGACGCCCACCGAAGTCACATAGAGGGGCCTCTGACTCTCACCTCGACACACTTCTTCGGCCGCCGTGTTCTGGTGAAACGATGACTTGGCCACCCCGATGATGGGTGTTTTACGGCCAAGAGCTTCGTAGAGATGGGCACCAAGACCAGTCTTTCCTTCACCATCGAGCCAGACATATCCGTCGACCAGAATGATCTCAACGTCCTCCGAAATTTGTTCCAAAACGGCCAACACACAGGGCAACTCGCGTTTGTAGAACGCGCCCGGTTCGTAGGGAGCGACTGAGTGAATCGTTTGGACGTAAGCCGCCGATGGCTCGGCATCGGTCCAATCGTGAATGACCACACAGGCTGCGACGGCTGTATTATCCCGGTAATCGACGTCGATGCAGGCTATCATGAAGGTCTTGACTCGTCCTTGGTAGTGGATGGTAGAAATTGTTTGGTGAGAACTTCGTCGGTGGTGACCCAAACTGGACGTTGCGAGATGGACACCAGGCAAGTGCACAAGTTCGCGCTTGAGATCGGGCAAGAGTCCGCAGCCTGAGAACTTTTGAAGGGCGATGCTGCGCGACAGCGCACGCAACACGATCTTGCCGACAGAAGCGTAAGCCGCTCAAACGGCGTTGATGGCTTTGGAGCCATGACGTCAACCGTTGGAAGTGGCGACAATTTGTTTTCGTTTTCTTACTTGGTCTTTGGGATGGAGCGAGGTTGCCCTTCATTTGCGGCGGCTGGAGTCATCGATCTGCCTATTCGTTGGCGATTCCACACGAACGAAGTGAAAAACGATTACCCCAGAATCTCGCGCTGCTGAGAAATCTGTTGGCCGCCCTTTCCTCGGGAAGTTCTGGATGGCCAATATCAGGTCGTTTCCTTTGAATTGATAAATGGAGGAGTAGGTGACGTTCGGAAGGGTTGTGGGAGTCAAATCAAGTTCCCAATGACTTTTCGAAGGCCTTCTCGTGTAGGTCCACATTCCGAGATTAGGAGACGTTTTCGCGAGCCTAGGCAACCGCAAAATGATGATGCGTTTTCGAGTGATCCGAAAATGGAAGCCGTCAGGACCGTATTGATTTCCTTAAAAACTCCCACTTGTTCTCTTCCACAAACCGTAGAACTCGACGTCAGGAGGTGGCGGCGGTTTGCGATCGACCCACGCTTTGTTCATCAAGTCCGCCAGAATTCGAGTCTCCGAAACGAAGAGGAACAGTAGAGCGAAGGGTGCAGCAATCGAAAAACGGGACAACGTCATGGTTGTAACTCCGGCGGGCTGTTGTGGTAACTCCCGCAGAAATCGATCCGGAGCCTGGGTTGGCATGGCTTTCGTGGATCGTCAAGACGGTATCACAATACTATTGTGAACGACGTTACCACCGCGTCAAAGGTTTTTGGTGTGAGAAGGAATTTGCGACGAAGTTACACCTTATGCCCTCCCGCCAATGTCAGAACCGGTCGCAAACCACTTGAGAACCAACTCGTTTGTTGTTACTTCACTTCTCCTAAATAGACTTTCTCTCGTCGAATGGCAGCTTTCGTCGGGACCTCGTGCGCTCGTTTACCATCTTCGTAAAGATAAACGACCGTTCGTTTCACCTTTCCGTTTTTGCCGTACTCGACGCATTTATCTTTGCGTTCGTGGCCGTGTTCTCCGACGTGGTGGACTTCGCTCAGCTTCCGGGCTTGGTTGAGTTTGGCCGGATCAACTTGCCCAACGAACGACTCGGTCCGGACCAGCGGTTCGTCCGGTTCACTCTGTGCCGCGCGCCCGCTTTGGTAGAAGTAGACGACCGTTTCACGGACGGTTCCGTCTCCGGCATAGTGGATCGTGTAGTCTTTAAGTTCTTCTCCGGTTTCTCCAACAAGGAACGTCTCGGATTCCATAAATGCTTGCGGTGCCTCGGTCGTTGGTTTTGTTTCGGGTTTTGGTGTGCTTCTTGGTCGGTTTGTTGTGTCCGGGCCGCTATCGCGGGGTCGTTCCTCCCCCACGGGGGGCGCTGTGCGGCCAGGGGGCAGGCTATCGTCAGAATCTTTTGCGTTTTCTGGTCGGTTTTGCTCCGGCAGGCCGTCATCAACACCTTTTGGGTTTTCTGGTTGTGGAGCGGGTTTGGCCTTGGCTTCGTTCTTTCCGTTGGATGACACTTTGAGGGGAGTTGGGGCGGGAGTGCCCGCTGCCATCACGGGCAACGGTGTTCGTGAGAACTCAGGTGCGATTTCACTCTTCTCGGGGATTCGCTTCTTGCGTTCTGCTTCGCCCATTTGATCGAGTTCTTTGGCGAGGAGTTTGTGGAGCCGCTCGACTCCGAGTCGTTGGCAGTAGTCTCCGAACGTCTCTTTTTCTTGCCGATCTTTCTTGAAGGCCCTGAAAATAGGTGACAGCAACGGAACGATCTCATCGATTGGGACAAGGTCGAACAGGATAAAGTTTAGCCGATGTCCGTTTGTGTGCCCACCGACGAGCAGGGTGTATTTGTTTCCGCTTCGACCGACCAGACCGATGTCGCTTTGGTATGGGCGAACGCACCCATTCGGGCAACCCGTCATCCGGACGGATATCGTATCTTTGTTGAGTCCCAGGGTGGTCAACTCGGCATCCAACTCTTTGATCACGTTCGGTAAGGCACGTTCCGATTCCGAGATCGCGAGTCCGCAAGTAGGGATCGCCGGACACGCCATACTAAACGTTTGGGCCTTCGAGAGTTTGTTCGGAAGTGGTACGTTGTGTTTCTTGAGGATTTTCTCGACCTCGGGTTTCATGCCAGCGTCGAGATTACACAACAGAATGTCCTGCATGGGAGTGAGGCGAACTTCCGGCTTGAGTTTGCGTACGATCTTCCGGATGGCGGACATGAGTTGGAAGTCGCCTTCGTCCTTGATCCGACCGTTCGCAATGCTGATCCCATACCAATATTTTCCGTCACCCTGTGGTTGCCATCCGAGTGACAAGTCGAAGTCCGTGACTTCCACGTCTTTGGGCAGTTCAATAGACTTTCCCATGTATTCGGCCATGACCTCGCGAAACTTCTCGATGCCCCAATCGTGTACGACGTACTTGATCCTCGCTCGTTTGCGATTCTGGCGGTTGCCGTGGTCGCGGAAAATCTTGATGACGGCCTCGGCAGCTTTGGTCACCTCTTCGACGGGGACGTAGCAAATTGGTTTGCTGATTTGTGGGAACGTTTCGTCTTTGCCTGTGGTGCGTCCCATGCCGCCGCCGACGAGAACGTTATATCCCACGATCTTCTTGCCCTCGACGACGGCCAAGAGTCCGAGATCCTGGGAGTAAATGTCGACGATGTTGTTTTCCGGGAGGGCGATGCCGATCTTGAACTTGCGGGGGAGATAGACTTTTCCGTAGATCGGCTCGTGGTCGGATTTGTTGTTGTTGGTGTCCGTTTCGACTTGTTTTCCGTTCAACCAGATTTCGTGATAGGCCTGTGTCTGAGGTGCGAAGCGTTCTGCGAGTTCTTGACCCAGCGCCTGGAGTTGGCTGTGAATTCCTTCGTCGGCGAGGGGGGCCGGTGAGACCATGACGTTTCTGTTGACATCCCCACAGCCACCAAGCGTGGTCACCATTTCGTCGTTGATGCTTTTGATGGTCTCTTGCAGTTCCGACTTCAATATCCAGTGGAGCTGGATACTTTGCCGAGACGTCAAGCGCATCGTTCCCTTGGCAAATCGCTGGGCGATGCCGTCCATGGCGAGATACTGCTTGTCGGTCAACACGCCGCCGGGAATTTTACACCGGACCATGAACATATAGTATTTTCCGAGACCTTCTTTGCGGCGTTTCGCACGGGCCTCTCGATCATCCTGCTGGTAACTTCCGTGGAACTTCAGGAGTTGTTTGTCGCCTTCCTCAAAATGATCGCTTTCGGCTGCGAGTTCTTGGGCAAGAGTGCCGCGGAGGTATTGGCTTTCTTCCTTGAATGTTTCCACGGGGGAGAGTTTTGTTGCGTCAGTGGCCATGTATTTTTATCTCGTCCGAGGGTGTGGTGAGTCAGAAAAAAACATTTGTGGGGCGAGTTAGGCTGGAAGAGCCAGTCTCTCTCGGTCGGTTTGTAGTGTCCAGCACACGATAGAGAGTGAGAGGATTTTTCTCTCGCTGGTGTTTCGGGTTGGTTCCAGGCCCACGGATCCCAACTCTGAGCTTGGCATCCATTTGAACGGCCTTGTATACCTCATTGTAACGACAGGACCGAGAGTCCGGATCGATAGATTACGTAAGTTGCAGAAAATTTGCTAGTCACCCCATCCCCACTCAGCAAGACAGGAAATCTAGGTAAATTGATAGTCCTTCGCGGATCGACCTGTTGTTCAACAGGCGAAACCGGGTAGGATCTTGCCGAGACCAATCAAGTCCTTTCCCAACTTACCCGATTTGTTATGAATGCCTCAGTGATGTTGGACATGCAACGCGCTGCAAGCTTTCTTGGTCGTTGTGTAGTATCCGGCCCACTCAAGCGAATGGGATGCCTCCCCCCGCTGGGCAACTATGCGGGATTGGGTCCGGCAGACAAGTATGACTGTCGTACCTTCGCCGACCACACGGGCTATCGGTCCAAAGGGACAGGTCCTCGTCAGAACCTCGAGTTTGCGGTGGATAAAGTTTGCATTGGGTTATCGGCTTTCAGGAAAGGGTGTCATCTTGGGTGCAACAGTTGCGGCCAGTGCCATTACGGTTGGTTTCTTGACGGTTCAACAAGATCCCAAAGGTTACGTCGGTGGCTATTTAGTCACGAATCAATGGGGACGTCCGTTGGAATTTCGGTTGAGTACCGCAGTCCAGCCAAACAAGGTTCAGGAAATCTTGTATGCCCAAACTCTTCAACCCTATATCTGCGGCGATCTGATCGGGAAAACGCTTGTCGAGAAGACTGGCTGTCCTGTTCGTCTCGTCGTCACGGACACACCAGCGGCTTTGGACCTCCGTCACAAACTCGAGGTCCCGGTCCTCTGGCTGGCTCAAGCCAGGCGTGTTGCTGTCGAACTTACCGACCAGATGCCTCTTAGTAGTCCCGACCTCCCTTGTCCTACGATTCCTATTCGACAAAGTTTGCATTGCCACGGCGATTATCCAGGAGACGTCCAAATTGTGGAAGAGTTGCTCGACGGGAACGCGACAAAACTCGATTTTTCCGAGCCGTTTTTCCGAGTCCGGGAGGCGATGGGCGAAGCGAAAAAGTTGGGCGTTGGTGCTCGTGGGTGAGAGAGGAAGGACTGGCTGGTCCGGTCTATTCTCCCAACAACGCCATCACTCCTAATCCATAAAATGTGTATTCGACGTCCCGGACTTGATCGGGGGTCAGTTGATCATCGACAATGTTGCCGTCCCAGATTCCTCCCTTGAAGCCTCCCTCGGGGTGTTGGAGTGACTTGGCGTATCGAAGAGCTGCATCGGTGTTGATGGTGTGGAGTTGGCCGAATTGTTCCAGCGTCCAACTCGCTGTGAAGGTCGATAGCAAGTCAGCGACGGGGATACGAGTGTTGGCGCAGATGCCGCCTTCCATCGATTGGAGTTGGGATAGGAACTCGCCGACGTCTGTGAATTCTTCTGGGGCAAAGTCGTCCCCTTGAATTAGTTGAAATGTTCCGATCGCAGCCGCAGTCGGGTTGGTGCCGCTTCTGCGCATCGGTTTGAGTTCCACAAACCCGCCGTCCTCGCGTCTTCGAGAAAACACGAATTCGGTTACCGCACCGGGGTTGGGAAACGGCCGTCCTAGTAACTCGTAGGTCATCCCGACAAGAAAAGTGTGATAAGTACTTCCCGAAGGTGCTTCTTGTGACTTTCCGTAACCTCCGTCGGATGTCCGAAACGATTCCAACACTTCGGCAACCCGATCAGGCCAATCCGCAGGACTTTCTCCCAAAACGTCTCCGCCTCCACCGAGCTGCACGAGTAAACACGAATACAACAACGAATAAAACTCGACCACCGAAGCCGATTCGTTGAGTTGCGTTTGCAAGTAGGTTCCTGCCAATTCTGCAGTGGCTTCGGACAACTCATCGAGCACCGACAACCCTCGTAACGCGAAACCTGTGTAATAGAGGTCCGAGCCTCCTTCTCGACCGGAGAACCCGCCGTCCTCGTTTTGTTGCGTTCGCAGGTATTCGGCGTGGCGTTTTCGGATCGGGTCGGGGATCTTGGATAGGCCATTGGTAAGTCGAGTTGTGAGTTTTTGCAGATAGGTCATGCAGATGGTTCCACGTGCTTGGTGGTTTCTTTTTCGGTGTGAGTTTGGGTTGCAGTTTCCAGTTGTGGCGGAGATTCCGAATCCGAATGGTGGAGTTCGATGAGCCAGAAGATGGCTTCAAAAAGCACCGGGATGAAAGCGAGGAAGACTCCATTACTTAGAAACGCCGCAAGATACTCCGGGTTTTGATAAATCGTGTGAAGGAAGAATTTTTGGTCGTCGGACTCGAAGAGATAACCGAGTGTTGTCACTACCAAGAGTACGAACGCGGCGGCGGGCATGAAGTCGGCATAGTCGATGGCGTAGGGATATCGTAGATACGCCATGACCCGCGAGGAAAACGGAATCGCCAATGCCAGCGTCGGCATCAATAACATGTTATTTCGAGTGATCGGCAAGTCTACACCCGCACTCCATGACACAAAGAAGAGTGCTTCGCTGAAGAGGACCACATCGACCCAACTCATGAAGTAAATGAACGCGAACGAAAACAAGATCGACGCTCCGTGTTCCGGACACGACCGGTGCGGGGTGGGCTGTTGGTCGAACGTGAGGAGTTTGGCAAAGTACGTTCTGACCCTCCCGGCCTTCATGTCCGTATACCACATGTCTTCGAGAATCTTGAACGAGTATACGTTGGAGATGATTTGGCCGTAGAGTTTGATGACCGAGAACACGAACACGATCGCCAGGCCCATCGCAATGATCAGCGCTGATCCGAGTAGTAAGTCATCGCTGATTGTGTCGAGCATCCGAAAAAACGACCCGACGGTTCCGTACTCCTTGACGCACAAGTTGTAGACGTAAGTCCATAAGAGGACGATCACGACGATGACGATTGTTTGTTTTTGGTTTTGGCGTCGAGAGTTCCTCGGCGGAGTTTTCTCTTCGCTAGGCAGGTATTCTGTGGCTTCTTTCGTCTCGACAACGACCGTTTCCTCAGAGGATTGCATTGAACGACCCCGGAATGTTGAGCATGAAAGAAAGAAAGATCGGCAAGAAGAACAACAACCACAACCAACCACTCCAATTCCACAACGAATGTCCATCGAGTGGACGGATGGGGAACGCGTAGATGAAACAATAAAGCAAGAACATTCCCGAAGCATAACGATACAGGTAGGAGTCGAACCAATACGCTGGGAACAGCAACAACAGATGGATCAAGAAGAGACCGATGAGGGCCGTGGCGCTGACGATCGCTCGTTTCCGCGGGGACCCTTCGTAATGGACGTCGGTGGTCAAAGGCAAAAACGAGCCGCCACCTGTGAAGTAGGCCTGAAGGAGTAAGCCATCGATTCCCGTTTGGAATTGGACTTTGATGTCATTTCGCCAAGCCGACACGCTGACAAAGAGGGCGTAGAACAAAATCGGCAGGGATCCGAACAACGCCAGGAGATACACCGAGTGGAACTTTGCATTTGATCGTTGTTCCAGGCTTTTCGAGAACGGTTCTCCCGTCACTCCGGTCGAGATTTGCCGAAACTTCGACGAGAATTTTGCTTTGGGCGCGATGTCCGGCGAATTCATGGCGGCGGCTGGAATCGCGGTGGTCGGCACTGCCGGATTGATCGCCAACGTTGTCCCCATGTGGGGTAGATACTCGTTCCCTGGGAACTCATTCCAGGAAAGTATGTAGAGGATTCCCAACATAGAAAAGTAAAGCGCGACGAACCCTAGTAAGATCGCTACGAACGAGTTGGCCGGTGAGTGAATTTGTTTTGCTTCGGGCGGCTGTTGGAAATCTTTTGGTTGAGACGAGTCGATCGTATGCGTTGGCTGGGTGGTTTCTCTGATTTCTGTTGTTTGGGTGTATTCGACGGCCTTGACAAAAAAGACTTTTTGGGCAACGAGAGATGCCGACCGAACGGCGATCCGAACGACACGCCGCGTGAGCGCTCGCATTGTTGTCCGCGTGAACGTTCCCACGGTAGTGCGCATGACGTTGCGTGCGCCTGTTCGGAGGAGCCGTCTTGCTGTGGCTCGAAGGATGACCCCGATTCCGACCGCGCTTCCCGAAACTTTCAAGGCCGTTTTGTCGTATAGTTGGAGGGTGTCGAGGAGGGTCCGTAGAAAGACCAACGCAACCATCGGCAGAAACAACACCACACCAACGGTCAACAAACCGATCAAGGTCGACAACCGATTGAACCAACGTCCGTCAGAACGGCCGACATCGGTCTCTTCAGTAGCATCAGTCATGATGGAAAAGCCCAGATCAGGCGAGATTGATCGGAAAGTCCGTCCGGTGTATGGTACCCGAGAAATCTCGGAGTTTGGTGATGCGATCGTCTCTCAGACGGCACTCTGAGGACTATGGTAGACGATTAGCCCAACCAGACAAGCGAAAACTTGTTGGTCGGCCTTGTCCCTGCTGGAAGCATGGGCTTTGGGCAAGTCACTTGGAGGGTGTGACCAGCTTGGGCGGTACCGAACCCTTTGGCACGTTGCGTCTGGAATTCCAGTATTCGATCACGGTTCCTGTTTCATGAAGCGTATTCTACGATCTCTGTACGTTGTCCTTGGGATTGTTTTCATCCTCGGCATTGTTGGTGGTTGTTGGTACGTTCGCTCGGATGCCCTCAAGGAGCAAGTTCGTGCTCAACTCGAGGATCTGATCGGAGCACCGGTCGAGATCGACTCGTTCCAGATCGGTTTTGATGGAACATTCATCGGAGGGCTCAAGGTTTACGAAGGCCCAAGTCGAGTCGAAGGGCCGCCGAAGGAAAGAACCAGTGCTGATGGCACCGCTTGGCTGATGGCAAAGCGGGTGACGGCCAACGTGACGCTCTGGAACGCGTTGTCCGGCAACACCAACCCAAGCCGCGTGATTCTCACAGGCGTCTCGATCGAACTGCGGTTGGATGCCGAGGGCGGGATGTTGACTCAATTTCCTGTTCCGGTAGGCTCCGGGATGCAGGTTCCTAGCCCAACGCTCGACCTGCGAGACACGACTGTTACTTTCACGAAACCAAACTTTCCTGATTTCGTGGTCTCTGGGGTTCACGGCAGCATCGGATCCGAGGAAGATCGGTTCGTCCTGAAAGGGGCCTTGACCGACGAGACGTGGGGAACTTGGAACCTGGGTGGTCTCGTCGACCCCAAGGGTAATTTGGCCGGGTTGGACATGCAAACGAAGGAACGAGTCAATGTCTCGTTGGCCATGCTCAAAAGCCTCCCCTTTGTCCATCCTGGGGTCTGGGAGAGCGCTCAGATCCACGGAAAGACTCCGGCAAACATCAAGCTCCGTTACAACTGGGATACGAAAAAAATCACTTACCATGTCGGCTTGGAACCGAAAGACGCTACGGTGATTGTCCCGGTGATCTCCCTAACGGCCAAGGAGGCTGCGGGCCGTGTGGTGATCGAAGATTCTGTCGTCACCTTGAGCGACGTCGAGGGTGATGCTTTTGAAGGCAAAATCGCGATGGATGCGAGGCTCGATTTCTCGGGAGCTTTCAGCCAACTTGATTTCCAAAAGATCGAGTTGAGACGAGCCAAGCTGGCTGCCTTGCCTAAATCGTGGGAGGTCCCGAAGTCGTTCGGCGGAGAATTGACCGGTCAAGCTAATCTTCAAGTGAAAGGCCGACCGACCGGGCTTCCACAAGTTCGCGGGAATGGGCAAGGAACTGTACACTTTTCCCGGTTTCGTCTCGGTTTGACATTTCGAATCGACGGAAATGAAATCGAGTGGGGGAACATGACGAGCTTGCCTCAATTTTTCAAATTGGGACGCTTGCCTTCTCGCGTAGAGAAACATCATCCCGTGGCGAGTTTCGCCCACGTCCAGTTAACCGGTGATGAAGTTCACCTGACGAATATCGCAAAGACTCTGGACTGGCGGCTTCCACCAGATGCCGAAGGAAGGGTCTCCTGGACCGTCTTTGCGACAATACCCATCGCTTCCGCAGCAGACCCAAGAACGTATTCCGGAATCGGTTCTGTCAAAGCCATCGACCTTCAAGTCGGTGGCTTTTGCTTTTCTGGGGTAAGCGGAAAACTGGGATATCAACGAGGCGTGGTGAGGTTTGGGAATTTTCTCGCCAAGGGTGTTACTGAGGAACGGCAACCAGAAAAGAAGTTCGGTCTTCTCTCGATGAGCGGGCGGGCGGAGGTGGTCCCGTTGCGGTCGCTTCACGTTCGGTTGCGTGCGTCGGACGTGCCAATCAAATCGTTCATCAAACGAGTGCCGTTTTCGTTTCCGATCGAAGGGAGTCTTTCTGGCGAAATGCAGGGGGTTGCTCCACTTGCCCAGTTAACGGAACTGCCTCTGTGGAACATCAAGGGGACGATTTCTGCCCGAGGGCAAGTCGCATCCTTTGAGGACGTCTGCGCGACGGTAAACGTTTCTTTCCTCGAAAATGTGCTCCGGGTTGTTGACATTCGTGTCGATTCGAAGGAAGGGAAAGCAGCCGGCGATTTCGTTATTCGGTTGGCGGATGAGTATCCTTTCGTTGGGACGACCAAACTCCAGGGCGTCGCACTGGATACCGCTTTGAAGTTCGTGCCCTTGGGTGTCGAAAAACCACCGATCAACGGGATTGTTGCTACCAACCTCGACGTAAAAGGGACTCTTGCGCCTTGGAAGTTCCAGGCCCACGGCACGACCCGTATCGGAAACCTCAAGGTGCAAGAGGAAACGCTTGGTGTGGCGACTCTGAATTGGAAGGCAAATCGGAATCGCCTGGAACTGACGAACATGACGCTGAAGGGACCGCTCGGAGAATTGACTGCGGATGGACACCTCGATACTACAAACGATCTGAGCGGCGAGGTGGCACTGCAGATGAGAGGGGTAAACCCCTGCCGTATGAAACTCAAGGCGATCGAAGGAACTCTCGACGGTACGATCGACGCGAAGTTTGACGATTTGAGATCGGTGGCCACGCGTAGAATTCGCGGGACTGTCTCGCTGCGGTCGGAAACCTTTCGGTGGAAACAAATTCGGATACCGGAAGTGGTCGCTTCGTTTGATTATTCGAATAAGGGACTCGGCTACGAAGGCGCGGCTCAAGTTCTCGGTGGCCACATCGCTTTTCAGGGGCGTGTCCCGACGAGCGACGAACTGTCGACGCCGCAACCGAATGGCGGCACGGCGGTCTTAAAGAAGCTGAGCGTTGCCAGCTTGTTGACCGCCTTCGGGTCTCGGAAATCTCCCATCGACGGGGAGTTCAATGGCACAGTCACGTATGCCCAAAAAGCGAGGGAGACATTCCCGACCGGGAATGCCCAATTCCAGATCGCGGATTTGTCTGCGAACGGAGCCTCGCTCGGTAGCGTGAAAGGCCGGTTGTCTTGGGACTCGGAAGTGGTTCATTTGACGAAACTCACCGGGTTGCTGGCGAAGGGGACCGTTTTGGGAAAGGGCCAAGTTCGGATCGACGACGGAGACGTCCGGTTTGGGCTGCGGCTTTCCAACGTGCATCTGGCGGCGCTCACACCGTTGTTCAAGGTCAAGAAAGGACCTCTTGTGGGTGTGGGGTCTGTCGTCGTTCGAGGGCAGGGTAAAAACACGATTCGGGGCAGTGCTTTGGTGGAAATGCCCAGTGGGACAATCTACGGTATCTCGGCGCGAGACTGGCGTGTTCCTCTCCGATGGGAATACCAGTCGTCCAGCGGGACGTTCCGAGCTGATGTGACGCAGTCGCGAGGCCAGGTCGCTTCTGGACGTTGTGAACTCCAGGGCGAATTGGAACTTGGAAATCGAACGAACTTTCGTGGGACCGCCAAGTTCCGAGACATCAACCTCAGCCGGCTCACGCGTGAAGCCAAGGTGCGTCAAACCCTCGTTCATGGGAAACTCAAAGGTTTGATACAGTTCTCGGCTCGTAATTTCCGAAGCAGCCAAGACATCGATGCTCGAATCCAGCTGGAGTTCGCCTCCTTCCGAGCCGCTGCGATGGCCCCTGTAGATCAAATTCGCCGAGTGTTGCGGTTTTCCCCAAATCTTCAGTTTGAAGCTGGACAGGTTGTTGGGCATTTTCGCAACAACATCCTACGCTTGCAGAAGCTCACGCTTCGTTCTCCCGTCGTGCAGCTGTTTGCCGACGGCACGGTCACGGCAGGTGGACGGCTGGCGCTCAATGTCACCGCGAATACCGGAAAACTCAAGCTCACTCCTCCGCTGCGCAAATGGATTGATATTGTCATTCCCGAACGAGGTGCAATTCCCGGAAATAGCCTGCCACGCATTCTGAGTTTTCTGGGCGGCAAACTGGTATCGCTCCGTGTGACTGGCACGACCCGCACGCCTAATATCCAAATCCGTCCCCGGCTCGTCTTGGTCTCGGAAGCGATAAGGTTCTTCCTTCAGTGAACCGATGAATAGGAAACCTCAACAAATTGCTGGCTACGGTAGGGAGAGAAGTCTCTTTCAGCTGCAGACGTCAACCCTGCCTTGACGAATTGGGCTCGCCGCAAGCTTGCGCTTCACGATGGGAAAAGATAGGGAATTATCGTAGACTAGGCGTGAGCCCAACCCGTTGGGAAAGAGCCCAAATGGTCAACTCAGGTCTGCCCTACGATGCCCCCGGCCTGACGACTTTCGACCAGGCACGAGCACCGATTTCGTGGCGAACACGCCCCCACTGTTTATGCCTCTTTGCGACTTCCAAGGATTGAGGAAACTAGCCGTGAGTGTTTTACCGGATTGGCAAATTGCGGAACAAATCAAGATCGAGCCGTACGCCGAGGCAGCCGTTCGGCCAGGTGTCATCTCCTATGGCGTCAGCAGCTATGGATACGATGTCCGGGTTGGTCGACATTTTAAGGTGTTTACGAACGTCTATGGGGCCTTGATCGATCCGAAAAACTTCAGTTCCAACGCTTTCGTGGATATCGAAGCCGACTCGTGTTTGATTCCGCCGAACAGTTTTGCCCTTGCTGAGACGGTTGAATACTTCGAGGTACCAAGGGACATACTAGCCGTTTGCTTAGGAAAAAGTACTTATGCAAGGTGTGGAGTGATCGTGAATATAACGCCTTTAGAACCCGAATGGCGTGGAAAAATAACCATCGAGATTAGTAACACAACTCCGCTACCGGCAAAAATTTATGCCAATGAGGGAATTGCACAAATCCTATTCTTCCGTGCCGAGTCCCCGTGTCGTGTGAGTTATGCTGATAAGAGGGGGAAATACCAGGACCAACCTGGGCTTACCTTGCCATTTGTCTCTGGCGAGGAACAAGGTGAGGGGCAATAGTATTCATTGGGGCGTGAACGGGGTCGCCACGTCCATTCAAAACTACTGGACTTGAAATGTACAGGCGAACAGTATATTCTAGTTTGTGTTGAAACAAATTACCCCATCCAGCCAAACAAATATCCTTCTCGCTGATTCTAAGAAGACAAATGTTGTTTATTGTCCCTGTTAGTGCGACGGGGCCAGGGGAGACGCTATGCAGATTGCACGACGGTACACCACAGAGGGCCGAGACCCATTTGCCACCTTCACTTTTGTTTCACGAACTTCACGCATCATCAATCCTGATGGTTCGACCGTCTTCGAGATGAAAGGACTCTTGGCTCCGGAGCACTGGTCCCAAGTCGCTGTAGACATTTTGGCCCAAAAATACTTCCGCAAAGCAGGACTCGCAGCCCAGTTCGTCCGAATTCCCGAAGAGGGTGTTCCCGAGTGGCTCCAGAGAAGTCGGCCGGTCGAGGGTGACCATTGCATCGAACAGGAGACAGACGCCCGGCAGGTTTTCCGTCGGCTGGCCGGATGTTGGACGTACTGGGGCTGGAAGGGTGGCTACTTCTCTAGCGAAGCCGACGCGAGGGCATTTTTTGACGAACTGTGTTACATGCTCGCCGCGCAAATGGCCGCCCCCAATAGCCCCCAATGGTTCAATACTGGACTACACTGGGCCTACGGCATCGAAGGTCCCCCTCAGGGCCACCATTTCGTCGATCCGAACACGAAAGAGTTGGTGAAATCCAGCTCGGCTTACGAGCGACCGGCACCCCACGCGTGCTTCATCCAATCCATTGCGGACGATCTCGTCAACGAAGGCGGCATCATGGACCTTTGGGTTCGTGAAGCAAGGATTTTCAAATACGGGTCAGGCACTGGGACGAACTTCTCGAACCTTCGAGGTGAAGGAGAACCGTTATCGGGTGGTGGTCGTTCGAGTGGCCTCATGAGCTTCCTCAAGATAGGAGATAGGGCAGCGGGGGCTATCAAGTCTGGAGGGACTACGAGACGTGCGGCCAAAATGGTGGTTCTCGACCTCGACCATCCCGACATCGAAGATTTTGTCAACTGGAAAGTAACGGAAGAACAGAAGGTTGCCGCCCTCGTTTCCGGTTCCCAGGCTCTGAGTCGTCACCTGAACAACATCATGACGGTCTGCCATAATTGGCCCAACAAAGACGAGGCGTTCGACCGCTCGAAGAACCTCGACCTCCGGCAAGCCATCATCGACGCTCGCCGTGCTCTCGTTCCGGTGAATTACATCGAGAGAGTGATCCAATTGGGCAAGCAAGGTTTCACGTCGCTCGAGTTCGAGGAGTATACGACCGACTGGAACTCGTCGGCGTATGCAACGGTGGCTGGCCAGAACAGTAATAACTCCGTTCGTGTTCCAAACGAATTCATGCGGGCCGTCGAACAAGATGACCCCTGGCACTTGTACTGGCGCACGGAGAAAGTTCAGGCCGCGAAGGAAGGACGACCACCTCGCCCCCGAAAGACTGTCCAGGCTCGGGATTTGTGGGACCAAATCGCCTACGCTGCGTGGTCGTGTGCGGATCCCGGGATGCAGTTCGATACGACGATCAATGAATGGCACACTTGTCCCAACGATGGTCGTATTAATGCATCGAACCCATGTTCGGAATACTTGTTCTTGGATGACACGGCCTGCAACTTGGCTTCGCTCAACTTATTGAAGTTTTACGATACCGAAGGAGCGAAGTTCGACGTTGATTCTTTTCTCCATGCGACTCGTCTCTGGACTTTGGTTCTCGAAATTTCGGTCCACATGGCTCAGTTCCCGAGCGAGTCGATCGCCCAACAATCGTATGACTATCGCACGCTTGGGCTCGGCTATGCGAACATGGGGTCTTTGCTGATGGTCCAAGGGTTGCCATACGACTCCGATGGAGGTCGTGGTCAGTGCGCCGCGATCACCGCGATGATGCATGCTCGTGCCTATGCAACTTCGGCAGAAATTGCGAGTGAACTCGGCCCGTTTTCTCGTTTCGAAGCGAACAAAGAGGCCATGTTGCGAGTTGTCCACAATCATCGTCTGGCCGCTCACAGCGCTCGGCCCGACGAATACGAAGGACTTTCGATTACTCCTACGGGTCTCAATTCGGAAGACACTCCCGCGTATCTCGTGGAAGCAGCCCGGAAAGAAAGTGACCGGATGGTCGAGTTGGGAGAGCGGCACGGGTTCCGCAATGCCCAAGTTACTTGCATCGCTCCAACGGGTACGATCGCATTGGTGATGGATTGCGACACGACGGGCGTCGAACCGGATTTCGCTCTCGTGAAGTTCAAGAAGCTAGCTGGTGGCGGTTATTTCAAGATCATCAACGCTTCGATCCCGCCGGCCTTGGTGCGTCTCGGTTACGACCAGCGGCAGATCGAGGATATCATTCGTTACTCTCGGGGCACGGGCACTTTGCAGGGTTGTCCACACGTCAACCGGGAATCGCTCAAGACCCTGGGTTTCACCGACGACATCATCAAGAAAGTCGAGTCCCAGTTGCCCGGTGCGTTCGAGTTGTCCTTTGTTTTGAATCGGTGGACGATCGGTGACGAGTTCTTGAAAGATCAGCTGCAGATCTCGGACTACAAATTGAACGATCCGAATTTCAACCTTCTCGAGGTGCTTGGCTTCACGAAAGATCAGATTTCTGAAGCGAATGAGTACGTCTGTGGAACGATGACGATCGAAGGTGCACCGCATTTGCGAGAAGAACATTATCCGGTCTTCGACTGCGCCAACAAGTGTGGCAAAAACGGTCAACGGTATTTGAGTGCCGAGGCCCACATCCGGATGATGGCCACGGCCCAGCCGTTTATTTCGGGTGCCATCAGCAAGACCATCAACATGCCCCACGAGGCCAGCATCGAAGACGTCAAGAATGCCTACGATCTGAGTTGGCGTTTGATGCTGAAAGCGAACGCGCTTTACCGCGATGGTTCGAAGTTGAGCCAACCGCTCAACAGCGTGGCTGACATTGACGACTCGTTCGAAGACATTGCCAGCGAGCCCCAAGCTGCACCCGTTCAGATTGCCGAGAAGATCGTCCACCGCTACATCGCCAAACGTCGTCGGTTGCCGGACCGGCGAGCCGGTTACACCCAGAAGGCCCGTATCGGTAACCACAAGATTTATCTTCGCACTGGGGAATATGACGACAATACTCTAGGTGAAATCTTCATTGACATGCACAAGGAAGGAGCCGCCTTCCGCAGCATGACGAACTGTTTCGCCATTGCGGTTTCGCTTGGGCTGCAACATGGTGTGCCCCTGGATGAATTCGTCGATGCGTTTTTGTTCACGCGATTCGAACCGAACGGAATCGTTCAAGGGAATCCTCACATCAAAATGACGACATCCTTGATCGACTACATTTTCCGCGAGTTGGCCATCACTTACCTGGGTCGGCATGATCTCGCTCACGTTTCGGAAGACGATTTGCGTGGCGACGCCATGCACACGCAAAAAGACGAACCCGAATTCGAAGACGAAGAAATCGTGGCCGAACGCGTCATCGATGTTCAAAGTTTGATGCCTGGTCTGATCATGGCACCACGGACAAACCACTTGAATCCGATTGTGGACTTTGCAGGCGGAGCCAACGGAAATCCGACTTCGAATTCAGGGAATCCGAACTTCATGACGACGTCTGTCAAAACGCAAATCACGCCCGAAGAGAAAATCAAACTGGCCAGGATGAAAGGTTATGAAGGGGACCCTTGCCCGGAGTGTGGTCAGCTGACGCTTGTCCGAAGTGGGTCTTGCGCGAAATGTGATACGTGCGGTGCAACGTCTGGTTGTAGCTAAACCGAATTCGGATAGTAACCGCAACCTTGCGAGTCAGATCCTTACAGCCTTGTGTTTTCAGGCTCTGTTTTGGAAAGGTTGCGGTTTCAAATCGAACCCGGGTTCATTCTCGTTTTGGAGTTGTTTTGTCTGGGGCCCTGGTCCTCACAGAACAACATTTCATTTCCCAAGCACTTTAATCCATCAGATTTTCCACTGGAAGTCCTTCTCGAGTTCCTTCGCGCTAGAATAACAGTTTGTGATTCGTTATAGTTAGAGAGTTGGGCAAGGGGCCAACGAAGACGATGTGACAGAAGACTTCTTCTGCACAGCAGACATCCTCATGACCCGGAGTTCTCCTCTTCGCCCTGCGATTGAGAATGATCTTCTGAATCACCGAACTCCCAACCGATCCACCCGATGTTTGAGGACACTCAACCTCGCATCTACAATCTACTTCGTCGCTTTTTTTACTCCACCGATGCATCGTCGTTGACTCCTCTTGAAGACCTGAGACGCTGTTGTTGGAACACCAGAGCCTCAGGGGGATTTAGGTTCGTTTGGTAAGAACTGATAGTTGGCGTCGATTTCGTAAGCAGGAGGTCGATTTGATCGCAGTCATTATTCCTGTGGTTAATCAATCCGAGACGGTTGGGCCGCTCGTACGTTGGGCCATGTCTCACGACCACGTCGAAGAAGTCATCGTAGTGGACGCTGGGTCCATGGATGGCACTCCTGGGATTGCACGCGAAGCTGGGGCAAGAGTCGTCACCAGTACTTTCCAAGGCAAAGGTGCGTCTATTCGAGACGGACTTTCTGCTGTGAAGAGTAAAGTTCTCGTTTTTATCGACGCCTATTGGTCCAAGTTGCCAGAGAACACGATCGCCGATTTGACGCAGCCGATCCTGGAAGGAGAAGCCGCGTTAACGAAGGCGACGGCACCGGGCGACACTCGGAATGTTGGGTTGCTGACGGCGTTACCTTTGATGCGAACTTTCTTTCCCGAACTCAACCACATCGAATATCCCCTCTCGGGGGCGTGGGCCGTTCGCCGAAGCCTTCTGCAGAAGCTCACGCTTGAGATGGATTACGGAGCAGAGGTTGGTATCCTCCTAGATGTCCACTTGAACGCGGGAGCTATCCAGCAAATTGTGGTCGACGTCCCGCCAAGCGAGGAAGCCCCAATCGAAACTTTGTTGAACATGGCTCAAGATGTGACCCGTACGATCCTGAGTCGCGCAGCTGCGAACAATCGCTTGCGGACGGGCTATGTTGCTGCAATGGGAGAACAAGACAAACACACCCAAGGAGACCTCGCCCACATTCTCCAGGAAGCCGAACCGACTGACCGGATAGCCCTTTTCGACCTCGACGGAGTTCTTGTTCGTGGCAGCTTTATTCTCGAGTTGGCGCACCATACAGACAAAGGAGCAGAACTGGCCGAAATCCTCGATGATCCCGACCTGGTCGGTGATCGGCGAGCAAACAAAATCGCGGCTCTCTTTGCTGGGGTCCCCCAGGAAACCTTTGAGGAAGTAGCCCACGACATACCACTCATGGAAGGAGCTCGAGAGACAGTCGCCGCTTTACGCCGTGATGGTTTTCTTGTGGGAATTGTTTCGGACAGCTACCAGATCCCGGTGGAAATCATCCGCTGTCGTGTCTTCGCCGACTTCGGGATTTCTCATGTCATGAAGTTCAAGAAAGGAAAAGCGACGGGGCGTATCAACCTGGCACCAGCCATGGCGCCCGCAGAAGAGGCCGGTGAAGAGGAAATAGAAAAGACGGATCACGACAAAGAAAACATCGTCAGGCAGTTAATTCAGGAAACTCATATCCCCCGTGAGCGGATCCTCGCCGTGGGTAATAGCGAGGACGACATCGGCATGCTCAAGGCTGCCGGAATCTCTGTGGCCTTTCGGCCAACCCGACCTGGACTTCGAGCGACCGCTCAGCACACCGTTGATGGTGCGCTATTCGACGTTGTGTTGGCTCTTGAGGGCGAAGCCGTCACGTTGAAGTAGGCGCAGCCCCGCTCGGCGATTAGCTCTTGTGTTGGGCAAGAAACTTGGCCAAACTTTTTCCCAATCCGGTCACCTTTTCTTGCTGCGCGGCGTCCAACAACTTTCCGTCCTCGCCGAAGGCGTCATACGCTTTCGGGACGGCATGTTGTTGCGGCAACACCACAACTCCGATGTTCCCGAGTATTGCCCGAACGTGAACTAGGCCCCGCAATCCCCCGAGTCCGCCTGGAGACGCCGCCATCAGGACTGCGACTTTGCCTTTGTACGCAACCAAGGGCGGCTCTCCTTCTTGGGGTCGGGAAACCCAATCGATTGTGTTCTTGAGGAGGGGCGTTATGGAGCTGTTGTACTCGGGACAAGCAATCAAAAACCCATCGGATTCGATGAACAGGTTCTTGAGTTTCTTTGCGTTTTCGGGAAGTCCTTCAGCCTCTTCCAGGTCTCCGTCATACAACGGCAATGGATAGTCCCGAAGGTCAACCAACGTCACTTCGGCTCCAGCTTCTTCGGCTCCTTTTGCAGCGACAGAAACGAGCTTCTTGTTGACGGAGTCGTTGCGAGCGCTTCCCGCGAATGCCAAAAGTTTCACACCAGAAATCATCTTCAGTGGTACCTTTCGTGGTGAATTAGAATCTTAGTGTCGAAAATGTCGAACGCCAGTGAACACCATTGCCAGATTGTGTTCATTACAAGCGTCGATGGAGTCTTGATCTCGCATCGAACCGCCGGGTTGGACGATGGCGTCAACTCCTTCTTGAGCAGCTTTATCCACGTTGTCTCGGAATGGGAAAAACGCATCCGAAGCAAGGACGCTTCCTTTGACTCGTTCTCCTGCCTTGCGTGCGGCGATGTGGACCGAGTCGACCCGACTCATCTGACCAGCACCGACGCCGACCAACATTCGGTCTCGAACCAGAACAATGGCGTTACTTTTCACGTGTTTGCAGACGCACCAGGCAAACTGCAAGTCTCTCAATTCTTGTTCCGTCGGTTGCCGATTCGTTGGAACGGTCATCGTTAGAAAATCGTTAGCCGGAACATCACGACTCTGGACCAACATACCCCCATCCACACGACGGTAATCCATGCGTGGAGTGCTATCCGGTTGCGGTGGGAGAACACTCGTTCTTAGGATACGGACGTTCTTCTTCCATGATGGACGAGTCGTCAAGAGTTCGAAGGCCGCGTCGGCGTAGCCTGGAGCTATCACGCACTCGATGAATCTGTTGGGGTCCGTGATGAGGCGAGCCGTTGCCTCGTCCAGTTCCCGATTGAACGCGAGAACTCCTCCGAACGCGCTGAGAGGATCACCTTCGTAGGCTTTTTGGAAGGCTTCTTCGAGGGTGACTCCGACGGCGGCACCACAAGGGTTGTTGTGTTTGATCACCACGGCAGCGGGGTCGGTAAACTCTTTTGCGAGATTGAAGGCGCTGTCGAGGTCGAGAATGTTGTTGTAGGAAAGGTCTTTGCCGTGGAGTTTTTCGGCAGTCGCGATGCTTGGGTGCGGATAATTGGGTTCGATGTAAAAGGCAGCTGGTTGGTGTGGATTTTCACCGTACCGGAGTTCCAGCTTTCGTTGGTAGCTCAAATTGAGGCGTGGCGGAAATTGGATTCCGTCTTCCAATCCAAGAAAATAGCTGCTGATGGACGCATCGTAGGAGGCCGTCGAGGCGAAGGCCACTCGGGCCAGCCGTTCCCGAGTGGCCAAGGTCAATGCTCCGTTGTTCGAATGGAGTTCTTCCAGAAAAAGAGAGTACTGATCTGGGCTGGTGATGACGGCCACATCGCTGTAGTTTTTGGCGGCGGCTCGGATCATCGTTGGGCCACCGACGTCGATGTTCTCGATGATTTCTTGATGGGAACTTCCGTCCTTGGCGAGCGTGTCCTCGAAGGGGTAGAGATTACAAACGACCAAATCGATCAGACTGATACCATGCTGCTCGGTCGTTTGCATGTGGGTGGTGTTGTCACGGGCGGCCAGTAGTCCTCCATGAACGTTTGGATGGAGCGTCTTTACCCTCCCGTCGAGGATTTCGGGAAAGCCCGTCACCTCGGACACATCGCGAACGGATAGGTTGGCTTCTTTGAGGGCTTTCGCAGTTCCACCCGTGGAGATTAGCTCAACTCCCAGGTCGACCAGACTTCTTCCAAGCTCTACCAATCCTGTTTTATCACTCACACTGAGTAGTGCGCGTTGGATCGTTCGCAACGACATCAAAGGCTCCTCTCGACCATGACTAAAACTCGATGTTGTACTCGTTCATGATATGGACGGGTCGAGAATTACACAGGGGAACGAACAAGGAGAGAAGCCAAAGCGTAGTGGTAAGGCCAAAAGGCCAGAGATGAAACAATCCCCATGACCTTCGAGTGGGGTAGGTCAAGGGGACGCGAGAGGGGCGTTCTATTTGTCTATTGGAATTATGGAGGAATCTAGCTTTACCTCTTTATCGTTCCGACGGGAAGGGTTCTGAGGTTTCGGCGGAATGTGTAAGTACTTCGGTAGTTAGATCGGCCGGAGTTATCCAGGAAGATCGTGTTGATTTCGGCTATCAAGTAGTTGCCGACTCGACGCAACGACATGTACTTGACCGCGAACTTCTGGTTGTAGACTGCGAACCCGTATCTCTTGGTCTTGCTCGAGACCGACGTGCCGAGGACATGGAGTTTTCGGCTGCCCCAGTAGCAATCGGAAGGATGACATTTTCCCCAGGCTCGGATTGTGTAATTGTTGCCAGATCCGGTGACCAATAGTTTGGTGACGCCGCGAGTATTTTTATCGGTGTTTCGCCAGAAACCGTTTAATGTCGATTGGGCCGAGGCCGTGCTCACACAGAAGGCCGAGAGACAAACGGTAAAAGCTGTGTTGGTAAGGATCGTACGCATCATGTTGTATGTTCACTTTCCTGCTTAGAAGTGGTTGATGTTGATTTGGTAACCTTCATTCAAAGAATGCTGTGGGTGGAAATACTTGCAGGGAGTATTTGAAAAAATCGCCATGATGTGAGAGTGGAGACACGCGACCGGTGGTTCCTTGGGTAACGAGAATGGCGTGATGCACATTTCGTTTGACATCGACGACACGTTGATTTGTTATCACCCTGAGATCCCTCAGGAGCCGAATCGGATTCCGTGGTTGTTTCGCCACTGGTTGCACGAACCACTCCGTCTGGGAGCGCGAGATCTCCTTCAGGAACTCTGCCGGCTTGGGTGTAGGATTTCGATCTACACCACGTCGTATCGATCACGGAAGAGTTTGAAGTGGATGATGTGGTTCTATGGCATTCGTATTCAGGAAGTGATTAATCAATACGTTCACGACGACACTTTTCGTAGGGACCAGCGAAGGCCACCTTCCAAATGGCCATCTATATTTGGAATTGATTTGCACGTTGATGATTCGGAGGGAGTAGCCATCGAAGGGAAAGAGTACGGCTTTGACGTCGTTGTCGTTGATCCGTTCGATCGAAATTGGCAGAGAAGGTGTTGACGGTTGTGAGTGAGAAACTCGAAAGTTTGTCACGTCGATAATCGTTCATGCAAGAAAGGAGCAAGCACACTCATAATGCCTGCTCCTTTCAAGATTCGACTCTGTCACAATCAATCTGAATGATTATTCTTTTCCAGAAACCGACTTGGGCAGCTCACGAATTTTGATGTTTCGAAACCTCACTGTTGCTCCGTGATCTTGAAGGCCGATGTGACCATTGGCCTTCATCCCAAACTCTTTGATCTGTTTGTTGAATTTGCTCTTCATGACTCGCTTGTTCCAATCTTCGCTGCCGATTTTATATTCGTAGAGTTTGACACCATTGAACCAGTGCGTTCCGTGTCCATTCACCATACGAATTTTGACGTGGTTCCAATCACCCGTGTTGATCTTTAGCTTGCCTTTGGGGTAATAGAGGTTGTAGAGATAGGCAGCATTTCGTCGCTCGATTTGCATCTCGGGAGCGACTCGCCAGATGGGTCCTTTGGACTTCGGATCGACCCGCACGAAGATGCCGCTGTTGCCCGTCGTTTTCCACTCGAGCGAAAGTATGAAGTTCTCATACGGCTTGGCTGTGTAGATGTCGCCGCCTCCTCGTGTTAGTTCCAGGACGCCTTCTTTGACGCGCCACTTTCCTTCTTTGAGTGGCTTGCGAGAGTTCCAACTCATCCAACCATCGACGGTCTTGCCATCGAAAAGAAGTTTCCAGCCTAGTTTCTTCTCAGCTTCGTTGAGGGTGTTCTGCTTTCCAGAATCGCCAGCTCTCGCAACGGACAAGGCCATCACGAAAAGGCAGAAACCAAGAACGAATACGATGCGGTTCATTTGAGGTTCTCCAAAAAAGTGCGTCTTGGCCAATCAACAATCACTGTAACGGAGGCAAGCCCAACGCCGTCCTCCGGTTACGGTTCGAACACTTGGAAGTCACTCCCCAAGTAGTCTTATTGATTCTTCAATGACCCGTGGATTTCTCGAACCGCAGGTCGTGTACTTCTGGATTTTGCAATCCTATGTTCATCGCAGGTATACGCAAGTCGTGTGTACTCAACTGCACTCTAGAAAAAGAACAGGCGAGCCGCGTGGACATACGATTTTTTGGCAAATCCAAATTCGAAAATGTAGACGAGTACTCAACTGCGGGTACTTCAACGCGAACATCACGGAAGATTCTATTTCCCGAAATAGCCTGTTCGGTCGGAAACATAAGCTCCATTTCCACCGGGTGGAATCCGGTCGGATGGTGACTCTCCAGTTGTGAGTTCGAAAGCAAACCCAAAAGGCGTTCGTCCGGGCTGTTCGACGTACATGCTTCTACCGTTCGCGTCACCCCAACGTCCCCAGACGTGACCGGGCGCGACGATGTCAACTCGGGTAAAGGCGTTCTTCTTTCTATCGAACTCCAGACGACCGTAGACATGTGTTGCAAACCCTTGACGGAGTGGCCCGTTCGGAGTCGTTGCTTTCGCTGCGTCAAAATCGCTTCCCCAATGGATAAAACCGGTCAATTTCATCCGAACGTGTTTGGCAGTGACGTCTCGGACGACCAAGGATAGTTTGGCCGACTTGACTGCTCGTTTACGTACGATATGTCCCTCGCTCGTCGTTGCACGTTGGGGCGTCAAGTGGAAGCGAGCCATCCGTTCGGCGATGATCCGGTCGACAGGTACTGTCTGCCCCTTCTTGGGACTCTCGGGGACGAGTGCTTTGCATTCCTTCTGTGTGAGCCACATGTATTCGGTGTTTGGCTCAAGAAAACGTTTCCAAGATTCCAGGACCCTGGGTTTGGCTCGCATCAAGGGGAAGTCGGTGGTCTTTGCGTGTCTTAACGTGTCGTCATCATCTTGTGTGAGAAAACGGGCGTGAACACGCAGCACCATTCCGTTCTTCGGGGGCGATGGGATCACTTGTTCGGACGGTTTGAGATCGGGTACCTGGACAGTCCCCGGCTTGCGCTCGCGTTCGGGAAGCTGCCTGAACTTTTCGAGGACTTCCTTGGATGGTCTTCGACCAAGTTTTTTTCCGCTGGCGGACACACAACTCATGTAACCGCTGGAGGTCACCCACTGTTTGTGAATTCCTGCGCTGCGGAGGAACTCTCCTTCGGGTGTTTTTGCTCGACAGAGCCATGTCGGGACGGATGCAGCGATGAAGTTTTCTTGGATGAGCTTGATGGTCTCGTCATTCCAGAATGTGAGCGCACGGCTCACGCCACGTCCGGCCGTTCAACAACCTGCGGCGGGAGCGCCGCCGCTTCCTGCCATGATGAAAATCGGTTTGCCCTCGGCAGCGGCTTTCTGTCGAGCTTCCCATACGTTCGGGTGCCAATCGATTTCCATCCACCTCGACTCGCCCGGTTGGCGTTTGATGAGTTTGTGGAGTTTGGCGAATTCCGTATCGCTGAGGAATTGGGTTTCTTCGGCCTGAACGAATCCAGAGAACAACAGAGCGGTTCCGAGAACTACACTGGCATATCGGAAGAGATTCATCACAGTGTTCCTATAAGTAACCTCGGTGTCATTATGGAGAAACTACGTTTTGGTGGATCTGGTATTTAGGATTGTGGCAGATTGCTGCCGTTTGCTTTGGGTTTTGTCTTTTGTATCGAGTTCTTTTGTGGTTGTGTGCCGGCGGAGTTTTTCCATGGTTGGAGGGAGGGACTCCATCGGCCATGTTTGGAACCTCGACGAGAAATTTCACCGCAGACCAAAGGGAAAACAGAACCCACCATTTGCCAGGGCTTGGTGGCCCAACGCAAAGGGGGATAACTAAAGACCCAGAGTACCAAAGCGGCCGCTTGCTGCCACGATCCAAAATACAAAATCCGACAACGAGCCACCCGTCCGGCGATATCTCATAACCGGCATTTCGGAGTGGGTCCGGGAACTCAGCTTCCAATTTTGCTCGACTTCGTGGCTTTCGCCCCCCTTCGGGCATTTCGTTAAAATACTTTTCTGTAACATACGAAGTACCAGTAGAATCAATTCCTCCTACAGGAGTGTACTCGTGGAAGCGTTCATCGTACTCGGGTTTTATGCCTTGATCGGCCTTGCCGTCGTGGTCTTTGGCGGTCTCGTGTATGTTCGGGCGACGATGTCTCGGAAAACGTATCGCTGCCAAGAGTGTAATGAAGTGATTAGCGTCGAGTTGATGGACGCGAGCTACTGTAACGTTTGTGGAGCGCCACTCCGCCAACGAAAACGATACTTGGACTACGACGACTAAGGGGACCTCAAGAATGGAACTTCGCAGAGATGACTTGTGCGCCGGAACACGTCCAGAGATCACTGATGGTCGCATCCTGTTGACCGGCAGCGATGGCTTCGACGGGTACGAAATTACTGAGTACCTCGGGATGGTTTGGGGCATCAGTGTCCGATCCAAAGATTTCGGGCAAGATTTTGCCATGGGTTGCAAGCGACTCACTGGCGGCGAACTACAATCCTACGCGGCCCTCGCGAACGAATCCCGCCAACGGGCCGTCGACCGCATGATGCAGATGGCCAGTCGGCAAGGCGCTAACGCGATCATCAACGTCCAGTTCGAGCTGGCCGGAGCCGCTCAGGGTGACACTCAAGTTGTCGCCAATGGAACAGCGGTCATCATCCATCCCGTTTGGAACTATATACCGACTGGAGCGATGGGGAACATTGTCTACGAGATTGGCCAGTTTTTGGGCCAAAAGGGCAAGGAGTCATGAAGACGTTCGCCCGGCTCCGTTTCGGGATTTGGAAGCGATGGATTTGGTGGAAACGAACCGGGTGGTTTCAATTTGCCCACAGTCCGTTGTGCGGAAGGTTTGAGCAACACGTGTTCTCGCTCTGGAAGTGGAAGATTTGCCGAAGCTGTGGGCTGTTGTACTTGGGTGTGGCTTTGACACTAGGGCTGCTCGTTTTGGTGCGGCCGAATGACGGCTGGGCACTGTCGGTGTGTTATGGTCTTCTCGTTCCCGTGGTCGGGTTGTCGTATCCGCCGCTTTATCGTCACCTACCCCGGATTGTGATGGACCTGCTCCGGTTTGGAGCGGGAGTCGTTTTCGTATTCTTACTGGGTTTGCTGGTAACAGCTTGGTGGTGGTTGTCAGTCCTGACTTTGGCGATCTTGTTTGGGATTTTTTGGGTGTTCCGAATCAAGCGGGGGTTGATCAAGGCCAACGAATGTGCGGGATGCCCAGAATTAGGGAGTCAGTGTGTGTGCTCGGGCTATGCACGACAAGCCGATTCCATACGTGTTTACAGCGAAGAAATCGAGAATGAACTGAACAGCCCAGGGGCTGTACCCTTATTTGTGCTACCCACGCTTTCTCAGACAAGAAGGCGTGGTAAGTAGAACGAAACGACCGTTGTACATGCTGCAAGTCCAGTTTCGATCGGGACGCCAACATCTTCCTTGTGACTTTCGGTCCTAACTACTCAGGTCGATCAAAAGTGCGTGGGTCTCTTTGGCAATCAACAACTCTTCGCGAGTGTGCAAGACCAGGATCTTGGCTGGAGAATTCTTCGTTGCGACATTGACATCGGGTTGACACTCGGAGTTTGCCTGACTATCGAGTTGGATACCAATACAATCGAGTCCTTGGCACACCATCTCGCGGAGGGGAGCCGAGTGCTCCCCGACGCCGGCGGTGAAGATCAACGCGTCGACTCCGCCCATCTTTACAACGGCCGCACCGATGGCCATTCGGATCCGGTCGGCGTAAATGTCGATGGCGAGTTTCGCCCTTGCGTTGCCTTCTCGCGAGGCAGCGTCGACTTCGCGGAAGTCCGACGATACGCCGGAGATTCCGAGCAATCCGGATTCGTGATTCATGACGCGTTCGACTTCTTGCGGAGAGAATCCAGCCTGGGTCTGCATGTGAACGACGACACTGGGGTCTACCGAGCCGCAACGCGTTCCCATCATCAATCCTTCGAGCGGAGTGAACCCCATGGTCGTGGCTACGCTCTTGCCGTGTTGGACGGCCGTCGCCGAACACCCATTTCCGAGATGACAGACGACCAGTCGGAGTTCCGAAGCCGGACGATCCAACAGTTCCGCCGAACGGCGCGTGCAATAGTCGACGCTGATGCCGTGGAAGCCGTACCTTCGCACCTGTCTCTGTTCGTACCATTCGTAGGGCAGAGGATAGACGTGAGCTTCGGGACCGATCGTTGCGTGGAACGAAGTGTCGAAGACGGCCACATTCGGGACTTCGCGAAGGACTTTCTCGATCGCCTCGATGGCCTCCAGTGCTGGGGGATTATGGAGGGGAGCGAAATTCGCGAGCTTTCGAATGCCGTCCTTTGCACTGGAATCGATGTACACACTCTTGGGGAATAGCGATCCGCCATGGACGATTCGGTGACCGACAGCTTCGATGGGTTGGTCGGAGTTGATGATGTGCTCGGCTTCGAGGGATTCCAAGGCGTACCGGACGGCATGTTCATATCCCGAAATCGAGACTTGCTTGACTCGCTTGGTGTCGCCGAATTCCAGCGTGCTGGTGCCTTCGACGTGGTCACCTCGCCATTGGATTTTTCCGCTGGCCAGAGTGTCCAATGATGGAGTTTCGAAGGCGGCGAATTTGAGACTGCTCGAACCGGAATTGATGACGAGAATGCTCACGGGTCGGACTCCCACCACAAAGAGAACTGGGATTCCGTCAACTTGGAATCCACGCACCATCCCCAGTTTAGCAGTATCGCACGGGACGGTCATCTCTCACAGGAGGCTGAGGCGGGCGAAACGTAGGTTTGCTGTGGGGGCATTCGAAGACCGAGTTCCTCAACGACTTCGGAAATGGCGTTTCCTAGTTGTTCGATGTCTTCCAGGAAGACGTGGCCGATGTTGCCAATTCGAAAGGTCTCGGCTTGGCTGATCTTTCCCGGATAGATCACAAACCGTCGCCTTTTGAGGGCTTGGTAAAACGTTTCGAAGTTGAACTTTGGATCGTCAGGATAGTAAAACGAGGTGATGATAGGAGAGTGATTTCGGCGTGGGAGGAGTGTACGAAAGCCCAGTTCTTCCATACGCTCGACCAGTCGGTGTTGGTTCTCCGAGTAGCGACGGTGACGCGCGGCGACACCGCCCTCTTGGTCCAGTTCGACCAAGGCTTCGGCCAACGCGCGGACGACGTGAGTTGGTGAGGTGTAGCGCCACTTACCGTTTTTCTCCTCCATCGTTTTCCACTGATCATACAAATCGAGGCTGACAGACCGTGCCCATCCTTGAGTCTGTTCGATCAAACGGCGGCTGACGACGACGAATCCAAAACCGGGTACCCCTTGGATGCACTTGTTCGACGAGGAGACGAGGATGTCGGCTTGGAGGTCGCTCATGTCGATGGGGATGCCACCGAACGACGACATCGCATCGACCATATACGTCTTGTTGTGATTCTTGGCAACAGCCCCGATTTCCCGAACGGGATTGAGCATCCCGGTAGTAGTTTCGCAGTGAACGAGCGCGATGTGTGTAATGTTGGGATCGGCTAGCAAGGCTTCGTTGACGCGCTCCGGGGAGGCAGGCTCAGTTTCGGGGAACGCGATGTCTGTGTACGCGATCCGCAGACATCGAGCGATCTGTACCATCCGATCGCCGTAGGCTCCGTTGGTGACGATCAATAGTTTTCCGGTGGGGGGTATGAGAGAACCAATAGCTGCTTCGATTGAGAATGTTCCGCTGCCTTGCATGAGGACAGACGTGAATTCCGGCAGTTTGGTCGGGTCTGCTTGCGTCGCGAGCTTGACCAATCGACTTCGGATGCCTCTGACGATCGAGTTATAGTCGTCGTCCCACGTGCAGTAGTCCCGTTGCATGGTTGCTCGGACGGCAGGCGATGTCGTCAACGGGCCTGGGGTTAACAGCAGGTATGGGATGTCTGGGTCCATGGAAATTCTCTTTTCGATGTGATGTGAAACGTTGGGATTCCGGGAGTGTATGGAGGTGGAGAGTTCTCGACACACTTGGACAGTGATTTTAATCACATACGGTTTGCGTGATTCTTTTGTGGTTTTGTACAGGTGTTTAGTGGTTTTGTACAGATGTTTATCTGATTAAATTTTAGGGACGAATTCCACTATCCCCAACCGCGTTTTTCTCAAGAATTTTGGTGACCAAAGCGAGTAATGTAGCTCGGGACGAAACTTAGGAAGTTTTTGGAGTTGTTTCTACTTTTTGGATAAGGTCAAAACTTGTCCCAAGTCCATCGACACTATTGAGAACGCCGCGGGCAATGAACCATGGTAGTAAACACACTCCGTGTGCCTGGTACTTTAACCGCGAAGGCCTCTCAGACAATTTCCGAAAATTCGAATACGTTCTGAAGCTGGCTCATTGTGTTCTCTGAAAAGGTGTCCGCATTGTTGACAATTTTTTCTGCCGATGAGCGAAGTACTTTCCGTCCTTGCATGACAAACTTGTCCTTTGGAGAAACTGTGATGTTCGCATCTGTGTTGAAGTCCGGTGGTATTTGTGCGTTGATGCTCGTCCTTGTAGGGCTCAATCCTTCCAGCCAAGCCGGACAAAACGATTCCCCAAAAGTCATCCTCGCGAAGGTGACAAAAGCCTACGGGGGAGTCAACAAGCTGAAGCGTTACCAGGGCTACGAAGCCTCCGGAAAAGGCGTGTTTTATGGGATGGGTAATCCCATAAAATATCAGGGCCAATGGAAAGGTGAGGGAGCTCGTTCTCGGATGTCGATAACCATGCAATTTGGCGACCAGACGATCCAACTGGTCGAAGTCGTGGGTAATAAGACAGGTTGGACCAAATTGACCGGACTTGGTGTTAAAGAGATGACCAAGGTCGAATTCAAAGAGAAGTTCGAGAGCAACTACGTAGGTGGATTGGTTCCACGAATCTTGGTCGAGAGTAAAGGATTCGAGTTCAATTCTGCGGGCAGCATCCAAGTCAAAGGAAAAGATGCCATCGGCCTCCAAGTTCTCAAGAAAGGCCGACCGGATGCCACGCTGTATTTCGATCCCAAGACTGCCTTGCTCGTAAAAACCGAACGACCTGGAGTTGACCCCAAAGGAGGCAATGAGTTTACCGAAGAAGTTTATTACAGCAACTACAAGGAATTCAACGGGATCCCGGTAGCCACAAAAATCCAGGTCGATCACGACGGAAAACTCTTTGTGAAGGCTGAGTTCTCGAATTTTCAAGTGACGCAGTCGTTGGACAAGAAGACTTTTGAAAGGCCGTAAGGCTCTGATCGACGTAGGACGTGGTCGTCGCCGATTCATCGGTTTTCGGTGAACGGACGAAAGCGGCCATTCGGTGTGGTTTTGTCGTGTGCGTGTAGCATTTGTGGAATGTTGCAAGGCCTAATCGGACCGTTCTACCTCCAATGATGGCACACTGTATCTTCGGGTGGTGTGCCGTCACCCGTTCCCTCTATCTGTGGTTCCCCCAATCTGTGGTCCCCTCCTTATCTCGTCACGCTTTACAACAGGATTTCCAAAGCTCCACGACCAATACCCAAGACAACGGACCAAGGCAGGCGTTGAGAATCCGTGTTGCGGTGGCTCCGTTCATCTCGGAAGATATTATTGAGAACTGCGCGGATAAAGTCGCAGACATACTCGGTGTGCCGTGGCCAGGCCAAGAGGAAGCGGACGGGACACTGAGTGTGCCTGCTACTGTGGTCCATTAGCTGGGTAGTTCTCAATAGAGCCGACCGTTCGCCAGGACGGTTCTAAGTTTCTGGAAAGGGCCTCCCGGGAGAATTGACAGCCATGAACTCCGTCCGTATTTCTTTGGCATGTTGCTTGTTGCTATTCCTTGGCAATGTTTCGACAGCGACTGCCGACCAGTTCGACGCCATTGATAAACACGCCCTGAATGCCCCAAAACAAGTCGAGCAATCGATTCCCGCATTGGCTCGTTATCTCACCAAGCCAGCCAAGACAGACGCCGAAAAGGCACGGGCCATTTACCGGTGGGTCACGAACCGAATTCGATACGACGTCAATGGTTTTCGGAACCCAACGCGAAAGCTCAGCACAGACCCCAAAGAAGTGTTGCGAAATCGGGTTTGTATCTGTGAAGGGTATGTCAGTCTGATTGGTGCGTTGGCCAAGGAAGCCGGTTTGGATGTTGTCCGTATCTTCGGGAAGGCCAAAGGTGCGCGGCGAGAAGCCAAAGGGCCGATCTGGACTCCTCATGCCTGGAATGCCGTGAAATGCGACGGTAAGTGGCGATTATTAGATGCAACGTGGGGTTCCGGAATACTCGACAAGGGGAAATTCGTACAACAGTTCGACGGTTTCTACTTTTTTCCACGACCAGAAAAGTTGATCCTATCCCACTTGCCCAAACAAGATCAGTGGCAGTTGTTGAATCCTCCTCTCAGCGAGAAGAAGTGGAGCAGCTGGCCCAAGGTGCCCAAAGAGCTTCTCAAATGGGGCTTTCCGGCGAAAAGGGTTCGGGCAGCGTTAGAGGAGAAGGCCTTCCGCGGGTTCGTCAAGACTTCATCCATGTTCGGATTGGACATCAAGCTCAAAGGCGCTCCACTGACCAAGCACTTGAAAGCTGGGTCAACAGTGAACATTCAGATCACAGCCCCAAGCTTCGACCAGGTTGTGTTCGCCAATAACAAAAAGTACACCAACTTTACGCAGAAAGGAACGACCTTCGAAGGCGAGGTCGTTGTTCAAAAAGGGACCTTGTTGATCGCGGCCAACATCCGTGAGAAAGGAAAAGGTTACTGGGTGGTATTGGAGTACGTGGTGGAGTGAGCTTCGCTGGCCCGAATGACCAGGCTATGGTGACCCTAGCCTTCAGCCAAAAGAAGAAAGACGTCAACGGGCGTGCAGTTGGATTGGGCGTCTTGTGCCAAAGGCCATCAAGTTTCGGTTCATGGGGTGCGCAGTTTTCAATAACTGACGAACTGTTGGCCGAGAATCTATTGCGTGCGTTGGATGTATCGACTCAATAGCTCGACGTTGTGAATGAACGTCTCCGAGAGAATCACGCCATCTTGAGGAGTGACCTTCCCGGCATTCTCGTTACGAACCCATCCCGGTTCTGTCCACGCCCCTCGCGAATCCAAACTCTCGATTACCTTCCTCACACGAACGGCCATATCCTTCACGTTGGGCGAGGGGGTGGCAGCTTTTGGTCCCTTTGCTTGGAGAAGTTCGTATCGTTGGCGAATTGAGGAAAGCCAAGGCGACAGCACAAAGCGGTAATGGGATGGCATCGCGCCTCGGTCGTAAGTAATCGCATATCGCTTCGTGAAGAAGAGTGGCTTGTTCGTTTGCAGTTCGTAGAACCGGGATAGCTTCCCGTCCTTCAACTTGGAGCGTTCCAAGTAGGCGAGTGCCCCGGGAATCGGAGTCAGGTACTTCTTCTGGGCGGTGTGTTGGTACAGATCGAGCAACGTTTCGAGGACGTCTTGTGACTCGAAGGCTGTAATGGCTGGGGGTTCGAACGGACGATCCCAGACAGGTTGCATGTTGCGATCGTACTGCTGTGCCCAAGCCGGTTGGGGATCGGGCATCTGTGCCAATAGCAAGAATTGACCTCCCCGATGAGCCGACATCAAGTATTTTTCCTGCTTATAGACTTCATGAGCCAACAGCATCGTTTTGATCGCGTTGAGCGAGATACGGTCGTTGAGAACATAGGCTCCGGAGAAATCTCGCGTCCACTTGCGCGACCATTGTTTTGGGTACGACGCTTTCTTGATGGGATAGAATTCCGGATCGGGAGATTGACGAGGGAACCGGTCGTAATTGTGGGACCACGCGCCGATGGGATACTGAGCTTTCATCAATGAGGTCAGTCCGTATTCGGCGGCTTCGTGGATTGTTTTATCCTTGAACCCGAGAGCTTGGTCCACTCGGATCAAACAACGAAGAGCCGCGGGCGTCGTGTCGTCGTCGACAGTGGTCATGTTGTTGCGATGCCGACGTTTCCGCCAGACGACCCAGCCACCTGGCTCTTCCCAACGGATTTGGGGTTTTCCTCGAGTGGGAGCGACACGATAGTGAATTCCTCTTCGCTTCTCAGGATCGAACGTGACGCTGTAATACCACCCGCCGGAGTGGAGTTGTCCTTTGACAAGGGCATCGGCGACGTCACGTGCTGCTTGGAGGTGATTTTTGTTTCTCGTTGCTTCGTATGCCTGGAGGAATGCCAAGCCAACTGCGGGTGTGCCCGGTGGCTGAATCCAGATGCGCTGGTCGTAAGCCAAACCTTCCCCTTGGCGGTACTTCAGATCTGCGCTGTACTTCCACACAAAACCACCGTGGGTGGCTACCTTGGAGTGGAAAAAATCAATGGCCTTGTTCAGGGCCGAGATCGCTTCTTTTCTGGTCGGGATGTCTTGTGCCTGAGTAGTCCCCAGTCCGGAACACGCGACGAAACAAATCGAGAAGAGGAACCGCATAGGAAGATCTCGAGGATGGAGTTTGTCTTTGGTTGGGAGTGGGATTTGACGCCACTTTGGTCTTTCGTTTGGGGTTTCGGCGGCTCGACGCCGTTTTCGTGTTTTGTTTTTGTTTCTTCTGGTTGGTATGAGGTCGCACAAGAACGAAACCTGTGGTCAAGCCGCCGCGGTCGAAACTTTTCCTTACTTTTTCTTTACTGCGACTCGCTTACCAGTGACTCGATCGAACTTATCCGGGGTCAACATCTCCGGAACACGGTCGTTCGTGGCTCGTTTCCACTGGAGGAGTTGGGCTCGCATGACTCGTAATTGGTAGGAGTGCTTTTTGCTCGTAGCGAGGTTGTTCAGACAGAACGGGTCTTTCCGGATGTCGTAAAGTTCCTCCGTCGGTCGTGGTTTGAGGAAACAGCCTTGTTGTTTTTTCGGCAACTTCCCATTGGCGTGCAACTTGATCATGGTCTGGTAAGTGGGACTGCGAACGGCATCAGCGGGGGGAGTTCCGGCGACTTCTGGAACGGCATTTTTGATGTAGAGGTACTTGCTGGACCGAACAGCACGTTCGTAGGCCTTGAAGTCATGCCAGTTATGCTCTCCGTGAACGTAGTCACGAATCTTCGCTTTGGGGTCCTTCAACATCTTGACGAACGACCGTCCCTGGAACGTTGGAGACTGTCGCAGTCCCGCGATTTCGATCATCGACGGTGCGATGTCAACGACGCTCACGAGGTTGTTGCAAACGGTCCCGGGGTCGACGTGACCGGGCCAACGTACGATGAACGGGGTCTTGATGCCGCTGTCGTAGAGGGTCGTTTTACACCTGGGAAAAGGACGGCCGTTGTCGGAGATGAAGATGACGATGGTGTTCTCGGCGACTCCTTGCTGCGCCAACTCGGCCATGACCCGTCCGATATAATCATCCATGCGAGTGATCTCGTCGTAATAGAGAGCAAGATCTTTTCGCGTCTCCCTATTGTCCGGAAGGAACGGCGGCACGACAACGTCTTTCGGCGTGTGAGGTTTCGCGATGGCGTTCTTGGCGTAGGGACGATGCGCATCGACGGCAGCCAACCAGAGGAAGAAAGGTTTTTGTCGAGGCCGTTCCTTGAGGACTTTGACCCAATTTTTGCAACCGCTTGGACCACCACGCTGGACGACGGCATCGAAGTTTTCCTTGGCTGCGTTTCCAAGGTGCCACTTCCCGACGGAAGCCGTGTAATAGCCCGCCCGTTTGAGCAGACCTGCGAAGACGACTTGATTCGCCGGAAGCGGTTGGTGGAGTTCCGGAGCGCCGGTACTGTGCGGATAACGCCCGGTCATTATGCTGCAACGGCTCGGACTGCAAGAACTCGTGGTCAAGAAGGCTGCCGTGAACCGCATCCCTTCTTTGGCGAGTTTGTCCAAGTTGGGAGTACGGATGTGTGGGTGTCCGTAGCACCCGAGATCGTTCCAACCGACGTCGTCGGCGATGATGATCACGATGTTCGGCCTTTGTTTTGTGTCTTTTTTGTCTTGTCCGACCACTGATGGTGCGAACCAGGCTACAAAGCAGCAAGCCAACAGGAAGCACAACGTGTTGCGCATGGGATGTCCTTTTGAGAGTGTGAGGGAGAGTCAACAAAACGCCCCGAGTCGTAATTCCACTTTGATCGACAGGAAATTTTACAATCTCTCAGACTGGCCCGCCATGTATTTCATTGGTGATGGCCTACACTGAATGAAATTGGAAATTTCCCCTCGATCATCACCAAGAGGGATGATGAAGGATGACGAGTCGAAACGTGTACCTCAATCACGCCGGAACTTCGTGGCCGAAACCTCCATCGGTCTTGGCTGCGGTGGGAGACTTTCTCCAAACCTCGCCGGACCAGTGGCCGGACCGATTCGAGAAGGCGCATCATGCAGTTGCGGAATTCTTCCACATTTCCAATCCGTCGCGATTGTTGCTGACGCCAGGTGGGACGTCGGCGTTGGGTGTTGCTGTCGCCGACCATCTTTGGTCGTCGAGTGATCGAGTCCTTACGAGTAGTTTGGAGCATCATGCCCTGTACCGCCCTCTCACAAAGTTGAAAGACCAAGGGGTGGAGATTGTGGCGTTACCTCGGACGCCAACTGAATTTGTTGTCCTGGAAGTGTTGGAGCGAGAACTTCGTGCTGGAAAAGTTCGGATGGTAGCCCTCACGGCTGCTTGTAACGTCACCGGTGAGTTACTAACGATTCAAGAGGTCATAGTTTTGGCCCGTCACTACGGCGCGATGACTCTCATTGACGCGGCTCAAATCGTCGGTTGGTGGGATCTTGACATTCCCAGACTCGGCGCGGACATGGTGGCATTCGCGGGCCACAAGGGACTGCACGCGCCGTGGGGCGTCGGCGGGCTTTACGTTTCTCCTGAATTGATTCTTAATACGCCCGCAGCGACCTGCGAAAAACCGCCCGATGGGAACGCAACTTTTTGTTCCCCGATGCCGGGCTATTGCGATGTTGGATCTGTCGATCAGGCTGCACTAGCGGGCTTACGTAGCGCTGTCGAGTGGCTTGGGCTTCCAGAACAAGAAGACCGATTTCGGCGGTGTTGTGAACTTGCTGAGCAGCTTCGTGATGTCGTGAGGAATCTGGCGGGTGCAACAATTCACGGTTCTCAAGATTCGTCCAGACAAATGCCGACGGTGGCTTTCACGTTGGGAGGAACGTCGGGACTGAAACCGTCCGAATTGGCTAAAAAACTAGCTGGTCAGGGAATTGTGGTATCGGGAGGTCTGCAGTGTGCTCCGTTGGCGCACGAGACCCTCGGGACTGCACCTGAGGGTCTCGTTCGAATGAGCGTTGGGCTTTCGAATACCCAAGACGATGTGGAGTATGTTAGTGAAGTGCTACGATCTCTCTGACAAGGTGAGAACACTGCTGTGTAGCAGGATAACTGCGTTCCGTGTCGATTGTGGGTTATTCACTGCGTTTATCCCATTCGGCCATCAAACGATCCATGGCTTTGCCCGCATCCCCTTCAAGGACCGATCGGAAAGTTTCAAGAGAATGAGTGGATGTTCATCTATTGAAACCTACGCGGCACATGAAACGTTTGTTGAAGGCCTGTGACGCAAGAGGCTCGAATACCTGGTCAGATTGGCCAGACTACGATCAGCTTGGCCTTCGGCCAAACGAAAAAACTGGGCTTGATTGGGCCGTCCTGTTTAGAGCGGTTTACGTTCGTGTTGGGTACAGTTCGCAGTCGCCGAACTCCTGAGCCCAAGAACGACTCAACCGCTGCGTTTCCCGCTTCGCTCGGGTTTGGGGCCTTCTCCCCTCGAGGGAGAAGGAATTTGGAAACGAAAAACTGTCCGCAATACAAGCGTGAAGCGGTCTAATAGGAAAACTGCGTGGCTCAACGTGCGTATACTTGTACTCCGTCTTTGACCTGATCGCTGGGGTGCAAGATGACGGGTGTGCCGACGTCCAAACCGCTCTTAATGTGGGTCCATAGTCCGTTGCTCTGGCCGACTTGGACGTGGCGGCGAACGGCTTGGCCGTCTTCGACGACGAAGACAGACCACTGTTGGCCGTGGCGGTGCAATGCGCCAGCGGGCACCTTGACGACGTTTTGGTCTTGCCAAATGACGATGCGGGCTTGAATGCGATAGGCATCGCCGAGACTATGGTGTAGACCTTTTGGATCGCGTTTGGCGTTTTCTTGCTCGTCGAAATCGACGATGACGTTGACGCGTTGTTCCTCCACGCCCAACGCGGAAATTTTCAGAAACGCGCCGGGTTCCACCAAGCGAACCCGACCGATGAGTTCCTTGTCGCCACCCCACTGATCTATGAACACCTTGGCGCCGGGCTTGATCTTGACAGCGTCTTCGGACAATACATCAATGACCATGTCGAGTTCCCGCGTGTCGCCGATCTCGATCAAATCGTTGCCAGCACTGACTGGTCCGCGAAATTCTTTGTGGACTTTGAGGACCTTGCCTGTCAATGGCGCGGTCAGTTGAAAGATGCGTTCCGTTGCTTTTGCGGTACCGGCCGACTGCACGTGGGCTAAAGTTGCCTTGGCCATTTTCAACTGATGTTCGGCGACCTTCACTCCTATGGTGGCGACCTTAAATTCCTCGTGCTTGATCTGCATGTTTCCTTCGGCAGTGTCGAGTTCTTCCTGTGAAGTGGCATCCTGAGCGCGGAGGTTTATGGTTCGCAGGTAAATCGACTTATCAAGGTCATAGGCTTGCTTGGCACTTTGCTTTTTCGCTTTCGCTTGCTCGAACGCGGCTTCGGCTTTGTTCTTTTGTTCTTTGGCTTCGCTGAGAGTCCGTTGATCGAGCAACTCGGGCAACGACGCTTCGATAGTGGCAACGATTTTGCCTGCCTCAACGTCGTCGCCTGGTTCGAGCAAGATCTGTCGTACAAGACCACTCAAGGGTGCGGTAACGACGTACCGGAATGGCTCCTTGCGGTATGTCGTTCCATTGACCAAACCGGTGGACCATTTCTTGATACGCGTCTTGCCGTCCTCTTCAATGGTGACGACTAATTCGCCTCGCTCGACTTGAACGACGTCTACTGCAATCGGTTTGGGTAGGAATGCATAGACGAGGAGGGTAACAATGCCTGCTGCACCCAGGAACATCAAAACTTTGCGTATAGAGAAACGTTTCATTTGTTTTCACTCGCGAGCTTTCAGTACTGAAACCAAGTCCAAATGATCCAGTCGACGGCGCACGACCAAACCCGAGAGGATGCTGGCCACCAAAACCACGGCGACGGCGAAGGCGTATGTTCCTGGACCAATAATGAACGGGATGCGCTGCACTTCCGACTGCATGGCCGAGACCATCAGTGCTGAGAGGCCATAACCCAATGCCAACCCCAAAGGTAGAGCCAAGAGAGTTATAACAGCCAACTCACCCAACAGAATGATGGATATCTCGGCTCGTGTGAAGCCAAGGACACGCAGGGTCGCCAACTCGTGGCTACGTTCGGCCAGCGAGATGCGGGCAGCGTTGTAGACGACACCGAAGGCGATGATGCTGGCAAAGATGGCGTTGATCATCTTCATACGGAGAATGTTTTCTTCCATCACTTGATTGAAATTCTCCAGGGACGCATACTTCACATTCACTGTCGCCACCTGGGGGGTGTTCTTGAGGGTTGTGTACAACTCTTGGGTTTGCGATCGGTCGATGAGCAGGAAAGCTCCAGAATAGCTGTCCGCCTCACGCATCAACCGATGTAGCGACTTGCGATTCATGTAGGCGCTCACGTCGCTGTAGTCATTGATCAGATCACTGATGATCACCTCGCGGACCGGGCGCTCGCCTTGGAGGACTTCGATGCGGACCTTGTCGCCACGTTTCACTTCGAGGATTTTGGCCAACATGTCGGAGATTACCAATCCCTGGTTCGGTAAGGTAACTGGTTTTTCGTGGACGTCCATGGGGCGAAATAAATGGCGATCCTCGTCGAGTCCCATGATGCCCAAACGCCTCGAGCGATGACCGGAACGTATGCGGACCGGGACGCTGCGGAAGGGTTCGACATGACGCACGCCAGGCAAATGCCGAATCTCGTACAGACCACGGGAGGTGACGGGTTCGACGAAGCTGATCGTCATGTCCTGTCGTTGGCTGTTAAAGAACTGAAAATCCACAAGGTGACTGACGGCATCTTCGATGAAGTTGCCCAGAACCAGGACCGCCACGGCCAGGGAGATTCCCAAAATGGCCATCCCGGATTTCCTCGGCTCTCGTTCCAAATGTCGAAAGATCATGCGTGCCGAGGGCGTGAACAAGCGGCCGAGGCCGATGCGTTCGAGAAGCGTGGGGCGATAACTTTTGGGCGGTTCGGGGCGCATGGCTTCCGCTGGCGGGAGTTTCATGGCCTGGCGCACTGCTGCCAGTGTTCCCAATAACGACCCACCACCCGCGATGATGAGCGCGAACACGACGACGCGGAAATCCAGATAGTAATGGAAACCAGGAAAGTGGAAGAACTCACTGTAAAGCATCGTGATCCAACGACCCAAGAAAAGGCCGGTCACCGTGCCCAACGCCATGCCCAAAGCGATCAACACCAACACCATCTTCAAATAATGGACACCGATCTCCAACTGGCTATAGCCGAAAGCCTTCAAAGCCGCAATCTGTTCCCGTTGGATTTGTACTTGGCGCTGCATGACGACGTTGAGCAAGAACGCCGCCACCAACAAAAAGATCAAGGGCGTTACGAAGGCCATGGTGCTCAACTGTCGCATTTCATTGGCGACGAACTTGTTGGAGGTCTGGTCTTCGCGTCCGAAAGCTCCCAATCCGCCGTAAGGTTCCAGGACTTGATCCACGCGACGAATGACTTCGGGCTTGGATGCGTTCGGTGCCAGGCGGAGAGCCACATCGTTGAACGCACCCTCCATGTTGTACGCTGGCGCGAGTTGTTGATAGCTCATCCAGAAAATACCGAAACGCTCATCGTCGGGAATGATCTCTCCGGGCCGAATGCCGAAGACATATTCCGGGGACAAGGCGATTCCGACTATTTTTAGTTTTTCCTTGGTCCCGTTGATCACTGCCAGGACGTGGTCGCCTGGCTCGAATTTGTGGGATTTGGCGAATGGTTCACTGACAATGACCTCACCGCGACGCCCCGGTTCGATGTATCGACCTTTTTTCAAGTAGATGTCGTTGAGTACGGGTATTGGTTGTTCGGGAATTGAGAGAATGCGTCCGACCGCAGGTTCTTGCAAATCTTTGACGCCAAGGGTGACATCGATGAGCACCCGTGTTTGCACTGCTGCGACGCCGGGGATCTTCGCCAGTCGTTGTCTGACGTTGTTTGGCGCCCGCTTTAGTGAGGCGAAGACGTCGGCAAAACGATATTGATCGTAATAGGTGCTCAACGAATATTTCAACGACGAAGCCACGCTGAGCGACATCTCGAAGATGGCAATACCGCTCGCCATCACCAAGATGATGGCCAGAGCTTGTCCTCGGATGTGCCACAAGTCCCTTAACAGTTTACGATCCAGCGCTCGCATTTCCGAACTCGTCTTGTTGAATGCTTACCACACCAAATCTCTGGCCGAGATCTTCTGAGTATTGTGCCGCACTTTTTCGACCCGACCATCTTTGAGCGAAACCACGCGGTCGGCCATGTCCGAGATTACGGCGTTGTGCGTGATGACGGCCGTGGTGGTGCCCAGTTCGCGATTGATTTTCTCGATGACTTCCAACACGATGATTCCAGTATGGACATCGAGGGCACCGGTCGGTTCATCGCAGAGCAATACGTCGGGCCGTTTGGCGATCGCGCGGGCAATGGCCACGCGCTGTTGTTCACCGCCAGACATCTGCGAAGGAAAATGATTCATGCGTTCGCCCAGGCCGACGAGCCGCAATGCCTCTTCTGGTGTCATGGGATTTTTGGCAATTTCCGTCACCAGGGCGACATTCTCCTTGGCCGTCAAGCTCGGAATGAGATTATAAAACTGGAAGATGAACCCCACATGCTCGCGTCGATAGTTCGTTAGCAGAGCCTCGTCATTGGCCGTCAAATCCTTCTCGCGATAACGGACCGTTCCGCTGGTCGGCACGTCCAATCCCCCCAGGATGTTGAGGAGTGTCGATTTTCCACTCCCTGATGGCCCGAGCAAAACAACGAATTCCTCTTCGTGCAAATCTAAATCAATGCCGCGCAAGGCGTTTACGCGGACCTCGCCCATGTGGTAGACCTTGGTGATCCCGCGAGCCTGGAAAACGGCCAGTTTTTGTATTTGTTCGACCACGTCCATTGCAATTTTGGGTAAGAGCACAAAAAAACACTCTATTTGGTATTTTATCCGTAGGGCTACAGATTTGGTATGGTTTAGCCAGCTAAAGCAGTTGGCTTCGGATGGTGCCAGGCACAGTTCCTTTGTCGTTAGTTGAAAAGGTGATACCAAAAACGGAACAAGGGAAGCAAGTCAGGAGAACTCAAGTTCGCCAAAGGTGGCAAGAGCGGTTTCACAACGCAGCGAGCAAGTACAGAGTTCGGGTGATCGAGATCTATGGTGAAGAACGAGGTTCCAAGGTCGCAGCGGCTGAAGCGTTTGAAGTGTGTGAGTATGGGGCGATAGCCAACGAAAAACGAGTGGCTCAATAAGTTTCCATTGAATTGAGGCAGTCCGGTGTCTCAACAACACCAATGTCGGATGAGTTTGGCGTAGAGTTCGGTGCCGCGTTCGAGTTGCTCCAGGGAAATCCATTCGTCGTGCGTGTGGGCTTGGGCGATGTCTCCCGGACCGAGGACAACGAGATGCTTCATCGTCGTCATCGCGGTGCCGTCGGTTCCGTAGCACACCGTCCGGGGAATGCTCCGCCCCACAACGTGTAACATTTCCTGAATGAATGGTGAGTTGGGATCGGTGTACAAGGGTCCGTTTTCGGCAGGGACCGTGAACTCCAATCCGTGAAGGTCAGCGGCTTGACGGGCCCGTTCCAATAACATGTTGGGATCCTGGCCGGGCATCGGTCGATAATAGACGGTGCAGATACTTTGGGGTGCTTTGATGTTCACGGCGTGGGTGTGGTCATTGATCCCGATGTTCCAGCTAACGGTGGGAGGATCGAACTCGGTGTTGTGCCACTGTGGATCGTTTTCGGTTTCGTCGTAAATCCTTTTCATGTCGGCAAGAAAAGGAATCATGGCCAAATTGGCATTGAGTCCCTCTCGCGTGCTCGAGTGTGCTGATTTCCCTCGGGAGATCGCGCGGAATCCCACGGTCCCTTTGTGGGCGTAGACGACTTCGAGCATCGTTGGTTCGCCGATGATGCCCTTGGTGTCCCCTTCGACCATCTCTCGATAAAGTTCGGAGCGTTCGACGACCTTACGGACTCCGCCATACCCGACTTCCTCGTCGGCGGTACAAGTGATGTACAGGGGATGTTGGTACGTCTCCGAGGCGGTTTGCTCGATGGCGGCAAGAATGCATGCGATCGAACCTTTCATGTCACAACTTCCGCGACCATAGAGTCGGCCATCTTTGATCGTGGGTGTGAATGGACCGTGGTCCTCGAAAAGCCAGTCGTTGGCGGGCACAACGTCGGAATGCGAGAAGTGAGCCATCCCGCCGACTCCTTCGCCCCGCTTGCCGAGGACGTTGACCTTCTCGACACCATTTTCGTCACGATAAGTGACCCGTTCGGTGGCAAAATCGAAGCTGCGGAGCACGTCTTCCAAATAATCGGAGATGTCCTTGTTCGACAGCGAACTGGTCGATTCATACGCGACGAGTTTTTGGTTATACGCCAAAGCATCCATGAATTTACCTTCGGAAAATGCGGTTTATTGACGACTGCACGGGCAATAACCATGGTAACAGGCACACTTGGTGTGTCGTCGACTTCTGTTGATGGTCTGGCCACGGCACACGGCGGTCGGTCGGATGAATGAGAGTCGTGTTTGTGTTGGTTCTTTGAGTTCCGTGGAGCTACATCCACGGCTGGGAGCTCTCGCCCCTCCGCGGCTGAAAATCAAAAACACAACACTGGCTTATCCGACTACCCGAGTGCGCCTGTTACTTTAGCGGCGTAGGCCTCAATAAGACAAGGAAGACTCCACCCTTTGCGTACGTATTGTCTCCGAGGGAGATGCGTTCCACAACGGAAAAGCTCCGATGGGTGGATCTGGAGATTGTGGAGTTTGGAGTCGTTGGGAGATCATGAGTCCGTGTGCCCCGCGCATCCTTTTTCTGGAGTGTTGTTAAGCAGAGATCAGCCGCGTTTGCTTTTTCTGGAGTGCAGTTGAATACCCACGACCTGAGTGTAGCTAGGGCGGACACACAATTCCAAAATCGCGAGCAGCACTCCAAAGAGAGTTCATCTGGTTTTTGGTCTTGTTACCATTTCGAGAAGACGCTATACACCCCACGCTCTTAATCAACATCGGAAGTTAGAGATGTCGGAGGATGACTCTCGAAGCAGGTTTTCGGCGAGTCAACACGACGAAGTGGTTCGAGCGAAGGGAGGCTGGCGGTGGCCAAAGCTGCAACCCAGAACAGAATGGCAACCTCGCATCGAAGGCGGATTGACCGTCCCTCCGTTTCGACCTGTGGGCGAATGGGCGTGGCGGAACGAAAAGTTCTCAGACGGACGAGCGCGGCTATGTCCGGCGCTGCGTGTTTGCTATTGTTGGCAGTCTCGGGCTGCCATTCGTTGTGGCTTGATACCCAAGAGTATTGGTCCGATACGGTCCAGAAGCCGGATCCGGTCGAGGTCGTACAAACGACCAAACGAGGAGATCGTCGGGCCAAGTATCTCGGACTGATTCAAGAACCGATCGAGAACGGGGGGACTCAAGCCGAGCAAGACGAAGCCTTCTTGGTGTTGTTGAATGGGGCGACGAAAGATCCTGCGGCTACTTGTCGATTGGCCGCGATCGACTCACTCGGAAAGTTTAAGGATCCACGAGCGGTTCGGGCCCTCGAAACGGCTTACGATACGGCGTACACTTTTGAACCTCGAATCGCTGCCATTATACGCCAACAAGCCCTGGAAGGGTTGGGGCGAACGGGTAATCCGGCCGCCATCGACCGTCTCGTCCGGGTGGCCCGATCCCACGCCGCCCAGAAGAGTCTCTTCGACCAACAGCAAACCAACATCGAACGATTGGCGGCGGTCCGGGCGTTGTCCAAATTTGGGAACCGGCCCGAGGTCGTCCAGACCCTTGTTCACGTCATGAAGACGCAAAAAGACGTGGCCGTTAAGAATCGATGCCACGCCTCGCTGCAAGTAGTGACAGGCGTGCGAACGCCCAAGAATGCTACCGAGTGGGAGCGAGTCGTAGGGAATGGTGGGCAAAACTTTGCACCAGTCCCAGGAGAGGCAGTTCCCACGCAAGACCGAGCGATTGCTGGCAACCCGTCTATCAACCCTTTCCAAGACATGATCCGAAGAGTCACGGGATACGAGAACTAAACTCTACTCCTTTTGGAAACTGCGGCCAGAGCCCAGGCCTTTGCCCGACGAGCCCACCCGGTCTTTCTCGGCCCCTTTGGATCGCCGACGTCAAATTTTACATATGCTCGTAGCCGAAAACCAATGTCTCGGCACGCAGGCCTTTTCGGCCGTCGAACAGGACATCTTAGAGCCCATCGAGTGGTTGGAAACCCGGTTGGACGGACTCGACGAGCAACTCCAAATGGCCATCGAAGATTCTCCTTTGTGGCGAGAACGCGAAGGGTTGCTCCGAAGCGATCCATCGGTCGGTCCCCAAACGGCCCTCGTTATTGGCCCACTTCCCTGAGTTGGATCAACTCAACGCTCGCCAGATTGCTTCGTTGGTATGTCCGGTTCGGAGGGCTCGTGACTCGGGCCGCCAACAAGGATCGTGATACATCGGAGGACGTCGAGGTCAGATTCGCAGTATCTTATATACATGGCGGCGTTGTCGACGATCCGCAGCGACCATCGGTTGTCGCAGTCCTACCACCTCTTACGTTCAACGGGCAAGTGTGCCAAGGTGGCCATCACGGCCGTGGCTCGCAAACTGTTGACGCATCTCAACGCCATGGTCCGAGACGGTCAGCGGTGGTGGCAAGACTCCTGTGGCCAACTCGCGTGGGCAAAAAACGTGAGTTTTGATTACGAACACGTCGCTCAACCTGAGTCCTTCTCCCCGCAAGCGGGGAGAAGGACTTTGAGTACGAAAGCCCCAATCCATTCCAAGCGTGAATAGCTCTATAAGCTGCGATAGCGATCCAAAACAGCTTGGATTTCGCGTAGCGCCGTGATTGCCGCATCGGGTTCGACAACGCACCCTTCCAAATTGCCGTAGTGTTCCTCGAGACAATGAAGCAGCAATTGCTTGATTCGTGGCTCGTCGGGAGCTTGAGGCAGCTTGCTTTCGTGGTAAGCGTTTTCCAAGTGTTTTTCTTTGTCGGCAGCCCAGCTGCGGATGTCTCTCTCGGAAACCTCTCCGCGTCGGATGGCTTTGAGGTGTTCTCGATGCCGTTGTAAATCGATGTCGCCTTCGAGCAAGATTTGCTCGGCTTCGTAGAGCAACCGGACGAGGTGATAGGCGTACTTTACGTCGAACCCGAACTGCTCGCGGATTTCCTGACGTTTGCCTTGAGTTTCCTTGGTGTTCATCTTGTGGAGTTGGCTGAACGCATACCCTTTGAACTTCGCCCAGGAACCTTTGTGTAAGAACGATCGACGCTGTTCGCGGACGAGTTGACCCACTCGAGTGATGTGTAAGACGCACGTTTGTGAGGTGAACAAGGAATCGATCAAGTTCGGGTTGTTGTCCATCGCGAGGCGGAAATATTTCACGATGTTGAATATTGTGATGTCGTATTGTTTCGCTTTCCCTGGCGCGGTTGTTTGTTCTTGAGCAGGCGCGGAGGTGGAATCGGAACCAAGGCTCTGGTCCTGGATGTGGTGTTGTTGGAATTGTTCGAACCGTGTTACCGGCGTTCCAAACCCCAAAATCTCTCCAGCCAAGTGCGGAAACACCATTTCCTTCGGAGGAATGCAAAATCCGTAGATGTCCTTGTCGGAAGTATTACTTGAGACGCCGTAAGCCTCGCTGCCCATGATGGTCTCGTAGTGGACGTTGGGCGGCAACCAACGCGGAGGACGAAGGAAGCCTTTTTCGGTCAGGCGTTGAACGGTACTGGTCATTGGTTGGGTCCTCGAGTTTTTTGAAAAGTTTCTCAGGCCTTTGGCCCTCGAGTACAACTTGGTGGTTAAGTTCTGGTGCGAAATTATTGTGTGGGCGGAAGACCGTCGGGTCTTTCTTGGCTCTTTGGGTTCGGTGGACGGGAGTCCACGGCCAGGATCTGTGGCTCCTTCGGAGCTTCCAAAACGAACACGACTCTTGTTTATCTGACTGCCCAAGCGGGTGGAAGAACCAAGACGCACGCCATATTTCGCAGTTGCCCAGAGAGGACACCGACAACCGATGGTTGGTGATCGATATTTGGCTGGACGTTGAAATGGTACTCGTGGAGGCCGTTTTTGTGGTCTTGCGGTCCTGTCCCAAGGGCGTTTATTGAAGACGTCTGGCTGCCTCAACATCGATGGAGGCTCCCGTAGTCAGGTCCAGTTTTGACACCCATGTATTTGTGACCTAACTTTTTAAAGATCGTCACTTTGACGGACATAGAGGCGAGGAGCGATTATGCTTACCCAGGCAGTTACATTTTGGCGAAGGCTTTTCGGTACTGGTGTCGCAAGCGATTCGGCCCCTCCCAAGATCGTACGCGAAGAACGGCGTAGCTCCATTCGTTTTCCGGTTAACGAACCAATCACTTACGAATTGGCAGGTCCTGGCGCGAGAGAAGCTAAATCCGGCTGCATTCGAGATATTTCGCTCGGCGGTGTTAAACTATCGATAGCGCAACCAATAGAACCCGGTGAACTTTTGACGTTGCATCTTCCCTCACCAAATGGGACAGAATCCAACGCTGTTCTGTCGTGTGTGGTTCATGTCTCGAAAATGGATGAAGAGACGTGGGTTGTTGGGTGTACTTTCGCAAGGAATTTGACAGAAGACGATATCTCGCCTTTCTTGCCGGACCATCAAACTGCCAAAGTCGAACAACGCAAGGCTCCTCGTTATCCTTTAACGGTCACAGCGACCTACACACTCGTCAACGACGCAGAGAGCGTTCCGCAACAAGCCGAAGTCATGAACATTTCCTCGACCGGCATCGCTCTGTGCGTTCCGAACCTCATTGATGTTGGCGCATTATTGTCGGTCGACCTCTTGGCGTCTGATGGAAACGAACAGACGATTCTCGCTTGTGTCGTGCGATTGACGCAAGGAGACGAGAACGGCTGGATCGTTGGATGTACTTTTATTGCCGAAATAATGGACGAGGCAGCGATGGCTTCGTTCTCGAACTCGGTGAACTGAGGACTTTCGTCACACTGCAGGCCGTCCCGCCGATGTGGTCTTCCAGACCAACAGACATCACGAGATTGCTTGTGTTGTCAGCTTTCCCCACACTACGGTAGTTGTGAAGGATCTGATTGTGAGGAATGTAACGCTCAATTTCCTCGCAAGGTCTCTTCGTCTGCGTATTCATTTGACAGGCCTCCCAACAAGTTCTAGTGTTGAATATCTTGCAACTTGCAAGATTGATGCAGACTGGAGGAGGATATGCAGCAGACAACGACCGTACCTTCCCAAGAATCCGTTTCCCAAGAATCCGTTTCTCAAGAATCCGTTTCTCAAGAATCCGTTTCTCAAGAATCCGTTTCTCAAGAATCTAGGGATCGTCGAGCGACAGTACGCTACCACTGCGCTCCGGCCACTCTCGGGAAGGTCATCTCGACCACGCGAGAGGACTTCATTCGGGGGTTTGTTCTTGATTTGTCGAAGACAGGGGTGGGGCTTTTAACCTCCAAAGACATCCGTGTTGGTCAAGTAATTACTGTTCAGATTTGCAGTCCAACTACCCTCGAGAAACATGAATTTCAGGCTACGGTTGCTCATATCACCGAACAACCTCACGGTGACTGGAAGGTTGGGTGTGAATTCTTTGAGCACCTCAGCGATGACCAACTCGATCAGCTTCTCTGAGGCCGAACGGCGAAGGAGGCGTTGTTAATCATCGCACGGAATGCTTGAACAAAACGTCTGGTAAATCCGGTTCGTCGAAATGACTTCTGGATTGTTCCCTAGACGGCACTTTCCTCAGAAAGTTGAATCCACATCGCCCGTTTTCCGTTGGTCTTACGCCGACTTTGTTGTCGATCAACTTGAATGCCAGAATCCCTTCCAAAGCACGTCGCATTCTGGGTCTGGATGCCCAATACCTGTCGATCCAATTTGCAATCCAAGGTATACCCCACAAACTCGAGGTGTACGTACGCTACGTCGTGCCTGCTACTTGTTTCCAAAATCCCGACGAGCACCCAAAGTCCATCCCAAAATACTCTTGACTGGAATTCCCTTGAAGGTATAAGTCCCTCTCGCAGCTTTCCGAACCGGAGATCGAAGGCCGCGCCGATTCGGGGGAGTTGGCAGGAATGACCTGGGCTAGAGTCAGGGTCACGGCGGTCGTTCGGAGCGCAACCGGGTCTACCTAAGGTGGGGAGTGAAGGTCGTGAGAAAGCCTCACAACAATTCAGACGCAACAATCCCGAGCTGGTCGCCCGAGGAAAGCCGTGGACCGCTCTGTGGAGGTTTTCCGCCGGACCTGCCCAGATTAACATGGGTTATTCGGAGGGAAGCCGACCAGAAAGCACCCGAAAGTCTTCCAACAGACCTGGTCAGAGGACTACTTGTGCGGCACCAAACCGACAAGAGAACGCTTCCGGTTCGCCTCGTGCGGCTCATGGCCGTCTGTTGGGTCTTGGCTGTGCTCCCATTGGGTGGATGTCTCGGTAAGATTCAGACTCCCTTTGACTCGTTGAAAACGGGCAAGGGGTTGATTCCGCAAAGCTGGCTCGCGAGCGATAAAGTCGTTCTGGCTGGTGGACATGACGGGACGAGTGCTCAATCCAACGCGGAATTTCAGCAGGGAATGCAGTTGTTTGCTCGGGAAGATTACCCCAAGGCTCAATCGGCTTTTTATCAGCTTGCTCGGAAAAAATCGACGACTCCGGACGTTGCTGAAGCCTGTCTCTTCTACGAAGCCGAGTGCTACCGGATGCAGGAACAGTATCCCAAAGCTGCGGAAATCTACTCCCAGATGATCAAAGAATATTCGCGTCGGACACACCATCATGATGCGCTCCAGCGGATGTTCGACATCGCTAACTATTGGCTCAATGATACCAGGGACGTCCTTCGGCGGACTCAGGAAGCTGGGCAACCAGGAAAGTCTCGATTCGTGATGCCTGTCTCGTTCGTCCACTGGGATAAACGGAAGCCCATGTGGGACATGGAAGGACGAGCGCTCAAGCTCCTCGAGCAAGTCTACATCAACGACATTGGTGGCCCCCTATCCGAACAAGCCTTGTTCTACCTGGGCAGTGTCAACATGCTCCGTGGGCATTATGCTGACGCCGACCATTACTTCTTCCAGATTGTTGAGTACCACAGGGACGGCGAAAGGGCTCCCCAAGCGATCCAGCTTGCGATGATGTGCAAGAAACTCAGCACAGGAGGCCCCGATTACGACGGACGGAAGTTGGCCGAGGCCAGAGACCTGATTCACAAGGCCCTCCAGGCGTATCCGGAATTACGAAGGAATCAGGGTGATTTCCTCAGGAACGAACTCATCGCGATCAACATGCAGCAAGCCGACTCGGACTTGCAAGTCGCAGACTTTTATCTGCGGACTGGCCACCCAGCTTCGGCCTTGTTCTACTACGAGATCGTACGCCGTCGATATCCCAACACCAAACACGCTGACATCGCCACCAACCGTATGAATCAAATTCGCGATAAGGTCGATCAAGAACGTGAGACGGGGAGTGAGGGCAATTGGTACGACAGCATCAACATTTTCAGAAGTTCCAACAAAAGTTCTGGTCGTTTTGGCTCCGGACAGCCAGTCCCCCGGACAGGGTCGTCGCCAAACCTGGAGTCAAACGAATATCCGTCTCGTTCGTCAACGAACGACACTGGAGGGTTCCGAATCCCTGACTGGTTGCGTCGTTCGCGACGGAATGCCGAGGTCGAACAGGCTCCAATGCCCAGGACCGTGCCAGAGCAAGAGCCCGGATACTCGTATCGATGATCGTGGCAGGGTGACGGTTTGGAAAGGGGAGGAAGGCCGAAAACCTGTCTCCTTTCGTCCCTTATCAGGGATGTTCTCCGGCGGTAAGGTTCACTATAATGATGCGATAAGCATAGAATCTTTCGTCGCTCTCTTGCGTCTATTCTGTGGCAAAGGGTAACCCAATGCTGGTGTGCTCAACCTTGATCGAAAACCCGACGACGCTGGAACCCAAGAAACCCTTGAAAGGTTCCTGTTGGTTCCGAGTGTGGTACGCCGTGTTTGCCCTTACCCCGATCATCTTTGCTGCCTGCGAAACGGATGGTCACTTCACGCTGTTCAACTACACGACTCGGCCCGTCTATGACGAGACGATCCAGACCGTTCGAATCCCCATTTTTGGGAACGAAACCACACGCCAAGGGCTCGAGTTCGACCTGCACAAGGCCCTCGTTCGTGAGATCGAGAGTAAGACGCCATTCCGGGTTGTTCCGGCCCACGCTGCCGCCGATACCGAACTGATTGGAAAAATCATTTCGGTCAACAAGGCCGTTACGAACGTCAACCAACTTGGCGAGACCCGCGAGGCCCAACTGACTTTGGGTGTTCAAGTCGAATGGCGGGATTTGCGGCCCAAAGCTCTGGGCGAAGTCGTTCGAGACCCTCTGGGCAACCCAACGGATCAACTTCCGCCCGGTGGCCCTGGGACCGAAAAGAAACCTCCCAGTGTCCTGGTTCAGTCGCTTTCGACGTTTGTGCCGGAACTCGGTCAGTCGTTTACGAGTTCACAAACGGAGTTGGCGAGGAAGATGGCGGTTCAGATTCGCAGTATGATGGAGAAAACCTGGTAAACTAAATAAGACAAGAGACAGGAGTCGAGAGAGACAAGAGCCAGACAGCTTTACCCTCGACTTCTATCGCTTGGATCTCGTTTTTGACTTTCGACTCTTGACTGAAAACCTTCCTAAAACCTGGCAACTCGCCAATCGATCCCTCGTCTTTGACAGACGGCCACTGATCATGGGGATCGTCAACGTTACCCCCGATAGTTTTTCCGACGGGGGCCAATTCGACACGACCGAGAAAGCCGTTGCTCACGGTCGAGAACTTGCCCGCAACGGGGCAGACATTCTCGACATCGGCGGAGAATCGACCCGCCCAGGTTCGCAGCCTGTTTCCTCACAAGAAGAAATTGACCGCGTCGCGCCGGTCGTCGAATCACTAGCCAAAGAAATCGATGTTCCCATTTCCGTAGACACGTCGAAAGCCGATGTTGCGCGGACTTGTGTTGCCCTTGGTGCCGAGATCATCAACGACGTCGCAGGATTTCGAGGTGATCCGGACATGGTTGAAGTTGCCGCGAAGACGAACGCCGGCCTGGTTGTGATGCACATGCTCGGAAGTCCCCGCACGATGCAACAGGACCCTCAGTACGAGGAGGTGGTTCGCGATGTCCGGGACTTCCTCGCCGAACGAGTTCAGGCACTTGAGTCGAGTGGCGTTTCGAAAGCCAAGATTGTTGTCGATCCCGGTATTGGGTTCGGGAAAAAACTCGGGCATAATTTAGATCTCGTGCGACACCTGTCGGAGTTTCGCGAACTTGGATTGCCGATCTTGCTGGGAGTTTCTCGAAAGAGCTTTATCGACAAAGTTCTTGGCCGGGAAACGCACGAACGGTTGGCTGGTTCGTTGGCCGTCGCTTGCTTTGCGATGTCTCGGAATTCCGTGGACATTCTTCGCGTTCACGACGTGCCCGAGACATCCGATGTCGTTCGGATGTGGCAGCAATTAGGGAAGAGGGAAGAGGGAACAGGGAACAGCAGAAAGAGGTCTTGAGCCTTGGAGATCGAATAAATCTAAGGCGAAGAGGCGAACGAAAAAAGAAAGAGTGTTTTGTCTTTCTTTTCCAAGGCCGTTTGCCCAGGCGATGTTGAGCTTAGTCTTCGGCGAAAAACAAGCTTGTAGGCATGTTTTGCTGTTCTCTGGGGAACAGAGCGGTTCACGCTTGCGTTGGGTACAGTTCGCAGTTCCCAAACGCCTCAGGCCCAGAACCCTTCACCGCTGCGTTTTCCGCTTCGCTCGCTATGATTCCCGCTTCGCTGGGGTTTGGGGCCTTTTCCCCTCGCGCGGTCAGATCAATGAGTTTCGTGTTTTATGTTGGTTCTTTGAGTTCCGTGGGTTCCCACCCACGGCTAGGATCTTTCGCCCCTTCGGGGCTGAAAATCGAAAACACGACACTTGTTTAGCCGACTGCCGTGGTGAGAAGGACTTTGAAAACGAAAAGCGTGTACTCAATTCAAGCGTGAAACGCTCTAATCTCGGTTCTCTTAGATTTTTTTATCATGGACACACAAGCCTACTCTCACGATCTGGCCGATCGAGCGAAAAAAGCCTCGCGGATCATGACTTCTCTTCTTGGGGGTCAAAAAAATTCGTGGCTCAGGCGTGCTGCCGACGCGCTCGAGGGTCAACAAACACGGATCGCAGAAGCCAACGCCACGGACATTGAACTTGCTCCACAGTTTGAACTGACACCGGCCCAGGTTGATCGGCTTCGTCTCACTCCAACCCGGATCACGGCGGCGGCCAATGGTCTCAGGGAAATTGCTCAGTTGCCCGACCCGGTTGGCCGTGTTCTTGAGAGCAGCATACGACCGAATGGTCTGGAGGTCCAGAAAGTCAGTGTCCCGCTTGGTGTTATTTTTTTCATCTACGAATCTCGACCGAACGTGACGATCGACGCTGGCGGGCTTTGCGTGAAAAGTGGCAACGCAGTGATTTTGCGAGGCGGGAAGGAAGCTCTGAACTCGAACTTGGCCCTTCATGCCATTCTCCAGGAATGTCTCACGCAAGACGGCCTTCCTGCCGACGCCGTGCAGTTGGTGAACACACCGGCCCGCGAAGTCGTCGGCGAGTTGTTGAAACTCGACGCGAAGATCGACCTGGTCATTCCCCGCGGTGGGGAGGGACTCATACGGCGAGTCGCGGCGGAAGCTACCATGCCGGTGCTCAAGCATTATCACGGCAACTGCCATGTCTATGTCGATGAGGCCGCCGATTTGGAGATCGCAAAAAGCATTGTCCTCAACGCCAAGTGTCAACGACCAGGTGTTTGCAACGCTGCCGAAAGTTTGCTGGTTCATTCCGCTGTTGCCAAAGATTTCTTGCCTGGTTGCGCGAAGGAACTCCAAGCTGCCGGAGTGCGTCTGAAAGGGTGCGCGACGGCGCGATCTTTCTTAGGAGAGATGGAAGCGGCCAACGAAGAAGATTTTCGGGCGGAATTTCTTGACCTGATTCTTTCCGTCAAAGTCGTTTCTTCCCTCGACGAAGCCGTTGGCCACATCGCTACTTATGGATCGGGACATACCGACGCCATCATCACCAATGACTGGAATACGGCTCGCGAATTTACTCAACGAGTCGATTCGGCAGCCGTCATGGTGAACGCCAGCACAAGGTTTAACGACGGTTTCGAACTGGGCCTCGGAGCAGAAATTGGCATAAGCACAGATAAATTTCATGCCCGTGGGCCGTGCGGTTTGGTAGAATTGTGCAGTTATAAATATTTGGTGTATGGAGATGGTCATATTCGACACTGAACCGCCGGATTCCAATGGGACGCGGTTTAGGTCAGAGACAAGCGTCAGGACAAGGGTTGGAAAGCTATGTCTTTCTCTCTGAATCTCTTGTTTCTCCGTTTTTTCACTGAACACGCTGTCCCCTCGCCTCTTCTTTCTTGACGCAACGTGCTGGCTCTTCCTTGGTGGATCGACCCATGGTTGGTGTGTTGTTACCCACGCTATTCTTGTTGACCTTGTTGTCTGCGTTGTTCCTTGTCGTCGCCTACCACCGCAGACGGCAATTCAGTGCTCAACTATCGATGGTTTCTCGCCAACACGAAGAACTTCTGCAAGGCGGGCAGCTGAATCATTCGCTATTGGAGTCGACCAAACGCCGATTTCGGGATTTGCTGGAACGGGGAGAGGTCGCCGCAGTTGAGGCGAGCCTTCGTCCTGGAATTCAATATGTCGTACAGGTGCGAGCCTTGGCCGAGATCGGGACGGAGGACGCCGGTCGAATACTCGAACGACAAGTCCAGCGGAAACTCAGCGACGATGAACTCGAACAGGCGTGGTATTGGATCGACCTGGCGCAGAGCTTGCGTACTCTCAATCGCGACGAAAGCCTTCCTCATCTTTTACGTCATGCCCAAGTGACCGACGACATTCCCTTGAGTCATCTGTTCGCTGTGGAGATGGTGAGCTTTCTTGGATTCTCCGGGTACGTCAAGGCGACCGAAACACCGCTAGGTGATGCGGCTTTGCGTGTGTTGCATAAGGCACTCGAAGGTGTGCGTCGTGGATATCCGGCGGTCTTGATTGCCGAGGCACGCCTCGGGGAAACGGTCGAACAACTTTGGGACCATCGCCCGACGGAGATGTCGCCGCTTGTGGTGCGGGTGTTGGCGGAATCCTTGCGTGTTCTTCGGCGAGGATCGAATCTGTCTCACGGGATCATTGACGAACGGGGAGAAGTGGAATCGTTGGAGTGGCAACTCTCGCGACTGAGCGTCCTGGAACCGGCCTTGCATGAGTACCTCCAAAAGGCACCGGAGCCATTGCTGGAGATAGTCCAGACGGGCACCGAAGATGAAGTCCGAGATGCTTTGTTGGCGTTGCAGGATATTCGGGCGGAGACTGCTCCCGATTTGCTGTATGTTCTTGGAGAGCAGGATTTTCCTCACCCGGAGTTGGCCGTCGAGACTCTTCGGTGGTCCCGTAACCCCAAGACGAAAGTGTGGCTTTGCGAATGGGTTCGAAGTGCGGTCCATGAATCCAAGCGCCACTGGCTTGGGTTGTTCCGCCTCTCGACTTCGTCAAAGAATCTGGCATCTCTTCCTTACACGGCGATCCTGCGGTGCTTCCGTGGTCATCCCGGAATTGAAACCGAGGAGCTTCTTCGGGAGGCTCTGGCGAGCCGCAATCCACTTCATAAGGTCGCCGCTCTCGGAAGTTTGGGGTGGTGGGAACCGGTCAAACACAAAGAAGTAGTGGAATGTTTGCGGGGTGCTCGTTCTGAGGGTCATCCGTTCGTTCGTCGGGCGGCGAATGCTGCTCTCGCTCGTCTGGGTGAACGCCACGCGTTGCAATGGTTTCGACAGAAACTGACGGGAGAAAACGTCGAGCGCGTTTGCGAGGCGATCCACGTCATTGCGACCGAAGGGATCACTTTGTTGTGGCCGGAACTCGACCGACTCTTGGACTCAGATAATCCCGACGTTGTTCACATCACTCGCGTGGCCCTTCATCACCTCTTTGAAGAGATGGAACAGAGTACAAACGTGTGAGACACTTTGGGAAAAGCGATCCTTCTGACGATCGTTACAGTCTTCCATGACTTTGGGACGTGAAGGGATCCCATTCAAATCGATTCACTGTTCCAATCACCATTGCTCTTGGTTTGCCTGGCACTCTCGAAACGAAAGTGGAAAGAACCATGCTCAAGTGTCAATGTCCTCACTGTTACAAGATCTTGAAGTTGAACAACGTTGCGGTAGGTCAACGAGTTAGGTGTCCCAGCTGTCAGGGGACGTTTCCAGTTCCAGCGGAAGCCGGTCCTTCCACGCGACCACAACGGGACGAGGAAGTCAGTTCCGCTAACTTGGTGACAAAGCCAGTGCGTGTTTTGTACCGCCTGACGTTCGGAGTTCGGAAGCTCGCCACGCCTCCCTCGTCATCGATGGTGGTTACGCTCTCAAGGAGTTTGGGAGGAAGGTTGGGCAAAGAATCGTTCAGGTAGGAATGCTGCGACAAGCCACCAATTGGTCTGTCTCGATTACTGACGAGGGCCTCACCTACGTACCCGTAGGCTTGGCAAAAACGGGATCAGGATGGGTCAACTTACCTCCCATGGTGCATGACTGAGACTTTTTTTTCATTGCTTCCGTGGCAATCGGAAGCACGCTCCGCCGATCCACCGAAACGCGGCAACGATCCAAAGCTGTGCAACAGCAAACCAACATCCCAACAGGAACCACCCCCATAGCGATTCGAAGATTTGGCCAAGAACGTATCGCCCCCACATCGATTGGATGATGACTCCCAGTACAACAAAACCGACAAGAAAACCGGACGTCCAAGGCCCCAGACGTCCGAGTAGACGTCCGATGCTCGATGGAGTCACGCTGGCCATTGAGTTGTCGGCGGTCACGGCGACGATCGCTAGAAACCAAAACGTGATGGCTGCCACGACGATTTCCGCCAGGATGATCCAGTCGACGAGGTGGAAATCTCCACCGGTGTACCAATACCAAAGGGCTATCGCCAAGAGCGGTCCCGGCCCAGCCAAGAAACACACGAGGCAGCGACACCAACTCTTGAGAATGTGATCCGAAACACATCCAAATGGCGAGAGGACGACATCTTCTCCGACAACGATGGAGGTGAGGACACTGCACCACGATGCAAAGACGTAGCTGACAATTCCAATCGTTACTTGCAAGACCAAGACCCACTCCAAGAGCTTGGATCCGAATCCAGGCCTGACGGCTACGCTCAAGACGAGCCAACTGGCCAGGGTTAGACCGACGGAGAAAACGAAGATTGTCCGAAGGGCATGAATCGCAAAGAAGAAGCCGCTTTCGAAGGCATCGTTCCGGACTCGTTGAGTTTTTCGTCGTTTCCTGCGAGTACCGGCTTGGAGTTTGTGTGCTGCAATCTCGTCTTGCGACATCACGGCGTAGCTGGGCTTTTCCCCTGGGCGAGCATTCCCTTCTTGCCACGTCGGAACTAGCATGTAGGCATTTTGTTGGTCTTGGTTGATCCGTGGTGGAGTTTTACTCGCGTTGATTTTGAGTCGTGGCGTCGCCATCGGTACGCGGACGGACTTGCCACACGCAGGACAGACGCTTCTACGTGTGGCCATGTCGTCGGGTGCAGACAACTTTTTGCCGCACTTGCAGGCAAAGCGAATCATGGGGAGCTGATTGAAGAGTAGAAAAGGGAAAGGTGATGGTGAGATCATTGTAGGGTGTGGGAAGTGTAGCGGTGGGGCACCTCAGAAAGAGGTGGTGTGTCTGTGCTGCGCTTGTCACACCCTACGACATCACCGGTGGGCAAAACCGGTTTAGTTTAGGTCCATCGGTTGCGGGGCTCGCAACGTCTTGAGAAATTCGACGACGGCCTCCTGGTCGCGCTTTGGCAACTGGCGAAACGCTCCGGCCGCCTTCTCGGCTTGTCCTTTGTGCAGTTCAATCGCATCTTTGAGTGTGGCAGCCCGACCGTCGTGCAAGTACGGTGCCGAGTCGGCCACTCCCCAAAGCGGAGGGGTTCGCCATTCGTCCGGGCCAGGGGCATTCGAGGTTCCATCAGGTGCTACTGGGATGGGTGTACCGTAATAGGCTCCGGCGCCTTGGAGGTCCGTGCCCATCTTGTGTAACAACAGATCGCTATACAAACCTTCAACAGAGCCCAAGTTGGGCGTGTGGCATTCGGCACAACCAATTTGGCTAAAGAGGTTTTTGCCTTTGGCAGCGGCTTCTTGTTGTTCGGGTTCTTCAGGCAGAACCACGATGGGGTTTGGCAAGGAGGCACAGAAAGCGGAGATCTGGTCACACTGTTGCAGCGTGAGGTCGTGGCCTTGGGATTGGTATTTTGGGTAAACGAACGGTTTGGGTTGAGGTTGTCCTGGATTGCTCAGACCAAGTTCATTGGCACAGGCCGCTTGTACGAAGTCGGATATGCTTGCACTTTGGCCTTTCCATCCGAATTTGCCGATTCGTCCGTCAGCCAACCGTGCGATCCGACCAACAGGAAGCGTGGGGTGTCCGGCCTTTGCCAAACCGTGTCGGAATCGTTGCTTGCGTTCCTCAGCAAGAATGGTGTTTTGGGGGATCCGGTCGATCAGGCCGATCCCAAACAACGCCGGGGTGTTTCTTTGGGACAACGCCATGGTGCCCCCCGAACCGATTCGATCGAGGCCGTGTTGGAGGACGAGACTCAGCGACGGCCGGGACGCGTAGGGCAACGTAGGATTCAGGGCTCCCAATGTTTCGAGATATTCTTTGGCCGATGCGAAGGCATGGACGATCCCTGACCGAGTGGGACGTCCTGGAACGCTCAACATGAACGTGGTGACGTTGTGTCGCAATCCTCCCGCACCACCAACGCCGCCCTGTGCGTGACATTCGACGCAGGAACGAGCGTTGTAGACGGGACCGAGTCCGTCACCATTGGGGCTCATCGGATCGTGAGGCTGCCATTGCCTGACGAAAAGGGTTTTCCCGGCATCGATGGAGGCCGGATTTTGGTCCGGACGTTCGGTCGTTGCCCGACTCCATACTCGCCACCCAAGCGGTCCGAGAATGATTACAAGACCGACAATGTACCATTTCAAGTTGGTTAACATGAAATCACCTGCGCACGCGAATTCGAAGACGTGGTTGAATTTCTATTATGGGGGTCCTGTCGAAAGGTGCAAGGGTTTTCGGGTGAGGACGCGAAAAGCCGCTGTCTTCCCTGGGGCTAGAGGAACCGGGAGTTTTGAAGGGGTTCCCGGTTGTGTTGGGTACGGTTCGGAGTCGGCGAACTCCTGAGCCCAAGTGCGCCCTTCTCGAGATAGGATTGCAGCGGAATCCTACCGGTTCCGCAATGATTCCCGCTTCGCTCGCAATGATTCCCGCTTCGCTCGGGTTGGGGGCCTTGTCCTCTCGGGTGAACGGATCAATGAGTGTCGTGTTTGTGTTGGTTCTTTGGGTTCCTTGGGTTTCCACCCACGGCCAGGATCTTCCGTCCCTCCTGGCCTGAGAATCGAAAACACGACACTTGTTTAGCCGACTGCCCGAAGGGAGAAGGACTTGGAAACCGAAAACGCTCTAACCAATGCAAACGGGAAACGCTCTGGGGATGTGGAGAGCCACCTGGCTTTTCCGAATGGTGGGTGGCATGAGTCCCAGTTACTTGACGAATTGGGGACTTCCACCCGAATTCCAGCCATCGAACCGAACTTTCGGATCTCATTTATACATATCGAGCAAGTGGGTCCGGGTGGCTGCTGCGCGTGTGTGCATCACCGTGATCATTTGTTTGAGAAGTTGATAACCCAGGACGTGATCTTGTTCGCATAGCTCTCGGAGCCACCCGCCATCGAAACCGAGGCCTTTGACGTCGTCTACGGCCCGGCAATCGAATTGCCATTTGTGCGGCGGAACCAACCAGGACCATCCGACAAGATTCCCAGGTCCAACGTCTTGGACGTGGACGGTCCCCTTGTTGGGGGCTTGCATGTGGAGGGAAATCTGACCGGACTGGAGCAAATAAAGTCCGCTTCCCGGTGCTCCTTCGCGAGCAAGGTATTCGCCTGTTGCGAGCCGAAACGTCTTGGCACCGGCAGCCAATTTCATGAGATGTTGTTCGCTGAAGTTATTGAAAAAGTCGTACTCGGCAAACATTCCCAATAGTGCATTTCCAGTCATGAGTTCCTCGTGCGTATGAGGTCTGGGCGACCACTACTCCTGCGGGTCCAGATACTTTTCTGACGGGGCGAGAACGGTAATTGTTTCTATACTCCACGCTGCCCAAGAGGGCAAACAATAAAGCGACTTATCGCGACAGGTCGGCTCCTTGTTCGGGGGTGTCAGGGACCCAGTAGAAGCGGTACCTGTCGCCGAGTTGTAATCGGGTTGCGTAAATGATCTCTTGCGTGTGGCCGTTGAAATGCGCCAGGCTGTGGAAGATGGCCGAGAGTACGGTTTCGTCAAACCCTTGGATTCGTCGAGGTTCCGTGAGTTGTTGGTCGGTTGTCGATTTCAGGATTTCCTGGACCTGGGCGACCGTGAGTTCCAAACGCTTGAGGAGTTCGGTTTTGGGCATTGGGCCTCGCTCGGCAAACTCTTGTGGTCGGTTGCGTGTGTCGGGACGCTGCGTGACGCCATTGATGATCCATTGCTCGACGTTGCCACACAGGTGCAAGATGATGTTGGCGATGCTGTTCATGTCCTCGGCTGGACGCCACCAAAGTTGCTCGTCGGTCAGTTGCTCGACGCAATGTTTGATCTTGTCGAACCAAGCAGTGAGACGTGTTTGGCCTTCCGCCAAGAACAGTTGACCAGGAGACGGCGCTGGAGACATGAGTTGTTGCCTTTGGTACAGAGCACAGCCGAAGATGGGTCGGTGGACGAATTTGGAACCTGCCCAAAGGGAAAGAGGTTGGACAGGTTGAACTACTTTCAACGATCGAATGCAATCAAGTATCTCGAGTGGTTACTTCATCCGTGTGACTTGTCGGATCTTGTAGCCTTTGTCGCGGAGCAACTTGAGGATGCCTTTCTCTCCGGGGATGTGCCCAGACCCGACGAGGACGAACACGATGTCGTCACCTTTCAAGTAGCCTTCGATCTTCTCGGTCATCTTGACGTTGCGTTCGTCGAACATCTTGACGTAGAGCGTTTTGAGCTTCGGCTCGACTTTCTGAGGATCGAGGATGGCGATTTTGTGCATCTTTTCGAGATCTCCGGTCTTCCAGGCTGCAAAGATGCGATCGATCACCTTTTTGTAATCTTTGGCATCGGAAAGGGTATCGAGCAGCATCCGTTCCTGGAGACCTTTGTCGAAGCCGACGAACAGCTCGAGTTGGAGTTTCATGGACTCCAATTCCAAGACCGTTTTGCCGGTCTTCCTGGCCTTCTTGAGGAAGTGTTTTTCGAGCCCCTTGGTCATGTCGAACCCAGCTTTCTTGGCCATTAGCTCGGTGAGTAGCATGGACGCCATCCAAGGTTTGTACCGATTAACGATCTTGATTGGTACGTTGTTGGCTTCGCAATAGTCCTTGAGTTTCTTGGCCGTTTCTTGGGACACTTCGGAGGTCAAAGTCTTGCCACCTTTGTAGGTCCCTTGGGCGAGTATTTTCAGGATTTGAAAACCGGGGATATTGTCGACGTTGACTTCGACTGCGAGTTTTTGGGAGTTCGCGAATGCCTTTTCGATCTCCTTGGGCAAAGGGTACAAGCCTTCGAATCCGAGGTGGACCGACCCGGCAAGATAAATCTTGTTTGTTTTCGACGAGATTTCCCAGACGAAGAGCTTTTTGGTGTTTTCTTGGGCCGTTGCCGTTCCCACAACCAACGACGCACTCAAGCACACTAAAGACAACACGATTCGGGAGAATGCCAGCATGAAGAATACCTCCGTAGATAGACCACTTTCTCGGGAAAAGATGTCCCGAGGAATTGGCTCGGCCGTTACTTTGTGACCCGCATAAGTTCCTGGATCGAGGTCTTTCCCTCGATCACCTGACGGAAACCGTCTTCGTACAGATACCGCATGCCGTTCTTGATGGCTTCTTGTCTGATGGCGGTGTAGTTGATGTTCTCTCGGATCATTTCGCGCATTTTGTCGGTAACTACCAGGAGTTCGAAAATCCCGGTGCGTCCGCGGTAGCCAGTCCCGCCACAGTTCATGCAAATCGGATCTGGACTCTTGTCGTGGTCCAGTGTGTGTTCGTCTTCGGTTTGTTTGGGACCATTCTTGCCAGCCCGGTAGAAATATTTGATTTTGTCGGCGGGCAAGTTGGCTTTTCGGAGTGTTTCGGGGTTGGGCCGGTAACGCACTTTGCACTCCGGACACAAGACGCGTACGAGTCGTTGGCCGAGTATGGCGGTCAGGGAACTGGCGATCAGGTGCGTTTCGACCCCGAGGTTCATCAACCGGCCGATGGCCGAGACGGTATCGTTGGCGTGGAGTGTGGAGAACACGAAGTGGCCGGTCTGGGCGGCTTGGCAGGCGATTTCCGCGGTTTCTTGGTCCCGGATTTCGCCCACCATGATGATGTCGGGGTCTTGGCGTAGGACGCTGCGGAGTTCGTTGGCGAAGGTCTTGCCGGCCTTCGTGTTGACCTCGATTTGGGTGACGTTGGGGAGTTTATATTCGACGGGGTCTTCGAGGGTCACGATGTTTTGCAAGTAACGATCGATTTCGTTCATGCACGCATAGAGGGTTGTGGATTTGCCTGACCCTGTGGGACCGCACACCAAGAACATCCCGTGTGGCTGCGAGACGATGCTTTTCACTTCGTCACGCATCTTTTCCCGCATTCCGAGTTTCTTGAGACTGATGATTTGCTTCGAACGGTCAAGCACCCGCATGACCATCTTTTCGCCTTGAACGCTTCCCGCGGTGGTGACACGGAAGTCGACGAATCGATCAATCACGTGGGCCGAGAAGGCACCGTCCTGGGGTTTGCGTTTTTCGGTGATGTCCAGGTTTCCAAGGATTTTGAAGATGTTGATGACGGCATCGCCAGTGGAACGGCCAAACGGCTCGACCTTGTGCATGACTCCGTCGATTCGGAAGCGGACGGAAATATCGTTGTCGTCGGGTTCGAGGTGGATGTCGGTGGTTCTATTGAGTACGGCGTCGTACACCATTTCCTGGGCGGCCTTGTAACCTTTCGACTCGGTCACACGCGAGAGGCGTTTGGTATCGCCTTCGTTTTTGTTTTTTTCGCTGCGGGCCATAAACCGCACTCGAAGTTGGAGCGAGTTTTTCTTGGCTTCTTCGTCCTTGGGCGCGACGTTGAGGCCCAAGTGTTTACTGAGCAGCTCGCGTATGTGCCTTTCTGTGAGTACTCGTTCCGTCGGGCGAACGAGCTTGTTTCGATAGGCCACGTAGACCCAGGTCGGAGTCCCGATGCCTATCAAGACGAAGGGTAAGCTGATCCAGAACCAGGGCATGATCCACACGATCAAGAAGGTTACGACGCCACTTGCGAACAAAATCGTGTTCCACATTTCGCGTGGGAGGGCGACTTCCTCGGTGTCCTTGTTGACCCAGTTGCAGAGCCATACCCATGTGAAGAACAGGGCCAAGAACAACAGGACCTTGAAGATGCTGTAATAGAACCCTTCCCCGCGGGGAAAGCCGGTCTGGGCGAAGAGCAGAAAGAGCGAACAGGGAACAGGGAACAGGGAACAGCAGAAATAGAGGCCTTTGTTTTTCTGTTCCCTGACGTGAGTTTTCTGTTCCCTAACGTTAGTTGCCTGTTCCCGAATTTTTGGCAACGAGGGGTTGTCCGAGAAGGTCTGGCAGCCGTTATCCGACATGAGTTGTGCTCCTTCTCTCGTTTCATCCCGATTGGAATGACTTTCCCACAGCTTTTTTTCGGATGGGGGCGGTTGGACACCGGTCGGGTCGGTTTAGAGCGATTTACGCCTGTGTTGAGTAAGGTTTGCAGTCACCGAGCCCCTTGAGCCGAAGCGTTTCCCGCTTTGCTCGGAGCTGCCCTTTCCCCGTAAAGGCGGACCTGGGGCTTGGAAAACGATAGCGCTGTAGCCAATGCAAACGGGATCGTCTCGATGTTTCTTCGGTGGTTTTGGTTTTCCAATTCGAGTCAACTTTGGTCGCCTGATTTCGAGAAACACAAGACCTCCGGGGTACACCAGGCGATCGCGCTTACAGAATCCCAGGCGTAGCCATCTTGACGCCTTTGAAGGCCATTTTGAGCTGTTCGGGGTTCGGCGAATATTCGAGGGCAACGGCCTTGTCCACGTCACCGCGCTCGACGAGTTGTCGGAGGTTCTCGTTGAAGTCGACCATCCCTTCCTGGTAGTTGGCGCGGATGACGTCGATCAACTTTTCGTCATCCCCCTGGATGATGAGCTTTTTGATGATCGGCGTGACGATCATGATTTCGTTCGTTGGGACTCGTCCTTTGGTCGGGCTCTTCAACAACTTCTGGGCAACGACGACCTTCAAGTTGTTGGCCAAGGCTGTTCGGATGGCTTTGTGCTTGGTCGGTGGGAAGAGGTCGAGAATACGGTTAATGGTCGTCGACGCACTCGACGCATGGATCGTTCCGAACACCAAGTGCCCTGTCTCGGCGGCGTGGACGGCGGCCTCGAACGTCTCGATGTCCCGCAACTCGCCGACCAAGATCACATCTGGGTCTTGTCGCACTGCATCTTTGAGGGCTTTGTGCCAGTCGATCACGTCGAGACCGACTTCACGCTGGTTGACGTAGGACTTTTTGTCTTCATAGGTGAACTCGATGGGGTCCTCGACGGTCAAGATGTGGAGCGGTTCCCGGGCGTTGATGTAATCCAACATCGAAGCAATGGACGTTGTTTTCCCGGAGCCGGTGACGCCGGCGAAGATGATGAGTCCTTCGGAATAGTTGCAAAACTTTTCGACCACCGGCGGCAAGTTGAGCTGCTCGAACGTCGGAATCGAGTTGTTCACGCGTCGGGAAACTAACGATAATCGATTTCGTTGACGGAAGAGACTGACGCGGAAGCGACACTCATCGTTTCCGACGACCCACGAATAATCGACTCCGCCTTCCTCGTCGAGGATGTGGCGATGTTGCTCGGTGAGGGTAGGATACAATAACCGTTCCATGTCTTCCTGGGTCAACGGTCGCATGTCCATCCGCCGGATGTCGCCTTTGAGGCGCATCATGGGCGGTTGGCCCACTTTCAAATGCAAGTCGGAACCTTCGTACTTCATGACCATCCGGAAGAGCTTGTTGACTTCCCATTCTTTCTTGGCAGTCGCTGGTGCTTTGGCGTCGGCCGTTGCCATATCTTTCGTTACCTCCGAGGAGAAATGATCTTCAATAACCCTAACAAGAAATTGCCATGACAGAGAGGACACGAAAGCATCCCGGAAGACGGAAGTGTCGAAGATTGTGAGAGCGTCTGTCGAACCATCCATCGAGAAAGATTTAAACTCGACGGATAGGGACTCCGCGTTGAGCCAGATACTCTTTCGTCACAGGAATGCCGTATTCATTGTAATGAAAAATACTCGCAGCCAAAGCCGCATCTGCTTTTCCGGTCGTCAAGGCTTCGTAGAGGTGTTCCGGATTTCCGGCACCACCGCTGGCGACCACGGGGACCGTCACGGCCTCGGATACGGCTCGAGTCATTTCGAGGTCATAACCGGCTTTCGTTCCGTCGGCGTCCATGGACGTCAAGACGATCTCGCCCGCGCCGAGTTCCTGGACCCGGACGGCCCATTGGACAGCTTCCAATCCTGTTGGAACGCGTCCGCCGTTGATGTGGACTTCCCATTTTTCTTTCCCGTTGTGGGTGACTCGTCGCGGATCGATGTTGACGACGGTGGCGCAGCTGCCGAATTTTTCGGCGACCTGGGTGATGAGTTCCGGGGTTTTGACGGCTGCGGAGTTGATGCTGACTTTTTCGGCGCCGGCCTGGATGAGTCGGGTGGCATCGTCGATGGTTCGGATGCCGCCACCGACGGTGAAGGGCATGAACAACTCTTCGGAGACGCGTCGCACGACTTCGAGGAGAATCTCACGGCCTTCGTGGCTCGCACTTATGTCGAGGAAGACGAGTTCATCTGCCCCGTCTTCTTCGTAGCGTCGGGCCACTTCCACGGGGTCTCCGGCGTCTCGAAGGTTGACGAAGTTTGTACCTTTTACGACGCGTCCCCGATCGACGTCGAGGCATGGAATGATACGTTTCGTGAGCATGAATCGACTCATTTAGGGCCAGGTCAGACGAACTGCACTTACTTTACGTGCCAATCCGCGGGTGGTCAACGCTACGTCCTGTCCGGAGGCGTACATGTTTTTTTTCCTCGAGGGAATCGTTCTGTTTCCCGTCGGAACAAGATCACCGTAAAATGGAACCGGTTCTCGATGGTTTCTTGGCTGTTTGTGGGGCGGACCGGTGTTCGACAAGACGCCCTGAGGGTTCCGCGTGTTTGGGCCTATTGATGTTTGCGCCGCTTTTAGACTAAAGTAGCAAACGCAGTCGGTGTGCGGTGGCTAAACCTAGACAGGCGGACGGCACGACGGAGTGTGTTGGCTACTATATGACCAGGAAAGGCGGACGGTAATACGACGGAGCGTATATGCTACTTTAGCTACTCAGTTCTCAATAGCTCTAGCTTCTTCGTTTTCTTTGCAACTTTGAGGTGACTTCAATGTCTCGATGCATCGTATGTTTTGCGGTCTTTTTTCTTAGCGGATGTTTTCTTTTGCCATTTCCTTCCTTGACGCTGGCTCAGGGACGACAGCCCGTCCGAATCGGAATCATTAGTACGATGTTTTTGGACTTCCCAAAAACGACGCAACAGAAACTTTTGAAGATGACTACTTTGTTGTTTCAAAAAGAAGCGCGTTTGCCTTGCACTTGTGTCCTTTACCAATCGCCTTTGGCGTTGGCGAAACAACTCCAGAGCGGAAAGACCGATTTGGCCGTATTTGCTGGCTACGAATTTGCGTGGGTGGAGCAACAACACAACAAAATCAAGCCTCTGGTGATTGCCAGAACGGTCCACGAGAATCCAGTTGCCTATTTGGTCGTCGCGAACGACAGTCCGATTTCGAAGTTTTCCGATCTGGCAGGAAGGACGGTAGCATTGCCAAAGCGATCTCGACCCCACACTCGGATTTATTTGGAACGAGAGGCGCAGAAGGTCCGAACGGGGAGCCAGAAGGCAATCAAGGTCGTTCATCCGAAGAATATCGAACACGGCCTCGACGACATCCTTCGAGGTAAGGTGACAGGAACGATTGTGGATCGAGTTTCTCTTGCCGATTACAAGCGAGTGAAACCGGGATGCTACCGTCGGCTCAAAATCGTCCAGACCTCGCCAAAATTTCCATGCACTTTGATCGTCTATCGTGAGGGAGCGATGACGTCGCAGCAACTAGCGGACTTTCGGGGATGGCTCTTGCGGGCCCACACACAACGCCATGGCCAATCGTTGATGGAAAGTTTGAGGCTCACCGCATTCCAAACGATCCCGGGCAACTACCAACAAGTGCTCGCCGGCATTCGTAAGATCTACCCCGCCTCGGATCAATAATTTCCTGCGTTCTCCTCTTGAGGACCGCGCGGCCGATTCGATTGCTTTCTTTTTCCAGGGGCGTTGACTCTGGCTACATTGAGCCATGCCTTCGGCCAAAAAGCACGAACAACAGTACGACCGGAGCCAACATTTCCCTTTTTGGCTCCGGTCGTATTGTTTTGTTCGTGGTTGGCGTTCCGCGGCGGAGCCAGGGAAATGCCACGTGATTGTCATTGGATTCGTTTTCGAGGGGCCTTCCTGACTATGTTGCTTGGCCTTGGGCCAAAAGAACAAGAGTAGCAATCCCAGGGAACCGTAACTACACTTTTGAGTTTTCGGCCTTCCGGTTACTTCAGTGCGATGTTGATTGGCTGCCGGTTTTCGGTATTGATGTCGAAATTCAGTTGAGATGTGTTGAAACTTTCGAATCTTTTCGGCGGCAAACTGGCGAGGTTCACTCCTGGCGGAAGAGTGACCTCCTTGACGGCCGGTCGGTTCGGGTTGTTGAAGTCCTGGTTCGTCGCAGGGCGAGTAACGACGGCTGCGACGACTGGCCCCACGGGACTTTTGAGTGAGAAAGTTCCATTGGAACTGATAGGGCCAACACCTCGTTGATCTCCGTCGACTGCTTTGAAAACAACCATACCATGAGTGACTTTTTTGCCCTTGTAAGTCACTGTGCCCTTCACGTCCGTAAATTCTGGTTTTGACGAACCGCTGCACCCGACGAAAGTCCCGCAAAACACAACCAAAACCAGAACAATAACTCGCGATAATCGATTCATCATGCCCTCCGAGTGTTGAAGGCTTCCGTCCCAATGGGGTTTCGGAAGCCAGAAAGTACGAATCCAAACGGGTCCGAAGCAGAACAATAAGCAGAATTACCAGTCGCTACCAAGAACTTCGCCACTGCGAGGTGTCATGGCCGCCCACCACGTCTCTCCAGAAACCGTTGACCCGACGAAGCGTACGCTTCCATCACCCATGGCGACGATGATGCCTGCCCTTCTCGGCGAGGAAGCAACGCGATAATCGCACTCGCTAGTTCGCGAATCCCAGCTAGGCGCGGCTTGGAATCTTGTGTCTGTACCGGTGACGACACCCGAAGCCCCCGAGGGCCAGTAGTTGATGACGGGAATCCACTGCCACCAACCCATGTTGGCGTAAGGAGCGATGTTGTAGAAGTCGCCACTGTATCCGGGACGATGATCTTGAGGGGCCTTGAGACAGACAGTTCGACGTTCGGTGTAAAAAATTGTGTTAGACATACCGTCTTTGATGGCAGTCACACGCTTGATATTGACCTTTCGTGGTGGGTTGCTTTCGACATGGCCCATTGGCAAATAATTCGCGACATAACCCGTGACGGAGTAAATGCCCCATGGGCCGTCCGTGTATTGTCCATCGTAGGGACTGCTGTCGTCGGTTGGATTGATGAAAATCTTGGGAGGGCTTTGCGAGTAAGTCAAAGCGTAATAGTGGTTACCAGCTGACTCGGCGACTTGCAGCCGATTGGCTTCCTCGACGAATGGTAGAATTTGCAGCAAGAAAGACCCATCCGTCCAACCCGCGTCGGCGTATCCGGTCGAGACGAAAGCGGGGGGAAGGAATTTCTTCGAGTCCACATAGTTGTGGGCTGCCAACCCCATTTGCTTCAGGTTGTTCGTACATTCCAGTCTGCTTGCTGCTTCTCGGACTTTCTGCACGGCGGGAAGTAAAAGGCCGATCAAAATGGCGATGATCGCAATTACGACCAACAGTTCGATCAAGGTGAAAGCATTTCGGCGAGTCATGGTTCACGCTCCTCGTGTGATCAAAAGAACAAATATGTGTACTCTTCGTTTATTGAAGACCTATCGCTTACTCAACAAATCATGACATTTATTTTTCGATAACGTATTATCTAAATATGCCATTTTGCCCATTTGAAAACTAAATTTGTAGTCTACAAGTATCATCATGTATTGGAAAATGCAGATTTTGCGAGTTTCAAATGAGTATTGTATTGGGAATTGTGTTTTTCAATTCAACATTAATGTACTCAACGTAACAGTCGTTTTTAAGATATCTTGATTGGAAAAATTTGTATAAACAAAATTTTTTATTCGTACCACTGGATGTATGTTTTGTTTTGTCGCGTATTTTTGCGCAGCGAATTTCTTTCCTCTGGTTGCAAATCGAGAAAGACAAACGACATGCAAGAGTGGGAGGTATGCTTATTGGGCGGTCGGATCACTACCTGTCGCTTTTGATTGTTTTGGTTCGGAACTTAAAAGAGGTGCTCGATTCTGGCCACGTGGCGCTGGCAAGCCAATAACAGGAATGAAATGACTGTCCGTTTTATAGAAGGTGTGCTGGTGCTTGTTCTTTCAGCGAGCGGGCACACCAAGGTGAGACGTGGTGTGCTCCATTTCTATGACACACTAACGAGTGGAAGAAAGACACGACTGAGAGTGCTAGCCGGTGAAACGGGACAAGGAACAGAAATCCTTTTTGCGTTCCAAGTGGTGATTAGTTTGGGAATTCGATGATTGTTGTGAAAATGACAAGGCGTCCAATCCAGTTGTATTGTGGCGAGATGCGCCCAAGGGTGGTCCAAAAACTCGAAAAAGAGCCAAAATGGCATTTTCCGAGGCCTGTTTTCCATAAACTATTGTATTGTAGGCATATGCGGAAATTGAGGTGTATCAAAAAGGTGCATGAAAGACGTAGGTTTAGTGTAAGTTAAACGCAGGTTTCAGTCATTTTTTGGACCATTTTATCCCAGGAAGTAGTGGGACCTTGGCTTGAAGGAGATCGAGATGGGTGCCGATTTGGCAAGTTGCTCACAACCGAGTGCTGGCCCTTTGCTCTCAGTCCGGGCCTACATGGTTGGAGTTGAATTGGGTGTTTTCGTTAGAAGCCGGTTGACCTGATCACGGTACAAGCGGTGTGGAGGCATCGGTTTTGGAGAGCGGAGATTTGGCTTCCCTTGGGGGTCCTCACTTGCGGTCTGGTTTTGGATGAACGATTCGTAATGTGTTTGGTGCTTCGGTTCTGTTCTTCGGTGAAGCGTCAGGCCGATTTGAGAGGAATTCTCGTTGGCTCCAAGATTCGAAAATCTCCGCCATTACGAGGAACCCCGGACGAGTTTTGGTGGTCAAAACTCATGAAAGGCCGTGCAGTTGTCTCCCAAGCAGGGCCTACGAATCGCGGACTGCGAGAACTCAAAAAGCCTCGGTGGTCCGGGTTGCTGGCGAGCGTTTTTTTGGGGTCTACAATCGCCTGATTTTTTGCCTGGAACGTTTTCGGCTTGGAGGTCGCAATCTCGTTCTGCTAGGATTTTGAGTACTGGACGACTGCCCTGGTCACGAATCATCTCTCGACAGCACACGCACCGGGAAAGGGATCATTTGATGTTAGATAAACTGCCCAAGCCACTGTTATTTGGCCTTTGTGGGGCCATTGGTGGGCTGTTGATGGCCCTGATTCCCGGAGAACTTTTCTTCTTCCTGTTGCGGCCGCCTTACATCGAACTGCAAATGTCAATTCCCTCGGAGGTCACGATTTATCCCGGCGGGAAGAACTTTATCGAAGCAAAACTGTCACGAGCCAACTTCCGGGGAACTGTGAAGATCGAAGGGGTAAATCCGCCAGCTGGCATTACGGTCGATTCGGCGGTCGTCGACTCCGAAGAGAAGGCAACCAAGGTCGTGATCAACGTGGAAGAAGGGTTGAAGACTGGCCAGTACTCCTTCCAGATCCGAGCCAGAGACGCCGATTCGGACAAGGTATTTGGTGAGTCGACCCTGAGTGTTGAAGTGAAGAAGGCTCCGGCAGCAGTCTTGTTAAGTGTTCCGAACGTCGTTGGGGCATCGCCGGGGGGGTCAACAACATTTGTTGTTCGCATTGGCCGGTCGAAGTTTCAAGGCCCCGTGAGAGTTGATTTCGAGGACTTGCCCGATGGAGTCAAAGGGAAAGGAACGACAATCCTGCCTGGGTCCACCGAAGGTAGACTCACGCTCGACATCGATCCGAAGTTAAAGCCTCAACCGGGAAAGAACGTCCGCGAGTTGACGCTAACCACGACAGCGAAAGCCATCAATGTTAATGGCGTTACTTCGGCTCAGAGGTCGACGAAATTGGCAATCAGCAATTCGAGCGTCGACGTTGTTTTCGTTGTGGACATCACTGCGAGCATGAATTACGCGATCGACGGGATCAAGAGGGGGGTGGATGGGTTTACGCGGTACCTGGCGAAAAGGAACCTCGACGTTCGTCTGGCTTTCGTCGGGTTTCGTGATCGATTCGATCCACCTGCGGAATTTGGAGGGCGAGCCCCAGACTTGCAAATCCTACAATTTGGTCCCAAACGTGAGCCGTTCACCCGGAGTTCCCGCCAGTTTGCCATATCTGTCGGAAAATTGATAGCGAGTGATGGTGGTGAGTCACTGGCGGAAGACACCTACTATGGCCTGATCAAGGCCACAGAACTTCCTTTCAGGCCAGGGGCGGCGAAGGTTCTCGTGTTCATTACTGATGCGGAACCAATAAATGAGCCAGTTGGTAAGGTTCCGACGCTCAATGATGCCATAGCGGCGGTGAAGAAGGCAGGGATTGACCAAATCCACTTGCTGATCCACACCGATGTCAAAGCCCAAAAAAGGCTCCGAGGGATTCTTCTACCGATCCGTCTGCCCGCGAATGATCTTCCGTTTTATGAACCGCTTCAGAAAGCTGCCGGATCGAAAACGGGTCTCCAAAAAGAGTTGGACTTGATTGCTGCCGGGAAGATCGATTTCGCTAACGCGTTGCTCCCAGACCTAGGCAAGCGCATCGTCAACTATGTAGGTGGGACGAGGGTCACGGACGTTCCTCCGCCTCCAAGCGGTGTAGCTCCGTCACCGGCTTCTGCTCGTGTGAAGGGGGTCCAATCGGCAGGCCAATTCGCCAAGAAGAACCGATGGCGTTTGCTCTTGGCGGTAGCTTGGTGGACGGCCATCATCGCAGGCGGCATCAGTATTGGCATCCTACAGGGGCAACACTACGATTTGCAACGACGTTGGTTGAGCATTCCGGCGGCGGTCCAAGCCATCGGGGCAGGATTTCTCGCTGGCTTCATCGGCGGAGCGTTGGGGCAGTTGTTATTCACCCTCGGCGGAGCGACTGCTGTCTGGGACGTCTTCGGTCGCATCCTTGGGTGGACGTTGTTGGGGGCTTTGGTGGGGTTGGGAGTGACCCTTTTCGCCCCGAATTTAAGTAAAATGCGTGGTCTTGCGGGTGGTGCTCTCGGCGGCCTTTCGGCGGCGTTGGTGTTTCTACTCATCATGTCCCTGCTCGGTGCTTTGCTTGGTCCGACCTGGGCAGGATTGTTCGGAAGGTGGATTGGTGCCGCGGTTCTCGGGTTCTTGATCGGCTTGATGGTCGCTTTGGCCGACGTGTTGTTCCGGCGGTACTGGCTGGAAATCGCTTTTGGTCGTCGCGAGGTCCGAACCGTTACGCTTGGCTCTGGTGCCGTTGTGCTTGGTAGCGACGAAAGCCAGGTTTCTGTATTCGTTCCGGACGCTCCACCTGTGGCGTTGCGTTACTGGATGGACGGAGACGTGGTGATTTGTGAAGACGCGACCACACGACGAACGGCAGCAATACAACCGGGTCACACCCAGCCGCTTGCAGGCGTGACCATCAAAGTTTGTAGCGTCGAGACCGTTGAGTCATCCGGACTCGTGCTCGAATTATCGACGGGTCGAGACGTTCCTTTGAGTGAGGGAATGCCTCTCACGGCGGAGGACCTTCCCGGCTTACGCCCCAAAGGGTCCGACGGGATCGTAGCTCTGCTTAGCCCACGACCTGCCGACCCGACCACTCTGTTATTCCGAAATCGCTCGTTGCAAAAGTGGATTGCGATGTATCCGGATGGGCGGAAAAGCGAGGTTGGCCCAGGTTTCTCGGTGGAAGCGTTGCCGGGAATCATCGTCCACTTCGCCAAGGGTGTTCATGGGCGATTCGCCGAACCTCAAGGCAACAATGCAGGCATGAGAAAGGCCGTTCGGTCTCCAGATCGTCAACAGCAAATTCGGTCCAACCTTCCGCCACAAAGTGCTGCTCGAGAACGCGGTTTTGGCCATGCCCAACGACCCAGTCGGCCTGTGCAAGCTCAACCGGCTCAACAACAGTCTGGTCGGCCCGTGGCAGCACAGCCGGTTCAAGCACAGCCGGTTCAAGCACAGCCGGTCCCCGCGAAAGTGGGTGCGGAATGTCCCAGTTGCCGACAGTACATCGAGGGAACTCCCGGCAGACGATATTGCGAACGTTGTGGGAAGTTTTTCTAGACCGAATGAACACGGCCAGACGGGGACGCGCTAGTTCGGGCTGTGCGACTAGAGTGCAAATGAAATCAGAGTGCGACAAGCCGCGATGTCGCGATGTTACACCCCTCAACAAAAACGATAACCGGCACGAAAAGCATTCGCAAACTGGTTTAGGCCTGAAGTAAGCTAACCATGTCAATAGCTACAAAATCTATCGGTTGAATAGTTGCCCTCTTGTTGGTCTTGCGGCTGTATGCCTCGCTAGCAGACGGTCCTTGTTGGGCCCTATTGACCTGCTATTTTCGTTCGTGCCTTTTCGTGTTTCTTTCTGCCGTCAGTCTCCAAGTGTCTTGGCGGGTCGGAGCATCCCGACTCCGAATGGGTGTACTCTTGCCGCCAACGATTCAACACTTGACACAAATCGAACAACAGACTCTGGTGACGTGCAGTTTTCATTGATGGCGTTGATGAGGTCGACGTCGTGGGCGAGTTTTTGGATCGCCAGCAGTCCAGCGAAGGTTGTGCCTTGGGATTTGGCGAGGACTTCGTAGAAGACGTTTTTGGGTTCTACGATGGGTGTGCCATGGGGTTTGGGTGTTGGTTGTGTTTGGTGTCATTTTGAGCTAGGGTAGGCTTCAATCGAAATCTTCTGTTGGGGGAAGAGGAAGAATTTGGGAATTCTTTCAATAACCCACAAAACACGGGGATATCGAGTGCTTTTTCATCACAGCAACACCAACTCGCCAAAAAGTTCGCTTGTTTGAAGTCTGGGACAGTGCATCTTGCGTAAGGATCGGAGGGGAGGATGGCGAATCGGTCATCGGACGATTTCTTGATCGCCGAACGGTACTTCTCGGATGACGAGACCAAAGTGTCGATCGGTCTGGCGAACATCGAGGCGATTGTTCCTGATGTAGAGGCGAATAAGGACAAGATGCTTCGGGTGCTGGAGATCTTCAAGGATCGACACGCGAACGTCGCTATCTTTCCCGAATTTAGTCTCTCTGGTTACTTCTGGGAAGACGAAGAAGAATGCCGCCGGTATATGGACGAGGCGGTCATTGAGAATCACTTGGATTGGGTGGAGAGTTCCCTCCGTCCGATGTTAGGCGAACATCTGAAGGCCGTTGTGTTCAATAACATCCGACATGGATCGGAGGGTAAGTATCTCAATTCCACGTACATCCTCAGTGAGCGGCATGATTGCCTCCAACAAGGCGAAGTCTATGACAAGACGTTCCTTCCTGGGATTGAGAAAACATACACCGAAACGGGAAAAGATGATCGTCTTGTCGTTGACACTCAAGTGGCTCGGTTTGGGTTCACGACTTGCTACGACTTTCTATTCACCCAACTGCTGCTGGAGTACGCCAAAATCGATCACGTCGACGCCATCATTCAGATCGCGTCGTGGCGGGCCATGGCGAGGCGGGATTATGCGAGCATGAACGTCAAGACGGATGCGTACTACGGTTACCTGTGGGACACCTTGCTGGCCGCAGGGTCTGCCACCAATCAAGTTTGGACGATTGCCTGCAACGCCGTCGGGAATCATCCGATAACGGGAGCTAAGTTTTGGGGTGGGTCGGGTATCTGGGCTCCCTCCGGCTTGCCTCTTGTTCAAGCCTCTAGGACCAATGAGGAATTACTCATCGTCCATAACGTCGATCTCAAGTCCCAGCGACAGGTCGAGAAGGACGATTTCAATTACGCTATGGACTTTGGCGAGGTATATCGCCCGATCGAAGGAAAACGATCGTTCACGAGGATTGCCGACATCTGAAACGCAACTGAGTGGACTTCGGAGGTCATGTTTGTGAGACAAGACGGACCGGCTATGATCTAATCCTGGGCGATCAAGCGGTATGGATACCTTGTCCGAGTCGTAGAAGGTTGTTGTGGTAGCTTGCCCTACTGCCCGAGTTTGGCCTGGCACATTTCGCACCTTTCGACTCTCCTCCGAGAGACTTGATGGCAATAATAGCTTTGTTGTTCCGTTGCCTACCGAGGGAATGGAACCATTGTGTGGATTCTCAGCTGGCCCTTTTTCAAGAGAACGCAGCGGATATTTTCTTTCACTTCTGGGACACCATAGAAGACACCGAGAAAAGCGCCTCCTGGTAAGGTAGGAGCCAACCGCGCACCGATTCGATCCTCAAATCGACTTCGCACAATAGGAAGCCTATTTCGCAATACGCGACACCATTAATCCACCGTCTCGAATGATGAGCATGTACTACAGTTGGAAGGCTGTGTCCGTAGTCATTCCGGGTTATTGCCAGAACCACAAGGTCGAACATGACTTCACTGTACTGCTTTGAGCAGACTTGATGTTTTTCCATAAGCTGGACGGTTTCTACCTGTCCTCCAACGCCAGGACATTGTCCACCCGGCATTTTACGACTTCGAGAGCGTTAATGATATGTTCGCGATGGGAGGTATCGAACCGATTCAGTATTATCACTGCGTTTACGGTCACTTACTCGACTACGCGAACCAGGTTGCGTGTAACCCAGAGGACTTGCTCAAGCATCGCCTTTTTCCTGGTGCGGTCGGATGAATAAGGGTCGTGATTGTTCTGGAGTTCCTTGGGTTCACACCCAAGGCTAGGATTTTTCGCCTCTCGTGGGCTGAAAATCAAAAATACGACACTTGTTTAGCCGACTGCTCCGAGAGAAGGACTTTGAAAACAGAAAACCTGTACCCAATACTTGCGTTAACCGCTCTAAGAACCTGAAAAAGGGTGGACCGACGAGAAGGGCTCGTGGGATTCCAAAACTTGCGGGATCAAAACGACCGCAGTTGAAGTGCGTTTGGGAAGTCCAGGCCAAAGGTCTGGGCTCGACGAATGACCGTTTTTTCGGGCCTCAGACGAATTATCACATCCAGTTTACCGATCCAGATTGTTCGATAATCCGACCTTCATTTCACCTCACCCTGTTGGGCGTGGTCGCTGTCGAGAACGCACCTTCGAAATTTTTTTGAAATTGTATGAGATGTTTTGCGTCCCAATGTCGCATTTCCAAGTGCAGGCAAGCAACCACCATACGCGAATCACTCCGGAAAACCGTTGTTGATTTGTCTTGGGCTTCGCTAGGTGACGCTTGTTTTCTAATCAAGCAAAGAATCCTTACTTTCGAAAAGGAATAAATTATGCCGGGCGCAACGAACCCTAACGCTATCCTCCGAAGTTGGAAAAGCGTCGTCAAAAAGGATAAAGGTGGTCCCGGGCTGTTGAAGGACGTGAAGCCATTAAGAACACAGTTGAAAGATAAGGCCAAAAAACTCTTCACCTTGCACGTCAAATTGGAGGATTCTCTCGAGGATCTGAGCGCGCAAGTAAAAGGTGGAGTGACGGATAAAGAGGAATACGAGAAAACGAAAGCGGTCATCCTCGAAGACTGGAAAGATTACTCGACTCAACTGAGGAGGGTGAAAGAGGGAAAAATCCCCAACACCAAGGATAAGTTCGGCAAGATTGAGACCTACTTAAAAAAAGTAAAAGGTTTGCTGCTGGCGTTCCAGAAACTATCGGCCGACGACATTCAAGCTGACGACGGAAATCCTTTGGATCCCACTCTGTTGACAAAGCTCGAGCAGGAAGCCGAACAGGAGGACACCAAGCCCCAAACTGTGATCCCCGACGAGTCTCAGAACGCCACCAAGCCTCCGTCGATCGACCAGCAGCCAAAATCGGTAGACAAAGCGAGCGATACTCCGGATTACCAGAAGATCTTCCAAGAACTCAGTGTCGAGTGGGAAAAGCAATGGAAGGACGCAAACGCCCAGGTGACCAAATTCGGGCTGGCTGCTATTAACAGGTGTAAAGCTTTTCCGGAGTACAAATCGATGGCTCAGGAGCGGGTCAAGGAGATCGTCGATGACCTGACGACCGTTAAAAAAGGCATGGCTGATGCTCTTGCCCAAGGTTGCAAGGCGACGGCGGACAAGGTTACCGAAGTTCGTCAGAAAACGTTGACTCTCGCCACGACTTACCAAGATCATCTCAACAAACAGAAGGCGGATGTGGACGACAATCCGTTCCTGAAAATCAAGGCTGTTCAAATCTTGCAAACCGCCGTGAAAGATGTTGCATCCAAGTTGAGTACCTAATCCTCTTCGGTTTTGGATTCCGGGGTGGCCAAAAGGCGGGAAGCGTGGTTTCTCGCCTGTGTATTGAATGGGTGGAAATCCAATCCGCTTTGGTATTCCAATGGGCAACGAGCTCTTGTGTTCGCCAATTCCCTTGGAAAGCAAAACTCCGACCGAGGGTGTGGAGCCTGATGGGAAAAAGACCTAATTCGTCGGATACATCACAAGACTACTAACCGCATACAGGGATAAATATGACTACGCTAACGAATGACCCGAAACTTGATCCAACTACTTCGCAGCTTTCCTCGCAAGAAATCGCGTGGCTCAAAGGTAAAGGGGCTGAACTCCCTAAATTTGCTCAACTCGAAGTCGAAGAGGAAGTCGACAACACGTTCGGCAGTGTCTCAGTTCTCACAATTACTCAGAAAGCTCTCATTGCCGCGCGGGTGAGCGCCTACCTTCCCTCGAAGGTCAAAGCCGACGTGAAAAAGAAGGAAGCCGAGTTCGAGGAGATCAAGAAATTGCTGCAGGCTAAGAAGGACGTCCCAGCCGACAAGGTCAAAGCTATCTACCAGGCAGCCAAGGAGGCCCTCCGTCTTCATGACTACAACAAGAGTATGTGGAAATCGTTGCAAAGCCACGCGCTGTTGGCTTTGAACCAGTACAACAACCACCCTGAATCGAAAGATCACCTGAAAACTCGCGAGAAGTTGAAGAACGATTTCGACGCAGCGAAGAAAAAACTAGAGACGGAAGGGTTCGATAAAGCTCAGGAAGCCCTTGAGGAGCTCTGGTTCGAGATCGATAAGGCAACTGCGGGTTTGAATAACCTGCACCTGACACCGTATCAACACGAACTCGAAAAACAAAGACTGGAGGAGTTGAAGCGACAGAAGGCCATAATGAAGAAGGCCATCGTTGTCGCAGGAGGTTTTCTGGACCCGAAAATCGTCCAGCTACTGCGATTGCACGAGTTGCGTGTTCCAGTGGAGACGAAAGTTTTCCAACCAGGGATTACCTGGATGCAGAACATTGAGGACATTCAGGACCTCAAAGTACGACTCGACAAGTTTAAAGAGGTTTGCAATACGGTTGGTGACGCTCGAGACCGGCAGAAAAAGCTGGCGCGCTTGTTGGCCACAACGAAAATCGACGAGACTGACGAGACCGCGAAAAAGGCTTTGAAGGATGTCCGGAGTTTTCAAACGACAATGCTGCTGCACATCCCGGAAGCCTTCCATAGCGAGCTGAACCTCGAATCGCGGAAAAAAACGGTTGAAGCCTCGCTGAGCTTGGGACCGACCAAACGGAGAGAGGAAATCCTGAAATTGCTCGAGGATAGCGAGGCCAAACAGGACGAAACGAAGGCTTTCAAGCTCGCCATTGAGAGGGGATCGCTCAAATCTGCAGTTACCACAGATCCCTTCGTTGACTTGCCGGTGGTGCCTCTTGAGCCACAGGCGGACCAGAACGGCAAAAAAAATCAGATGGACACGGTCGTGTACAAAATGAACAAGAGAGCCCTGGAGCGGGCTTACGCAATTCGCGACTACGGTGGCAGTGTCCAAGACGTCGAAAAGGCGATGGCCCACATTCCTGCTCGTTTCTGGCCTCCGCAGTTGGTCGAAGACCTCCAGGCCTGGCGTCGCGTCGAGCGAGCGTTCATGGAGGAAAAAGTAGCGGTGGCGGTGCAGAACAAGAAACTGTTCCTAGCCAAGGATGTGGCGAAGCCGTTGGCTGTGACGATGGCGGACATTGCGACGATCCTGGGAGGAGCAGCTGCGGGTTTGCCGGATGCCGATTTTGCAAAAGATGTCGACACTCCTGGGGGTAAGTTAGTTCGGTCGGCCGCCGGCAATATCAAGGACCTCACGCTGGGCATGGAGCCTATCGCGACGGGTGTCAAGAAAAAGATGGATGCCCTCAAGCGGGAGAAAGCCGCTTCCGGAGACGATCTTGCCGAAATCACACCGGAAGAACAGAAGAAGATTGTTCAGGAAGTCATGGCGGACTTGGTGAAAAAAGACCCGCATTTCATTAAAAACACGGTCGCCCGGATAACGGGCCTGGTATCGAGCGTCAATGGTTACGCGAAGGTAGCGGGCACAGAGTCCAATGTTCTCGCTCAAATGTGCCCGATTTTGGGGGCCGTGTCGGCCAGTATCGACACCGCTGTGTTTTTTGACGGATTCCGCAAAACACTTGAGGCCCACGACGTGGTCTGCAAAGAGTTGGATGAGGCGAAACAACTCTTTGCTGTCAAAGGGGGAAGGGACAAGGCGCTCGTCAATGCCCTAATCAACGAGCGGGAATCGCTCAAAAAGCAAGCGGTCCAAAAAGGCATCCACACCGTCGGACGAGGGGTCGTTGCCGGGGGAGCGATCGCCGACGCGAGCGGGGCGGCCGCCCCGGCAGGAGCGGTCATCAAGGCGGCTGGTAAGACTATCGAGGTGTTGAACAAAGTTGTCTTCTCCCAGATCAACTATGCCGTGGCTCAAAGGGCGATGAAGACCATCGCGAAAGCTCGCGAGGGCGACCCGCAAGCGCGTCTCAAAGTTTTCGAACACAGCGCCCAGTACGCCAAGATGTACATCGTCGACCTTGTGCGGAGGGAGCACCCACTGGCCAAGAAGTACCTGGTCGACCGAGGGTTGCAGGAAGGTGATTTGACTAACCCGATGGGCTTGAAAATCCTTCGAGAAGCCATGCTAGATAAAGCTGGCCAGGCTAGCCACGACAAGCAAGGAGGAAGGCTGCGGTTTGCTTCCGATGAGGTACTTGGGAAAGGCCCATCGTTGTTATGGGATAAAATTGCCAAGATCAAAAAGAAGAATCCCAAAACCAACGAGGCCTACGACGGGAAGTGGAAGCCGAATCCTGAAGCGTCTTTGAAGGCCGAAGATTGGAGCAAGAACAAACATGACGCAATCGATAACAACGGGCTGGAGAAGGAAAAAACGGGTATCATCGATGCCCTGAAAAACCTCAACTCGGCCATCGATGCTGCCACGGATGCGTCAGGCTCCGATGATACGGATAAACAAAGTGCCGCTTACACCAAAGCTGTCCAAGAGGCTACCAACGCTCTTGATGTGCTCGGAGGTTATGATCCGGTGGTGACCGATGGACGAATTCACGCCGAGTTTGCGGCGTATGTGCGGGCAATTCAAAAGGAGGTGGGCAACGAGTACAAGAAGTGGCGAGAGAAACTCGTTGCGACCGGGGCATTGAAACACGATTGGAACGCTCCGGCGGCCGATCTCACCGCGAAGGCTTGGAGCGCGGCATGGGCTTCGGCCGTGGAGGCTTGTCCTTTGATCCCGGAGGAGAAAGCCCTCAAAGAGGCCAAAGAAGTCCGTTCGGCCCTAGCCACCTTCACGAAAGCTGCAGCGTCTTCGAGTCGATCGAATAAGGATAATGCCAAGCAGCGAAAAGCTCACTTCGCCGCCCGTGCCTACCTGATTAAGGTTGTGGACGCTCTGAAAGCCTGTCGTCACAAGTGTGACGAATTCCCACCCCTCGGTGGCTATGTTCAAAGCATGCTCGAAGCCGCTGTGGGCGAAGCCCAGGTGATCAATGAATTGATTAAGGATCTGCCTTGGGAAGATGGCCCAGAGATTAGCAAGGATAAGGGGAAAATCGAGATCACAAAGGGTTTCGAATCGGGAACCTGGCACGCTGTCTTCAAATCTGGTCAGGAGAACGGATTCCTAGCGAAGGGCGACGACCGGATCGGCAAGGCTCTGAAAAATTGGGAAGCGTTTCTGAAGAATGTCGACCCCGATGAGTCGGATGAGGAAAAGAAAGCCAAGACTCGCAAAAAGGCGGTGAGACTGCTCAGCACCATCGCCGACAAAGCCGACGATGTCCGAGACACCAGCCCAGACGCTCCCAAGAACCTTTTCCAATATATGGACTGGATTGGTGATGAGGCTCTCCGCATCGCCCAAGTCAATTATTCGCCTCCAACAAAGAAATAGAGAAAATCGAGTTCGCAGAAGGATTACAAGAGCCAAGGACCTGGCCATTCTCACCAAAGTTCGATGAGATTGGCCTTCTGCTAAAAGAAAGGGACGACTTGGATAGATTCGCCGTCTGGGACGGAAGCCCAATGTTCTCATCTTTCCAATTCAGGTTACTCGGAGGACTGATCCTCTTTGAGGAGCCCTAACAACAACAAAATGGTCGGTCCGCCGTTGTCAGGATGGTGGGCCGACCTTTTTTTGTGGACAGGGCCCGAGATTATTCTTGTGAGAACCAACTGGGGATCGTGAGGGATGGTGTTGAGAAGAGATTCGAAGGCGGACAACGAGAGTTCTCCACAACGCCTTTCGACCTAGCTATACACAAATTCTCTGCTTCTGAAGTGCCCTTTCGATCAGCGAAGTGGTTTGATCAGGTCTCGCTTTCGCCGCTGGAACACGTTGTCATCGACCGTCCGAGACAGGACGATCTCGCAGTTGTATGGAAGTATTTTCTGCAATTCTCACAAAATTGCGAAAATGACAGGGCGTTCGATCCTATTGTATTATGGACACATGCGCACATAGAGGGCCGGAGAACTCGAAAAATCGCCAAAATGGCGTTTTTTCGGGGGTCGTTTTCCATAAGCTACTGTAGTAATTAGACTTGTGGAAATCGAGAGGTGTCAAAAAGGTGCAAGTTTACTACAAGTTTAGCGCAGGTTTACTACAAGATTAGCGCAGGTTTGGTGCAGATTTAGCGCAGGTTTCTGTCATTTTTCGACCGGTTTTTGTTGCCAAGTTGAGGGGTCGTGGACTGGAGGAGATTGAGGAATGTACAATTTGGCAAGTTTTTCAAAAAAAATCGGACAGATATTACGGTTCCGTTTTACGCCTACCGTTCCTGCGTGGCTACATTTGAACGCCATTTCGGAATTGAACAAGTCATGAACCATCGCTGGCTGGTCCGAATGCCCGAGTGATTCCAGCCAAATACCTGGGCATTCTAACAAGGCATACGATGAGGTTGGCCTTCGGCCAAATGAAAACAACAAACTGGATAGATTGGCCGCCGTCCTGGGCGAGAAGCGATTAGCCTCATCTTTCAAATGGTTGGATAGAGGCTTCATGAACTGCATAGGTCTCAATAGCAACTCAATCGGAGTGATTCCGCCACAATGAATACGAAAGCCGTTTCTGCGTGTGGCAACTCTTTGGCGAGTCATCGAATCTGGAAGGGAAGGGAGATATTTGTTTGTCGAGCGATACGTAGCGTGAAGCAGGTGACCGGAGGGTGGCAATTAGCAAAGTGATAACAACATGAGATCGCCCTGTTGCAATCGTGCTCTTGAGTCGCGCTCTGGAGATTTCAGGCTATTCACGCGTACAATAGAATTTGATAGATATGTTGGAACTCTCTGCTGGAGCCTCCATGCAGTACACCTCCGAGAAATTAGAACAACTGACGGCAGGGTACGGCCAAGAACTATTTGCCCGGATGGACCGACAAGGCCCAATGGTGTTCAGCCCGACCTGGCTCGACGACCGCCTCATGGAATGGAGCATGCACAATGAAGCGATCAAGCTCCAGCTCTTTCGCTTCATCGATGTGCTACCGCTGCTTCACGACCCCGTCGAGATCACCCGCCACCTGCGTGAATACTTCGATGAGGCCGGCGAAGCCTTGCCTCAGTGGGCTCGATTTGGGTTACGTTGGTTGCCTCGCAACGGACTCGCCGCGAAGATGTTGTCCAGCGCTGCTCGGTCGAACGCTACGCGATTGGCCCGTAAATTCATTGCTGGTTCGAACTTGCAAGAAGCGCTCGACGCGATCGCAAGAATGCGGCGGCACTCTCAGGGTTTTACAATCGATCTTTTGGGGGAAGCGGTCATTACAGAGCAGGAGGCTTTGCAACATCAACAAGCCTACCTTGAGTTGATTACTGGTCTCACCGAACAGATGAATCATTGGTCCGTGAACAAGTTGATCGATCAAGACCACCAGGGAACGATCCCACGGGTGAACGTGTCGGTCAAATTGTCATCGTTGTACAGTCAGTTCGACGGCATCGATCCAGAGCAGACGAGCCGCGTTGTCCGTGAACGGCTCCGCCCGATCCTAAGAACTGCCCGAGATCGATACGCGTTCGTCAACATCGACATGGAACAGTACGCGTCGAAGGACATGACGTTACAGATTCTGCAAGAAGTGCTCGTGGAGGACGAATTTCGCGATTGGCCCGACGTTGGTGTTGCGATCCAGGCTTACCTTCGATCTTGCGAAAAAGACCTTTTCAACTTGCGAGAATGGGCCAAACGACGCGGCACTTCGATCCAGGTTCGTTTGATCAAGGGAGCCTATTGGGATTACGAAACCGTCATCGCCGAACAGGAGGGTTGGGAAACGCCCGTCTTCACGGACAAGAACGAAACAGACGCCAACTACGAAAAGATGACCGAATTCTTGTTGGCGAACCACAATTACCTGCGTCCCGCTTTCGGCAGCCACAACATCCGAAGTTTGGCTCACGCGATGGCTCTGGCGCAACTTCTTGGTTTGCCCGAACGGACGATCGAAATCCAGATGCTCTATGGCATGGCCGACGAATTCAAACACGCCATGGTCTCGCTGGGCCAACGAGTTCGAGTCTACACACCCTATGGTGAATTGTTGCCGGGAATGGCCTACCTTGTCCGTCGTTTATTGGAAAACACTGCCAATGATTCGTTCTTGCGGGCCAGCCAGACCGAACACGTGCCCGAGGAGATACTGTTGATGAACCCGTCAAAAAAGGCTCAATTGCATTCCCCCAACGGTTCGCTAAACAATGGCCAACACGCTACGGCCACAACTCTTGACGGCTTTCGCAACGAACCCGTGAGCGACTTCGAACGAGACACGACCAAGCGCGAAGCCATGCAGCGTGCTCTCGAGGAGGTCAAATCGCAGTTCGGCAAAATGTATCCGGTCGTGATCAACGGCGAAACGATCCAGACGGAAGAAGCCATCGATTCGGTCAATCCGTCGAACTTTCAGGAGGTCGTCGGTCGATGCGGTCGTGCTTCTGGATGGTTAGCGGAACAAGCCGTTTCTACGGCGGCGAAGGCGTTTGCCTCGTGGCGCGAAATCGGCCCGGACGAACGGGCGGCCTATCTGAATCGTGCTGCCGAGGTGATGCGGAGACGTCGGTTTGAACTGGCGGCTTGGGAAACGTATGAATGCGGCAAACAGTGGCGTGAGGCCGACGCTGATGTATGCGAGGCGATCGATTTCTGCGATTATTACGCGCTGGAGATGCGGCGACTCGCTAACGGTTACCGAGTCGATTTGCCGGGCGAAGAAAACGAATCGAATTACGAACCGCGTGGAGTGGTTTCGGTCATTGCCCCCTGGAACTTTCCGCTGGCGATATTGACGGGCATGACGGCGGCAGCTCTAGTCACGGGCAACACGGTCGTGATGAAGCCCGCCGAACAGTCGTCCGTAATCGGCGCGAAACTGATGGAGATCATGCAGGAAATTGGTTTGCCGCCTGGAGTTTTGAACTTCTTGCCGGGAATCGGTGAAGAAGTGGGGCCGACGATCGTAAACCACCCCGACGTTGCGATGATCGCGTTCACCGGATCACGTAACGTCGGATTGCTCATCAACAAGCAGGCAGCGGATCAGACGCCCGACCAAGACCACGTCAAACGAGTTCTCGCGGAGATGGGCGGCAAAAACGCAATCATCGTTGACGACGACGCCGACCTCGACGAAGCCGTTTCTGGAGTGGTCAAGAGCGCCTTCGGCTATCAGGGGCAAAAGTGCTCGGCCTGTTCGCGAGTAATCGTTCTGGAAAACTTGCATGACACGTTCGTCAGACGGCTCGTCGAAGCGACAGCGAGTTTGAAGATTGCTCCCGCTGACGAGCCGAGTTGTAAAGTCGGTCCGGTCATCGACGAAGAAGCGAGAAATCGCATCCTTGGTTACATCGAGAAAGGCAAGGAACAAGCCGACCTGATGCACGCCAGAGATGTGGGCGAACTCGCCAACCACGGTTATTTCATCGGACCGCACATCTTTGCCAATGTCGATCGGAACGCCGTGATTGCCCAGGAGGAAATCTTCGGTCCGGTGCTCGCGGTCATCAAGGCCATGAATCTGGACGAAGCTCTCGACATCGCCAACGACACCCGCTACGCTTTGACGGGTGGCTTTTACTCGCGAAGCCCCGCCAACATCAAACGCGTCAAACGACAGTTCCGAGTCGGTAATCTGTATATCAATCGGCCTTGCACGGGAGCCCTTGTTTGGCGACAACCGTTTGGTGGATTCAAGCTTTCGGGTATCGGCTCGAAGACGGGCGGCCCGGATTACTTGCAGCAGTTCATGGTGCCGCGGACGATCACCGAAAATACGATGCGACGCGGATTCGCTCCAGAAGTGGATTAAGCGAACCTGAACCACCAACGAGGAACATTTTCATGTTGGGCTTTCGGGGCACGGGATCGGCAAGTTTTGGATATGCCGTCGTGGAGCTGAGGCATTCTCTTGAGCTGGCCGGTTAGTGTGGAAACCTCGAAGTGACCTGTAATCGACGGTGGAACACGAGCGAGTTCCAAGAGGATTCTTCTCCAATTCAACAGCGAGAGCCCGTAAGCCAGTCACGGAGATGAAGGCCTTGAGGACCGATCAACTGCATCGGTGCAGCGACTTTGCAGCTAATAAAAAAGCCAGAGGTAACTCAGTCACCTCTGGCATTAGGTCGTACTTTAATCGTGTTTCGATCATCGCAGTGACCTCGTTGGATCACTGCGATCGCGATCTCAGCTAAACACTCTGAACGAGTTCCCGCTCCTCGTTTCGGTTTGCCCGTTTCGAACGTCGGACCGGTTCCCCGGCAACCACGGCCTCGGCATCGTCAGCGCCTTCGGTCAATGGGTCGGTTGGGGGAGAGGCGCCTTCGGCGCTCTCCATGTCCCCTTCGAGGACCTCACGCAGACGGTTCCGAGCGACGTGCAGACGGCGCTTGATGGTTCCGACCGGCGTTTCGAAATCTTCAGACATTTCTTTCAAAGACCGTCCCTTGATGTAGAAGGCGACAAGCGTTTCTCGGTCGGTCTTCTTCAGGCGGTCGAGGCTCTTCCAGAGCTGTGATCGCTGCTCATTCCGGATCATCTCACTCAACGGAGTTTCGCCTTCCGAAGCGGTGTTCTGGAGGATCTCCTGGTCGGTGCCCTGGTGCGGGGTGTTCCGGGTCATTCGGTTGATGGCCATTCGGACGGTGATCTGTCGCAACCATCCGGCGAAGCACTGCGGATCACGCAACTGCCCGATCTTCGTCATGACGTGGATGAAGACCTCTTGGGTCAGTTCCTGCGCGTCCGTCGGGTTGCGGAGGCGAGACAGAGCGACGGCGTATACGGAAGGCTGGAACCGCTCGATCAACTCACCGTAAGCGGCGCGGTCGCCGGTCTGAGCCTTCACGACAAGCTCAACTACTTCGTTCCAAGACATTCAGTTGTTTCCTACTGTCCCGATCCGTTCCCTATTGTTCGTTTTTCGTTCCACCGGGGTCTCGGTCGGCTCCCCAAGGATCAGGGGACTTGAAGGCCGATGCGGTCCAGGGTCGGGTCTTGCTTTTCCGCCGCGTGACTTTCGCGAATCACGGAAAGGGACGTGCCTGGACTCTCGCAGATGCCGAGAGCGATGTTGGCGACAACACAGCACGACGAGTCAGCGTTTCCCAAAATCCAACACGCCTTCGGGAAAGGATCTAGGCACACGAAGGTGCAATCGATCAACTTGCGCCTCTGGCTGGGAAAGCTGCCCGCGTAACGAAGTTATGGGTGGAGTTCGAAAGAGTTCGAATATCTGGTGTACTTCAAGATTGCAGATACGACGGTTACGTTGTCTTTGGGGTTTTGGAACATCCTGTCGTCAACATCCCGTCGCGATCGCAGTGCGATGATTGGCCTCCTCGGGCCAGTTCTGCAATCCTTAGGTCACACTCCTCCAGCCGCATATCTTCCGGACACTTCCGTGGCACCCGCAGGAGGAATCCTCCCGCCAATGCCTCCCATCTCCAGCCCGATCGTTCGTCCGAGGGAGGTTGGGCCCGATAAGAGGGCTCGCTCCCTGGCCAAACTGCGTATGGCTGATGATGGTGTGAAGTGTTTCGAGGTCCATCTACCGACTTGCGTCGTTGTGGCCGACACTTGGGCAAGTAGCACCAGCGGGAGACCCGCATGTATTGCCTGCTGGGCCCTGGGTAGGACCGTTTGGCAACAGGTGGCTCTTGCACTGAGTGAGGCCCGAGAGTCGATAAATGAAACTCTCCGGAACTCCGAGTGGCCAAAGCTGTCGAGACTTTGCGCCACTTGGCTCGCGAGTTCAGCGGGACTTGGCATGTCTGCCAGTCTCCAGGAACTCGCGTTGCGACTGTCGGAGACACCAGAAGAGCACCCGAGTTGGTTACCCGAAACGGAGTTTGGCTTCGCAGATTCGCGTTCATCGAGGACTTCCCGTTGTTCATCGAAGTTTCGATGTTCATCGAGAGATCGGTCGTCGAGACGCATATCCGCGACATCCTCCGTCTGGGTATCCTCCGTCGGATACTGCGAGGGGTGTCGTTCGGACAGATAGGTCGCTGGTGGCTGTCCTGTGGTACACACCGGTGGTGTGGGTCCATCGGTACCCATGGCCCAACCGGCACCATTGCGCAGGCCGTTGACGCTAGCGTTAGCGACGATACTGCCCGAGACACGCATGATGATTCGATTGAAAAGGGCCATTGGAAGCCTCCAGCGTAGTTAAGACCGATACCCCACGCAGGGGACCGGCTTGGGACGAATGGAATGGTGAAAGTTTTCGTAATACTCCGACATCAAAAACACTTTTCATTCGGAATTCGAAGCGTTAACTGGGTCAGAATGACCTGTTATCTTCCAATCCCAAATGTATTCCGCTTTTCCCAACGGAATTTTCTAGCCGAGTTTGAAATTTTCCGAGCAACAATCAGAAAGGTTGCAACTCAATTCAAGACGTTAATAGGTTCTTCGCCTTGCGCTGCTAAATCTTCGACTGTTCGTCTATTTTGATCGTTTCTGGGAAAGAATCAAAACGAAGCCTGTAGTGAGACACTTGGTTCACTCGTTTGGGGCTTTGCGGAAAAGACAAACAAAAAGGACATTAAACGCGTTTGCGCGCTTGTTTCTACCAGGACAACGATGTTCGATGAGAGGTTCGCAAAAACAATGCATATTTTTTTACGATCCGTTGTTTCACGATTATCTACCCTAGGCACACGCCGTGCCAAAGGCAAGTGCAATAATACTTTGGAGCCCTAACTTGTTTTGTGTCAGACAGTAATGGAAGAAGTGTTTTTCGCTCTTTTTTAACTAGTGACATGAGCGTTTAGAAACGTCGCATTATGCAACACTGGTGTTGTTCGAAAACACCGCAGGGAAATGACACAGCCAACTATGTGTAGGTGAAAAATCCGGGACATTTCTGGCATTCAAGGAACCATCAGGAGTTCCGGTGGAAATAATTTTCTGGACATTTTGTCTGGACCCACGGAGGGTTCGCATGGATTTTGTCGTCGTACGGACGTTCCTGATCTTCTTCATTTCCGGCAGTTTTCAGTTCCGTGAAGAGTCAAACGACCTGGCAATGTTGATTTTCTGGGTTGTAGCGACCCGATAGTTTTTTGTTCCTCCAAGAACTCACGGTTTCAAAGGTAACTGGATTGAACCCGAGTGATTTCTGCCAGGTTTTGATGATTCTGTCATTGTGTTTCGATCGGAGAAGTGCGGGTTTCCAAAATGAGGGAGGTCAAACGGGTTATCAGAGGAACTTTTCCGCGATAGAAGTCGTTTGTGGTCCATAAAAAAAGACGACGATTTTCATCGTCGCCTTTTCTTGGAAGTCATCTCGAACTGTGTTTCAAACGAAACCCGCGTTAATCAACCACGGGCTTCAAGTTGCCATGGTCGAGCTTATATCGATACATCCAACTTGCGATGAGAACCCACAAAACGTTAAGCATACATGCCCAGTAGACCCAAGTAGCGCCACCGCTACCCGAACCATACGCATGCAAGCCTGCTGGGAAGATGAAGTTCACACCGTACCACGAGATCAAAATCGAGACATAACAAAGGATTGCCGCAACGGCCAATCCAAACTCGCGAATCCATCCAATGTATCGCATGTGCAGCGGGATCACATAACAGAGTAATGCAATCAACGCTCCATTTTCCTTGGCGTCCCAACCCCAGAATCGACCCCAGCTGTAAGCCGCCCACCAGCCGCCCAGGAACGTTCCGACGGCCAACAAGATTACTGCGATCTGTAATGCTCGATAAGTGAAGTTTGTGAGCATCTTGATGGTGTCGCGGTTGGTCGAGCCGAAGACGATCAGAGCCATTGTAATGTTACCCAATCCCCATGCAAGCGTTCCTCCGGCGTAACTGCTCACGATCGTCAGAACGTGAATCGTCAGCCAGAAGTTCGAACGCAGGACGGGCAAGAGCGGATTGATTGCAGGATTCAGAGCAACCGGCATTTGGTCCGCCAACACGAGCCCGATTGTTGACACTAACGCTCCGGCCAGTGCGATCACTTTGCGGCGATAGATCCATTCCATGACCAACGCGAATACACCCGACATGAACGCCACCCAGATGACCGTCTCGTACATGTTCGACACCGGAGCACGACCCGACAGGACGATCCGAATGAAGAAGCCATATGTCTGGAACAGCAACGATGCAATGTAAACTACGAAGCCGGCAATGTATGCGATCCTGGAGTTCAGACCGAGGCTCAGACAGAACGCAAGCAACGCACCGAGCATCAAAACCCATGACCACATGAACGGTCGGAGTTTGTTGAACGTCATTTCCATTTGCAACAGCGATCGATTCGGTTGTTGAATCTCGTCACCGGTAAACAGGTCTTCCAGACGAGAGCTGACGCTATCTTCACCAGGATACGCTTGTCCCGTGGCATCTTCGCTTACGATTTCCATCGTCTGGAAGACCGCGCGGATCTCTTCGTCGAACTTTTCGATCTCACCTTTGCGGTAGGCCTCACCGGCCTGATCCAACGCGTGCAAGACGAGTTTGGCTCCACCAACTTGCGGGGGTTGGCTCTGGAGGGCTTCGCGGTACACATAGGGGAATCGTGTTTCGAGATACCGCATGTGCAGGGGTTGATACTCAGCTTTGATCGGGATGTAATTGCCGTCCTCAGCAGGGAGCAGTGCTTGTAGCCCCTTGATCGACTGCTTGTCCCGGGCTTCGAGGAAAGATGTGAAGGCAGCGGCTACTTGCTCGGGGGGCGTTCGTGCTGCCATGAGCAAGTTGGTCAGCATATCGACAGTGGTGTTCGATTTCACGAAGCCTTGCAGCCGCTTCTCGAACGTGTCTGCAAACTCGCCTTGCAAACCGTGAGGGGTGCACAGTTCGATGACGAATTTCTCGAACTCCTCACTGGACTTTCGCTCGGCACTGTTCAAACGCCAGGTAAAGACACTCCGGGCCACGAGTTTGCTTGCCTTGTATTTCGAGTTTGTAGTGTCATCGCTCGAACGAAGACTGACATACTCTTTCACAAGCTGTTCTCGATTTTTCTTCAGTAGCGGACGCAGTTCGTCAATGGCTTCCTTTCCACGTCCATCCAAGATGGCAGTTTGGAATTCCACGAGTGCGTCCTTGTGGTCCGGTGTCAGATATAACTCGGGTACCTGGTTGAATCGATCCTTGATCAAAATCTCCCAGTTCGCCGGATTTTTGGCGACGAGCCGAAGTTGGTTGATGGTGAACCACGGGGACATCGGAACGCGATCCAACATGACGAACGCGAAGGGATCACGTACGGATTCTTCAGGGTGCGTGAGGGTGTTGGTCGTCGCCTCGTTTGGCGTCACGAACTTGGGAACGAAGCGTATCCGGCGATACAACCCGTAGCGACGAGACAGCTCGCTGAGCGGACTCATGAAGTCGCCTTTTTGCGAGCGTAGTTCGCGAAATCGCACGGCGTTCTTTTTCCGCAGCTGGATCAGTCGATCGAGGAAGTTCTGCACCTGATTCGGTGAAACGTATTTTCCGTGCTCGATGACCGCTTCGGTTTTGGCGTTCACTTCATCGAACTCGCCTTTCTCGTTCATCGCGAAAACGTAACGCCGGAAAGTCTTGTTCTCACAAATGATGAACTCTCTGTCATTCCACTTGCTGAGAGGGAGCTTTTTGGACTGGTCGTCCGGAGCATACGTAGGTTGCTTCGGGTCTTTCTCGAACATCCAGTCGAGGACGATCTGGACGGCGTTGAGCTTTTGCCATTTGAAACGTCCCGTGATGCTCAACATGACTTCGTTCGCCGCCGTTTGGAAAGGCTTGACACGCGCCTTGTGAACGACGGGTTGTTCGGCGATGTACTTCCAATCGACCGGAGGAAAGTCAATCTTTTTCTGCTCAGTGGCAGATGCACTGCCACGGAACATGGGGCCGAAGTTGATCCACGTTAGCCAGAGAAGGAGTAAACCAACGACGGTCAGACCAGCGATGTGCCATCCAAGTGCGTTAGCAGTCAGATATTGTTTCTTTACGGTCTTGGACGTCGATTTTGATGGTTTTTCTTTCAGCGATGGTTTTTCTTGGATCGCTTCTTTCGGATCGACAGTGGAGGCCATTGGGAGGGTTCCTCTTTATAGAAGGTGGAAGGAGGTCGAAAGAATAAGGTTTTGCAACCCCCATCCCCTAAATCTGCTTCTGCTAAGAAAAGAAGGACTTAGGACATGGTAGGAACTCAGAGACAACGAAAGTGTGACAGTCTGGTCCGATTTTGTTGTAGGGTGTGTCTTGTCGAGCAGCTAAGGGGGGACACCATTGCTATTGGTAGTGCCCTCTGGGCTTTTGTTCACGCTTTAGCTGGTCACACTCTACGACCAAAAGAACATCAGACAGTCAGAAATTGGTAGCTCCAAGGATCCTACAGTGAGAAGGGTAGATTACCTCGTCTTTCTCCTTCACCATTGCTTGTTACCAACCATACTTTCTACACAGGCTGTAAGATTTTACCACCCATTCGTTGTTGGATAAATGCTTTCAAAGGCGGCAGGAACAATATGCTCAGGGCAAACAACAAAAACACGACGGCCATGCCCAAAATGATCGGCTCAAAACCGGCCCACCCAAAGGACATCGCAACGGCCTCGAAGAGCAAGATTCCACCACCACCCAACAGTCCAACGATCATACACAACCACAACGCCCAGTCCTGGCCGAGCCAGACCAAATACAGCACCATGCCTGCCATGACGATGTCCATCAACTGTCCAGCGTCAAACGTTTCGGTTTGGAGGCATAGCACCACCCGGAGCACGAACAGAAAGACAACCACGGCGCTCAAGCCAAAGAACAGGATCTGTCCCAGGTTGATGGTCGACTCGCTGTATTGGGTGCGTTCTTGGTTTTCGTCGCGAACTCGTTTGACGGGCTTGAAGAAGTAAGCCCGCATGTAAAACATGATCGCGATTCCGATTCCCAGCAACAACGAGCCACGGTATTTCAGACCAAGCCCAAGGTCGGCCCCGACGGTAAAGCCTGAGTATTCTACGGGCCGACCGTGAGCGTCGATCGTTTGTTTCTTGCGTCCTTTTTCGTCGTGGTGTGTGACCTTTTCGAGCTGCGATTGGTAGAACGTGTAACCGCGATGCTTGAGTGGTTGATTCATCGTAATGAATCTTTGCTCCCCCTCAATACCCCGTTCTTCATCCCAGATGCGAACGTTGCTGCTGTACGAAGCAGCTGAGTTCGTCCCCGATTGGAGTTTTGAGGTAGCTTCCACGAGTTGAACTTGGAATCCGACGTCGTGCGTTTTGTTGCCGAATGTTACGGAGTAAAGTTTCCTGCCGGAGCCCGTGTCGATGACTTCATGTTCGGGCTGTTGCTCGAGTCGAGCCTCATAACGTTTGACCCAAAATTCTTTCTTTTCCTCTCCGACGGTCAAACGGCAACGAATCGCTTTGGGATACTTCCGCATGTCCGTTTCCTTTGCCTGGCCGGGTAAGATGGCCACGGCCCGGAAGGTCGGTTCCTTGGACGCGTGCTCGTAGAATGTAGGAACTCGGAAGACCCATTTCATCTTACCACCCCCGAGACGATGCTCCGAGGCGTCGGTGTTCAACTGCCCGGCGTTCTTGAGGGAATATGGCGTACCATTGCCCTTATCTCGAACAAATGTCCGGTAGTACGGTTGCTTGGTGTTTTGGTCGTAGACGAATTGAACCAGGGCCAGGGGGCGTTCGTTCTCACGTCCTGTTTCGGACGGTAGCTTCGGAGGGTGGAACCAAAAGTAGGGATTCCGGCCTCCTTGTTCAAAAAGCCTGGGCTTTTTCAAACCATCCGTTTCGATCACCAAATTTTGGCCAAAGCGACTAGCCATTGCACACTCGTGACGAACTCCATTGTGGTCGTAGTACGCAAAGTGGATGGCGTTCCCGACCTTCTCATCGGGTCCAATTTTGATGATTTTGATTGCTGGGAGTTGTTGTCCTCGCAATAAGGGAACTCGTTCTTTCCGGATGTCCTTTTCGGACAACCGGATTGGCCTCACGGCACCAGGAGGGAGTACAGCCAACAGCCCTTTACCGATGTTTTTTTGCGGAGGAGATTCGAATTCTGGAATGAGAGCTTTCGGGAGCTTGCCAAGGGCCTCCATCGCGAAAAGTCCGCCGAGACTTTGGGTGTCTCCGTCTCCCATGAGCCAAACGTCCCGAGTGAAGCCTGCTACTTCGGATTCTAGCTGGATTTTGAAGGCTGGAGGATCGTTTTCGGATGCGCTGGGGCTGTATGGATCGATCGCAGCAAAGGGGATGTAGTCGATGATTTCGAGACGGCCCTCGTCCCCCAGGTCCATGGACCAGTGCCGTCCAAGGGGTCGCTGGAGCCAGTTCACAAATCGCAAGATTAAGCCATATTCTCCGTCGACGGAAGCGACACGTTGTTGATCTTCTCCATTCCACGGGAGAACACCAGGCCGGAAATCGGCCTTGTACACCCGACCTTTTTGGTCGTCGGCGGTCCGAGTCTGAACCACAATTTCGTTACGGTCGTTGTAGACAGCCTGATTGTTGACTTGTGGATAACCGACCTTGTATTGGATTTCCGGATCGGAAGTATCGACGAGAACCATCAAGGCGTCGGTCCCGGAGAAGGCATTGACCAAACCGCCGGCGAGCATCGTGAGCAGCCCGATGTGTGTGATCACGAAGCCCGTTTGGTGTTTCTTGAACGGCCACTTTTTGACGGCCGCAAACAAGATATTAACGGCCAAGAGCCCCAAAAGGCCGTTGAACCACCACGCTTGGTAGACCAGTTGTTGGGCCGTTGCGGTTTGGAAGCGGTGTTCCATCAAAATCCCGGCAAGGACGATAACAGCAAACAAACCCAACAAGGTCACAGCGAGTTGGAGCGAGCCCAACACCTTGGCGATCCGCCTACCGATTGTTTCCAGCAGAGCTGTCGTGGTGTCTGCCTTGGGAACAGATTTGGCAGAGACTCCAATCGTATTTGGATCTCTGAAGGCCGTGTCCGAAGATCCTGTGGCTCCGCCGGCAACTCGAAAGGCTTTCTGGAGGTCGGGCTGTTTCTTGGTCGCTGTGCCGTTTGCGTCTGGTGCTTCCTTTTCCTCGGGAGACTGAACCGCCACCGAGGCCTTGGGGGTTGAGGAAGGACGCTTTGTCTTGCGTTTTTTCGCCATGGCGCAACTCGTTTATTTTTAAGGTGAGCAGGAAGGTGCTTCTATTCAAAAAAACATTGGCTGTAACATTAATGGTTACCGTGACCTAGCTCGTCGTCAAGACAACTCACAACGGGTTTTCGCTTCGAAAATGACCTGTGAGCCCTTCGTTGAGGAAGCAAAGTGTGTGAGATTCTCTGGTCGGTTTTGCTCCGACAGGTCGACGTCAAAACCTCCGCCAAAAATGCTCTGCGAGACCTTGCGAAGCAGCAAGAAAGTTATGGGTAATGGTGTGGTGAATTTGGACGGCAAGTCACGCCAAGGGGGATGAAGAAATCGAAATTCTATCTCTTCCATAAATATTCACGAAACTTATCTTCGCCGGAAAGGTTACACATTTCAAGAGAAAACATCCCGCTTCGAAAGGATTTCAGCCATCATCAGGGATGTGCTGGACCCTAACGACTAACATGATTTCGACTCCATTTTAACGAAGAAGAAATTGTCGTCAGGTAGGTTAACCGGACAGTTGGCCTCGGGCACAACGGTCCGCAGAGGGAAAGTCGAGAAGAGGTTGCTTGTGTCAGTTTGGAAACCGTTTCGGAGTGACCTTGGGTCGTGAATAGTCTGTGTCATCATGGCTTCAGTGTATACCACCCCAACAGACTCGCATAATTTCCACCATCCTTACCCACCTTATCGATGATGTCTCGAAACGACCGACTTTCTGCGTCCGGAAAGGGCTGGTGGAGGCAAAATAATCTTCACCATGAAAAACTCATTAAAACTGCCCGAAACTGCTTCCAAACGACCAAACTTTAATCCTCTCTTAATGAGGTCTCATGGTATTGTGGCTGGTGTATTAGCCGATATTCTGCGAAAGGACTACCCAAATGCTCCGATCTAGCTTGCCCACTCGAATCAATAATCGTGCTTCCAAGCGTGCGGCTTTCACGCTCATGGAAATGTTGGTCGTAGTGGCCATTATCGTGGCTCTTGCTGCCGTCGGTGGTTATTACCTTCTTGGTCAACTCGGAGCCTCGCAAGAAAGCACCGCACGAACACAGATGCAAGTTTTGACCAAAGCGTGCAAAACTTATTTCATCCGAAACAACCAATGGCCTCCCAATTGGGAAGCCCTGCTCAACCCCGACTCGAAAAATGGGGGTGAACCCTACTTGGAAGACAACTCTTACCTTACCGACCCCTGGGGTGGTACTTACAAGTACGAAGGACCTGCTGTTCCAGCCGGAAAACGCTTCCCTAGAATCTCAACAACTACGCCCAAAGGCGCAACCATCGACAACTATCAAAAAGGTTAGTGGTCTGTTTGGATTGTCCGTTTGGGTTAGAACCACAGGCTGGAATGAGTGAAACGGGAGATGCAGTTTAAGCCCATTACACCGGTGAAGTCGATCAACTACATCCGTGTTCTGCTGATTTTTTTACTGTAGCTAGTCGAAAAACTTACTTGACTTAAATGGTCAACGGAAGAACGAATCCGACGAATTGTCCATGTGCTAACCACAAGTCGGAATTGGACAGAGAATTGATGTCTCAGAAAAACTCGCACTTTGGGGACCAAGAGTGACTCGTAAACGATCTGCCTACACAATGATGGAGTTGGTGCTGGTGTGTGCCATCCTGATGGCCGTTGCCGCCGTTGGCGTTCCGGTCATGATGGGAATGATGAGTGGCTCCAAGCTCGACGAAGCCAAGGACGCCGTTCAAGCTGTTCTTACACAGGGACGCACCCAAGCCATTCGAGAAGGTCGAGCGTATCGCCTGGAGGTGAAGGATAACTCGGGGCAATATCGCCTGATAGTCGACGACGAAATGAATCCCATGGCGAACGAACAACAAGAACCGACCGTCCCGGAGGTGCAAACTCTTCCTGATTCGGTGTTCTTTTGCTGCTCGAGTGGAGCCGCTTTCGGAAGCGGTGGTGATTGGACATCAGTCGTCGTCTTCCAAGCCGATGGAACGGGCGTTGATGATTCGACTATTCGCTTTCGAACTCAAAAATCTCTGGCAGTCGTGGTTGAATTTCGAGCTGCGACTGGTCGTGCAGAAACTATCGGGTGGGAAGGCGATGAAGACCCGATGATATCATCGAGATCGTAAAGGAGCCAGAAGCCCACCAATCCAGCAAACGGTGAGGCTGGTCAATCCTACGGCTTCTTTCACGGCAGACGTTTGAGTCTGCCTTATTTTTTGAATGGAACGGCCACATTCCACAATTCTTGGTCGGTTTTGTTGTGTCGTACCTGCACGACTTGCAAAACCGCTAGCCTTTCCTCTCGAGACCCACACGCATGCAAATTCGGACCGTCTCAACTCACCGCGACGGATTGTCACTGATCGAGGTCATTCTCGCCGTCGTCATCTTTCTGTTCTCCCTGGCGGCGATTGGTCAATTGATTTCCTTCAGTTCAGACCGAGCCATCGAAGCCCGATGGACTCAGGAAGGGATGATACACTGTCAATCCAAAATGGATGAGTTCGAAGCCCGGGTCCTTTTTCTCGAATCAACAGCCAAACAAGAATATGAGATCGATCCGAGTTGGCAATGGTCTGCCGAGATTGAGCAAGATGGCGATCTACCCACGGCCTTCAAGGTGAAGGTGACGTTCGAGAGACGACGAGCCAACGACACATGGTTTCAGGTGTCACTGCAGAAAATTGTAATTGATCCCGACGCCCGTGGAAGCACACTCGATCCGGCTCCCTCGTTGCCTGAAGAGGAAGAGGAACTCGAGGAAGAGGAAGAGTGATGAGCAAGAACACGATCATGATGTCTGGTTCGGACAATTCAAGTTACGGCGTTAACCGTCTGAAAGATTCCTTCGATTCGCGAGCAGACGCTACCAACACAACTCCGCAAGAAAACTCAACGCAGCATACAAAGGCTGTCTTCGCGTCATCACCTTGCGACCGTCACGGTTACACCTTGATCGAAGTCCTGATCGCTCTGGCGATCTCGGGGCTTGTCCTTTACGCCTTGTATTTTGCCTTCTTCACGCTTTATAACCAAACCGAAGCCGGGCGCGACCAGACTCGCCAAGCATCCGTTGCTCGCAGCCTCTTCCAAAGACTGCGGCAAGACATTCGCTCCCACCTTCCCCCGCTTGACCCTCGCCTTGTCGATCTTCCAGAGGGCTTGCTACCCGAAGCAGAACTTGAAGAACTCGAGGGACTCGAGGGACTCGAGGAAGAGCCACCACCCGAAGATGTCCCCATTGATGGCGGCGTCGAATCGACCGTCTTGTTCAACAGTGGCGTCTGGGGAGAACCCGACCGTGTAGCCCTCTACGTGACGCTCGCCGGGAATCCTCGAAAGAGGGAGAAGGAACTCGAGGAATTTGGTCGTTTGCGTCCCGACGTTCGCCGAGTTTGTTATTGGATGATCCAGGGCAACAATGGACCTTTGGGACTTGCGAGAATGGAAAGTCCCCTCCCTACAGAGCAAGTAACTTTGGAAGACTTCCCCTGGAACACTTTGTCGATCGACGAGCAGCGAAAATACCTCCTCGCTCCCGAAGTCCGAAGCATCCAATTCGAGTATTACGACGGCCTCGACTGGCAAATCGAATGGGACGGTACTCAACCGGCTCTCGAAGCACCTGTTCCGGTCGGGCCGCCTACTGCGATCCGAATTTCCCTTAGGTTGGGGGATCGCAAGACGGCACCCGAAGACGAAGACCGATTGCAACAGTTCCAGCACATCGTCGCCATTCCGACGGCCAACGGTAACAATCTCGACGACCTTGGTGATCTCGGATTAGGGCTTCTGGAGTCAGAATAACATGCTGCTGCATCCAAAAAGAAATACCGAACAACGCACTGGGAACTGGGAACTGGGAACTGGGAACGGAGAGCAACAGAAAGTCTCTGATTCAGCCGCCTTAGCCGAGCGATCTACGGATTCCATGCCATCCGGCCGTAAGGCCGTCGTCTTGTTAGTCGTGTTGGTGCTTGTGATGGTACTAGCGTTAGCCGGTTACCGTTACGCCGACATGATGATGGCCGAATTCGAAGCTTCGGATAACGCTGCCCGAGTGGCCCAGGCGAAGGCCCTGGCGGATTCGGGAATTAACTATGTCGCGGCCTTGTTGAGCAATCCCGAGCAAGTTCAGGCGGTCCTGAACAACAATGTCTACGACAACCCGGACTTCTTCCGCCTCAAATCCATCTTTCCCGACGAACTCTCGCGCTACCAAGGTCGGTTTAGTGTGATTGCACCGCCGATTCCCAGCCAGGTCAACGCAAATAACTTAGCTTTCCGATTTGGTGTCACGGACGAGTCCGGTAAGATCAACTTGAATGCCATGATCAAGCTCGACCCCAGCGGCGATAAGTTGTTTGAACTGTTAAAAAAGTTGCCGTTGATGGAAGAACAGATCGCCGCCCAGATTGTGGACTGGCTCGATGCCGACTCGGAAGTCCGGGAAGGTGGTGGAGCCGAAAACGAAACCTACGGCGCGATGGAGGTTCCGTATTCGTGTAAGAACGGTCCGCTCGATTCCATTGAAGAGTTGTTACTCATCCAAGACGTGACCCCCGAGCTTCTCTACGGCAACGACTTGAATCGCAACGGCCTCATCGAACTCTCGGAGCAAAATGCCCAAATCCAGCAGGACCCGTTGATGCAGATGGGATGGTCGGCGTACTTGACGATCTACAGCCGCGAGCAAAACATCACTTTTAACCAGTTTAAGACGCTGACCAACACGGCCAAGCCGAAGATTTTGTTGAGCGAAAAAGACCTCGATAGCATGTACAAACGATTGTCGGCCGAAACCAATCCTCAACTGGCTAACTACATCGCCCTCTATCGAATCAACAGTGGACGGAGTGCAACCACCGATCCCGCCAACACTCTTGATCCGAGTGAGGCTGAGATCGATACGAGCAGTAGGCCTCGTGGACGGATACGATCGATCTACGACCTGATCGACACCGAAGTCCGGGTCTCCGGGTCCGGAAGAGATGATCCCTCCAAAACCTACGCATGTCCGTTGAACACACCCGAGGGCCAAAGAGAGAACATGGCTGTGTTGTTCGACACGGTGACCACCACAGACAAGATGGAATTGCCCGCACGCATCAACATCAATACCGCTCCCGAGGCCGTCCTCGCGACGCTTCCCGGACTCGAAGAGAATGACCTCCAGACCATTCTCGCTAAACGTCCTCCGCTTGGATCGGACCAATGGGAACAGACGACCTGGCAATCCCCTGCCTGGATCGCGACCGAAGCGGAAATCGACATCGAAAAAGTCGAGGACTTGGAAGAATTCATCACGACTCGCTCGCAAGTGTACCGCGTTCACGTCATTGGCCATTTCCTCGAAGGTGGTCCAGCCGTCCACATCGAAGCGGTGATCGACACGAACGCTGGAAGACCTCGGATTTTGTATCGACGAGACATGACGATCCTTGGACGAACGTTTGATTGGGCGTCTTTGGGTCAAAATGAATAAGGAGGAGTCAGACAATCGAGTCAAGAACTCAGATACATGACAACTGATTTAGAAACGTATTTGAGCCTTGTGTATGAGTTCCTGACTCGATTATTTGACTCCTAATCCCCTGTTCCCTCTTTTGGGAGAATCACCTTGGCTCGGTTTCTAGGCATAGATTGGGACCACGATCGGATGTATCTGGCCTCGCTGCGTGTACAGGGAAGTAAGGTGCAGGTTGAGAAAGCGATCATCTGGGAGCAACAGCACACCCTGGCGCCGGGTGCCGCGGAAGAATTCGGCACCAAGCTCAAGGAACAACTCAAGTCAGCCAAAATGGCCGCCGCTCCCGTGCTGGCCTGCGTTGGTCGGGAACGCGTGATTCTCAAGGAAGTGAAGTTTCCCAATGTCGATGACGAGAGCCAAGAACCAGCTCTCGTTCAGTTTCAGGTCAACAAGGATCTATCGGAACCTCTCGACCGCGTGATCATCGACTACGCTCGACATGGCAACTTGAAGAACGCCGGGAACGTGGCAACGGTCTCGATCGTTCGAAAAGAGTGGTTTACGTCGCTGCAAAACATCTGCCAAGCCGCTGGACTGAAAATCCAGGCGTTCGTTCCTCGTGCGTTTGGTGTCGCAGCTTGTTTGGCTCACGCAGCGGATGGCTTGGTGGCCTTCGAGCCACCTTCCCCTGATGCCACCGTCGGCGTCATTACGGTGGCCCAAGATTGGGCCGAACTGACCGTCGTGTGCGGCCGAGACATTCTGGTGTCGCGAGCCTTGACTGGCGTTGGCGATTCGCTTGTGTCGGAAGTCAGTCGAACGCTCAAGATTTTCTCCACCAAGAATTCCTCCCGGCCGGTCGAACTAGTCTACCTTGCTGGAGCCAACGAAGGGTCGGTGTTGCGAGACCAACTCGCGGGAAAACTCGACTGTCCCGTGGAAATGCTTGACCCGTTTGGACTCGGATCAAGTGAAGCAATCACTCTCGCAGACGGAACACCTTTAGACAACGTGCCCTCACTCGACCGAGGGGCCTTCACCGGTTTGATCGGTCTGGGGTACTTGCAGGGCGAGAAAAAGCCCATTCCCGTGAACTTCGCGGCACCAAAAAAGCCCAAAGTCACTCAAGGCAAGAAGCGAGAAAGTATCATCGTGACTGTGGGTCTTGTATTCCTTGTGTTGTTCGTGGGAGGATTCTTCGTTCAGCAATTCCTCTCTTCCAAAGACCAGGCCATTAAAAAGAAGAGGCAAGAACTCAACGACATCCAAGCAAGCATTCAGGCTGCCGAGCCGGAACGCCAAAAAGTCAATAAAGTCTTGGAGTGGGACAACACAACGTTACCGTGGGCAGACGAGTTGTACAACTTGACGGCCTACTTTCCGTACAAGGTCGACTTCCGGGTCACAAGTATTCAGGTCGATGCCAATCAATCGGGCACGAAAGACGAATTTCCCGTGGCCGCCAAATTGGAGTTGTTGGCACCAGACATTGCTCACGTCCAAGAGTTCATCGAAAAACTCAACCAAGACGACTACTATACCGCCGAGAAAGGTAAGGAAGAACCAGCTTCCGATCCACGGACTGGTGGGAAGGTCCGCAAAGTGCTTGTCCGAGTGTTCATGAAAAAACGCCCACACGATCAGCACAACATCCAAGCCTTTGTTCCCGAGTGGAAAAAGGGGAAGTAGGGAACAGGAAATTGCAAACAGGGAACAGCGAACAGAGAACAATACGAGCGTGATTCGGTTTTCTGTTCGCTCTTTCCTATCTCAGGAGATACATACGTGGCCCAACAACAAACAAGCCCACTTCGGATACTTTTGTTAGCTGGTGGTGGCATAGCTCTCCTCGGTGTCGTGTTTTTCTACGTCATACAGCCGTGGAGGGAGAAAGAGAGACAGCTCAAGGCACTGGAAGACCAGATCGAAGGGAAGTGGGAAGAGATACAGAAGATCGGTGAGGATCGCAAGAAATTTCAAGAATATGCCTTCCGAAGTCTGCCCAAACAGAAGGCTCTGGCCAAGGCCGGTTACGACCGTTACCTGCAAGGGATCCTTGCACGAAACAACATCGATCCAGCAACCACAACGATCCAACCCTCACCGCAAGCGAAAAACATTACCATCCGAACGAACACGAACTCTCGTGAACAAACGATTGTTTACACCTCCTATTCTTACCAAATTCAAATCCGAGAGACAGAGTACAAAAATGTCGTCAAGCTACTCACTGATTTCGACAGAACACCCATTCTCCATCGGATTGAATCTGTGAGACTCCAACCGACCGACAAGAAGGGGGGAGATGCGAGCAACGTAAGTGTCAAACTCGAAGTCGAAGCTCTGGTCCTCGACCCCGATGGCCCTAATGCCAAGAAAGGCGTCTTCGCGATCTACCACACCGTCATGGCCGGCGTTGGCTTGGGGTTTGTTCCTTGGGGAGTCCTCGACACGAAAAGGCTAGCTCCCAAAACCGATCGAGATTACACGGACGTTGCCCGTCTCAACATCTTCTACGGTGGTACCGAAGCACCTCCGACTGTCCCCAAGAAAGAGACTCGTCCTCCGACATCGACCGAACCCACCCAGCCAAAGCGTGACTACAGCGAATTTTTGAAATTTGTCAAATTGGAAAAGATCGACAACTTGACCGACGGAAAAACTCTCCACGCCGGTTTTCGCAACTGGAACGTCGATCTCAAGACCGTCTCCCTCAAGGAGAAGGACCGGTTTGCGTTCAAGTCCCCGACGGGCGACGTAATGCTCTCTGGCACCATCTTGCGTGTGGAAGACCGAGACGTGGTCTTCACCACCGAAGGCAACATGTACCGAATCCACAATGGTTCGAACTTACACCAAGCCATGTCCGAATCGCTAGGTGCTGCGGCCATCGAAGGAAGTGAGATGGAAAATGAGTTCTTCCGAATGTCGCTCTTTGGATTACCAGGAAGTTGATGAGAATATTAAAAATGGCTCAGAACGCAATACTTGCTCTTGCGTTTCTGTAAAATTATTTTATCTCTTCCCAACACTCTGCACCAAATAACAATTGCGACCAACGAACTCGTTTTCTCGTGTGCCACAAGGTTTGGCGACGGACCTGCCGGAAAATTCTGGCTGTTCGTAGTTTAGTCGACCTGAGACGTAGAAAATGAGCACCAAAACACCTGGGGTCCATTCCATTGGGTGTGGCTTTCGGCGGGAGAAGGCTATGATGTATAGAAATCGTGAGACCGGAGGTTTGGCGACGGACCTGCCGGAAACCCTGGCTACACGGACTCAAACTGACCAGAATATAACGAACTACCCAGACGGACCGGAGGCTCGACGGACGAGAGCTTCGCTTGGGTCAGTCTGGGGCAGAGGCTTGGCGGAGACAATGAGAACACTATTTCTGGTCCTGCTGCCGTTGTTGGCGATGACAGCGGCGGAAGCTCAAGAACAGTTTCCTCCTGAGCTAGTCGGGAAAACCCCACCGCCTGCAAAAAAGGTGGACTTGCCGAAGTTTAAGTTCGATTGGAGGAAAGTTCCCTGGACTACTGCCATCGAAACACTCAGCAAGATGACCAAACTGGACATCGTTTCGGCCAACGTTCCAACCGGGACGATCAACTTCATACCGCCCACAATAGCCGACGCCAAGACCAAGCAGGAAACCCTCCGGGAATATACGATCCCGGAATTCATCGACATCCTCAACGAGGTCCTCGAGACAGACCCACGGAACAACTACATCATCATTCGCCGGAACGCGTCGATAACGTTTTGGCCCGCAGACCGAAAGGTGCCGCCCGAGATCGTTTCGCAGGTGCCCATTGAAGATCTCGACAAGTACGGGAAGACCGAACTTCTTTCGATCCTGCTACCGGTAACACCACTCGTTGCTGCCGACTTTGCGCCCGAAGTCAAAAAGATCATGGGCAAGTACGGCGAAGTGACGCCATTGAAGACAGCCAACCAACTTTGGCTCCAAGGCAAGGCGGGAATCCTCAAGCAGATCGTTCGGTACGTCAAGGAGATCGGAGCATCTCCTCCAGGTGGCACCAAGACCGAGGCGTATACTTGCAAGTACATCCGGTCCAAAGAAGCCGCTGCCCGAGTAACTGAACTCTACGGCCAACAGGTGGAGGTCCAACGCGGTAGCGAGACGGAGGTCCGGCAGCTCATCGCCACGTCGAACGACACGACCAATCAAGTACTCCTCTCCGGTCCGTCGGACAAAATGGCACTAGCGAAGAAGATGCTCCTGGAAATAGACAAAGGAGAAAAAAGCCAACAGAAACTCATTACCGGACCTCCGTACAGCAAAGTGTATCCGCTCCCAAACGCCAATGCCGAAGAACTCGCAGCGGCACTGACGGCCATTTTCGAGGGTCGAACGAGCTTCAAAGTCCAGAAGATCGCTGTTGATCGCCTTTGGATCAGAGCCCTTCCTGCCGACCACGAAGACATCAAAGGCCTCGTCTCAGGGAAGGAAGTTCCCAAGATGATTCCTCCGGTCGTCAAACTATTCGTGCTCCGATCCCTCGATGCGACCGACATGGCCGACAAGATCACCGCTGCATTCGGAGGCTTGGGGTTGGAAGAAGCCAAGAAGACAGCCCCCTACGTTGCTGCGGACATCACCCGCAACGCTGTGTTGGTCAAAGGCACGAAAGAGCAAATTGACAGCATCGAGCAACTCATCGAAACGTACAAGGGCGGGGACACCAAACGACGGGTCATCACGTTGCCTACGGGTAGCGGTGCCACGGTTGCCGAGGTGTTCAAACAAGTTTGGCCGGAAATGCGAAAGAACCCCCTCCAATTGAACCTGGGTGGGAACCGCACCGTCATCGAACGCAAGAAAAAACAGGGACCTCGTCGCAGACCGACTCCAACTCCTCAGATGAAACGGGTCGATGAAGACCCGAGTAAACTACCCGTGCCCAAGGTCCTCTTTTACCAAACCTCCTATCGCACGACAAAAGTACCAGGACGGCTCGGTAGGAATAACCTCCTCCGGGGCCAGGTACCAAAGAAGGAAGCTTCAAAAGACAAAGGCAAACCGGGTGCACCAGTCATCATCACGGCGTTCGGTAACCAGATCATCGTCCAGAGCGATGACCCGGAGGCGTTGGCCGAAGCCCAATTTTTGATTCGATACATTGTCAACACGACGCCCACCGAAGGCGACTACCAGCTCATCAACTTGCAGTATGTCGACGCGACCGAGATGGCCAAGATCCTCAACGAATTCTTCAACGGAAAGCAACAAAGTAGCAGTGGTGGAGGAGCGAGTCGCGGCGGCGGTGCAAGCCGTGGAGGCCGTGGAGGCGGCGGGTTCAATCCCCTCCAACTTCTGGGCGACGTGACCGGAGGTTTGCTCGGTGGGGGCAGTGGGTCTGAGAATGTCCGAATCGTGGCTGACACGGTCACCAACTCGCTACTCGTCAAGGCCACGATGACCGAACTCCTCACGCTCCGCAAGATCGTCGAGCAAATCGACACACCCGAAACCGATTCGGCGGCCATGATGAGGACCTGGGTCCTGCCTCCGTTGAAATACGCCAACGCGTCAGAAGTCGCGACTCAAATCGAGACTCTCTACAAAGAAAGCATCAACCCAACGCAGCCGAGCTCACAACCAACGCGGACTCTTCCATTCCCGTTCAATCGGGGATCGTCCAACCGTGGTTCGAGTACGTCGCGGCGAAAGCCTTCTCTGAGCGTGGCCGTTAACGACACGGCCAATTCGATTGCCGTTTATTGTTCGGAACTGATGTATGAAGACATCAAGTCTCTTGTGGCCGAGTATGAGAAACAAGCCAAGGATTCCGAGCGCACCGTTGTAGTCTTGCCCGTCCAGGTCGATCCGCTCGTTGTGGCTCAGGCACTCGCAGCCATACGAGGCGAACCGATCCCCATGGCAACTACCAATCGAACGAGTGGCTCCCGAACCACGGGAACGAACCAACCGACTTCAAGGTTCGGAGGCTTCGGTGGATTTCCAAGTAGTCGGTTCGGTGGATTTCCTGGTTCAGGACTAGGCGGTCGGCTCGGTGGATTTCCAGGTGCGGGCCTTAGAGGACTTCAAGGGCGAGGAGGCCGGACGACTCCCGGACGCGGGACCGGAGGCACACCGAGTAGAGGGGGTGGTAGAACGACGCCCGGTGGAGGCCGGGGCGGAAGTCGAGGAGGCGGAGGTGGCCGAACCAGCCTAGAAAGTTCTCGCGACGACCTGTCGCAGCGAAATCGACGCGAAGGACAGCCGGATTTTTTCGTACCACAGGTCAAGGATGACCGCCGGTTCTCGACAATTTCTGATCCGCGATACCAAACAAAGGCTGCTTTAACTAAATTCCAGAACAAGCGATCTTTGCAGAACGTGAAGAACACAGAATTGTTTTCTAGCAAGGTCGCCCCGAGAACGTCTTCGGAATTCGTGAGCTACGAAGAACAAGAACCACCGTTGCTCGTCCAGAAAGGTGGAGTTAATCAACCGGGCCCGAAGGACGGCGAATCAATTCGCGGTCCCAGAACGGACGTCACGGTCGTGCCCATTGAACAACTCGGAGGGGTAATCGTCAGCGGTTCAAACAAGACCGACGTCGAAGCCGTAATTACCATCATCCGCTTCCTGCAACAAAGTTTGCAACAAAGCGAAGTGAACATCGAGCTGGTGCCGCTGAAATACAGCGACGCCGTCCGGCTCACGAATACGCTGACTCGTCTGTATTCGCAGGTCATCTATGGCCCGAACTCGACGACACTCGCCCCGTCTCAAGAAACAACGACTGTCCGTATCGGCAGCCCTGGAGGAAACCAAACAGGGTTCACGACGGGCACCCAAAACTCCAGTTCGATTGCATTGCTACCCATTTCGCGACTCAACGCCATCTTGGTGGCTGCACCGCAATCTCGCTTGAAGGACATCAAGAAAGACATCGACCGCCTCGATGTGCCGAGCGAAAAATTCATTTCGTTCCCACTCAAGCAGGCTTCGGCGTCCCGTGTCGCGACACTTTTGCAAGACTTTTATGCCACAAGGTATCCTGAGGATCAAAACAACCAAAATCTCGTTCGCGTTACCTTCGACGAAAACACCAATACCGTCTTTGTCCAGGCGGGTCGGGCTGACTTGGAGGAAATCCGGAACTTGATTTGGCGAATCGACAATGGCGAATCCGCCGCTTCGAGTGACCTGGTCATTCTTCGGTTGAATAACGCCACGGCCGACGAACTGGCTCTTTTGATTTCGCGGGCCATCAACGAAGGAGTTGTGGCGCCTTCCGGAGCGACGACCGGAGCTGTCACCCTCCCGGCGCAGCAATTAGGACAGGCCCAACTCGGCCCGATTACGGCCAACGGTCAGGTGAGCAAAACAAGTACGATTCGGTTCTTCAGCACCGAATTGAAAAAGGTCGTCAAGTCGGGCGTATTGCAGGACGTCCGAATCATCTCCGACGCCAGGACGAATAGCCTCATTGTGGCGGCACCGCCAAAAACGATGCAACTCGTCGTTGCTCTCGTGAAGGACCTCGATGTGCCACCGTTGGCACGGTCGGACATCAACATCTTCACGCTCAAGAAGGCAGACGCACAATCGGTCGCTGGAATTCTTCAACAACTATTCCTGACCAGTGCGATCCAACAGCCTGGAGCAGTTCCGGGACAGCAGGGTATCCCCGGACAACAGGCTGGAGTCGCTGGCCGCCCGCCTGTGATCGCCATCGGCAACCAAACGCCTGAGGGGGCGCCGATCATCGACCTCCGTTTAACGGTCGATCCCCGGACAAACAGTTTGATCGTCGCTGGCAGCCAGAACGACCTGGAAGTCATCGAGGCCATTATCAGCCGCCTGGAAGATAACTCCGTTGTCAATCGAAAGAACCTCGTTTACCGTTTGAAGAACGCCCTGGCTGCCGACGTGGCCGTATCACTGAACGACTTTCTGGCCCAGCTTCTGACGGCCACGACCGTCAACGTCAATCAGAACACGGTGTTCCAGTTGCTACAACAACAAGTGATCATCGTCCCTGAGCCGATTTCTAACTCGCTGCTCATTAGTGCCAGCGACCAATACTTCGACGAAGTCAACAACATCATCCAAACGCTCGACACGTTGCCGCCTCAGGTAATGATCCAGGCCTTGATTGCCGAGGTCCAGTTGGATGACTTAAATGAGTTTGGAGTCGAGTTGGGTTTCCAAACGCCGATTTTCTTTGAACGTAGTGTGATCGACGGGACGGTCTTCAACACCGCGCCGGGGTTCAACTTCAACAGCACGGCCCCGCTGGCCAACCAGCCAGCTGTGGCGCCAGGGCGTGTGGGCGTTCAGGGACTGGGGAACTTTGGACTTGGACGGGCATCCTCGATCGCGAATGCTGGCGGATTCGTTTTCTCAGCGGCCAGCGACAGCGTCAACATCCTTGTTAGGGCCCTCAAAACCCAAGACCGGATAGACATCTTGAGTCGACCTCAAGTCATGACGGCAGACAACCAGTCGGCACGAATCCTCGTCGGCCAATTCGCCCCATACATCATTAGTTCCCAGCTAATCACGAACCTTGCGGGTGGATTGACGACCGCAAACAACATCGATTACCGAGACGTCGGGGTCCAACTGCAGGTGACGCCAAAGATTAATCCCGATGGCACAATCATCATGCGGGTCTTGCCTTCGGTTTCGTCCACCACGGACTCCAACGTTGTTGTAGGAGAGACCGCTGCCGGAGCGCCTATCTTTGCTACGGCGTTCGACGTACAAGAAGTCGAAACGACGGTGATCGCCGCCGATGGCGAGACTGTCGTCCTTGGGGGATTGATCTCACGAACCAACGTCAAGTCAGAAAACAAAATTCCGTGGTTCGGTGACTTGCCAGGGGTTGGGGCTCTCTTCCGATTCCGCCAACAAATCAAACGCAAGGAAGAACTGCTCATCATCCTGACACCGCGAATCGTTCGCTCTCGGGCCGAGGCCGACCGAATTTTTGCCGAAGAACGTCAACGCATGGACTGGATTCAAGGCGACGTGTTGAAAGCCCACGGGACCGTCGGAATGGAACCGGTGATGCCTGGTTACCGTCCGCCGAAAACCCCGCGACCAAGTTTGGCTCCATCGGGTACAATCTACCTCTCTCCGCCACAATCGGGAGGATCACTGGTCCCGTTGCAAGATGGGAACGTTCAGTCGCCAGGCAGCCCGCCTACCGAACAGTTGCCTAACCCAAAGCCGCTTCCCAGATCCCAAAGGCCACAGACTCCCGGGCAGTCTTCTGGACAGTTGTCGCCATTGGATCCCTCCAGGTTTCCGAAACCAAGGCAAGGGCGTATGGTGCCCCAAAACTCGAAGCGATCAGCGCTTCCTGTGCCAAGACAAGCTGGATCGCAAACAAAGCTACTCCAGACCTCACGCTCCACGGGCCAGATAGCTCCAACACAAGCGACGGCGAATCAGTTCCAACAGACGGCTCCCGGTCAAGTTTTGGAACAGACCTCAGCGGGTCCAAAACACATTGGGGGTCAAGCGGTGCAACGACAGTATCAACACAATTGGCCAGTGACCCATGGGCCTGCACCTAGTTTTCCAGAACCTATGGTTCCCAGTGCGGGTCTGCGGATCCGAAATACTCCGCTTGTGCCTCCAGTAGCCACTCCGGGAGAACATAGTCGATACGAAGGTCACCCCCAGACTCAGGGCGACGCAGGGCATAATCAAACCAATTCCCAAGGAAGGGGGTTCGGATGGCGAATAAGACAACCTTTCCAATGGCTCTCAGGAAAGTAGACAGAGAAAAAGAAAAGGAGCCAGGCACAAAAACCTTAGTCGTTTATTTTCTCCCTTTAACTATCCTCTTTCTGGTTTGTCCTGGGTGTGTGAGCCTTCCGCTTTGGAGCAACCACAAAAACAGGGAAGAGCCCCCAGTAGGAGAAGTCGTTGAAATCGTACCGAGATGGGAGCGGCAAGTCATCTTCTTGCCCGATCCTGGGAAAGACGGTCAACCCGGACCCAATCTCGCCATGCGGCTCTACCTATTCGACAAGAACTTGAAACCTTGTCGAGCCGACGGTTTCCTCGAGGTTAAGCTCAGTCTAGAGGGACCGCCACAGTCACCGCACGACGGAAAGGTCCTAGAATGTTGGGCCTTCAATAAGGAGATGCTTTGCCCGGCAGCGAGCAAAGACAGGATGATCGGATGGGGCTACAATGTTCCATTGCCCTGGGCTACCTACCAGCCCAACTTGACGAAGTTACAAATGAACATCAAGTACACGACGAAGGAAGGGAACATCTTGTACAAGCGAAGCAAGCTCAAACTCGCTATTGAGGCTCCGACTTTTAACATCCGTAGACGGTCCGTTCCGGGGATTTCTCCAGACTCTTTGTTGAGCCAAAAGGTCACCCCAAAAACGGAACTTCCTGGGGGTGTACCAAGTGTCTCACAAGATGTCCCTCTCAGAAAAACGCAAGTCCGTTAATTCTTGGCGATAATCTCACACACATCGATAATCCCCCACAAGGGCCGACCTTGTGGGGGATTTTTTCATTCGTTCTCCCCGTATCTTTTGACCAGATAGCAATTTACAACAACAGAAGTGGGTTCGGTGAGACAGAAAAAAAGTAGCTCACTCAACTAACCTTGCTAAACTAATTTTCATATGGTAAAAATTTGTTCATGTAAGAGATGGATTTTATGCGAACGCATTTGGACCTCTTGTCAAGAGAGTCTAGAATAGGAATGAATGCCTTTGGACATTTACAATTTCACACTCCAATGGCATTCCTTCTAACTTCAACGGTGGAGGCTTCTAAATTTAAAAATACATCAGATTCATCACAACACAACCATTATTTATCTTAGAATTTTTGTGTTGACTGTTCAAACTTAAAGAATTGCTTCGTTTCCATCTTTGATCACAAAAGATAAGCTGGAACAAGCTAAATCAGGAGAAAACTCATGTTGGTCTTGTCAAGGAAGAAAGATGAACAGATCGTTGTGACCATCAACGGACAACTCGTTTATGTTCGCGTCCTACAGATTGACGGTAACAAGGTGCGACTTGGGATCGAAGCTCCTCCAGAAATTGCTGTCCACCGGGAAGAGGTTTGGAAGCGACAAGTTGAATTTTCAGATGACTCAACAATGACAATGCCAGTGAATTCTTGAGACCGCGAAGGACCAGTCGACGGAACAGTGAAGTCATATTCATTTCTTTCGGATCCAACAGCTGGTCCTTCAACAAGCGGCCTCTCGTGTATCGCACAATTGACGCATCTCTACTTTGACGTCTAGTCCAACTCTGAGACTATCACACGTCAACATATCAAGTGTATTGCTTATCTGACTCTCTTCACTCGAGTTCTCGAAGCGAACGTTACCTACAACGATTTGTGACGATGACCTCGAATGGTTGCAATTCCATTTAAGGCCATGTGGTTTTCTGTGCCTGAGCGTTTCCAAGGGCTTTTCGAGCTTGAATGTGATTTAGGGATCGTGAAAAGAAGATGGAGCCTGTCCTGATGGGTGAGTAACGACGTCGACAGGGGGTTGGGTCCTAACAAAACCTTCGCACACATTCTTGTGACAATTGTCCACAATCGCCACAAGGGTACTTAAAAGTTGCGGATGAGTGTTTTTGGTGCTGTTGGCATTTGGGAGAACCTGTTTACTTTGACAGTTTCCTAGACAACCTCGAATATCAAACTGCCCTGCCATCAGCCGAGACCAATCTTGCTTTTTTTCCACAAAACTGCCTAAATTATAATTCCGCACGTCCATCCGGTTGGGGCAAGTCTGCAACTGGAGCAAGAAACTTGATGCGAGGCATGCTCGGAGAATGATCTGCCACCAGTGGCCTCGTTTGCAATTCAGGAGAAGTACAATGCGAAGGATTGCTGGATTTACGACATGGATGATTTTCTATTGTGTATTTTTGTGCTCTCTGACTGGCTGTGGTGCCAACTTCGGTGAAGTGGAGGAAGGACCTAAATCGACAACAAAAAAAGCCAAGCAAGAACTTGAAACGTCTGACCCTGAGAAGTCTGAGACGCCAGAGAAAGCTAGCAACACTAAAAGCAAGGAAAAAACCACCTCCACAACGAAATCGGTCCCAAAGGAACTCGACGAACTAGAGCTTGTACGGCAGTCGTTTGTCAAGAAGGGCAAGGAGAAGTTCATTTCAGGAATTGGCTTCCCCACGGAAGCCAAGGTCGTGTGGGTCGAACACGATCAAAAGAGTAACGATGTGAACTTTGCGAGTCTGGATCTCGAGACCAAGAAAGAAGGTCAAGTCGAGATCGAGCTACCGAAGGGTTTCTTCACTCCGTCTCTTTCCATAGATGGTCAACGGTTCGGCTACTTGTCATTCGGAACGGCGGCGACTCCAGAGATTGTGGTTTGGGACGTTCGAACTGGCAAACTTTTGAAGAAGTTAGAAGCTCCAGCACAAACGAGTGACATTCATCTTTCTCCAAACGGAACTACTATCCTCGCACGGAAGTTCCTTGTGAAGGAAAAGAAGATTGAAGGAACCACTGTAGCTTCGATCGATGTGGAGACCGGCAAAGTCAGCTCCTGGAAGAACGTTCCCGATTTCGCCCGACTCTCTTTTTCGCGTGATGGAACAGTGGTTGCGCTCCATACTCACGAGAAAAAGTCCTCTATGCCCGTTTGGGACTCGACCGAGAACACTTTGACTGAGGTGAGTCTCAAGGACACCTGGACCAAGCCGATGCTGACCCCGAGCGGAGAACATCTGGCGTTCCTGCAAGGGACGAACTTTCCATTCGAGGTGAGGTTGTTTGACATCGAAACGAACAAGACCCACAAGGCCATTCCAGTCAATTTTAGCTACGGCCACTTGGGCTTCTCACTCGATGGGCAACTTGTTGCCCTCGCTGGTTTCGAAAAGCTTGTCATTTGGAATTTGAAAAGCGGGAAGAAAATTGGCGAGGCGAAGACTTCTGGGTCTGCTTACCATGTGGTGTTTTCTTCCAAGAACGAAGCGATCGCCGTCGTAACTCCGGAGGGAATTACCGTGTGGAAGCTTTCAGCGAAATAGACAAAGGACGGCAGAGCTTTCTCGGTGATTGGCCGTGGTTGTTTGTTCGACCGTAAGCTTTCCATGAACATGGCCGGTCCCGTGGGCCCCTCATCGATTTTCATTGATCAACGCCGAAATCGTGTGAACTTTGCTGGCGACGAACTGTCATTTTGATTGGTGGTTCCATGAACCGGGCGGAAGAGAAGTTGCCGCCCGAATGCCTTCGTCTCTCGGACCATGGTCTCGACAGTTATCGAGACGATTTGACCACCAGTCCGGAAACAGCGAGCCAACGTCCTTGGTGGAACCAAGCAGACTCCGAGGTGTGCGACGAAAGCTTACCGGATTCATTGGCGTTTCCCTCTTTGGGATTTCCTTTGGTTGAAATTGCTTGGTCGTGGGATGAGAGTTCGACGTAGGGCCCACGAATTGTGTTTCCTGAAGCTGATGTTTCGCTTTCTTTCTTTCCGTTCTCGAATTGGCGAATGATCTGCAGTACATAGGTTGTTTATTTAAGAATGGACCGGTAGTTAGGCTGCAAGTTCCGTGAAAGAGCACCCAAAGCTCAGAATCCCGAAATCTTCCGGAGTTATGGGAACTATTTTTTTTTCAATTCGTCAAAACCAGTATAAATCAAGTATGGATGTAAATGCAAAAATCTTTGTAGAAGAGGAGTCTTTGTTCTGGTTTTGCACCGTGTTTGACTAAGTCTTTTAGCTTTGACCTCGAACTCCGAGCAACGCAACCACAGTGCTACAAAAGAAAACCCAGACTCTGCATGAGACGACCAAAAAAGAAAGCGAAAGTTATCCGTGTTTTGCTTAGAATTGTCCTTGACGATATAGGTTTCCTCCAGTATTAAAAGAGAGCAATAGAATTGGAGGTATGAGCTGATCTTCAATTCATTGTGGTCGATTTCTCCCTGTCGATCATTCCGGACGATTTTTGCTTTCATAACGATTTTCCACTTACCCCAAAACAAGGTGGAAAACCCAACCCCACAACTTACCGGAGCGTCGGTAAGTTTCCCAAGCGTTGGCGACGCCTTTTTCTTACAAATGGACTTTGGGAAAACGATTGTCGTTGCTGCGTGTTCGAGGTCACGTTGAGATTCCTGCCTCTCGATGTGCACAAGCAAGCAGTATGGATGTCTGAAATATTCGGACTGTGCATTCCGATAGTGAAAATGCTCCAACATCCAAATGATGGTGGCAGTGCTCTGCTTTGGGTACGAGTCGGCAGAACCATTGAGGACTGCTCGGATATAGTCCCTGGCACAATCGATCGGGTGAACGAGTGTCGGGTTTGTCGAGGTCCTTTGGTTTTGTGGGTTTAAACCTAAATTTTAGATCGAGCGCCCCGCAAGGGCCGACAATCAAATAACATGTTACATATTTAAAGGAGTTGCACCGTGTGCTTCGTCCTTGGCTAGGGGAGCTTGATGTAGTGTCAACAAAAAGTCATCACAAGTGTCAAGTTATTTAGGCTAAAACAAGTTTATCGGTAGCGTTTGATCGAAAAGATTGCGAATTTGTACAAAATTGGATAGAAAAATGCTTTGTTGAGATTGCGTTCACTTGGGTAGTATCGTGTGAATGCCAGAAGTAAAGGATGTTACTGTCAGCTTAATGGTTGCTGCCTGGAGGGTCTCCGAGAGTGCCAAGACTATTTACGGTGCTTCGGATTGCAACATCGTTCAGAAGGATTACACGCAGGAGACTTTCATGATATCTCGCGCCTCTGAATATTTGCTTCATCCAGAAAAGCTCTTTGATGTCGAGTTCCACGAACTACCGGACCATCACGAGGAACGTTGGTGGGTTTTGCATACACATCCTCGTGCAGAGAAAGCTCTGGCGAGAAAATTCTTGCAACTTGGTCTCTCTTTTTTCTTGCCTCTGTATGAACGAGTGTCGAGAAGCAGTAAGCGTCCTACCAAAGCCAAGCATCCGCTGTTTCCTGGTTACATCTTCTTGAGAGGAGATCAAGAGGCCCGACTTTCCGCACTTAAAACGAACCAAATTGTTAGCGTGCTTCCAGTTGTCGACCAGAATCGGCTCCATTCCGACTTACGCCAGGTGTACCACCTTGTGTGTGGGAGAGAAGCAGTACACCCTGTGGCCAATCTGGAAGCAGGACAGCCCGTGAGGATCATTGCCGGTGGATTTGCTGGGTTTGAGGGGATGTTAGTGGACACCAAGAACGGGTTACGATTTTGTGTTGAAGTCCAATTTCTCAAGCAAGGGGTTTCTATTGAGGTGGAGCGGTGGATGCTTCATCCACTTGGAGATGGAAAGCAAGCCACTCAGCAGAGACATGAAACACACTATACTTGAGGCTTTCTTCTTTAGGATTCGAGGAGAACTGTATTCGGACAGGACTTTCTCAGGAGTGGGAGAACTGTTTTAACTGGCGGTCTATTGTGTAAAGGTTAATTATACATCGTTTAAGATAATTAGTTGTGGTTTGGGTATGAAGTGCGCGATTTGAATTGTAGGTATGATTGGAGAATCATGCTTTAAGTTGCCTAGATTTTCTGACCCTCACATTGACAATATATTAACGGTGTGCTACGCTTTCACCGAAGATGTTGGGTAACACTTTACTGGTCTGAAGTAGATTTCCATAACCGTAAGCTGGTCAACACTTTGTGCTGTCAAGGAAAAAGCAGGCCCAGAAGTTCGATTTTTCCGCAAGTTGTTGAGCCGTAGCAGCTTGTGAAAATGGCTACTTCAGATCAGTAAAGTGTTACGATGTTGGTAACTTCGTCATAAAATTTGCAATTTGAGAATCATTCTCTGTGATATCCTGTCCTACTAACTACATAGAGCGTATGTTGATCACACAACGTCTATGAGAAATGGACGACTGAAGTTCAGCTACAATCCCGGAGTGTTCGTTCGATTTTTCAATAGACAATCTCTCTTTCTATTGTGCGGCTTGATGATGACGCAATAGTTAGGTTTGATCGATGCGGATTACTGTGAACCTGGATTCTTACCTGCGAAATTCAAGTTATCTATTTTTGACTCCTTCCGGCCTGTTCATACATGACAACACATGGTGAACACGTCCACAATCATATTGGCTACTGTTGATGTGATTAGAGTCATTAGCTCTCGTTCGTCCGGCATATATTTTGTTCCCTTTAACTGGAGCAAGCCACGCTTTGCAGTCCACGGGGACGGAGTCTGCGGTTTTTGGGAGTCTGATTTACGAGTCAACGTGCCATCTCGACTATATGGGGATCTCACTGCGGTCAATGCTGCTCATTTGTTGTTTTTAGCTGAGAGGATCTGGCTCAATGATCGGCGTGCGGTACTTTTTTCTGGATTGGAATGTGCAGCGCACCTTGGAGAATACTACCTTCCACCGAACGATGACTATTGAGGCTACATGAGCTGTTTGGTCGGTTTGCCAGCTGTCGCCGAAAGTTGAGATTCGATAAATAACAGTCCGCTGCTCCCGGAGAGGTTTAGTCTTGGCTATCAAACTGGTTGAGGCGTCGGAAAACAATATGACTACTGACCTTGTAGGCTTCATCGGCCAGACATCAATCGTCTTCACTCAAGATTTGTTCAACGCCTGATGCAAGAACCCACCGAACAACACTCCACCTCAGAAGGTGCAACAACTTCGCAACCTGATGCCTCGACGTCGAAGCCGAAGGCGAAGCTTCGTTGGCTTTGGCGTCTGGTTATCTTCTTGATTTTGTTGGGCCTTCTGTATTTGTTTCGATTGCCCATCTTGAAGGGACTTAGCCGCGGGATCATTGCGAGTGATTCGGTTAGGTCAACAACGATCGTTCTGAATCTCCAAGCAGACAATGGATATGCAATCGCGAGCCGACTCTACCACGACAAAGAAGTCAACAAGATTCTGGTGTTGGCTCCGGAACAAAACCGCTTGGAGACGATGGGTATTCGGCCAGATGTGAAAGCAATCGGAATTAAAGAACTCAACCGTCTAGGGGTTCCGGATGGTGAGCTTATTTATTGTCCATGCCCAGGGCGTGGGGATTGGTCCAAGGCACGTGGAATTGAAAATTGGTTGAAGGATCATCCTGACGAGACGTTGCTTGTTTTGTGTGATCAATTTCGGAGCGGGTACTGGCGTTGTGTCTTTGCCAGAACCATCGATGAATCCCGACTCAGTAGAGTTTCCATCAAGCCGTGCGTTCATAGATGGTTCCATGAAGATAACTGGTGGCACAGCAAACAGGGTGTCTTGGCACTCTTCACGAACTATGTTTCTTGTACACATGTCATATGTTGTGGTGAAACGGAGGAACCGGAGGAGTGGAATCCGGACAAGTACGAAAGCAGTCTTCGGAAACTCGACCAATGAAGCGTCGGGTGTTTTGGCGCATAGTGCAGTATGTGGTGATTGTACTATTTTTTGTGCTGCTTTACTTGAACCGATCGTTTCTGTTGTCGCAAGCCGGAGCGTTTTTGGATGTCTCTGAACCACCTCGTAAGGCCGATTATGTTATGGTCCTCGGCGGTGGGGAGTCCACTCGTCCATTTGTTGCGGCTGCATTGGTCAAAGCTGGATACGCCCCCAAGGTGATCCTGACTACTCCACGACTGAATGCTCTCGCCGAGGACGGTTTGGTCCCGAAAGAGGAAGAGATTGCCCGTCAAGTTCTGTTGGCCCGAGGTGTGGATGCAGACGATATCGTACTCCCCAAGTACAAAAGGGTTCGCAGTACTGCGGACGAAGCCCGATTGTTGAACGATTTTATGGAAAAGCATCCGCAGGCCAGGTTCATCGTTGTGACAAACACGTTCCACACCCGTCGGGCTAGATGGATTTTCCAAACCATACTTCATGATAAGGTAAGCCGAGTGCAATTCGTGTCTGCTCCGACAGATGGTTTCGGGGCGTCCGATTGGTGGCATACGTCCAAAGGAACGGTGACTTATCTCACTGAATACGGAAAACTTATCGCTTACACATTCACTGGATGAGGTTTTAACCAATAGTCGGATTAGGAGCCTGTGATTTCCCAACAGTCAAGACTTTTGCGACTTTCTAACTAACTCGCCCTACAGGTAGTCATCGTTCTATTCGCTCCCAAGTTAGTTCAATGATAGATTGTTTCCAAATTCTATCAAAACGTGTCACCATGCTCAGGCGTGCGGATACTTCTAAAGATAAGAACACCCTCGATCGCGTAGCGGAGATCATACTATGCAACAACCGAACGATTTTGAGTTCGAATCTAAAGCCTCAGAATCCACTTTCGGGCCTGGGAAATTGCTAGAGATTCTTTGGCGCTCCAAGTGGTTTGTCCTCCTATGCGTAGTCATCGCGATGTTTCTTGGAGCCGTTTACTACGTTCGACAAGCCCCTGTCTATGAATCCAGCGCGAGTCTTTTGATTATCAATAAGAACCGACAAGTCTTTGCACCCAATGATTTGAAGTTGGGACAGAACTATCTGGAAGATTATCTTTCTACACAGCTACTGATTTTGAAAAGTGGAGTCATCGCCGACGAAGCTCTCAAAGGTGGAAAACTGGACCAGTTGAAGAGTCTTTCCGGAAATGGTGACCCTAAATCGATCATTATGAAATCCCTTTCGGTTACGCGAGAAGCCGAAGGGAGTTCAGGAGTGCCCAACGTCTTGAAGCTCTCATACAGAGGTCCTGTGGCTGAGGAGTGCGCCTTAATATTGGCTACGATTGTCGAGAGTTACGATGAGTTCTTGAAGGAAACCTACAAGAATGAAAATGAAGAATTCATAGGGCTCATGAAGTCAGCAAAAAACACTCTGAACGACGGGGTTACAACAAAGAAAGATAAGCTCGAATCACTGGTGATGGAGAACCCATTCCTGGCCGAACTCACTGAGAGTGGGAAGACCCAAACGGAAGTGGATCGCGAGAACTGGTCCAAACAGCTCAGCGAGATACAGATGGAATACGAAGTATTAAAGGATAGTTTGGCAACAGGAATCGTGCTTCCCAAGTACAAACAACAATCGACAACGAACAACTCGAAACAAGTGAAAGATGAATTTCTCAAGGAACTTGATCGCCTTGAGATAGAAGACGCCAAGTTATCGCTCCAAAACTTTGGCCCAGATTACCCTGACCGGCAGGTGTTATTGGAACGCATCAAACTTTTCCGGGAAAAAATCTCAGCCCTGAGCGATCAGAGTCATCCTGCCAACAAAAAATTCATCAAAGAATTTGCACAAGAGCGAATGAACGAGCGGTATTTAGAACTGCAAGTGACTATCGGTATTTTGAAATCTCAGATTAAACAGGCTCGAGAAGATCTGGCACCCAACAGGTCGGTCCTTCAAGAATACAAAACGTTGCACAAAGAAATCGACAACCACCAAAGACTTTATGACAAAATTCTTAACCGGCTCGAATCAGTGAAAGTCGGGAAGAACTTGGGTGGATACGACTCCAAAGTCCTTTCAGCACCTCAGATAGGAATTCAAGTCGCTCCACGACCACTCAACATTTTCCTCTTGGCTCTCCTGGGCGGACTTCTGGTCGGGTTTGGTGTAGCCAGGCTGCTGGAATTGTTGGACCGTAGTTTCCGATCTCCTGAGGAGATTCGGCAACGACTTGGCTTGCCGATTATTGGGCACATCCCCAAGCTAGTCGTCAAGAAAGAAACTCTCGAACAACTCGAAGCGAATCATTCACCACTTGACCCACATCTGACTGCAGAACATCGACCGAAGTCCATGGAAGCGGAAGCGTTCCGTGGAGTCCGTACATCGCTCTACTTTAGTACGCGTGGACGGGACCATAAAATCCTGCAAGTGACAAGTCCTAACATGAGCGACGGCAAAAGCACTCTGCTTGCTAACTTGGCGGTCTCCATGGCTCAAAGTGGAAAGAGGGTCCTAATCATCGACGCCGACTTCCGCCGTCCTCGACAGCACAAACTATTTGGACTCTCCAACGATAAGGGTGTAGTTTCTGTCCTGAATGATGGTCATGAGTTGGCTAAAGTTGTTTCGGAAACGGCGGTCCCTAATCTTTCGATCCTCCCTTGTGGACCCCGACCAGCCAACCCGGCGGAACTCCTAACCTCGTCCGCTTTTCATGAGTTTTTGGAGGTAGCGAAAGAACAGTACGACCTCGTCCTTGTAGACACTCCACCTGTGTTAGTTGTTTCCGACCCTGCTATTGTCGCACCACGGGTTGATGGGGTGTTGCTCATAGTTCGTATCGTGAAAAATGGGCGTCCTGATGCCGAACGGGCGAAAGAAATTTTGAACTCGTTGGACGTCAATACACTCGGGGTCATCGTGAACGGAGTTGGTCTGAACAAAGCTTACGGTTATGGGCGGTATGAGAACTCTCGATCTCAGTACGGATACAAATCTGATTACTACCGAGAAAAGAAATCAAGCTATTATGAAGAACCTGAACATGAAGACACAAACCAACTAGCGCTCCCGCTTGCCCATCTCAACGGGAAACCAATAACCCCAAATGGTAAACATCCATAGGTATCAAAGAGAGAATTATTCCTTTGAAGCCAAAGAGTTTTGGCGGCCAAGTCGGTGGTGGGGACGATGGATGTAGGAGAGATGAAAAGTCTGTTCTATGTTTTGTCTCAAGTTCCATTGCGAGTATTTGTTGTCAAACTGTTGTATCGCTTGAGCATTCTCGACTCGAACTCGACTTCAAACCTTAGCCAGTCTATAGCTCTTGAAACAACACGACTACTCGAAGGAAAAGTGATCGTGTTGGTTGAGGAGCTATATTCGTTTCCTTACGACCCATGTCTTGGGACAGTAATTTTTGGCGAGAGTAGTGCCCAGGTTATTTACCCCAGTGATGAGACTCGCGTTCATCATTCACTATGCGACCTCACCGATCGAGTGGTCTTTGCGTCTGGCTGGGCAACACAACTCCCGGCGACCAGTGGCTATGACTGAGGTCCAGTGAACATCCCGAAGCCTGTGGCGTCTGGTGACGTTACTATGTCCCACATGAAGTCGTATCGGAAGACAGTGGTGAAGTACCTGGTGAAAGATTCTCCGAGGGTTTCTTGTAGGACCAAAACGTCGCCAGGCATGACGAGGATACGTTCCCGAGAATCAATAAGAGCTTTATTGAGGTCAACATTAATGGCAATTTGACCACCGCCCTGTGTCTTGCGAATAACAGTCAACTGGCTCGGTGAGGGAAATCCAAGACCCACGTTGATAACTTGGCCTGTGAAATTGTTTTGGGACAAGCCCCCATTGAAGAGTGGACCGCGGACACGGGCCACGGCTTCGAGGACATCGAGATCGTAATCTCTTGGGAGAATGAACTCGCCGCCATCAATTAGTCCAGCTGTGTAGAAGACCTCTGTGGTGCGGGCTCGGACGTATACGATGTCTCCATCGTTCAGAATGACATCCTTTTGGTCGAATGGAATCGGTTCATCGGGATATAATCTGAGGGGTAGCCTAACGATATTATCTTTCGATTTCTGTCCACTTCGATCCATGGACCTAAGCAGGTCTGGATGAACTATCGAAGTTGTGCCGTTCGAATGGACACCGTCACGGATGCCACCACGCAATACGAAGACTTCGTTCGTCGCATCGAATCCTGGCAACCCGCCTGTTTCGGCCAGTGCTGTCAAGACATCATTCTGGTAAGCGGGCATGTACAATAATTTTCCTGTGCCCCTACGTGCGGACCCGAGGGTTCCCGCAGGACTTACGGTCAAGGCACCGGCGTCTTCCCGGATTACCAGAACGCGGTATTTTCTACGACTTTGGAGCGTGATCAAAATTTTTGCTTTGGGTTTCAATAACTGTTTATCTTCGGTGTAAGCCTTTTTGACTTTGGCCTCTAGCTCCTCGACCGTGATTCCCTGGGCCTTGATTTCGGGAATCAATGGTAGGATGATGGTCCCATCACTCCGGACGGGAACTGGATATCCGATCACCGGTTCTTGAGAATTGGCCGCAAATTGAACTGGAGGTGTTTCGCCTACGCCGCCTACGACGCCCTCGACATAGACGCCCAAAACATCCCCAGGCGCGAGCTTGTATATGGTTACCTGTGGATGACGCAATCTCGTGAATGGTACCAGTTGTTGTTGTTCGCGGGGACGACCTAGAAATTCTGTTGGGACTCGGCTGACTGGTATTCCATAGGAAGCCGCCGGGTTTGTGAAGGACGCGCACCCAGGACAACACACGATCCCCACGAGAAACAACATGAAACTGTGGAGTAATCGAGCTGGAGAGTCAGAAAACCAGTTGGTCATTCGTTGTAGTAAGTACGACATGGTCTTTTTCCGCCCTTGGGTCAGGACAAGGTTGTCACTGGTAGGAACCCATTTCTGGAACCATCCAACACGGACATCAATTGTCAGGCACGGTTTGATCAGGTAGAGGAAGTCGTTCAGTCCAGTTTGGAGACGAGTGTTCCGGTTTCAACGGTGGACTCGATTGGAATGTCACGAATGAAGGCTCGGGCATTGTTTCGAACTGTGCGTTTCCGGACTCCATGCCGCGGAACGGAGGGATCGGTTTGTCATAGCCTGGACTGCTCGAGGGCATAACCCGAAATTCGCGGCAGCCGGATTCGACGGCTACGGTCGAACCATGAGAGAATCCGGCGAACCAATCTTGTACGGCTAATCTACCTTGAGGATTTTGATATCGAAGGCGTTGGTATTTCTCGGGTGGAATGGGGGGAGGCAATCCATTTCCCCCGGCAGCAAGGTAGTCCTCGAATCCTCTGAGAAATCCATCTTTGTAGGCTCGAGAGTGGTCGGTGGGATTCAGTCGTTGCATCTCCCTCCAAGCCGCTCTAGCTTTTTTTCGGCGCTCTTTCTTGGCGTGAACTTCGTCGAACGCTTCGCCCGGGACATGGATGATGTTCCGGACCCCGTAACCGAGGAACATACAGCCCGATAGAGTCGAGCAAAGTAAAACAGCGGTGAGGCCGAGAAGACGTTTCATTAGCTTGGCCCAAAGCAGAACAAGAGGACAGATATGGCTTCTCTAGTGTTATCGCCCCATTCGGGACTCAAACTTGAAGTCTTTGCCGGAAATATGTGTTGTAACGATTGTGATGATGATTTGATCTTGGGGATTTAGGTGTTTTTTACCCCAATGTCTACTGCGCACAACTCATACAGGATAAGGAGAGTCAATAGAACCTGGTGAAGCTTGTGACAGGATCAAGCCAGTTGGATTTGAGGAGATGGGAAGCTTCTGTGTGGGATTGTAGGAGTGAAGGGTCTGGGGTAGGGATCTCGTTGAAAGCAACCGAGGGGATGTCAACAAAAGGTAAAGAAACGGCTTCAAAAAGTGCTTTCTAGAGCAATCAGGTAGTTTTTCTTTTTCGGCTGCCTTGGAGTGGTTAGAAGATGTCGTATAATGGACATGCAAGCAAGGAGGAATTAAAGTCGTTACATTATTCATTTTTTTCGTCATTGTAAAAATTTAACAAGCAAGAACGTATGAATAAATTGGGGGCACCAATGGCAAATCGACTTAATCAATCAGACACGTATCTGCCTAACCAATCGACGAATCAAGCAAAGAGAAGATACCGCTCGATTTCGTCATGGTTTCTTTTGATTGGTCTCGTTCTGGTTGGGATCATTCTTTTGGGTGGGTCCGTTTGGCCGACAACCGATACAAGGCTTGCTCGAGAAGACGATCCGATTGCTGGGGGCTTGACCATCTTCGAACCTGGTTACAAGGCTCCATCGGATGAAGTCCAAAGCCAGGCCAAACTTGGTCAAGATTCTGAGGAGACGGTCCTCCTCAAGGACTGGGTGTACACTCGTCGTGGTTCGCGAACCTCTCCAGGTCGTTAAAGATTTGATGAGAACCTGAGAAGTTTGTCTCGATCTTGTAGAGACAAACTCTCTGTAAGTAGTTTGCTTTTTCGATGGTAACCTCGCGAGACTGTTTACTCGCTGACGCGCAGGAATTCGCAGTTTTGACCTATTCCCCCTTGGTTCGTTTGTTGTTGAACTACCAAACTCCTCTCCTGATTCACCCAACCTAACATCCGGAATTCAATCTTCACGGACCAGTCCAAAGACCTAATAGCCCTGAGTTCTTGAATGGTTCCTTCTGAGAACTTGAGAGCGCTCTCCCCCAAAGAGCAGCCAACAAAGTGGGAAAACATCATTCATGGTGCCATGGAAATGGTGACGCTGTTGATGGTGTTTTTTTCGCCGTGGGCCTTTGGTGCGGTTCATCCCTTTTTTGAGATGATCCTTTACTGGGGGGTGGCCACGACCGTTGGTCTGTGGGCGTTGAAGATCCTGAGTACACGGGAGTTTTGCTGGACACCGGACTTCTTTCTCTTTTGTTTGGTGGGATTATTGTTGGTCGCTTGTATCCAGATGGTCTCTTGGCCGGAGGCGGTTCTTGAATATGTCTCCCCAAGGACTGGTGGTATTTATGATCGATTTTTAAGCGTTCGAGACAATCCCGGGATTAACAATTTTGCGCAGTGGGGTAGTGTCCCTGGTACGACTATAAGTCTATCGCCCGGGGCCACTCGCTGGACACTCCTGCGGATTCTTGCGGTCGTGTTGTTTTATGCCAGCATTGCTAACACATTTGCGACCAAAAGAAGCTTTCGCCGTTTAGCTATCTTGTGTACTTTCCAAGGAGCTGGATTGGCGATGTTCGCGATTCTTCAGTTTTTGTCGGCTCGACCAAGTTTTGTGTATTGGTCCTGGGAAACGGCCGGTCGATGTTATGGTCCTTTTGTGTGTCGGAACCATTTTCCGTTCTACGTCAACATCTGTGTTGGACTGGCAATTGGTCTGTTCTTCAGTCGGATATGGAAAAGCACCAGGCATCCCGAATCGACGTCGTCCTATCCTACCCAGGGAATTGTGGACTTACTACGAACGCCGGAGTGTTTGTGGATTTTAGCTGGTGTCATTCTGATGGTTGGAAGCAACTTCCTGTCGCTTTCGCGGGGTGGAATGGTCGCGTTTCTGATTGCCATCAGTCTTGGAATTTTTCTGCAGTGGCGGGTGTTGGGTAAGTCGTTTTCAGGCGGTCTTTGGTTTCTTGGTGTGTTCTTGGTGTTCGGTTTCTTATCGTGGGTTGGTCTGCAGCAGATCGAACATCGTATCGACACCCTATGGCAGGCCGACACACTCCAACAGAGTCGGTTTTATATATGGCAGCGAGTGTGGCCGCGGGTCTCTGAGTTTCCTATTTGGGGGTCTGGTTTTGGAACGTTCCTTCATATGGACCAGATGAGTCGACATCCGGGTGACGATTCGACCCTATTTGTGGAATTTGCACATAACGAGTACTTGCATGTTCTCGTCGAAGGTGGATGTCTTAGCTTGCTATTTGTTTTGCTGGCCGTCGGGTACCTGCTACGTACTGGATATATTGGTTACAAGAAATCACCGTTTGATTCGACAGGTAATCTTGTCCTTGGTGGGTTGTTGGGACTTACGACTGTCGTTGTGCACAGTTGGGTTGATTTCGGTCTGCACATACCTGCGATTGTCGTTTTGGTCACAGTGGTCTCGGCTCATATTACGGCTTGTAGTTCCAAGGTGTCCCGAGCTTCTGAAAAGGGAAAGCTAGAGACCGGCGAAAGAGGCGCTGGGAAGGTGCGGCATTCGGGTATGATTGTTGTCATTCCGGTTCTACTCTTGATGGGAATGAGTGTCTTGCTCGTAGTGGAAGGGTGGCGGCTTTCGCAAGCCGAACGATTCCGGCTTGCGGCGCGCAACTTGGGGGAAGACGCGACCTTGACTGAACTCGAGAAGCGAATCGATTATTTGCAAGCCGCGGTGTCTTTGAAGCCAAGAGATGTCGAACTTCGATTGGCCCTGGCAACTGCCCTGGCCCAAACCTACGAAGTATCTTTGGATAGGGCTCGCCAACGAGTAGAACCCGTTAGGGTCGCTTCCCTGGTTGGCAACACGGGAGCGATTGGTTCGGTCAACGATGGATTAATGACGTTTGAATTTTTGAGTCGGTTGGTAGCTTGTGAGTCGTGGAATCAGGAACCCAAGTTGAGGGTCCCAATGGATTCCATGCGGAAACAATTCATTTATCCTGCCTTGAAGCAGTATCGATCGGCGAAGGATCTTTGCCCGATCCATCATAAACCTTACGTTGGTCTGGCCACTTTTGCTGAGGAGTTTTCCGGAGTCGGGTCCAGAGAGGATAACCTTGGGCGGGCGGTGGAACTCCGTCCAACCGACGTTCGGCTTTGGTATTTGTTGGGCGAGGCGCAGTTAAAAGCCAAGAATTTCGACGGGGCTTGGTTCAGTTGGAGTAACTCGCTCCGTTGTTCCAAAAAACACCTTAGACCTATTGTCCAGCGTAGTCTTGAGAAGCTGGCACCCTCGGAAGTGGCCCAAAAAGTCATTCCCTTCATTCCGCATGTCCTTTGGGATGCGGGTAACCATGCTCAAAGATTCTTAGGAACCGAGGAGGTTCCGCGAGAATTCCTGACCCGCGCCTTGGAAGGGCTGGCACAGAGGAAGGTACTTGGTGGAGGGGATTATGAACTCAAAGGGAAGCTGCACGAGGAACTCAAGCAACCGCAACTGGCAGTCGAAGCTTATCGTTTCGCCCTGGTGTTCGACCCTGAGAATTTAGACTTACGTTTCTTATTGGCTCGTGCCTTGGCTGGGTCCGGAGAGTTCAACTTGGCCTTACAACAGATTCAGGTGGTGATGGATTCTAACTCCAAACGCCGGCACAAAGCTCGTGAACTCTATGATGAGTTATCCGAGAAAGTACAAGGGCTTGAACATCGGCCTGGTGATTGAGTCCAGTTCTTGAAGAATCGAACTAAGGTTGCGCCCAGGCTGTTTACTGTAATTTGTTTCGTTGACTCTAATACGTTTTCGAATTCGGTCTCCTTGAAACATTTTCCTTCCATTCAACTATGAGGAATCATTCATGCGCTCATTCTGGAACCTGCTTCGGTCGCTGGTGCCGACTGCTCAGACCACTCGTCAACTGCACCTGAGTCGGACGAATCGAATCCGTCCCACTTTGCAAGTTCTCGAGGACCGATTTGCTCCGGCAACTTTGTACGTCGACATCGATGCTGTGGCGGCTTCTCCTGGGGCAGACGTGTGGGATACGACTGGAGGAGACCACTCACCGATGACGGTGAGTACGCTGACGTTTGGTGCGGATCTATTCACGAGCATTCAAGCTGCGGTGGATGTGGCTGGGGTGGGTGACACCATTTTGGTGGCGGATGGAACTTACACGGAGACAGTGACGATCTCGACTTCGGGCCTGATCCTCAATGGGAATTTCTTCCTGACGGCTGGAAATGGCGGGGGCCGGATGACCAATGAATCGATTGTTGACGGTGCGAGCGGGGGTTTCATCATTGATGCCCAGAACGTAACCGTGAGTGGCTTCACGGTCACTGGTCAAATGGACTTCATGGGTACAGCGGGGGTCACGATTCAGGATAGCGGAGCGACGGTCGAGAATAACATCATCTCGAACAATATCATGGGTGTGGCGGTAGTTAACCCTGGAATGACGACGACGGGCACGACGATTCAAAACAACTTGATCGTAGATAATAACGGTTTCAAAGCTGCACCATTTGATGGAGCCTTTGGAATCTTGCTCCAAACGAGCACGAGTGGTTCGACGATCCAAAGCAACGTGATCAATGGTCATGACGCGGATGGAATTCTTCTGACTGGAAACAACGGTGTGACACACACCAACGAGACCATTACGATGAACAGTGTTACCACGATGGACGGCGTGGGGATCACTATTATCAACACGAGTAATTCTGTTGTCACATCGAACACTATTGTGGGTTCCCTATTTGAGGGCATTCGATTCCTGGGCGGTAACGATGGCATCACAGTCAGTGGCAATACGGTTAGCGGTGCCGAGGACGATGGTATTTTGATCCTGGAAAGTGCGACGTTCGAAAACAACGGTCCCAATTCGAATTTTAATCTTTCTGGTAACGTGATTGAGATCGACATCGACATGTTGTTCATGCCCCCTGATCCGAACTTCGCTGGGATCAGCATCAACAGCCTCCAAGGCAATTCCATGATCTCGGGCAACACTGTGAACTTTGATAACACGGGTGCTTCGACAACTTCGGTTGCCGGAGTCCGTGTCGATGGGGATTCGAACGGTGATGTGTTGATCACGATGAACGAAGTGACGAACACGGGAACGGTCACGTCTTCGACTGGAATCCTGGTCACAGATATGGGGTCGGCGACGATCGGCACGGGGAATATGATTTCGGGTGCTCCGACGGCCATCAATCTTTCAGGAGGAGCGTCGGTACAATTCGACGGGACGAACACAATAACCGGCGGAGATAATGGTCTAGTGATCGATGGAATGGGAACCGAAGTCGTCGGTGGTACGGTAGCCAACATGGAGTTTTCTGGCCAGTCGGGCGATTATATCGCTCTGGAAAACATGGCTTTGCAAGGCGAAGCGTTGAGTATCGTCGACGCTAGCTTTGAGGGGACCCCGACAACCGAATTGACGCCCGAAGAGTTAGAAATGGTGTCCATGCAAATATCTGATTCGGGTAGTAACTCGGGTAGCGGAACGATCATCATTACTCCACCGCCACCACCCGGCAGTACGGTGGCGGCCGCCGTGGACCTCAATGGAAATCTCCAAGTGGTGGGATCCGACAATAATGAAAGCTTTTTTATCAACGCTTTCAATCCAGGGTCGGTCACGGTGACGAATTTTGGAAGCCCACTTGGGACGTTTGATTTGTCCGGAGGGGGCCGCATCATTGTGAATGCGCTTGGCGGGAACGACTTTATCCAAGTCCCTGGTTTCCTCAAAACCGAAATCTATGGTGGAGATGGTAATGATGTGATTCTCGGCAGTTCCGCCGACGACATCATTTTCGGAAATGCGGGTGATGACCGTATCTACGGTAATCCCGGTAACGACGTGTTGATTGGTGGAGCTGGCCGCGATTTCGTCTATGCCACCTCGGGGATCAACATTCTTGTTGGCGGCGAAGTTGACGATTCGGCCAACTCATTCAGCAATTTGGATAGCGTGCGAATGGCCTGGGTGAGTGGGACCTCACCAGTGAGCTTGGCTATGACCCCGCCGACGACTGATCCAGCCGGGTTTGCCGATCAAGATTTCCTCTTTGGTGGGTCGGGAGCCGACGCTTTCATCTTCCGAATGGGAGGGGATTTCGTGTTAGGTTTCATGGCGGGCATGGATGAGATGTTAATGTTGCCTTGAGGAAACTGCACAGATTGGCAATTTTCGCGTTCCCAAAACGCAGTGACCCCAGGAACTTGGCTCCTGGGGTTTTTTATTGCTTTTTGCTTGCTGTTATCGAAGTATGTCTTGCACCACATGGGCTTCTTCGACTCCAGTCAGACGCATGTCGAGTCCCTGGTGTTGAACCGTGAGTCGAGAGTGGTCGATCCCGAGCAGATGCAGCATGGTGGCGTGAAGATCACGTACGTGAACGGGATTGTGAACGGCCTTGTATCCCAGTTCGTCTGTGGCTCCATAGGTGAGACCTCCTTTGATGCCACCGCCAGCCATGAACATGGAGAACCCTCGGATGTGGTGATCGCGTCCGACTCCTCGGCCTTTTCTTTGGACCATCGGTGTACGTCCGAACTCTCCGCCCCAGATTACCAGGGTGTCGTCGAGCATGCCCCTTTGTTTGAGGTCACGAACCAGGGCTGCTGTAGGCCCATCGCACAATCTGGTACAAACGTTCATATACCTCTCCAGATCGCCGTGATGGTCCCAACCTCTGTGGTAGAGATGGATGAACCTGACCCCGCGTTCGGCCAGGCGACGTGCGAGGAGGCAATTGGCCGCAAACGATCCGTCGGCCCCGCGCGTTCCGTACATGTCGAGGATGTGTTGAGGTTCTCGCGACAGGTCCATAAGTTCGGGCACACTCGTTTGCATTCGAAAGGCGAGTTCGTATTGGGAAATGCGAGTTTGGATGTCCGGGTTCTGGACGGTTTCATTACGTAGTTGATTCAGGTCTCGAACGGCATCGACAAGTTGGCGTTGTTGGCGTTGGTTGATGCCTGGAGGATTGGTCAGATAGTGGACTGGAGCACCCGCGGAGTGGAACTGAACGCCTTGGTATCGCCCAGGCAAGAAACCAGAGCCCCACTGACGTTGGGCAATTGGTTGTGGGTTACGACCACCGACGCTCGTGAGAACGACGAATCCAGGCAGGTCATTGCTTTCATTGCCGAGTCCGTAAGTGACCCAAGAGCCCATGCTCGGACGACCGGAGATGACCGTTCCTGTGTTCATGACTGTGTGGGCCGGGTCGTGATTGATTTGGTCGGTGTGCATCGAGCGGATGATGGCTATGTCGTCGGCGATCCCGGCGATGTTCGGCAGAATGTCGGAAATCTCTTGCCCTGACTGGCCGTGGTGGCGGAATCGGAAGATTGGTCCGAGGCACGTTAAACGCTGGCCTTGCAGCTGGGCGATGGGCTGGCCACTGGTGAACGAAGTTGGCATCGGCTGCCCACTCCGCCGTGTCAGTTCCGGTTTGTTGTCGAATGTCTCCAGGTGGGACGGTCCACCAGCCATGCATAGAAAGATGACTCGCTTGGCCCTGGGAGCGTGGTGTGGCAGACCGGGAAGGGTGCTATTTTGTCCAGGTGCTGTTTCGTTCCCGAGAGCTGGGTTGTCTTGTCCGATGAGGGAGGAAAGCGCTAAAGATCCCAAACCCAAGGAGGCCTGTCCGAGAAACGTTCGGCGAGCGATGAGTTGTTGGGAGTTATCCAAGAAATTCATGGTCAGGGTTCCTTGCGTGAAGGTGGGGCAGTGGGCCTTGGTTCTCATTTGGTGTTCTTGAGAACTGCGCAGGTAGTGAAACGGTCGTTGAGGGCTTTTGGTACCTGGCCATTCTGACCAGGCTATGGTCAGGTTGGCCTTGGAACGGAAAAGTAATGCTTGTCCGGTTCGTATGTGGACGCGAGCCGCGTTTACGTTTGTCTTGGCAGACCTTTCCAAGTACATACAAGCTGCGTGTACCTACGACAAACAGAATAACCGGATAACAATGAATTTCGCGTTCCTTGGCAAAAAGAAAAAGAGGCCTTGGCTTGACTCGCCGATGTAGGCGATAGGCGGACATCTTCGGCTTTCCAGTTGTTGGGCAGACGCTTCATTGTCTGCTCGGCTCTCAATGAATGATATTATCGCTGATTTGTGGGTCGAGTTCCACTCTGGGAAATGACCAAAGTAGGGGGAAGTTTCGGTAGTCCAAATATACTGACTTGGAGCGGTTCACGGTTGTTTTGTGTACGGTTCGAAGTCGCCGAGGTCCTTAGCCCAAGAACTCCTGAGCCCAAGAACTCCTCGCACGGTGTGTTTTCCGCTTCGCTCGCTATGTTTTCCGCTTCGCTCGCTATGTTTTCCGCTTCGCTCGGGTTTGGGGGGGGCTTCTTCCTTCGGGCGGTCGGATGAATAAGAGTCGTGATTGTTGTGGTTTTTTGATTTAGGTGGGTGGCCCGCCCCCGCCACGAGCATAAGCCCCTGCGGCGGCGGAAATAAAAAACACGACACTTGTTTGGCCGACTACCCGGAAAGAAGGACTTTGAATAAGCAAAACTCTACTTACTAAATGCGTGAGTCGCTTTTATTGGAAAGGGAATACTCTTGCCCACCGGGAATATCAAAACGATCATTTTCGACTTCGGAAACGTTGTCGCTTTTTTCGATTTTCAGATTGCGTTTCGGAAAATCAAGGAACACACCGAATTATCGGTCGAACAAATCACGGCCATGATGTCGTCGAGCGGACTGGCGACCAAGTACGAAACCGGACAGATGACTTCGGAAGAGTTCTTGGGAGCGGTCCATGAGTTGCTGGCGTTGCGATGCGAGCCAGAGGTGACGAAGTCGGCATGGATGGATATTTTTCGGCCGAACGAGGCGGTGTGTAGCTTGATTCCGCGCTTGAAATCAGGGTACCGGATTCAACTGGGGAGCAACACCAACGATCTCCATGCCAAACAGTTCCTCAAGCAGTTCGCAGACACGTTCGTTCACGTTGATGCCTTCACGTTGTCCCACGAAGTCGGTGCCATGAAACCCGATGCCCGATTTTATGAGCATGCCGTCGAACTGTCGGGGAGCAAGCCGGAAGAGTGTGTATTTATTGATGACCTGAAAGCGAATATCGAGGGAGCGATGGCCTGCGGTCTTCAAGGTGTTCATTACACCGACCACACAATTTTGGAACGACGTTTCGAAGAGTTAGGAATCTTTGTTTGAGTAGCGAAGTAGCGGGAAATTGGGGATTCGTGTTTGCGGATGTCTGTTTTGGCTTGAAGATGCGGACACGATTCTCCACACACCTCAGTTCTTCTGGCTTCGGTCTCTTCGCAGGTCCAAACAAACCAGACGATGTTTGCTTCGCAAATACAATCGACCCTTGGCCAAAGTTGGGACCGTCCAGCATTCACCTCTCTGGAATACCTGAACTTCATGGAGTTGTTCGTACTTTTCCGGTTGGGCTTTGGCGAACACGAGTCTGCCCGTGTCACTCAAGACGATGAGGTGGTTTTTGGTAAAAGACTCTTCGGGCGGCTTGGGACTTTTTACCAACAGTACCGAGCCTTTGCCCAGGTTTTTTGCGTCTTGGGTTGCTCGTACTTTCCATTTCACTTTGGCCGTGCGCAGATTCATGCACGTCAAATATTGATCGTCGAAACCGTAGAGGTGTTCGTCGTGGAGGACGCTTGAATTGAAATGATTGTTCATTCCCCGAGTTGCATACACCAATTGGGAGCCGATGGTTTCATCGTCTTTTGGACCGATTTTCAACAACGCGCATCCCCTACCGTAGCCGGAAGAAATGAAGACGTGGTCTCGGGCAACGATTGGCGTGGCTGCGTTGACTTTGTGAGGTGTGCGCCAGTCATACCACCAGTATTTCGAGCCGTCTTGGGGAGAGAGACCGCCAATTCCATTGCCTGTCATGAACAGCACTTGCTCTTTACCTCCGATGACGGCGGCTACCGGTGAGCTGTATCCGGCGGTGCCCGGAAAGGCTGTCCATTTGGTTTCTCCGGTCAGCTTGTCGAGCGCTGCGACCGCTCTTCCATCTTGTCCGCCGGGTGTCACATACACCAAGCCACCGAGGACTAATGGCGAAAACGAAACGCCCCATCGAGGAATTTGGGCATCGAATTCATCGATCAAATCGACTGACCAAACCTTCTCGCCTTTTGTCGAATTTGGTTTGGTCTTCAAGCAATGGAGGATGCCGTTGCCACTGACTGTGTAAATTCGATCTCCGTCGATGCTGGGTGTCGAACGCGGACTCGGACCGAACTGGACCTGGTAATCCGCCTCATAGCGGAATCGCCACAATTCTTTTCCGGACTCGGCATCCCAACAAATGACGGCCTCAGTTCGAACCCCGTCCTGGACCATTGTGTAAGCTCGCTTGTTGGCCACGACAACGGACGAATATCCATCTCCCAGGGAAACTTCCCAAGCCTTTCGGGTCTTCAATAAGTCCTGGGGCCAGTCGGTGATGATATCGGCACCGTAGGCGATCCCGTCGCGATACGGTCCACGCCATTGCGGCCATTCCGTTTCGTCTTCGACACTGATGAGGAATTGCGTTTGAAGTGGAACGTCCACCAATTCGGCCATGAGTTCTTTGTTGAACACCTCACCCGGAGTCATGAGCCACTTGGCCACCAAAATTCCGACCAGGGCAGCCCCCAAGGCCAACGCAATCATCATGAGGACAGATGGCCCCGACCGTGACTGCTTCACCGTCTTGTCGTCAGGCCTTCGACCCCGAGACAAGTCAGGGACCAAAGTCGAGCGGGATGGTTGTGGAATTTCTGGCACTTCAGCAGGAGGTTTTATGCCAACCTCTTCGGGCTTGGAGGTGTTGGTGTTTTGGGATGGTTGGGGCGAAGTGGATTCAGATGGGTGAGAATGGTCTGATTCGCTCATGTCTAGTTCCATTCCAAGGAGGAGACGTAGGAGGTGGCGGGCCTTACGTGTACTTCATTGTAGAACAAAAGGTATATGGGTTCAGCCACACCCATTTGTTCCTATTATAGACGTGTGGTTCGTTGCTGTCGGGAATCACTGCTTTGGAATGTTATTTGGGACGTGGTAACTGGAGTTGTGAAGGAGGTTTGTGGGGCCTATCACGAATGCGAAAGGAATGCCTCGTCGTTTTCGTTGGGAGCGACGAACTTGGGCGCGAAGGGAAATGAAGGGACATCAAGAGTGGAGATAGTGTTCCTTCGTCGAAAGCTCCTTGTCGGACAGTAAAACGCCGCGCAGACCATCCGTACGGATATCCATCTCGTAGTGGGTGGAGAGATTATTTTGGAAGTTTAACGATTTTTGTGAAAATGACAGAGGGTTCAATCCTATTGTATTATGGGGACATGCGCGCAAGAGCGGTGGAAATACTCGAAAAAACGCGAAAATGGCCGTTTTTCGAGGGCCTGTTTCCATAAGTAATTGATGTGTATGGGTATGTGGAAATCGAGAGGTGTCAAAAAGGTGCAAGAATGGTGCAAGTTTACTACAAGTTTAGCGCAGGTTTGGTGCAGTTTTAGCGCAGGTTTCTGTCATTTTTCGACAGGTTTTTGTTGCCAATTTGAGGGAGCGAGGTCTGGAGGAGATCGGGGTGAAAATAAAATTTTGGAATTTTTTGAGGTCGAGTGAAGATACCTTATTTTCGGGTCGTGAACGGGAAGCTAATGACTTTCGAGTTTGTAAATGGAGTGGATTGCGAAACGAACTGAGGACAAACCTGATAAAGGTAACTGGTTACAGTCGCTTTGGACAACAACCCGCGGATGAACGTGTCGATGGGGAGACCCACTTGGTGCTGGCTCTGAAACATATGTACTCGATTTGGAACTTCTCCAAATGAATGATGCTATTGTCCCCTCGGTTAGTCCGGGGCAACGCCTTCGCGATGCCTGGGATGCTCAGACTCTTGTTCTTCCTGGAGTCTTCAACGCTCTTGTGGCGAAAATGGCGGAACGACTTGGATTCTCGGCGGTGTATATGTCTGGTGGTGCGCTGTCCGCCGGAAACGGGGTTCCGGACGTGGGACTTCTGACACTGACGGACTTCGTCAACGCGGCATCCGAGATCGGTCGAGCTACATCGTTACCGTTACTTTGCGACGCCGATACCGGATTTGGGGAAGCTCTCAACGTAGAGCGGACCGTGCAATTGTTCGAACAAGCCCGAATCGCTGGAATCCATCTGGAAGATCAAGTGCTTCCCAAACGCTGCGGGCATCTGTCCGGAAAAACAGTGATTGCACCGGAGGCGATGGCATCGAAAATTCGCGCGGCCGTTGGGGCCCGCCGGGATCCGAGTTTCGTCATCATCGCTCGAACGGACGCGCGTGGCGTAAACGGATTCGACGATGCGGTAGCCCGTGCGAGGCTCTACGTTGAAGCGGGAGCCGACGCCATTTTCCCCGAAGCCATGCAGTCGGAGGATGAATTCGCCAAGTTTGCGAGGGAGAGTCAATCGTTCCCGTGGCCAGAAGGAAAACCCGTCTTGCTAGCCAACAACACGGAGTTCGGCAAGAGCCCGAATCTGGACGTCGCGACGTTCGAAAAACTTGGGTATCGAATTGTGCTCTTTCCATTGACAGCCTTCCGATCCGCCATGAAAGCAGCGCAACAGACCCTTCGGGACTTGCTTGACGTCGGGCACCAAAGAGAACGTTTACCCAATATGTTGACGCGAAGCGACTTATATGATTTGTTGGGGTACTTGGATTACGAGGCACGGGACCAATCATTTTTCCAATAAACGTCGCCCGCATGGTGGCCCGGCATTTGTCGAACAAACTCTGCTGTGTCAGCTAAGCAACATCGAAGGACTTGACGATGCAAGAAGAAGTCTTTTCCCCAGGGCTTGAGGGAATCATCGCGGGCGAAACAGCCATCTCCACCGTCGGTGGTGGGAGAGGGTTGCGATACCGGGGCTATTCGATCACGGACTTGGTCGAACACGCCAGTTTTGATGAGGTCGCGTTTTTGCTGCTCCACGGAGAACTGCCGACGCAAGCCGAACTTGAGGAATTTCAACATCGAGTCAAGCAAGCCCAAGTCATAGCGGAACCTCTGCGAATTTTACTCAAGACGATTCCCAAAGACACGCCCCCAATGGACATGCTCCGGACCGGAGTGAGCGTCCTGGCTCACTTCGATCCTGACGCTCAAGACAACTCGCATGAGGCGAATGTTCGGAAGGCCGAACGGTTGCTTGGACAAATTCCGGTCGTGATAGCGGAGTTTTCTCGCTACTCCAACGGACTCGAAGCGATTACACCTAAAGCGGAGTTCAGTCACGCAGCTAACTTCCTGTACATGCTCACCGGAGAGGATCCCAAGCCGGATGCTGTGCATGCGTTTGATGTTTCACTCACGCTCTATGCCGAACACGAGTTCAATGCTTCGACATTTACCTCTCGTGTCGTCTGTTCGACCGAATCGGACATGCATTCGGCCGTTGTCGCTGCGATTGGAGCCTTGAAGGGGCGTTTACATGGAGGAGCCAACGAGAAAGTTGTTGAGCTGCTGCAGCAAGTCGGTGGTCCGGAATTGGCCGAGCAATGGATTCGTGATGCCCTTGCTCGCAAAGAACGGGTGATGGGCTTTGGCCATCGGGTGTATAAGAGCGGGGACATCCGGGCGAAGATCCTCAAGGACTATGCTCGCAAAGCGGCAGAATCTGTTGGCCAAACGAAGTGGGAAGAAACGGCTGATATCATCGAGAAAGTCATGATTGATGAGAAGAAATTGATGCCCAACCTCGATTGGCCAGCTGGTCGACTCTATTACGCATTGGGACTCGATGTGCCGCTCTACACTCCATTTTTCGTCGCAGCCCGCGCTGCCGGATGGTGTGCTCACGTCATCGAACAGAGCAGGCACAATCGTCTGATTCGCCCAAGAGCCAAGTATGTCGGTCCCGAAGATCGTGAGGTCAAGCCAATTGGCGAACGGGAATGAATATCCTGAACGAAGCAAACCACTGGGCTTGGGCAGTTCGTGGAAGTGGTAGCGCCTATGCCTTGGTTTGGTGTAAAACTGTCCGATTAACAAGATCGAATCCGCTTCGGTATTGTAATGAACTCAAGGAATGACGAAACAATGACATCTCAAACAGGTATGATCGTGCTGGCCGGTTTGGTTGTAATGTTCGGAGGTTTTTCTGAGCCTGTCGAGGCCCAAACCGAACAGCCCAAGCCTCCCCTCGGGAAGCTCGAAGGCCCCACCCAATCGAAAGCTCCTTCGACTGTCCAATGGGAATACAAAGCTGTCGATTTCAAAGAAAAGAGTGCTTCCGACATAACCGCGATGGTCAATACCATGGCTTCGGAAGGTTGGACTTATGTCGGAGCCTTGGGCGGTCAGAAGGTGCTTTTCCGCCGTTCCGGAACGTTGACGTCCAACCGGACCGTCAAGTCAGAACAGAAGCTCGAAGGCACGTGGGTTGTCACGTCAGCGATCTACATGGATAAAAAATATGATGCCATGCGTGGAGCTACTTTCGTTTTCGATGACAAAAAGCTGACGATCACAACATCGGAAACTGCCGAGGAGCTTGAGTACAAGGTCGATCCAAAAACTGTTCCAGGGAAAATCGAACTTATTGGTCTCAAGACATCTGTCGGGGTTTATCAACTGCAACAAGACAAGTTGCAAATTGCCATTTCGTCGGATCCAAAAAATGCTCCCACCACGATCGCCGATACCACAGGGTTGGTGCTTTCTTTGAGCCGCAAAGTTGAAAGCAAGAAGCCAGAATCCAAGAAGTAGTGAGTCGACGGTCTGATTACCTCGGGGCGTGTCGCACTCAGTTCGTTTCCAAATTGCTAACAGTCGAACGAAGGGTTGGACAATGGGTCAGTTTGCAGTCGTCCTCCCAGCAGCCGGGAACTCTTCACGGTTCGGTGACAAAGAGAAAAAACCGTTCGTCACGCTCGACGGTCGGCCCATTTGGCTGCGGACAGCAGAACTTTTCGTCAATCGCGACGACGTGTGTCAGTGCATAGTTGTAATCGCACCGAACGACGAGGAGAAGTTTCGGAGTCGTTACGGTCCCAACCTCGCCTTCATGGACATCGAAGTTGTCTTGGGTGGTGCCGAGCGATTCGAATCTGTAGCCAACGCGTTGAAGATTCTGAAGACAGAGGTCGAACACGTGGCCATACACGATGCGGTTCGTCCGTGTGTGACATCGGAGCAAATTTCCACCGTCTTTCAAAAAGCCGAGGCTACAGGAGCTGCAATCCTGGCGGTTCCGGTCACGGATACCGTCAAAGAAGTCAACTACCAATCTGAGATTACCAGTACGAAGTCTCGAGAGGGGCTATGGCTGGCGCAAACTCCTCAGGTCTTCCGCCGCGACTGGCTCGAGTCCGGATATGCCAAACGTATCGAACTTGGGCGAACAATCACCGATGATGCCCAGTTGGTGGAAGCTGTCGGCCACGCTGTTTCCGTCGTCGAGGGAAGCCGTAGCAACATCAAGATCACTACACAACCAGACCTGAAACTGGCCGAGGCTATTCTCAAATCTCTACCCAAGGCCAAATCCGACCGCCCAGCCTCCCCTTTTGACGAAGAAGCGATGTGGTGACCATCGAAGATTTCATTGGCCGAATTTGGGAGTTTCCTCCCTCTGAACAAAATCTAATTTCACGGGGTCAAGTTATCCATTCGTTGATAACATATATTTTTAAAATAGATTTACCTTTTTGCCACCGCAGAGTGCCATGACTCGTCGTTCCCGTGCCCGCGAAGTCGCCATGCAGCTATTAGTACAAAGGGATTTTGTCCCTGATGTGGAACGTGCGGCGATCGAAGCGTTCGTGACCGAGCGACTACGCGGGCAGGAGCTTCGGGTCTTTTGCCTCCAGCTCTATGACGGCGTTGTCGAGAATATCGCCCTCATCAACGAGAGCATCACAAAAGCAGCCCGCAACTGGAGTCTACGTCGGATGCCGGTAGTTGATCGTAACGTCATGCGGGTTGGGGCCTACGAGCTTCTTTGTCATAATGAAACACCAGCTCCCGTCGTCGTGAACGAGGCCATCGAATTGGTCAAACGATTCGGGACAGCGGACTCTGCTAGTTTCGTCAACGGCGTTCTGGATCAGATTCGCAAGTCGTTACCCGAGCAACCTTGACGGAACATGGTAAAGTATGATTTGGCCCGCGCTGATCTCCACCTCCACACAACATGCAGCGACGGGACTTACACCCCGGAAGAAATCGTAAGCATCGCCAAAAGATCGGGACTCGCTGCGATTGCAATTACAGATCATGACACCATTGATGGAATTGAACTGGCTCGAAAGGCCATCGCCAAACAAACCGACGCTAAGAAAAACGGTTTGGAACTGGTTCCGGCTATCGAGCTCACGGCTCAGTGGCGGGAAAGTGAACTCCATCTACTCGGTTATTTCATCGACCCGAAAGACGATGATTTGCGGAGGGCTCTGGGACGACTCACAACGCAACGCCAAGAACGATTTGTCGAGTTAGTGAGGCGATTAGGGTCTGTTGGGGTGTCCCTTTCTGATGGGGACGTTGCTCCTTATTTGCGAACACCGAATCCCAACCGAAGACAACTTGCGGAACTGCTCGTTGCACGGGGATTTGTCGATTCGGTTCGCGAGGCATTTCATAAATTTTTACGCGACAATGGTCCGCTCGGTATGGTCGAGTGTGGGCTTCCGGTGGAAGAAGCGGTTGCCGTGATACGTGGAGCGGGTGGCGTTGCGGTTTGGGCTCATCCGGCCTATGATTGCAGGCGAAAGAACCTGGTTAGGCTGTGCGCAATGGGGTTGCAAGGTATCGAAGTCGAATACCCAGGTTACCGGGGTAATCGAGTTCAGCAAATGCGGGAACTCGCCCGTGATTTCAACTTGGTCATCAGCGGCGGTAGTGATTGTCATGGGCCGTGGCCGTACCACCAGACAGTTGGAGCCCGCGGGATCACCATGTCTGAGTTGGAACAAATACGTCAGACTTCCAAATAAATTAGAGGTGAGGAAACCATGGCATTCGGTGCGATTTTCCGAAAGATCAAACAAGGGTTGGCCAAAACCCGCAGTGCGTTTTCTGGCATCGCGACGTTGTTTGGATTACGCGGGCGAGTCGATGGTGACTTTCTCGACGAACTCGAAGAGCGGCTTTACTTGGCCGACGTCGGAACTTTCGCAACCGAAAGGATCGTCGAACGTGTGAGACAGGCCTTTCTCGATAAGGAGATCACAGGCGACGTTGCCGAGTTCGTCAAGGCCGAATTGAAACAAATGCTGAGCGAGCCTAGCGAAGGAATTGCGTTTGCTCCTTCGGGACCGACCGTCGTTATGATCGCCGGCGTCAATGGTTCTGGGAAGACGACTTCGATCGCCAAACTTGCCAAGATGCATATCGATCAAGGAAAGAAGGTAATGGTGGCGGCGTGCGACACTTTCCGGGCCGCTGCCGTTGAGCAACTGACCATTTGGAGCGAACGACTCGGGTGCGACATCGTCAAAGCTCAAGCCGGGGCTGATCCGGCGAGCGTGGCCCACGACGCCTGCGAGAGAGCCAAAGCCCGCGAGTTTGATTTACTCATCGTGGACACGGCTGGTCGTTTACACACCCAAACGCACCTCATGCGTGAGCTGGAAAAAATCTACCGCGTGGTGACGAAACAAATCGATGGAGCCCCGCACGAAGTCCTCCAAGTTCTCGATGCGACTAGCGGTCAGAATGCCATCACGCAAGCTGAACAGTTCAAGAAATCCGTTAACTGCACAGGTATTATCTTGGCCAAACTCGATGGCACGGCGAAAGGCGGAGCGATCTTCGCGGTCAAAGAAAAGCTCGACTTGCCTGTGAAATTTGTGGGGCTTGGAGAAGGGTTTGACGACTTTGCGTTGTTCGATCCTGATGCCTATGTCGAGAGTCTTTTCGCCGAATGAGTTTTCCGCTCTGTGTCCATGACAACACAGAGCTGGTTTCGAACTTGTCCGAAATGCACAACTCTAGAACCAAAGGCAGCCTCATCTTGCCTGGCTTGGCTTTAGCGGGTAATTCCGAATATCAATTCTGCCAGATCGGCCTTAAAATACAGAGGGATCATCTCCCTGACATTTCTCGGTCCGGAGTAACAAATATGGCACTTACAGATAAGCAATTCGAAGAACAAAAACAACAAGCCGAAGAACTCCTCACGTCAGATCACCAAGGGCTTGGCTTCGCCAAGACGCTGTTCTTCGGGAAGTGTAAATCCGAATTGATCTTCCCCTATCCCGTTCTGAAGTCTGAACAACAAGCCGAAGTGGAAGCGGCGAGGGTAGAGTTTGCCAAGTATGCGAAAGATCACATCGACTCCGACACCATCGACCGTGAAGCGAACATACCTCAACACGTAATCGATGGACTCGGTGAACTTGGCATCCTGGGAATGACAGCACCCAAGGAATATGGTGGTCGCGGTTTTACGCAACAGATGTATTGTAAGATCATGGAAGACATTGGAGCGATCGATTCGTCGCTCGGTGTGTTTGTGAACGCTCATCACAGCATTGGCATCCGGGCGTTACTCCTATTCGGTACCGAAGAACAAAAGACACGCTGGTTGCCCGAACTCGTTAACGGAAAAAAACTCGGAGCGTTCGCCCTGACGGAACCCGGAGCTGGCTCTGATGCTGCGAGTGTCCAAACCAAAGCCACACCCATCAACGATGGCAACGAGTTCATGATCAATGGCGAAAAGTGGTACATCACCAACGGGGCAATTGCCGGCGTTCTCACGGTCATGGCGCGAACACCCGACGACGCTGGTGGCTCCAAAGTGACTGCGTTCCTCATCACTCCGGAGATGGATGGTTTTGAGGTTGTTCAAGAACGCATGGAGAAAGTGGGTATTCGAGGAACCGCAACTGGCTGGTTCAAGCTCAACGAAGTTATTGTCCCGAAAGAAAACATCCTTGGGCGGCTCGGTAAGGGACTTCGAGTAGCTTTGACAGTCCTTGATTTCGGGAGGACCACTTTCGGAGCCTGTTGTACCGGAGCTGCGCGAACCTGCGTCGAAGCGGCATCACGATACGCCAAGACTCGCATCCAGTTTAACCAGCCTCTCGCCGAGTTCGAATTGGTCAAGAAAAAGATTGCGTTTATGGCTGCTCACCACTTCGCCATGGACGCCATGACCACACAGTGTGCTGCGTTCATCGACAGCGGTGCAGAAGACTATATGCTCGAGACGGCGATGCTGAAAGTATTCTCGACCGAACACCTTTGGACGATCATCAACGATACGATCCAGATCTTTGGAGGTCGCGGCTATTTCTGCGACTTGCCATACGAGCGAATGATGCGTGATGCTCGCATCAACCAAATCGGTGAAGGTGCCAATGACGTGTTGCGTGCTTTCATTGCCGTAGTTGGAATGCGAGGTGTTGGTGAATCGATGAGGGATGTTTTGGATGCCACCAAGAGCGTCACCACCTGGGGAAAAGTCTTCTCTTTCGGGCTCGGGCACCTGTCCGCGCGGTTCCTCACTCCCAAACTTCCCGTCCAGAGTCGAGAGCTGCAAGGAGACGCTCTTCGACTAGGAAGGCGTGTGCGTGACTTTGGCGTGGCCGTTACAAATTTGTTGATGCATCTGCGAAACTTAGGGATGCAAGATCCCGAGTCGGCGGGCGAGCAGGACGAGGAAAACCGAATTGCACGACAACTCTTCAAACGTCAGTGCCTTGAAGAGCGAATTTCAGAAGCGGCCTGTGATTTGTACGCCTCGGCGTGTGTTCTCAGTAAACTCGATCACTTGCATCGACTGGGAAATGGAAATCCGAGGGAGCTGAAACGAGAAATTACTGTTGGACGGTACTTCTTGCGGATTGCCGACCGACGTATTCAGGAACATCTCGCCGATTTGTGGAAGAATGACGACGAATGGACAACGCAAACTGCCGATGCCGTTTTGAGTACATTTTGATCGCAGAAGCAGAGCAGGCACACGAATTTGCCTGCAACCTTCCAACTGAACTGACCTTAACTTAGACAACTTGCCAGGTCCAGTGCTTGTTTGCGGTAGTGTGCAATTTCACGCGGACTTCCGCCTCGTCGGCTGCGGATGAAGATGTATTTCTGGAGTTCATAGAGAACGTAAAACACCTTTCGGATTTTAGCTTCCGTCGACGTATCTCTCGTTTGACCATAACCTTCCCAGAAGGGGGGTTCGGAGATTCCACAATAATCCAAAACCGCGAATTCGATTTCGGGATCACCCCAAAGAGAGCGGTCCCAGTCGATCAGTCCGGTCAACTTTCCAGCGCTGTCGGCCAGTATGTTCTGACCCCAAACATCCATGTGGAGCAACGAAGCAGGAACTTCTCGGTCAAACACTTGGGTATATTCGTCCAACAAATGACGTAGTCTTTTCGTTTGGTCGATCTCATATCCACCACAACCTTCAATGTCGTCGAGTAGTCGATTCCAGATGATGGAAAAGGCGCTCGGCCAATCGTCCATGGGATCCATGACGCCTTCTCGGAGATAGCCGTATTTGTTGGACGTGACTTCATGAACTTCCCGCAAGTATCGACCTACGGACCGGAGCACATCGTCGAGTTTTGTTGAGGTGAGATCGGGATGGTCCGAAACCGGAAACCCGTCGAGTCGCTCCATGACCAGGAAGTCTCGTTTCACCGAAGTACCAGAGAAGTCCGCGAGGAAAATTTCGGGAACCGGGACGGTCGTGTCTCGACCCAGAATCTCATAAATGTCCGGTTCTTGTCGCATCATCTTGTATTCGTAAAAGAGATACCGCGATGGATCATCGATCGGTGCTATGCGTAGAACGACTGGTTCGGGCGTCCCATCGACGAAATACGTGTGATTGAATCTCCCTGTGTCACAAGACCGGAATCGAATCCACTGTGGTTCGAGCGAAAAGTGATCGGCAATGATCTCCGCGAATGCTGCGAGATCAAGATCGTCCGTGTGGTTAATCACGTGTTAGTTGGTCCTCTTCTTGAGCTCAAGAGCCTGTTGAATCCTCTGTTCATTACAATATCGAAAGTGGAAAAGCTGGCCTTCGTGAACCCAGAATATATGCCCCATGATATCCAATTCGATCGATTCGACCTTCGACATTCTCGGACTGGGGTGCGCGGCCGTAGACACTCTCCTGGCTCTACCAAGTTATCCTGAGCCCGATGTGAAAATGCAGGTGCTTCGTCACGACCGTCAGTGCGGAGGACAAACGATCAACGCTCTGGTATCTGCGAGTCGGCTCGATGCTCGATGTGCGTATGCGGGCTGGCTTGGAACGGACGAAGACTCGGTCTTTCTCGGGAAGACGCTCGAGGCGGAAGGAGTCGATATTCAACAAGCCAAAGTAGAAGCCGACGTCAAACCGATACGTACGACGATTCTGGTTGATACAACAGCCAACACTCGTACGATCCTTTTTAACCTCGAGGGCACGCGGGGAGCCCCCGAGGACATCCACCCAGAAGTGATTCGGAATTCGAAAATTCTGTTCGTCGATCACTACGGAATCGAAGGTATGCACCGCGCTGCAAAAGTCGCGAAACGGGCAGGAATTCCGATCGTGGCCGATTTCGAACACGCTGGTGGACCTGGATTTTCGGAACTCCTGCCGATGGTGGATCACTTGATCTTGTCGTTTCCTTTTGCGAAATCTATTACCAACGCCAAGACCCCCGAAGACGCCGTGAAAAAACTCTTCCACGAGGACCGAGAAGTCGTGGCCATCACATGGGGAACTCGCGGGAGTTGGTATAGCACCAAGGACGAGCCCAGTGTGGTCAACCACCAACCGGCCTTTCAAGTCCCCATAGTGGACACGACTGGTTGCGGCGATGTGTTTCACGGTGCGTATATGGTAGCGCTCATGGAGCGATTTGAGCCACAACGTCGTTTTGAATTCGCTTCGGCAGCGGCAGCGATCAATGCTTCTCAAGAAGGAGCCCAGCGAGGCATGCCAAGACGAACCGAGCTAGAAAAGTTCCTTGCTGTGCCGCCACCAACTTATAACCCTTAACGAGAGTCATACTCATGACGATTCCAATCATCCAAGTTAATGCTTTCACGAATCGGCCCTTTGCTGGAAATCCTGCTGCGGTCTGTTTGCTTACCGAGTCCAGGAATGTTGAATGGATGCAAGCGATTGCGCGGGAAATGAATCTGTCCGAAACTGCGTATCTGGTTCCAAGTGGAGATGTATTTAACCTCCGTTGGTTTACGCCTGGAGCTGAAGTTGAGCTTTGTGGTCACGCTACTTTGGCAAGTGCCCACGTCCTATGGGAACGGGGCCTGTTGGACGCTGGTGAACTTGCGACGTTTTCCACGGCAAGTGGGCTGTTGCGGTGCCGTCAACACGATGGTTGGATTGAGATGGATTTTCCAGGACTAATTGAGGAGGCGACTGACATCCCGGATACTCTCGTCGACGCCCTGGGAGTGACGCCGGTCTACAGTGGTCGCAGCAAGCACGATTACATTCTGCAATTGCAATCGGAGGATCTCGTGCGGAGTCTTCGACCGGATTTTCGGCAACTTTCGAAACTACCCATCCGTGGAATCATCGTAACGAGCGAATCGACAACCTCGGAATATCATTTTGTATCCCGTTTTTTCGCCCCCGCTGTAGGAGTGGATGAAGATCCAGTGACCGGGTCAGCGCATTGTTGTCTAGCTCCTTTCTGGGCGAAAAAGTTACAGCAGGACTCGCTCACAGGGTACCAAGCATCAGCGCGAGGAGGTGTCGTGCAGGTCCGAGTTGACGGGGAGCGAGTAGTTGTGAGAGGTCAGGCCGTGACTGTATGGGAAGGGGAATTGCTAGTCTAAAACGGAAAAAATCGGTGCAATAATGTTTATATCAATTAGTAGATTTCAGAATGTTGCTGAGGTTCTGCTGCATATGTCGATGGTGTTATGAGAACTGAGGATTTTCTTTGGATTCAAGACTCCTCATACGGAGATGTTCTCGTGAAGAGAGTACAATTAATAATGACTTCGACTTGGTACGATTTTCTTGAGTGCCTCCAAAGTGACCTATCAAAACGGTTGATACCGACCCGCAGCTAACGTTTTCAAATCTGGACTTATGACTGGTGTAACTTACTCGGCTCTTTGTCCGACTCAACACGACTCGAACACTCGGAAATTTACAGCTCTCGACACATAACAAATATCAAATAGAAATCGTGCAAATAAATCAAATTATTCATCGTGATTGTGTGACAGGAATGACCGACCTACCTTCCGAGTCAGTCGATCTGGTGTTCGCGGATCCTCCGTTTAACATCGGTTACGATTATGATGTCTATGCTGATAACGTTGCCCCCACTGAATATATGCGATGGTGTCTTGAGTGGGGAGAACAGGTTCGTCGAGTTCTTAAAACAGATGGCACTTTTTGGTTGGCCATTGGTGATGAATATGCCGCCGAACTGAAAGTTATGTTTCAAAAAAAACTCCGCTTCGAATGTCGCAGTTGGGTGGTTTGGTATTATACATTTGGAGTGAACTGCTCTAAGAAATTTAGTCGCAGTCACACTCATCTCTTTCATTTCGTCTGTGACCCAAAGAAACACACTTTTAACAGTGACGCCATACGTATCCCCTCAGCCCGACAACTCGTTTATAAAGATGCCCGAGCTAATCCAAAAGGACGTCTGCCGGATAATACGTGGATTTTGCGACCGCAGGATCTGCCAGATGGCTTCCAGTCCGATGAAGATACCTGGTACTTTCCTCGGGTATGCGGAACCTTCAAGGAAAGGGCTGGATGGCATGCTTGCCAGATGCCCGAGCAACTGTTGGGACGCATCATTCGTGTCTCTTCCAACCCTGGAGAAGTCGTTCTTGATCCCTTTGGAGGAAGTGGTACCACACTTGTCGTGGCCAAGAAGTTGGAACGAAACTTCTTCGGGTTTGAACTTTCCGCTGAGTACGTAATGCAAATTACGGAGCGACTCGCCAATGCCTCCCCAGGGGACCCACTCGAAGGGGCCCCCGAGCCAACGGTCAGCGCCCCTCGAACGCCCTCTCAGAACGAAGGAGGAAGACCAAAAGCGCGAAGATGACTACTCTCTGGAATCATTCTGCGATGTCCGGCCTTTCAACGCCGATTTCCACTGAAGAAAAGCACCTCACACTTTTTGACAGATCCTCAATGCTTTTTGGAGTGTCTGGTTGTCGGGTGTGAGTTGCTTTCCCGCTCCCTTCGGCCTACTGCCGGATCTTTCCCTTTTTCCCCAACTTGACATCGTGCTTACCGCAGACCGATTGTCTGGCGCATCCGATGGCTCCTCGTTGTCTCATGCAGTGATGCCAAGCGTTTTCACTGCAAACCTTTACGTTCTAATCATCCATCGATAATGCTTGTTGGGAAAGCTGGCTGAGGCGATTTTCGCTCACATACTCTCTAGTCGACTTGGAAATTGGCCTCTGGCCTATCTCCAAGATTCTCGCACAAAAGTACCTCACATTTTGCCGAGGCTGTGTAAGGGATGATTCAGTCTACCAACAGTACTTCTACCAACCCAGCCACCCTTACCAGCGACAGTACGATGCCCTTCACGCCGTCTTCGTCGATGGCCAACGACTTCAACTTCGATCCCGCTTTGGGATTGTTCGCGGGGTTCAATGGGTTGCCCTAAAAGAGTTTCGTGACCGAGTTCAGTTACCGCCACAGTGGCGAGTGCATCAGGCATTTGCTCGGCCAGTGGGTCCGTCCTTTCGCAACTGTATTCGGTGAGAACTGCGGGAGTTTTTCCCTCGACTTTCATCCGATCGCGCATCGGGGAGAGGACTCGGTTCTGGAACATCACTACCTGCCTGGCGCCGCTCAGGCAGCCTCAAGCGTCCAGACATTCTTCGTCTTGGAGTGCGATGGCCGCGTGTTTTGCTATGCCAACGCCAACCTGACTCGTGCCGAACAGGCCGGTGAGGTAATGTGTTTTATCTAGTTCTGCAGCCAGCTCCCTGGTGCGAACCCGAGCGGGTTTTACTTCGACAGCAAAAAAGTGACCACCTACCCGAAACTTTCTCGCATCAACGAACATGGGGTTCATTTCGAGACGATCCGCCGCCGAGGTCGACGGTTACTCGCTCAGCTGAACCCCGCCTGAGCTTGGACCAAGGCCGTGATCGAGATCCCCAAACGTCGCGATAAGAATATCCGCTACCATGAGCCCGAGAAGTCATCATCAAGCATGCCAGACGCAACGGGATTGAGGACGGTTTGGGCGGTTGTGTGAATTTTTTCCATTTGGAGTGCCTCAGCAGCGAGGTGCGTCTAAATGTGCAAGTCGATGTCGCCTGCACGGTATTGGCGCAGGGTTGTTACCGATGGTTAGCCAGTCGACTCAAGGGCTACGAGAAAGCCCACGCCGAGCAGCACTTGGTCCACTTTCTGCAGACCTCAGGACAGGTCGAGTGGAGTGTGGATAATCGGTTACGAGTGACGTTGGACGGTCGCTCTCACAATCCTATCCAACGGTAAGCGGGGTGGGATCAAGATTGTCCAGCTATTACCCCGGCAAGATTAATTCTCACGTACAAAATTGCGAAAAGGCCTATTTTGCCACCCTCTACGGGCTATTTCGTGTGACAATTAATCTTGCCGAGGTAATATCGCGTGGATGCACAATGCGAGGTTCGAGTTGGGTTACCGCTGACCTGTCAACAGCTACCGAAAACAACAAAATGTCAGGTGGTTTTATTCCTGTGGAAATCTGCGCTGGATAGTGTTTCGGCACAAATAAGTCCAACACAATTGGTGCTCGCAGAACAGCTTCCCAATCGCCGCGGTTTCATCTCTCACCCCAATGCCATCGAACTTTCATCGTTGTCTTGCTGGACACGGCAGCGAACCAAAACAACAATGGCGTTGGAGACCGCTCAACATCGCAGGAAGATGTGGCACCCCACTTTGGCCATGAGTACAATCACACTAATTGATCGGAACTGATACCTCCTGGGAAATTTCGGATGAAACCAATATTCATGCCATACCTCTTGCTAGCGGCCGTTTATCTCACAAGTTATTTGACAATACCTATCTCAGCCCAGCAGATGCCACGGAAGGACGTCATCGATGTACCCGTGATTGTTAAGGAATTGTGCGTCAGTAACGTCTTTCAAACGAACATGGTTCTTCAGCGCGACAAGCCCATCCAGGTCTGGGGTTGGGCCGAACCCGGAGAAAAAGTCACGGTCACGTTCGCTGGCGGCAAGTCGTCGACCAAGGCCGCCAAAAACCGTACCTGGAAAGTCACACTTCCCTCCAGGACAGCGAACAACAAACCTCAGCAAATGACGGTCAAGGGGAAGACCAAGACTCTCGTTCTCAAGAATATCCTCATCGGGGATGTCTGGGTGCTAGGCGGCCAGAGCAACATGGAGTTCCCAATATCAAAAGTCGAGAATGGATCACTCGAGATCGTCTCCGCGAATTACCCGCAGATCCGCATCTTGACGATCCCTTACGGCCAGGGTCCGAAACCCAAAATGGGCTTTGCCCGCTTGCACCAGTGGAGCGACTGGTCCAGAAGGCACTTCCGCAAGGGCGACTGGCTTGTGTGCACGCCTACGACAGTTCGCGAACTTTCGGCCATCGGGTACGTTTTTGCTCGGCGGGTCCACATGGCCAGTAAAGTGCCCATCGGCGTGATCGACGCCTCGCGGGGTGGGACGACTGTCGAGGCTTGGACTCCTTTGGCCGTGCTACGCTCGATGAACTCCAAGCTGACAAAGGCCAAGTTAGCAGAGTTTGACAAGGCGGTCGCCGAATGGGACTCGCAGGCTGATCTGAAGAAGCGCATCGCCCAGCACAGCCTGTGGATCAAGAGACAGACCAAAGCAGGCAAGCCGATCCCCGACAACAAAAGGCAGCCACCCAGCGACCTCCGTCCCGGTCCCATCGGCGACACCAACTATCCTGGCAACTGCTACGCCGGAATGATTTCGCCGATCGCAGGGTTCCCCATCAAGGGTGCGATCTTTCACCAGGGGTACAACAACGCGTTTGAGGGTTCGGTCGGAGCTGACCGGTACCGAGAAATCTTCCCAGAGATGATCCGGGCCTGGCGAAAGACGTTCAACGACCCGGAAATGCCATTCGGCATCCTCTCGCTTTGCACGGACGGGTATCCACAGACTCGCAAGGACTACTGCGAGAAAATGTTTAACGCGGGAATCGAGATCCGCGAGGCGCAGTACCAGACCTTCCTCGAATTCTACAAGGCCGAAGATAAGAACATTGGCTTTGTCAGCACCTACGACCTCCGCCGACGCTGGTATCATCCCCAGCTCAAGATTCCCTCGGGCGAGCGCATCGCGCGGTGGGCGCTGGCGACCCAATATGGCTTCGACCGGCAGGTCGAGTGGAAGCCGCCGATGCTGTTGGGGATGGAGAAACGCGACGGGGCACTGCTGCTCAAACTGGACACTCAAGTGAGCGACCCCGAGGACGGCGCCATCGAGGGCTTTGCCATCGCCGGCAAGGACCGCAAGTTCCATCCCGCCAACGTGGCCTATGAGAAGAAGGGAAAAGATCGTCGCGGCCGGGTGCAATATGACCGCAAGCGACTCATTCTGACCAGCCCGATGGTACGTCAGCCCATTCACTTCCGCTACGCCTGGGGCCGAAATCCCCTGGCCAACCTCCAAGCGACAGGCAACAAGGATCTGCCGTTTGCCACCCAGCGCAGCGACAACTGGAAGATGTCAGAGGTCCCGCTCGGTGTGCTCGGCGACGATGTCACTCTCCCACTCTCACGTGGGGACCGCAACAAGATCCTCCAGGCCCTGCGAGCGCAGGACAGGGAGCGTCTCTTGAAAGAAGCTCAAATGGTCATCGAAGAGAACTCGAAGAAGTGATCAACCGGTTGATCGCGTGAATAGCGCAAGGGAATCTGGAAGTCATGGATGGCATGTTGAAACTCGTTTGAACATGCCACCTGCCGCTCGAGATCGTCATCGATAGAATCACGTCTAACCAGCAACGCAAGTGGCCTCGACCCCAGGCTTAAGCGGCGTGACGACATGTTCCTGGTGGAGAATCGCAAGAGCAGTCCTCCTCGTATCCATTCGCCAAGCAATCATAGGGATCCGATAGATGGACTAATGATTGGAGGTGTCAAGTTGAGCGGTTCACCAACAACCCGGAAGAGTCTGTTGATTCGGCTAAAACAGAGCGGTGACGAGGAAGCATGGTCCCAGTTCGTGGAAGTGTACGCGCCGCTTGTACACGCTTATGGGCTGCATCATGGATTGCAAGATGCCGATGCAGCCGATTTAGCCCAGGAAGTCCTCCAAATTGCCTCGGCTCAGGTAGGCGAGTTTGACTATGATCCGAGGCAAGGATCGTTTCGCGGGTGGTTATACACGGTCACGCGAAACAAGTTGCGGACCATCTTGCGCAAAAGACGGAGTCGAGAGGAAGCCCAGGGTGGAGCAAATATGCAGAGAGTACTGCTTAACCAGCCTGATACTCACGACGACGAAGAACACTGGAATCGACAACACGAACAACATTTGTTTACGTGGGCTACCGAACGAGTGCGCAAAGAATTTAATGAAACAACTTGGTTCGCATTCTGGAGGACGGCGGTCGAAAACTTTCCACCAGCAGCTGTCGCCGAACAACTCGGTCTGTCCGTGGGTGCTGTTTATGTAGCAAAGAGCCGCGTCCTTGCCCGGTTGCGATCGGAGATCGAAGCTATCGAAGACTGAATCGCTGGCACAACCCCCAAGGAGCAATCAACGTGTTGCCGAACAATTGTCCAACTCAGAAATCTATGGAATTGCTCCTGTCCGGCGATCTCCCTTCTGACCACCAGCAGCGTTTGGAACAACATCTAAGCGAGTGTCTGGATTGTTCGCGAAATCTCGAAAACCTGGCCCTCGGGGACATGGTAGTACCCAATTCCCAACCCGAAGCCCAGGAAGGTCCGAGCCCAAACCTCGAAGCCGTCATCCATCGATTAAAATCCTCGAGGAACAACGGACCGATGGGTGTAACCGATTCGCACGAACCATACTTGCAGCCAGCCGAGGCCCAATCGGAGCGAACGCTACCAGGAGGCGATGAAGGAGCTTTGCACGAAGATATCGATCTGTCGTTCCTCACTCCGTCTTCGGAATCGGGCGTCTTGGGCTACCTCGGACCGTATCGCATCGACAGAATTATCGGGCGGGGCGGAATGGGAATCGTGTTTCAGGCGCACGATCCCACTTTGCAGCGCAAGGTTGCGATCAAAGTACTACTTCCTCCCCTGGTGTCAACGCAGGTGAGCCGCGACCAGTTTTTACGAGAAGCTCGTGCGGCGGCCACCATTCAAAGCGATTACGTCGTCACGATCCACGCCGTCGACATGTGCGAACACAGACCCTACCTCGTGATGGAATACGTGGAAGGTGGAACGTTGCAGTCGCGCATCGCTCGCGGCAAACTCGTGTTCGGAGAGTTGTATCGCATTGGTGTAGAAATCGCCGAGGGCCTTGCAGCCGCGCACGCCGATGGTTTGGTACATCGGGACATTAAACCCGCAAACATTCTGCTCGCCGTCGGGTCGAACCGTGTAAAGATCACCGACTTTGGTCTTGTCAAGTCAGTCGACGATTCCAGTACGACCCAGAGCGGGATAATCGTTGGAACTCCAGAGTTCATGTCTCCCGAACAAGCGTCAGGGGGCAATGTCGACGCCCGCTCGGATTTGTTCAGTTTGGGGGTCGTCCTGTATGCCGCAGCCTCCGGAAAATCTCCATTCGCGGGCCATAACGTCCACGATACGTTGTGCCAAGTTCGCGAAAAGGCACCCAAGCCACTTAGCCAAGTGAACCCAGAATTGCCCCTCTGGTTTTGTCGACTCGTACATCAACTGTTGGACAAAGATCCCCGACGACGCGTGCAATCGGCTCGCGAAGTGGCCGACCGGCTCCGCGTCGGAAACGAGTTCGTTCCTCAACGCAGATCATTGCGTTGGATGGCACTAAGTGTCACCCTGACAGTCACACTCGTCGCCTTGGGTACCCTTCTCGCCCTTAGACCATGGCAGACAACGAGGGTTCCCTCAGAAACACCTCACCGGAACGAGGTTCTACCGAAGTCAGGTTTTCGAATCCTCGGCAGCTCAGTCGTACATCCGTTTCTTGCCAAAGCTGTCGAGCAGGCCAAAAGCGGGGACGTCATCGAAGTGTTTGGTGACGGCCCATTCTTGACCTCACCAATTCGACTGAAGGACAAACGCCTGACGATTCGCGCTGCTGGGAATGCGACTCCATTGTTTACACAGAATCCACCTGGACAACCGAGCACGGCGCCGTTTCTGCAAACAAATTCGGATCTGCAGTTGGAGGGGCTCGATATCCAGTGGACGATAGCCACTGGGACGTTCAAGGACCTGCGCGAGAACTCGTTGTCCTATTGTGCTCTGGTCGCAAACGGAGGTCGTTTGCGGGTATTGAACTGTCGTGTTGTCGCAGGGGTGAAAAACGTATGCATCGGAGTCGCGGGTAAGTCGGGAGAGATTGACAACAGTCACCTCTTCTCCCGAACTGGCTTGTGCATCTATTGGGGAGTTGCCTTAGCGACACGTCTTTCAATCCAAGAAAGCATTTTTGAGGGTGGAATCGGCATAGCCGCTTTCGGCACCGCCAACATGCCCCCGACTCTTGCCATTGACCGCAACACGTTCTCCGTCCACACGGCACTTTTACTCTCTGCGGATGCCCCCACTCGTGAGCCCATCCAAACTCGTTGCGAACGGACTGTCCTGGGAGCGGACAAAATCTGCCACGTTTGGATTCCACGCAACGCCCCAAAATTCTTGGCATCGCCCGAAAGACAACAGGCCCTCAATATCCTTAAGGCGAAGCTCGAGTGGCAGGAAACCCGAAATGTGTATTTACCGCAACGGCACTTCTTGATGTGGACTCACGGTCGCTGGCCTGTCCAACCTTCTTCCGTCGGGCCGAACTCCTTGGTGGATTGGCTTGGGTTCTGGGATCTACCTAAAGCGGAGACGATCGAGGGAACAATCCAGTTTGAGAAGCGAGACGCGAAGACAAAGCTCAAGCCGCTGCGTGTCTTGTCCATCCAAAACGCATCTGGCGCAGTGCCGAAGGACATCGGCGCCCGTCCAACTCAGGTCGGTCCTGGAACAGCCTACCATCGTTGGCGCAGCACGCCACAATACAAAGCTTGGAATCGAAAAAATTTCTAGAAAAGTTTTGAAAGAAATCTCCTCCGGGTGAGTACCTGGTTGTGAGCGAGGTGAATGGCTTGTTTCAGCCATAACTCCTCTCGACGACCAAACTGTTACTAACCTCGAAGGAGACGATCATGTTTCAACTCAAATCGACATTCGCAAAACTCTTCGGAAAATCCCAAAGCGCCCAAAGACGACCACAGCAATCCGTAGCCCTCCGAGTCGAGCAACTCGATTCGCGATTGCTACTCTCGAGCACACCAACAGCTCCTGATTTCAAAGATCTCATTGAATCCGTCATCTCGAGTGGCATCGTTTCCCCACGGGATGCAGCTTCGGGACTCCCGACCGGCGTTCGCCAAGATACCATCGTGGCCACAGACCAACTCCACGAAGGTGCGGTCGGGTCCAGCGATGCCAGCTCTCGCAACTCGACTTCCTCGTCAAGCTCCTCATCCACATCCAGTTCCACAACATTCTCTCCAACGGCACATTCGGTTCCCTTGGGTCTTGATTTGCCTCGCCATTTTTTCGAGGCCTGGCCCTGTAAGTGGCAAGTTCCCGAAGGAAATTCGTGTGCCTCTCTCATTCCGACCGACACTTCTATCAACGACCACATAGGGGCGTACAACATCATTGATCACATCAGCGTTGAGCCCGTCTTGCATCCCGACGGCACGATCGAGTGGAGCTACGTTGTGCCTTCCGTTACGGTACAAGAAGGGGATGGTGACCTCGGCGACATGTTGATGGATTTTGAGGTGACTGATCGAGCACTGAGTTTGAGGGAAAATGAAACGGTCTCTGGTACCTTCTATTTCTTTCTCGTAGATTACACCAACGCAAGCAGATATCCTGTGTATTTTTCCATATTTCCGGACGAGATGACGGAGCTGGTAGCCATTGACCCGACACAATTCGATTTGGGCTACCTCAGTCTCGCCTTCAAATCGACCTCGGGTATGGATGCCGAGCCAGAAATCATTGAATTGAATGTCGGTTCTACCGAGTCTGGTGGAGCGTTCGACCCGACCACCGGAGTGCTATATATTATTGGTGCTAACTCTATCGAAGCTCCCATATATCCTGCTGGATGGGAGGATCTCGGGTCGACGGATACCTTTGGGGAGCAGACTCTGTGGTTGCAATCGAAACTTGCGGTCGAAAAAATCGAAGTTGCGCTAGAAAAGTTAGAATGAGGTTTAAAGCCTCCGTGTGCCGGGAGTGAACTCTCGGCACACTTGCACGATCAGGACTCAGTTTGCGTAGTCCCATAGGCGGCGCAAGAAAGATCTGACGAACCGGAGACGTCCGCAGACAGCCGTGAAGTACTTGTCAACCAAAGAAACACTATTCGTGCCTTTCCTTTGCGAAGTGCTAAAACTCAATGCCTCCCTGGGTGCTACGCTTCTACTTGGTCTACGAAGCGAAACACGAGTATTCCATTTTCTTGCTTCCAACCACTCCATCTAAAGCCTCCAAATCCCTCACAAGTAGCCCACCTATCTGAAGTCGTACGTACAGAGCTGGATAATCACTGTTACCCCGTAACGCCCACAAAGCCTTGTATTACGCCTTTAATCAGGTTGAAAAAATAGAAGGGAAATGTCAACAGTCGAGTAAGACTTCGGGAACTGTTCGCGGACTCCCAACGATATGCGAGTGGTTCCATGATGACAGACCGCTAGGTGTTATGATTTGAGTGCAACGAAAAAGCATGCTTTCGAGAAGGACCGCGTCGCAAGCTCCTTATCCTTCTTCCGAAAGCATGGCATAGCTCCGCAAATCAAGGGGACGATTTAGACTTGGTGCCTTTTCTTTGCTCAAAAGACGAACAAAGACTAGGGTTCCACAAACCTGCCGTCTTTCAGCTCAATCGTGAAGCATCCCAACTGCGTATGGCGTATCTTGTGGGATTCCGAAATATGAATGGATAAATGCCTTGCGACTGGATTCACACTTCACATATTCCACTAGCGTGTACAGCTTTTGCCGGGCTCGCAAAAGTTTCTCTTCCAATCTCGTTGGATCGGTTAATGCGTTTGGCAAGTCGTAGACCGCTTTGATGTTGATCGGCGAAATCGAACCTTCAATCACGCCATATCGATCCATCATAGACAGCACCGTTTGCAGTCGATGGTCGTGTTTCTGTTTGAAATGCAATTGTTCGTGCAACCACTCGTAGCCGAAGGCATTCACTCGTTCGAGATCGTTCGTGAGGTAATAATGCACACGTTCATAGAACTCAGCGCTGGGATTGCTCCAAGCCAAGAACTCCATCTGTGTCGTTAAGTCGTTTTGGTCATACAGCAGGACACAACGCGACGGGTTTCCATCACGCCCCGCTCGACCGATCTCCTGATAATATGCTTCCATGGATGATGGGATCTCAGCGTGGAGAACCAAGCGGATATCCTCCTTGTCGATGCCCATGCCAAATGCGTTCGTGGCGAGGACGACGTGATCGGGCTCGGTCATGAATTGATCCTGAATCCTGCGGCGTTCCTTCGAGTCCAAGTCTCCGTGGTAAACAAGGTGTTCCAAGCCACGTTTGGCCAACTTGTCACTGAACTGTGCAAGCGTTCGAATCAATGTGAAGTAAACGATGGAAGGTCCGGGCATTTCTTCGATCAACTTGACTATCTGCTCTTCTTTTTCATCGTCGCCCCACACCTCAACAACTTCCAAACTTAGATTTGGGCGATCGATGCCGTGGTGAAATGTCTTCAACTGGCCGGGTGCCAAGCCCAACTGCCTGGCAATGTCGCGTTGTACATCCGGAGTTGCGGTTGCGGTCAAGGCAACGGTAGTGGGATTGCCAACAATCGCTCGGATTTCTCTGAGCCTGGTGTAATCGGGCCGAAAATCATGTCCCCACTCGCTAATGCAGTGCGCTTCGTCCACGGCCAAAAGAACAATATCCCGAGAACGAATAACTTCAACAAACTCGGATTTGCGAAATCGCTCGGGCGTCACATATAGCAGATTAAATGCCCCAGATGCGATTTTTCGATAGCGTTGTTCCCGTTCCTTACGGCCCAATGACGAATTGACAAAGACTGCGTCGATCCCCCGACGAACAAGCGAATCGACTTGGTCCTTCATCAAGGCGATTAATGGCGAGATGACCAGCGTTAAGGGCTTTCTTGCTGGGGATGAAGACTCTTCGTTCTCGCTTTGCTCTGCAAGGAGTAATGCAGGTATCTGATAACACAACGATTTACCCATCCCGGTGGGCATGATGACCAGACAGTGCTGTCCATTCAGAAGAGAATCGATGATTTCGGCTTGCCCACCACGAAACTGGGAATAACCGAAGTATTTGGAAAGGACTTCTGTAGGTGTCATTAGCTTGTTGAGTGAAAGATCTGTGTGTCGAGACAGTCAACTTCGTGATGATAATCTAACACCGCCGATGTGTCTTGTGAGCAAAACCCCGTTCAGTTTGAACATGGAAGTTTCTGGGTCCGGTACCCCTCATCCACAGTGTTGCTTTTCAAAGTCCTTCTCTCCGCTTGCGGGGCGAAGGATTTTGATGCCCTTTGTTCTGAAACTCTCTCTCCTCGCTTGCTTCGAGGAGAGGAATTGAAGGTGAGGCAATCGCTATCTAGGGAACCTTAACACTCGCCTTCGGAATTTCATTCAGCGTGTAGTAAGCATTGACGTGCACAAGTTTCTCACCTTTGGCCCCGCGCATTGGTTGCAGGTCAAAAGTATGGACATGCCCCAGGACCAAGCCTTTGATTTTCAATCGAACTTGCAGACCATCGCGGGAGACGACGGATTTGACGACTTTCGGAGTGGTCTGGTCGACTTCGGGACTTCCATAGCCGCGTCGATAGATATGCGTGAATGTGCCGAGGGTGAATGTACCAGGCATCGTTGCGATGGAGCGATTTACGGGCTTCGTGAAAGAAAGTAGAAAACCATCGGGCTGGGCTTTGATTTCCTTGATCTCGAAGGGCACCTTTCCGGTCCAGTCGAGTCGTTGTAATGCGTAGGCTCGCGGGCCACGGACAGGCCATCCACGATTCGTGCCGCCGATGATCAGGTCACCCTGTGGAGTGAACTCGCAGGCTAGGAGTCCCGTCGCCAGACCCTCGCGGAACGGGTAACACGCACCTTGCCAGACCCCATTTACTTTTTCGGTTGTCGCTCGCATTACGACACTGAGGCTGAAGTCGCCGATGAAGATTTGGTTCTGGAAGGGACCAAATTTACCACCGGTCCGGTCGACTCGAAATCCTGAAATCGATCGCCCCATCTTCTTATAGGGAAACACGACTGCGGGCGGAACCAGTTGCTTGATTCGTTTCCGTTCGATGAGCATACGTGAGTTCGTGTTTGGCTCGATCGGCACTGGTCCCATATTCTTGGCGAGCTTGTACCAGTTGAAACTCGCCGGGTGCCCCATGAATCCTCCCGGCTTGAGGACTTTCAGCGAGCAAGAACCATTCCACGGTCCCTGGCTCTCTGCATAGAACATCACGCCGTGCTCGTTGGTACCGATCCCGCAAGGGCTGCGAATTCCGCTGCAGATTGGAATCGTCTTCCCCTTTGGTGTGACCTTCACACACCAGCCACGGAATGGAGCCAGCGAGTGATAGGACTTTGACAGGCACAGCACGACCCAGACGTTTCCGTCTTTATCCGGCTTGGAGCCGAACGCAAACTCGTGGTAGTGACGAAAACCCCATTTATTGCTCAGCGTTTCGAACTGATCTGCCCGCCCGTCTTCGTTGGTATCGGTGATCCGAGTAACCTCCGACTGCTGTGTGACGTAAAAGGCGCCTTTTCTGTAACCGATACCAAATATCTCATCGAGCCCGCTCGCGAATCGTCGGTAGCGGGGCCGTGGATTGGGGGCAAACGCCCCGTCCACGAAGTAGATGTCGCCTCGGCGCGTACCGATTGCCAAACGGTTGTCAGGCAAAATCTCAAAGCTCCCCGCTTCCAGAGCCATTCCCTTTGGGATCGGCACTTCAACAATCTTGTAGTACTTCGCTTCCTCTTCGGCCGTTCCCCAATACTCTCCGAGTGGTTCGGCATAGGCGAGACTGGCGATTGCAAACAGAATCAACAAGGCAGCAGTCAGAACGGAGGTCATTTGCAACGGCATGTTCATTCCTACCAAACATAGTCCAAGGTGAGTCGTGATTTTCCCGGCGCGACATCGAATGGAATTCGCAAAACCCTACCGTCGGCCGCCTTTTCAATCTGTGCTTTCCGGTCCCCATGCACACGAATGCGCAGTTTATCACCAACACGAAATGTGCCGCGACCTTCCGAGACTATTTTCTTGTTGACGGCGGCTCGGAACACAACGTTTTTTCGTCCTTGTGTAGAGCGTAACGTCAACGTACGGCGAAGGATCGTCGCACCTGACTTCTCTTTGACATCAACGAAATAGTCTTCGACATCTATACCATCGAACTGGTATCTAAAAATCGGTCTTTGCTTCGCATCAAGGGAATACCCCTTGAAGCGGTGAAGGGGTGGTCGTCCGTCGTCGACGCGCCAGGGATTGTTCGCATCGTCAACTTCGGGGCCGCGTGCAAAGTTCAGCAGGTCGGTTCCAAGAGGCCGGACACTTCCCGATCCCTGTCCTCTCCAGACACTGCCAGGGTCCACAAATTTCCCTTTCCAGATCATTGCCAGGCGCATCTGCTCGGAATCGAATGCAATGTTGACACGGTTCGGATACCCAACACCTATCCCTCGTTTTCCGATGCCTCGATATTGCCGGCGCAACATGACGGCTTCGTCCCTTACGACGATCTCCAAAGGTTTTCGGATCAGGCCACGCGGTGTTCCGGCCTGTCGCCCATCTTGCAAATAACGCCAGATTGCAGCGATCTGCAGCTCGGTATTCCCGCCCAGAATGTTCTTGCGAACGGCCTTGCCACCCGGCCAGAACGACGGCATGACGGTATTCGGACTGAACCGCTGAGGATCTCGCATGTAGTGATAGAACCAGTCTTGTTGAAGACGCTCACCCATTTGCGTCAAATCGAGTGCGGGCATGGTTGCCGAGCGTTTGAGGCGGTAGGTGTGACAGGCGATGCAGTTCAATCCCCGGTCACCGACCAATTCCAGTCCGGTCAGCCGCAACTTCCTGTCGTCGGAGAATTTTGGAGGTGTAACCTTCGGGAGTTGGTCGACTCGCTGGAAGAGATTTACCAGGTGTCCCACGTGCGAAGCCCCATATTGAGGCATTCGCGTTTTCATGTACGGTCGAATCGCTTTTCCACTGACAAGAACATCCCGGAGCCATTGACGCTTCAACTTTGCTCCCACGTTCGTAAGGCTTGGTGGGATCCGACCCTGTCGGCCAAGATTCTCGTCGGTTGTCTGGAAATATTCCTCCTGATCTGGAGGGACTCCTCCGAGCTCGCCTCGATTATGACAGGCAACGCAATTCAGCCGTGTCATGGTCACGCCAATTCGATCTTCGTCGTTGAGTTTTTTGTGCTTGCGTGCAATCGCCAGGCGAATGGCTTGAATCTCCGATTTGTCGAGTTGATAGCGAGGCCATTTACCGATCTTGTCAGACAGACATCCACGGTCAGTACGCACATGGGAGAGCGTTGGTACTTTGGACACTCTCACGGGAATATTCGATTCGTGACACTTCGCACAATCGAACCGCTGAAAATGGACCTTTCCTTTTTGTGCCAGAGTGCGATCCAATTTGAAAGCTTTGGCTGGTGGGTCGGGAGATTTCTCAAGTAGGTAATGAGCGATATCGAGAGCTTCCCAGTGAGACAACTTCATTGAGGGCATTCTGCCGGACGGTCTGGCGGCGTGCGGATTCTCCAACAGCGAGGTTAAACCCTCGACATTGAATTTCTTCTCCAACCTCCCGAGAGCCGGAGTCTTAACTGAGGCAAGTTCATTTCCCTTATCGTCTCGTGGGGCATGGCAGGCGACGCAGCCGACGGAATGAAACAATTCGCGCCCGCGTCGGGCAGCGACGCGGTCAGGGGCCTGGGGCTTCATTGTCTTGCCACCGAGAGAAACAAGATAGTGAGTGATCTCGCGTGCGATCTTGTCACGCGATCGTTTCGACTCACCAGCCATCATGTCGGGCATCGTAGTATGTGGTTTGACTTTCGATGGTTGACTGATGAATCGTTGCAAGTAGTCTGGGTTGACCCATCTTCCGCTCCACGCCAGATTCGGAGCGTGTCTATGTGTCATCTGGGCTGTCTCACGACCGTCATCATGGCACGCCGCGCAGTTCAGATGGTCCATGAGGACGAGTCCTTGGAGGTCCAGACTGATGACTCCTCCGGCAATCTCCTTCTGCTTGTGTTCACTCGGACCGGCTGCTGCGACGGTCATTAAATATTTCACAAGGTCGAGGAACTCTTGGCGGTTGTTCAGCTTATCGGTCAAATCAGCGGGCATCGCGGACTTCTTGAGGGTGACAAGTTTTTCGATATCGCCCCTCGCAAGCGTCAGACGCTCGGCCGGGTTCGAATTCAAACGCAGGACCAGTTTCTTCGGCGTGGATTGAATCACGCGTCCGGTGGAGATCTTCCCAGCTTTTGTGAGAACCGTGACGGTCTCGAATCCTTTTTTGATCACTTTCGACGGATACAAGAGTGATTCGACGAGGTAAACGTCGGGAGTTTCTTTCCCGATCCTCGTAAGATCTGGTCCGAGCAACGTACCCGAGTTGGCGAGATGGCACTGAGTGCACGCCAGATTCTTTTGGTTGAACAGGACAGTCCCGCGAACGGCGTCGCCACTTATTCGAGCAGCCTTGGCCAACGCTTTCAGATCCTCGGACTTCAATCGATCAGAGAGCTTTTGCCCAAAAACCTCCGTAGCGCTGCCGGAGAACAGGAAGAGCAACAACACAAGTACAAATCTCATTCGGTCTTTCTCCGTTGCGGCTACGGACTGCCTTCGGGCAACTCAAGAGGTCAGGGTTAGAACAGTTACTTTAACGATATGTGGCAGGTTTCCGAGGAATGACTTTCAACTTCTTGTAATTGAATCCGCTTGCCAACGGCTTGTATTCGCCAACATAGTCCACGCTACTCGTTGGGCAAATCTGTTTCTCCATCCGTAGACACCAGTAGGCTGCGTTGATCGTAAGACGGCGTAAACCCGGACTCTGGTAGTCCCTGGCACTACCCATGGTCACATGAAACACGCGAGCCGTTTGATTGGTGCTGCCGGTCCAAGTTGTGGTCCAAGCGATTGGAAGCGCTTCCTTTTTCTTGTTCGGCTCGTCCTCGCGCTTCCTGCCTTGAAGCGGTTGACCAAGAACCAGAGCTTGACAATCCGCAGGTAGGCTTTTCCCCTTGGGGTAAGTGCGATAAACATCCGAAGGTCCCCAGATGTCTTTCACACCCTTGAGAATCGGGTGTTCCTTCGACTTTTCGACGATAATACCACGCGTCGCCTCGCGATGCCATCCGCCGTGGTGGCTGCGAAAACTACCACCGAGCACGTCCTCTCCGAAACGAACTTTTTTCCCTTTGATACGATACGGGAAGTTGTGCAAGAATCCGTGATTGGCAGTTCGTATCCCGATGATCGGCTTACCCGACTCGAGATAGTCGATAATGTGTTTGATTTGCTTGTCAGGAAGTGTGATCAGTCGACTGAACAGGATCACCAGGTCGGCTTTCTTTAGATGCTGCAGACCGGGAATGTTGTGAACAACGGTCTTATCTTGCCAACGAATCTTCATCGTCGGATCAACTTCGCCTTTGCCATTCACGGCGAAGAGGACCGTGCAATCGAAGCCATGTCGTTTCGAGAGAATACGGGCCAACATCGGGAGTGCTTGTTCGCTGCGATACTCTTGATCGGCAGCGATCAGGACAATGTGCTTCCCAGAACCGGGACCTTTGGCTCCACGGTACGTCAGCCAAAGCTCGCTTTCGGGGACAGGATGCGCCGCAGCGGCGAACGTTCCCGATGCTGCCAACAGGAATGGAAGTAAGAAGGCACCGATGCGAATCATCACCTGCTCCGTTTTGAATTCATAAGTCGGTGAATTGGTGCTCTCCAACCAATCCAGCTTTAATTGGTTCTAATTATACGAAGCATGTAGCAATGATCCATTCTGAATCGTGTACGGAAATGTTGTGGTGGCCATCATCGTGATTCTTCCTTTATCCATTAGCCATTCGATCGTGTGGAATTTGGAACCGAGTGAAATCTCTCACAGAGAAGTGTTCCCTGCGTTGGATCGTATACCTTGCAATTCGTCCCGTTTCGTGACTTCACGAGCATCTAGGATGTAAACTCTTCCGCATCAACGACTTTATCTTTACGGAAAGTTTCGTAAGGTTTGACGGAGAGTATCTAAATTGTTTGACCTGATTGCGATTTAACAAATCGAAAATCAACCTCTGTGGAAGGGTTTTCATTCGTGTGAATTCGAATTGTCCAGCGTCTCGGGGACTCTCTGCTCCGACAAACAAGTGAACCAAAATGATCAATACGACTTGGAGATTAGTGTGCTTTTCTGAACTTGTATACTATTATCGCAGTGGATAAATCAGTAGTTTAGGTTACTGGCGATGGTGTTCGGTTTCTCGCATCAACTTGGAGAAACCCAACAATGGACCCCAAAAGGTGGACCGATATCCTCGCTTAACTCTTGGCCTAGTTTTCTTCGAGACTGTCCCATAAGGGTTCAACTGCGTAGAATGGGGTATACGAACACGAATCTACCCTGGTGACGTGACCGATGGGCAATGGGCTTTGACCGAGCCGCATTTGCCGGTCTATCTCGGCGGACGGCCACGCGCGACCAATCTGCGTGATGTTGTCAATGCCATCTTTTCTATTTCCAAGACGGGTTGTCAGTGACGTTATCTGCCCAAAAACTTCCCACCCAAGAGTACCGTCTGGCGGTACTTCGACGAGTGGCGCCACCACGGCACGTTCGAGACCATCCACGACAGGCTTCGCACGAAAGGTCGGACCCAAGAGAAACCTGGTCATCCACGAACCACTGCCAGTGTCGATAGCCAGTCCGTCGATACAACCTCCGGGGCGAGTATCGGGGTCGGGATAATGCCAAGAATGTCGATGGACGCAAACGCCATATCGTCGTCGATAGCATGGGTTTGCTGCTGGCAGTGCTGGTCACTGGGACCAACGTGGATGATGCCCGAGCGGTCCTGGAATTGTTCGCTCGACTGCAGACGCAACCGATGAGCAAGGTCAAGAGAATGTTCGCCGACAGCAAGTACTACAATTATGCCCTGTACGAATGGGTCGAGGAGCACGCCGACTACGTGGTGGTCGTGATTCGCCGCCGTGAGGGAGAAACGGGTTGGGTGCAACTGCCCATTCGCTGGGGGGTCGAGCGGACGTTCGTTTGGCTAGGCACGTGTCGCCGTTTGACGGTGGACCGGGAGAAGACCACCTGCTCCTGCGAAGCGTTCATCAAAATCAGCATGATCCAGATGATGCTCAACCGACTCCAAACCAAAGCTGGGGAGGCGGAGTTTCACTATCGCATGGCGGCTTGAACAAACTTATGGGAGAGTTTCTTACAACGAGCTGTTCCGGTCGGTCACGAACTCGAGCGCTGTTGAATCGGACAATGTCCTCCTGGATTATTGGCGCGAACAAGAAGGCCGAAGGTTGAAGGGACTTGATGGCATCGAACGGACGAAAATCTGCAGCCATGTCGCTTCCATCCAGGCAACACGAGCTCGAAATGAACAAGTGGCGGCCCTGGCAGACGTTATCTCCGAAAATCTGCCGACGATTAACCGTATTCATAAGAACGGGGGTCTTAATGCCAGTATCGTTGAAAAGCAGGAAGCATTTACCGAGGTCTTGATCTCGGCTTTGATCACGGGCCTCACAAATGTTGTCACCTACACTATCGACGATCTCTCAACCCCCATTACAACGCTTACAGGTAATACGAGCCGCATTCGATTCACCAGGTGGGACATCAGATGGATGGAGGAAACAGAGTTCGCGATTGGATAAAGACGAGTCACATGGCTCAAGTCAATCGGATTGTCACACGGCTGAAAGCGGTCCCGGAAGGTAAAGCAACGATGTTCGACAACACAACGATCATCTATATGCCTGAAACAGGTGCCGGGCATCACGGGCCAGATACGGAAGCTCCAATGGTCATCATGTCGGGCAATAATTCGCGATTGGATATTGCCGGTCGTTACATTCGACTGCCGTTCCATGCCACGGAAGGTCACAAGACACTGAGTAACTGGTACACCACACTGCTCAACGCTTATGGCAACCCGATTGAACATTATGGCGATCTCAATCTGGAGATGACACGCCGGAGATTGGCTCAAGTAGGCCCCCATCCGACAACTGATGAGGTAGAGAGCCTCACCCGTGTTTGGCGGATGGCATCCTCAGCGAATGGTATTAGCTCGGCAAGATTATTTCTGACGTGCAACAATTGCGAAACGAGTGATTCTGCCCCTCTGAGGGGTATTTTATGTGAAGAAGAACGTTGCCGAGGTAATCCCGCGTACTATAAAGCTAAATCCGAGAACACCACCATGTCGACTCATGGGATTTTTCGGACTTGCTTTCCTGGCAGGCCAATTTCTTGGATCATGACGAGAAACGAGTTCTGGCAACTTTGTTTCGGGCAACTGGTTCAGACAACTCCAGAAGCCCGTGGTTTCTTAGATCTGGAGGGGCAGATGGCGGTTGCGTAAAACAGTCGTTTTCAGCAACCCGGAAGCTAGGCCCACACTTGGTCTGTTCGGAGGCAATTAAATTGTCCGGTCGAATTCTTTTTTCTGTTGGAGCCTGAAGCGTTCGCTCAGGACAAGAGACAAAGAACCTTCGCGGACGGGGGCTCCCGGATAAATAACTCGCGCACGAAACACTTCTGGTTCTTGGTGGAACGTCGCGAGTTCAATACGGCTCTTGTTGTTCCGTCCACCTACGATTCAGGTTTCAACCAACACAACCGAAACTCTTACATGCGTTGCCAATCAAAGCAGGCACGACAGTCGTCTCTCCGAAAGGACATTACTCTCCAAATAGCACGACTTGGCTGGCGAAGGGGCCAACCTTCAAGGTCTCCGAGGCGGCTCGTGAAACCGAAACTCTACGACCACGAGGATAGACATTACCGAAGTCATCAACGATCCGAGAAAACGGCCCTTTGTACAATACACTTCGCTTCTCCACAGTATCGCCTTTCGGCTTGTATCCAATCAGTTGGAGTTCTCGCAGTCCTACTCCCTCACTCGTGAAACACGGTTTTGCGTCAAACTTGGCCATTTCCACACTCACGAAACCTTCCGCAGCCAGTAGCATAGGCGGGTCAGATTCCAAAGGAGTATGCTGAACGACCGACGCCGGACCTGGTAATTGTGGCAGTTTCGTGAGCGGCCGTTCTGCCGTTAACACATGGACGAAGACCTTTCCGCCAGGACGCAAGACCCGGAAGGCTTCCCGGATTAACAATTGCTTCGTGGCGTCTTCTAGCGGCAAGTTGAATGTCCCGCGTAAAACGACTTCGTCGACCGAGTTGTCGTTGTGGTCGATTGCGTCGGGAATGGGATCGCTCATTCGGTGTTCCCAAACGATTGGAACTGGCATTTCGTTTATCGGTCCTTCGGACAGCATGCTTTCGATCGACTGACCGGGACCACGGTGTTCCAGGTCTCCCTCAAACGTGTAGATTTCCCAGAGCGAATTGTCCGGATCCGTGACCCAGAACTTCGTCTGTTTGGCGTAACAACATTCTACTCCTTCTTCTCGTTGCGAACGGATCCCAGCTCGCTCCAAACGCTCTTGCATGTTGACCAACGACTCCGAATCGGGCATTCGGAAACCGAGATGGTTCAGTGTTCCGTGCCCAAACTTCGCCGTTGGTTCGAGCGAAAGAACGAGGGGCGGTTCTTCAAGTTCGAACTTCGCGTAGTCGGGGTGATGCTTGGCAGGCTCGGTCCCAAAGAGGATGCGATAGAACGTCACCGACCGATCGAGATTTGTGACGTTCAGTGACATATGTAGACGAACAATCGAGGCCATCGGAAGAGTTTGCATACTGCGTCTCCGGAATCTAGTGAGTGAGTTCACGGGGGAAGTAGCCGACACGAAGAATGCCTACTACTTGTAACCTTCATGCGAAGTAAACGTTATTCTTGGCATACTCTGCGTATTTCTTGCGGAGCCAGTGGTGGAACTCGGCGTAATGTCGCTTGCGAAAATCGCCTCCGTCGGACTGTTTGTTGTAGCTCAAATACAGTTGCCGTCGCCATCGTTCCGAGTTGTTAGGTCCTGATCTATGGGGAGCGAAACCGTCGAAGATCGCGATGTCGCCAATCCCCAGTTCCAACAACACGCCTTTGCTTTCGTCGATGCCGTCGAACGACAACTCGTGGTACTCGCCGTCCTCGGGGGAAAGCGGACCGTTTTTGTGATAACCGGGGAACACTTCCGTGCAGCCGTTGTCGGCAGCGGCTCGGTCGAACGGAATCAAGACCGTCAAGAAACTCCGAGGGAACCGCTCCCACGCAATCCAATCTTGGTGTAAGTTGTATCCCTTCATGCCAGGACGTTTGAGGATGAGTTTGTCCTTGAAGAGACAGGCCGGTTCGCCATACAAGTCGTGTAGCACTTCGAGGAGCCGAACGTCGTAGGCCAACTCGCGACACACCGGCCCGATGTCAATGACCGGGTCGAACGTTTCGAACTGACACGCACCGTTCGTCTCGTTCGTCTGCCATCGGCAGCGGATGTTGTCGCTCTTCTTCAGGTCGTCTCGTTGGAACAACTTATCGGCTTCCTGCGATCCTCGCTGGATCTCTTCTGGAGCGAACAACCCGCGAACTATCAGAAATCCTTGATCGTGGTACCGTTCGCGCTGCTCAACGGATAGTCGCTTAGTCGGTTCGGATGACGTGATTGTCATGGGATTCTCCTGATTCCATGTCGTGCGAGGGGCTTGGTTCGCCGGCATCGTGCAAGGACTCGGCGGACAACTTTATCGCGGCTTTAGGTGGGGACAGGAAACAAGCCCATCCAGCCAAACCGAGACTGATAACGCCCGTGGATTGATACAATGCGGTGTAAAACCCTGTCCATTCTTGGCTCAACGCGACCAACAGCGGCCCAACCGCCGAAGCGAAGACCGTCAACATCTGAGCCGCCCCTTGAATCTTTCCGAGGTGTGCTTCTCCGAAATATTTGCTCCAGACGGCGAAGAACAATACCGTGATCATTCCCCCGCCGATGGCCAGAGTGACGGCGTACGCGTAGACCTGAGCATACGTTTGGACGAACGGAAAACAGAGCAACGCCGCAGCAATAAGAAGCATCGCGACGGCCAGCAATCTCTCCAGCGGAACTTTGATGGCTGCGGCTCCGGTGCTCAAGTTCGCGACGAGCCCGACGAGCGGACCGATGGCCGTGATCGTCAAGAAGAGGCTCCGGTCGAAACCTCGCTCTTCCAAAATCGCTTGATTAAAGAGCGAAATCCCAGCAGCCACCATTCCGTAAAACGAAGTCGCCAGGGCAAACGACCAAAAAGTTTGCGTCCGTAGAGCTTGCCAAAGCGTCAGCCCTTCGGACTGTGTGTCGGCTGGTTGCCCGTTGGTCGAAGGTGATTCAGGGACCCTGTTCGATTGAGTTGCGGCCGCTCCCGATGATTGTCGGGGAATCCAACCGATCAACCCAAAACCCAACACGGAATATCCGATCGTGCCCCAGAGCGTTCGCCAGTGTTCGCCAGGATTGATGATCTCGCCGGTTGCAGTTTCCCAGGCCTTGATGCTCATAAACGCCGCGATAAAACCGATCGTGCAAAGGACCGAGTAGACGGCAACTCCGACGCTCGATTTCTTTCCGACCGTCTTTCCCATGATCGTTAGGCTAACAACGGACAGCGCACTTTGCCCCAAGCCTCTCGTCAACAGAACCAGGCCGAACAACATTGCGACACTTCCCGGACTGATGAGTGTCATCCCGGTGACAACGAGGCCCAGAATAACGCAGGTCGCTGAAAGGGTGAGGCGAGTGCCGAGACGATCGAGGAGCCATCCGCAGGGAATGCAAAACGTCGCCCCGATGAGCGTCGCCCACAAGTTGATGTTGGCGTAATCGACGCGGCTGATGTTCAGGTCGGTCAGCATCGGTTCGGTGATGAGTCCCAAACCGTGTGTGCGGCCCGGTAGAGTCGCCACCATCGCAAGAGCCGCGATCGTCAGCGGAACTATCTGTCGCCAGGTGAAGCCTGGTGATTCCCTGTTTTCTGGTCGGGTTTCACTTCGACAAATCGTCGGAAAAACCTCAGCGTTTGTGCCATTACGGGAGTGCCGCAATTTCGCCTCCATTGCGTGTGCCGATCGCTCGCCAGATGTCTGGAGAAATCTTGTCGGAGACAAAGCGAACCGATCCGTCGCCCAACAAGACATTCACGCCGCCGGTGTGGTTACTCCGAGCGGCCCGGAAGCCGATCGCCGTGAGGAATCCCTCGCCGGGCGTGTAGTCGTTCGTGACGCAATCGGGGATCACGGCGTTCGGCGTCAGATAATGGTTGTACGAAGCACACCGAAGTTCGCCAGAGGCCCACATGAAACCGCGTCGGTTCGAGACGTTCCACTGCGTCGCCGCAGCGCAGTTCGACTCGCCGATGGGCGTGCCCGGTGCGACGTAAGCGTAGACGTGTTGAGGTCCTTCCGAGGGCATGGTCCCCATGTGACCTTCTGGTCCCTGGCCCAGAAGGCTTTCGGACATCATCACGGTGTTGCTCATCCCGTCTTTCATCGCGCCGATACGCAAGCCCGTTTTGGCAATGAACATGCCGTCGGCCTTCCACGGCGAACCAAGAGTTCCTTGCGGATTCAGACCGCTCCCATTGCAAACGGCGTAGTTCGTCGGGCCGAACGACGCAACGCCATAGCCACCACCGACCGGTTGTCCGTCATCACTCGGGCACAAGAACAAAGGCACGACCTGACCGATGGCAAATTGATTCGCCGCCGAGATGCCATACGCGGGCGGTTCGTAAATCGGTTGGTCGAGGTCCATTCGGTTGAAAATTGCCGTTTGCTCCAGATACGGGTTGAGCTGGGCCAACGCCGACCAACTGAACAAGTATCCAGGTGTTCCAGCCCACGCGGGTGGAACTTTGCCGATAAACGCTGATGGCAAGTGCTTGTTGGCCCCTTCGAAGTTGTGTGCTGCAAGTCCGAGTTGCTTGAGATTGTTCAAACATTCCGACCGATTGGCCGCTTCGCGAACCTTCTGGATCGCGGGCAACAACAGGCCGATCAGAACGGCGATAATTGCAATTACGACGAGTAATTCGATGAGCGTGAACGCAGACCGGCGGGACATATTCCGACTCCCCAAATACGGACCGATAGCGGAAGCATCCAAAGTGGAGCAGAGGGTAAATGTGGCAAACACTAAGACGGTTGACTTAGTATTTGAGTTTTAGAGTTTGACGAGCCAACGGCCAGGAAAATTCGAGAAATTGGATTTTTTCCTTCGTGCGGTGATGGGCCGACATGATCGTTCGTGCATTGGGCTACCGGCAGGGGAATAACGCGTCTATAATACAATTCACAATCTCCACGATTTCATTTCTGCTCGTCAGGAGACCAACCAAGCGTGGAAAATGATCCGCTGGCCCCCAACGAATGTGCCGAACGTTTATCTGCCCTGGCCGCGCCCGAGCGGTTGCGGATTATTCAGATCTTGCGCTCGGGACCGCGAAACGCGACCGAACTGTCCGAGTTATTGGACACCGCTCCGGTCAACGTGTCGCACCACGTCAAAGTGTTGAAAGGCGCTGGCTTGATCCAGAGCCGAAAACAAGGTCGCTTCGTTTACTTTTCGCTGACGCCCGGGATTTGCATCGACGATGGGGAATCGGCTCGTTTGAATCTTGGGTGCTGCAAACTCGAGTTGCCCTCTTCGGGGCAAGCCGAGGCTGATTAGAAAGTGTTGGAGTCTTCGAAAGAGGGGCTTGAACACGAAGGCAAACTTGTAGCCCGGCCTTGCTCTGATCTCGCAATAACTTCCAAAACTCACTTGCGTAATTCTTTGTTCGGCGTGACAGGCCGCAGATAAGTTCCAAACTTCAACTAACGCGTTCTCGATCTTGTGTGCACACCAGCGAGAACTCCACGATTTCTTGCATGGGGAAGAAGTTCGGTTGAGAGATTGTAGTCAACCCACAACCCCCAAGCACACTCCAATCCTCCAGTTTGAGCGCAAAGCTGCGTCGGTTGGATCGACCGAAGCAAGGAACTCTCAATCGTATTTCGAAGTGAGATCAATCGACCAGAGCTTTTGGCAGTCACACGAAACTAACCCAACCAATTTAACATAAACCACTTTATCCGTCGCTCAGATCTTTCATTCTTTTTTTCTTGAGAGGTGGAGGCTGACAAATCCAACAAGGCTTTTGTTACCTCGGCCGGATTCATGCTTACGTGCAAAATTGCTGAACGGGCGGTCCAGTTACCTTGTGAGGGCTATTTCCTGTGAGAATTAATCTTGCCGGGGTAATAACAACACTCAACTGGTGAAATACATAATTTATGCCGAATTCATGATCAAAGTTGACTTTCGATGAGATTGAGATGATGCAGATATAAACAACAAAAGCACCGAGGCAAATGGCAAAGAGAAAAGACAGTCAGCATCATCTCAATACGATTTATATAGCCAGGCATGAAAGCGTTTATGGACTATATTACCTCGGCAAGATTAATTGTCAAACGAAATAGCCCGTAGAGGGTGGCAAAATAGGCCTTTTCGCAATTTTGTACGTGAGAATTAATCTTGCCGGGGTAATATCGAAACGGATGTGCCCAGGAACCAGGAACGGAGCAACACAATGAAGCTGATCAATTGCAGGATCTATTTAGTATTCCTATTTCTGTGGTCTGGTATTCTGCCGGAACACTCATTGGCGGCAGACTCTGTGGTCGACAAGAGATTCGCGGAAGTCATTGCCCATATTAAGGACAACCCCGTCGTCGAATTGGCCATTACTACCCATCCCAAGAGACCAAAGCAGACCTTTTCACGATTATTCAACATTTCACTTTCCTCTCGGGCCTATTTTCAGCTCCACACCAACCCTTCCCTCGATGCTTCCTCTGGGAAAATGCTCGAGAAGGTAGCGCAGTATTACTTGGATCACCCCAAGCAACTCCGAGATCAGGATTCCGCCTACTGGGCCGGCGAATATCACTCCGGCGCAGTGGTCAAATTCGGCATCAACGGAACCAAGAGGAAAGGTGCCATTCCACGTAAGAGTGAACTGGTTGTCCTCGAATACATGTTGGCCTACGTCAACTATTGGTCCCGGCCGGTTCATTACGACTTCAGTCTCAAACATCAGACCTATTTCTACTGGAGGTCTGAAAATCACTGGTGGCAGGAAATTGTGACAACTTGGGGGTACCTCCTTGCTTTGAAAAATGACCCGGATTATGCAAATCGGAAGCTCAAGGACGGGAAGTCGATTAAGGAACATTACGACATCAACACTGCTTATATGAAACAGCATATGCAACAGCGGGCCAGAAAAGGATTTCTGCTCGAAATTTCCAGCGGTGGTTATTCCACACGGATGCACAACATGTGGTATACAATTTACGACCTCTCTCCTGACAACGACCTGCGGGATTTGGCCCGGAATACCCTGGATCTCTGGTGGGCATTCTGGGCGGAAGAGCAGATTTCCGGTGAAAGGGGCGGCGGCAAAGTGAGGCACCGTCGGTTGCGGGGACTGGCACCCAATACCGAAAGCCATATGATCCCTGCGTGGTTTTATTTCGGAACCGGCTCCATTGGCTTGGCTGATATTAAAAAAATCAAGCCAAACACGATCAGGCTTGCTGTGCACTATATTGCTTTATTTTCGGGATACCGCCCGGATGAAGTGGTTTATCTAATATTGGAGGACCGAAAAAAGGCTCCCGCATATGCCATCACCCAAAGGAGATTGGGAAGGTCAGCCCTGAACCGCGTCAAGGTGCCCGATTCATTGACTGAGGAGAAAGCAAACTGTTTCGACTTCGAAAAAGGCGATTGCCTCAAGTATTCCTGGGTCACGAAAAATTTTGTATTGGGGACCGTGATGAGACCTCCATGCCATGTGACTGAGTGGGCAAGAGGCAGTGCCCAAAGCTGGTGGCATGGACTACTTATTGCCGGAGAAGGATCAAAAGATCCACCGGAAAGAGTAGTGCCTGCGGTGCTCTATAAGGGCGACAGTTCAGGGGAACAATACGCCATCCAATCCAAAGGCAGCTTTATGGCCAGGAAGCTATCGGATGCTGTCGGCAGAAGAAAGAAAAAGGCATTCCCGTTCGGTATCTATATTTCAAAGGGATTGATGGAGAAGACTGAAGTTCACGGCGACTTCCTATTTATCAATAGCCCCAGGTGCTGGGTAGCCGTTCGTGCCGTTGGGACCCGATTTATCAAGGCAGACAGTAAACTTACTCCTGGGCAGCAAAAGCTTGGCAGTTTTTTTAGCATGGAGAACGACCTGAATCCTATTATCATCGAGGCAGCCGACCCGGGCAGCTATGAAAACTTCCAAACTTTCCGTAAAGCTGCTGAGAAAGCCGAGGTGAGATCCACGAAAGGCAAGCACATTTACCACGCCTTGTCAGGTGACGTATTCGTCATGAGGGATGACCGTTCCAACCCAACGATCAACAACCAAAAGATTAGCTACAATCCGAGTATGGCTTACCTGAGCCGGTACGTGAACTCTAAGTGGGATAGCGGAATTGTAAAGATCTCGGCCGGAGGAACTGAGAAAATCCTCCACTTCATGAGGAGATAAACGTCAGATTCCGAAGTCTCCCCACTTAAGGTGTCAACAAAGTTCAGCGAAAATCTCCAGGGGAACGCGAAGCGAGGTTTCAACATGGACGACCGGCAGCATTGGAATCAGGACCAACGGTGTCCCATGTTTCTAATTTCCCTGGCGATACGCGACTTGGATAGTTATGCTGATATAGGATACTGAAAAGCCTTGTTTTTCGGTTTTTGTTTCATCTTGTACACCCCGCCGTTTACCAATCCATAATCCCAATTACCTTAGATTGAGCTTGTGTTAATCACAGTATGATATCTCCAGACCGTAAGTTTCTGGGCAGATCCCTCCGCTAGTCCGGCTTCTGGATCGGTGGTGAAGATCGTTGAATGCTAAAGATCGAAACAGATATCATTTCTGATCCAACAGATTCGTCGGTAAAGAGATCGGAAGAGAGAAGGGAACAGCAACTATGGTTCGAAATCGCCACGCGGTTGTCATCGGGTACATCGTGATGCTCGCTGGATTTATCGTGTTTCTCATTGGACCACATCTTTTTCAAGCCAGGGCCATTTCTCCGAAAAACACGGCTGTTCCTGATCAGTTCCAGAAGAAGATCAAGCCGTTTTTTAAGGCTTATTGCATCAAGTGTCATAATTCCAAAAGGAGTAGAGGTAACCTCAACTTACTCACTCTCAATGAGAATCTGTCGAAAGGTCAGGACCTCAAACGATGGGAGTCGGTTCTGAATAAGCTCAAAAGCGGAGAAATGCCTCCGAAAAGTAGCCTGCAACCTAGCAAAACTGAACGAATGGCAATCGTCGAGTGGATCGAAACCCAGGTTGAATCGTTGACGGAAACGGCCACGCCGACAACGGCTCGAAGATTGACGAATTTCGAGTACCAAAATACCATGCGCGATCTGCTTGGGATCGAGTTGAAGTTCCTTGATGACCTCCCCAAAGACCCCCTGAAACCTTACAGCTTTAACAACACACCCAAGCTCATGCGCATGGGTCCCGAACAGATTAATCGCTATTTGGAATGTGCCAGACGCGCGATGGCTAGCGTTATCGTCGACTCGCAGAAACCCAAACTTCACAAGACTCGGCGAGAGTGGAAGCCTTATGGTTCAGACCGAGGTCTTGGTGGCG
>CAYRFQ010000003.1:0-230311 GCA_964423615.1 uncultured Alcaligenaceae bacterium | reverse complement strand
GTTCTTGAGGCCTTGGACAACTCTTCGGTGGTCGCTGTGGACCTCGAAACGACGGGTCTGGACCCAAGAAAGGATCGCATACGCCTCGTGAGCCTCCAGACGGAAGAGGAACTGTGGGTCATCGATGCGTTTGCCGTAGACATCACTCCCTTGTTCGACGTGTTGTCGAAAGCGACAATCGTCGGCCACAATCTCAAATTCGATCTTCAGTTCCTGATGCAGTCTGACTTTCAACCAGGACTGGTTGCCTGCACCATGGTAATGTCCCAACTCTTTCACGGACCTCGTCAGGACAAAGGATTTCACTCGCTTGCCGACACTCTGTGGCGGGAGGTGGGTGTCGAAATCTCCAAAGACGAAAAAACTTCCGATTGGGCCTCACCGGAATTGTCTGACCAGCAACTTGAGTATGCCGCGAACGACGTCGCGCATCTCCTTTGGCTCTACGATGCCCTGAAACGCCAGATCGATGCGACCAAGCAAGAGAAAGCGCTCGAGATCGAAATGCGATGTCTTCCTTCAGTGGCTTGGATGGGGCTTCATGGCGTGGGATTCGATCGCGACGCGTGGATCGATTTGGCCAATGAAGCCAAGGCCGAAGCCAAAGAAATTGTCGAGGCCCTCGATCGTGAAGCCCCAACTTACTCACAGGGGAACCTGTTCGGATCAAGCGGGTGGAACTGGTCCTCGTCAAAGCAAGTTTGCGAAGTGTTCCAGTTGCTTGGAATCGAGGTCACTTCATCCAACGACCGAGCGCTTGCTGCCATCGACCACCCCTTGGCAACGTTGCTGCGGCAATACCGTAACGCGAAGAAACGGGAAACCACGTACGGAACAGATTGGCTCAGTCACGTCGATCCGGATGTTCGTGTGTACGCCTCTTGGGTGCAACTTGCCGCGGACACGGGGCGGATGTCTTGCCGGAGTCCTAATCTCCAGCAACTCCCAAGAGATTCTCGATATCGTGAGTGTTTCGTTGCTCCACCAGGACGCACGTTCGTGGTCGCCGATTACTCGCAGATTGAACTTCGGATCGCGGCGAAAATTGCGAAGGAAGAAATGATGATCGAAGCCTACAAAGCAGGCGAAGATCTTCACCGGAAAACAGCCCAACTCCTGCTTGGGAAAGACGACATCTCGAAGGATGATCGACAACTTGCAAAGTCGGCGAACTTCGGTTTGCTCTTCGGAATGGGCGTCGAAGGTTACCGCGAATTTGCGTTCACGAACTACGGTGTCCAACTCACCCAGGAAGAGGCTAAGGAATACCGGGACGCCTTTTTCCAAGCCTACCCAGCCTTACGAAAGTGGCACCGACGAGTTGGTAGGACCAACAAACAAGCTATCGAGACAAGAACCATCTCGGGTCGAAGCCGAGCTGGAGTAACGCGGTTCACGGAGAAACTCAATAGCCCGGTCCAAGGGACTGGTGCGGATGGTCTTAAACGAGCCTTGGCGTTGCTCTGGCAACGCTGGAAGGAATGTCCTGGCGCGTTCCCGGTCCTCGCGGTTCACGATGAAATCGTTGTCGAATGTGCCGTGGAGCAAGCCGACGTGGTCAAGCAATGGCTCGAGAAGGCAATGGTCGATGGGATGCAACCGTTGATCGATCCCGTGCCCGTTGTCGTCGAAGGGAAGATATCGCGAACCTGGATTAAGTGATTTCAAGCAGTTGCTCTGTTCGATTCCATGCGGAATACATCAAGTACAGATTAACAATCAACAAAGAAAGTAGCAAGCATATGGCTAGTTTAACCAGGGCCGTTTGATTGTCGGTTTCTGATGGATTCTTTGGGAGTCGAGGAAACTTGAGCAGCTACCTATTTTCCCCAAACCGTTTTCTGATCGGGAAAACTCGGACAATCAAACGGCCCTGCTAGTTTAACGACGGATAAGAATGGACACCGCCAAATCCAATTCAAGGGTGCGGATGGTAAGCGAAAAACAATCCGACTTGGGAAAGTCCCCAAGAAACTCGCTCAGGAGATCAAACATCGGGTTGAAGTTTTGGTTGCGGCTATCGCTGCAAACATGCCGATGGACCTCGATACTGCAAAGTGGACTGCCGGGATCAGTGACGAGTTGGCGGCAAAACTGACGTCTGTTGGCCTGATGCCACCCCGAGCAGTTTTGGCTCTTGGTGAATTGATCGAGAGCTTTATTGCCTCTCGGACAGATCTCAAAGAAGGTACGGTCACCAACTACCGCATCTCCGGTGAACGCATGACTTCGTTCTTTGGGAAAGACAAACTCATTCGAGAGATCACTGAAGGCAATGCAGACGCCTGGCTCATCCACCTCAAAAAACTCTATGCGTCGGCTACCGTGGCGCGAACTGTCAAGCATGCAAGAACGATCTTCAAGTCGGCGGTTCGAAACAAACTCATCGACTCCAATCCTTTCGGTGAAATTACAGCTGGGAATCAAAAGAACAAAGCCTGCGAATTCTTTGTGACCCGTGAATTAACCGAGAAGGTCTTGGAAGCCTGTCCTGATGCGGAGTGGCGGCTCATCTTCGCTTTGTGCCGTTATGGCGGACTTCGGTGTCCGTCGGAGGTGTTCTCTCTTCAATGGTCTGATATTCTTTGGGACCAAGAAAAGTTTCTGGTCCGCAGCACAAAGAAGGAACACCTTGAGGACGGTGGCGAGCGATGGGTGCCGATCTTTCCTGAGCTTCGTCCCTACCTGGAAGAGTCATTCTCACTTGCCGAGGAAGGAGCAACGCACCTCACAACTAAATATCGGCACTTGGAAAAGAACATGCGGACGCAGTTCTGTCGGATCGTCCGGCGAGCCGGGATCACTCCTTGGCCTCGACTGTTTCAGAACCTTCGCTCGACGCGGGAGACGGAACTAGCTCAGGAGTGGCCGATCCACATTGTTTGTGCTTGGATCGGCAACAGCGAGCGAGTCGCCAGTGATCATTACCTCCAAGTCACGGACGACGATTTTCAGCGCGCTGCAAAAAGCGCTGCATTCTCGCTGCAAAATCCGACGTTGCCTGGAGCCGCACCAATTCGCACGGAATCGCAAGCGAAGTCACAAGTTGTTGATGATTGCGAAGTTATGCGAGAAATAACAAAAGGGTGCGTATTTACGCACCCTTTGCGTATGACCCCAACGGGATTCGAACCCGTGTCGCGGCCTTGAAAGGGCCGTGTCCTAGGCCTCTAGACGATGGGGCCTCCATTTAGAAAGACGTTAGTCTTGCCAGGACAATTTCTATAGTAGATGACCATTCCTTGATCGTCAAGTTCGCGCGTGTGGATGGATTTTCGAAAATGATTTCGGAATTCCTCGGGAGCCGAAGTGCTCTTGGGAATATCGGAAGCTCTGTGACTCGCGAAACCAGTGGTCATGTCTCCGGTTGGTTCAACTGGCCCGGAAATCCGCCATTGCATATAATCAGATAGTGCGCTTGACAAAGGTCGGCGGTATTGCCTGCTGGCTTTTTCCTCAACAACATCTGCAGAAGGATAAACGCAATGGCAGCGGAAAATGTTCTCGAGTTGACGAGTGATAATTGGGAACAAGAAGTCGAAAAGAGCGATGTTCCTGTCGTCGTAGACTTTTGGGCCACATGGTGTGGGCCGTGTCGGTTGCTCAATCCTGTCATGGACAGTTTGGCCACGAAGCTCGAAGGACGAGCGAAAGTGGGTAAAGTGAATATCGATGATGCCCAAGACCTTGCCGTCCGGTTTGGAGTTTCCGGAATTCCTCGAGTTTGGATATTCAAAGGCGGTGAGGCTGTCGAGAAACTGGCTGGCGTTCCCTCTGAAGCCGAAATCACCAAAAGTGTCGAGAACTTGCTGGGCGCGTGAACTGCTTAAATTCCAGGACGATTGCAACCCCATCAATTCCACCATTAGGCTCAAGTCACATGGGACCGTTGCTCATGTGATCTGGTACATGAGAGTCGCTATCCGGGCAACCGAAAGGCGACTCCTTTTCCTTCTTACTTCTTTCCCTCCTTACTTCTTTCCCTTCCTCGTTGATTCCCACCTCTATCTGTTAGACGTTTGGCAGAATCTCGATCTCGCCCGTAGCTGGAGTTTTTGGGAAGTTGATATTTTGCCTTTCCTCTCTCATCGCCTTTTTTTGTCAGTTACGGCACAACCGGTTTGAGTGGTACTATCCTCAATTCTTGGAGCCGATCCGCCGATAACCAAGAGCAGGCAAACTTGTTCGTTTCGGGGGCTGGGCAACATGGATTCGTCGACCACACGAAAAACGAGTTCCGGGTCCGCAAAGCAAGCCGCACTCGTGATCCAAAATGGTCGGCTGCGGGGGACACGCCGGAGTTTCGGTTATCCGACAACGTTCCTCGGCAGCGGGGCCAGTAGCGACGTGCGTTTGAGCGTGGATGGAATTAGTCCGCTCCATAGCGTCGTCATCCAAGCGAACGGGGAACTCATTCTCAGGGATCTAGACAGCCTCACGGGCACGTTCGTCAATGGCCGTAAGGTCACAAATCATACACTCCGTAATAACGACCAAGTGACGGTTGGCCCGTTCCAGTTCGTGGTGGAGATTCCGGAAGGGTCGCTCACCGTGGGTTGGTCGTCTGACTCAGGACCGAAACCGTTGGTGGCCCTGGAAGTTTCCTCTCGTGAGAAGGCTGCCCTTCGGATTCAAGTTGCCGCTGTTGTTGCCCAACAAGCGGCGTTAACCGATGCCGAATGTCGTTTGCATCAACGCCAGACGACCCTCGAGCAACAACAAGCGCAACTCGCCTCCCACCTGGAAGACAAACGCACTCGTTTGTTGGAAATGCAAACTCAAATTCAAGCGGCCCGCCAAGCCCTCCAACAAGAGCGTCAGGAATACGGCCGACATGTGGAGGACGTCAAACAAAATCTTAGCCAAGCCCAGCAAGAGCTTCTCGACGAGCAAGCCGAAGCCCAGGCCACACGAAAACGCTTGGCCAAGCTGCACATGCGGCTGAGGAAACGCTTTGAAAACAACTGGAATCGTGGACGACGTGACATCGAGCAACGTGAGAAAAACCTGGAGGTTGCTTACCAAAGACTCCAAGAAGACTTCAACCGCCTGACGAAAGAGAAAGAGCAACTGCACAACCAGTCTGCTCGGGCCAATAGCGAGATTGCGTTAGCTCGGGGAAAACTGGAAGACCAACGAACGACCTTTCGGAACGAGCAACGGAAAATCCAAGAACAACAGGCCAACCAATTACGCGAGTTCCGCAAGGCGACACAAGAACTACGAATGGGAGAAAAGGCTTTACTTGAAGCGGAGAAAATGTTCCACAAAGAGAAAAAGCAAGCCGAGGACTATTTGGAACTTCTCAAAGCTGAAGCGATAGGCCTTGAGTATCGTATCCAACACCAAAGGGAATTGCTGGCTCAAGTCCAGGAGAGCGATCAAGAAAGAGTAGGCAGAGAACAGGGAACAGAGGACAGAGAGCAACAGAAAGCCAAATCAGATGGTCAACGGGCGAATGTAGGAAAACGTCATTCTTCATTCGACTTCCAGGCTTCTGAGGCTTTGCCTGATCGAAACTATCCACTTGTCGTCCAGAGGAGTACTCTCGAAGGGTCGAAAGGTGAGGATTTAGAGCCTCGGGTTGACCAGCCCATTCGCTCAGAAATCTCAACTCTGAATTCACAACTGGCAGTTCCTTCGAAAGATGAGACGCGAACGAGACTCCAGGAGTTAGACGCAGTTGCCGGAGAACTGATCGATCAAAGAGCGCAGGTGCTTGAATCATGGGAACAGTTGCTCAAAGTTCGTCTCGAATGGGAAGGGCAACAACAATCCACCAACCGCGAGGTTCGTGAGTTGGTCGTCAAGTTACACCAACAAGCTCAGACCCTGTTAGTTCAAGAAGAACAACTTGCCGTCACTCGTGGTTCTGTCGCCGAGCAGTTCGAAGAATTGCAGAGTCTCCGCCAACAACTCGTTGCATGGCAATCCCGGTTAAAAGCTCGGGAGGTGAACTGGGAAGGCGAGAGAGAACGATTCCTTGCCGAACTACGTTCTCGAGAGGAATACACGGCCCAACACTTGCAGTCTTTGGCCGATTTGAGGCAACGGTGGGCGGAGTGCCGACGGAAAGAACTTGAGTCGGTCAAAACGGTTCACGAGGCAGCTCACAAGGCGCGACAAGAATATATCGCGTTGAGCGAGGAACGTCGGCACCAAATCCAGCAGACCACCGAGGAGCGTCAAACGCTCTCGACGAAGGCTCTTGCCGTCGAGCAATACCGACAGGAGTGCCTGACACGGTCGAACGACGAAGCCACTGCGGATCGTCGGATCGAACGACTTCGACGACGTTGGGAAGCCACCCAAACGGTGGCGCTGCGGGCCACCCAAGAACAGAACCAGGAACTCGAGACCGAATTGATCCAACTTCGCGCCCAGAACAAGGAACTGTCCGAACGACTCACACATATGGAAGGCGAGGCCTTCACGTTCACGAACGAACAGGCCGAGTGGCAGCGGCAACAACTTCGGGCCAACAACAAACAAGTCGAACTCCAACAACAGGTTCAAAGCCTCCAAGGTCAACGCGATCAGGCTATTTGCCAAATCACGCAGCTCGAAGCCGAGATCGAACGAGTTGCCAAGTTGCTCATTGAGGCTCCGCGAACTCCGGTCACCCTTCGTCTTCCGGAAGAATCTGCCGATTCGGACCAACCAGCTCTGCTGGACCATCCAGGGCAAGTACAGGACGACGACAATACTGAAGATGTGGACCGCGCTGCATAAGCAAAAAAGGTGAATGGTAAAGGGGACAAAGTGGAGATTGCTTTTCCCATCGTCCTTTCGTCTTTCGCCTTGGACCTTTTGAAAGGAGACCTCCATGACGGCTTGGAAATGCCTGGCAGTTATTTGTCTCGTTCTGGTGTTTGGCACTACGGCTACTGCACAAGCCTACTTACTTGCCGAGTCCGTTCGGGCCGACCAGTATCACCACTATCAGATCCGAATGGAACTCGATGGCAAGTTGACGATCCAACAAGACGACGAGAAGAAAGAACTCAAACAACAAGCTCAAGCCAACCATGAATTCGCCGAACGGGTCCTTGAGACCGGCAAGCACAACGTTCTCGTCAAGACGGCTCGTTACTACCAAAACGCCAGCGCGACGATCCAGGTGCGAACGATGAAAGCAACGAGAACACTTCGGCCCGAACACCGCTTGCTGGTGGCTCAACGTACGAAAGATGGACTTGTGACGTTTTCGCCGAAAGGTCCTTTGACCCACGCCGAACTCGATGTGACGAAGCATTTCGACACACACGGCATCTCGGGTCTTCTCCCTGGACGGAAGGTCAGCATCGGAGATACATGGAAACTGCACAACGCTGTGGTCCAGTCCCTGTGTTACTTCGACGGACTGACGAAACAAGGACTCACATGTAAGTTGACGGGCGTTCGTGGTGATGTCGCGACTGTGGCCGTGGAGGGGCCGGCGAGTGGGATCGTCAATGGCGCGGCGGTGAACTTGAAGATCGACGCAACTTATGCATTCTCTATGACGGAGAAAGGCATCACGTCGATTACCTGGACGCAAAACGACCAACGAGACCCTGGACCGGTCAGTCCGTCGCTTGAGGCCATCGTCAAAGTATCGGTCCAACGTCGATCGGTTGATGCCCCCGTCCAGCTCAGCGACATCGCTCTCGTACCTGTCCCGCGAAGCGAGGAACTGCCGGAGAGATTGACGAACTTGGAGTATGTTGATTTGAACAAGCGATTCCGGTTCTATCCTTCTCGTGAGTGGATCATCGTCGCTCGCACCAAGCAACACCTAGTCATGCGAATTCTCGATCGTGGAGCATTCGTGGCACAAGCTACTATCGCTTCATGGCCGAAAGCTAAACCCGGTGAGCACACCAGTCCTGAAGACTTCCAAACGGCCATGCAAGAAATGCATGGGTGGGAGCCAGAGGAGACGGACAAGGGGGAAGAGTTGAAAGCCCAAGATGGGTATTACATCTACCGCCTCTCAGCGACCGGAAAATTGTATGATTTGAACGCACTTCAATACTTCTACTTGGTCACCGGTCCCGAAGGAGATCAACTGGTAGTGTCGTTCACCATGCCTCCCGCCGATGCGCAGAAATTGGGCGCCAAGGATTATGACTTCGTTCGAAGCATTCGCTTCGGGGATGTCGAAAGCGAGTGATGGTGGAAAGAAAAAGCGAAAGGCAGAAGATTGACGATCCTCCATCGGTCTTTCGCTTTTCATCACGAATAGAACTCACAAGAACGTTTCCGGCGGTTTGACTCAGCGCTTCTTCTGGACCGTTTTCTGTCTCGGTCCGTAGGCCTTCATGATGTAGTTTTCCAATTCCTTCCGAGTCAATTCACCATCACGATTCTTGTCGATCGCCAGATGTAATCCAAACAACTTCACTGCGATGGGTGTTCCGGTGAGGACCTCCCGTTGTCCGATGGTTCCATTCTTGTCCAGGTCGAACTGTTGGAGGAAGGTATCAGCGAACTCTTTGGCACGAACCTCCGCTCCCAGCGAAGGAGCTGGTTGGCCCCTCATTGTCTTCGGGTCGAGTTTGACGGCATAGGCGAAGTAACCGATCCACATTTCCTCGAACGTCTGCTCGCCCCAGAAAACAGGCTTCGTTGGATCTGGGTTCGCCAGATTGTCCTCGGAATTGTCGAAGTGAGCGATACCATGAATTCGAGTTCCTCGGGGAATTGACAAACGCTTGTTGAGGAAGTAACTCGTTTGCCAGTTGAAGTCGTAGTGGGGGACATCGAGAATAGTCTTCTGCTTTCCATCGGGATACACGACCTTGTATCGGCAGGCTTGGCCGCGAACGTGCATGTGGGGCATGAATGCGATTAGTTCGCCTTCGGCCAACGGATTCGACTTTCCTTCGACTCGATGGCGTGTTTTGCCGGGCGGGATTCGAAAGATTTGTTGATTCGCACTCCGGACGAGGACCTCGTGGGTCACATCTTTCTTGTCGAGGAACCAAAAGGCGAGCTTCGTCTCGTCCACGACCTCCTTGCCAATCGGTGTGTAGTGGATCTGGAATAACAGGTGATAGCCTGCAGGAATCCGAATCGCCATCCCTTTGGGCAACGGATGGACGCGAGCCCCCGGAACATATCCGACGAGAAAACTTTCCCTTCCTCCGGCGACCTTCCTTACAGACCCACCTATGTCCTTGGGATTCACGGCAAACACCAGAACGTGGTGTACGACGGCGCGATTGCCGGGCACGACTTGGGCAGCGGTGAACCATTTGTCTTCTTTGAATTTAGGATTGGCGAGGGCATACCGATACTGAACGACGCCTTGAGAGGGCACGGTGTAAGGTTTGACAGGAACGACCTTGTCGGGTTGCCGCGAGAATTGCCATCCCTTCACGAAATCGGTGCGTGGTTGAGGCATGTCCTTGGGATCTCCCTGCGGGGCACCGTTGTTGACCCATTGGAAGATGAGTTCTTTTTCTTTCTTTGTGAGGCTGCGGTCATTAGAGAAGTGTCCGACCTCGGGATTGGCGTGCCAAGGGGGCATTCGGCCTTCGTCGACGACCTCGGCGATCATTTCTGCCCAACCTTTCGCCGATTTATAGTTGGTCAAGGCAAAGGGAGCGATTTCACCGGGTCGGTGACATTCGACGCAACGTTTTTGGAAGATACGAGCGATTTGGTTGCTGTATGTAACTTTGCTTGCTTTGTTGGACTTACGGACACGACCGATGAGGCAACCGATCGCCTCGTTCGAAGAAACGGTCACTTGTTTGCCTGCGACCAGTTCGGACAAGACTGTTTTGAGATGGTGTTTGGTGGCCTTGTCCTTGACGAACCCGACGCCGTATTGGTTATCGATACGTCCGTGGTATCGGACTCGCCGCTTTTCGTCAAGGACATAAACGACAGGAGTTCGTTTCGCCCCAATGGCATCGGCCACTTTGTTGCCCAGATCCTTCAGGAGCGGGAAATCGATTTTGTGGCGACGAGCGTAAGAGCCGATTTCGGTGACCGAGTCTTGCACGTTCGGCATGAGTCCGAGGAACGTCACGTCGTTTTTCGTGTATTTTCTCGCGAGTGTTCCGAGGCGTTCGCCATACAACTTGGCGAGTGGACATTCGGTCCCGAGCACGGCCAAAACGACAAATTTGGAGTCTTTGAAGTCAGAGAGCGAGTGCTTCTGGCCTCGAAAATCTTGCAAAGTAAAGTCAGCAACTTGACGACCAACGAGAGTTTGTTTCTTGCTTGCGTGGGCCTCGGTTGCACAGAGGCCAGCCATCAACAAGAGGAATGACGTCCAGGCTCGCATGGAGTGTTCGTCCTTTTTCATATCGTGTAAGTCTGAGCGAAAAACCGGCGACCATCGGCCGCAATCGTACCTCATTAATACTCAGTTCGACGGACAATTGTGTCAAGAAATTCCAACTTCGTTCGTGTCAGGTGAGGAAGGAATCGGGAAAGCTGCGGAGTCGTGAGGTTGGCTGTATTTGACAGAATGTCAACTTCGACTCAGGACAGGTGTTCGAGCGCCTGGAAACCAGGGCGATCGATGAGGCGTCTGGGGGCGATGTTCGAAGCTGACTCGAACTGGCAAGTCCACGTTGCTAAAAGTCTAACCCGGTGGTGTCGTGTCTCCTTCGGGTGTTGTCCTTACAGGGTTTCGGAACATCGACCAACCGCGAGAAACGATGCACGCCTGCCCGACGGCCATCCAAAATAACACCCCCAGAACGACAAATTTCGTCGTGAGAATCCATTGAGGGACGTCGCGCTGCCAAGCCTCGATATCACCTTCGAGTTCGTTGAGCTTGGTCTCGAAGTTTTGGATTTTGGTTCGGACGCTGTCGAGTTTTTCGCCTGTCGTTGTGGCTAAAGTGGCAAGCCCTTTAGCGGATTGCTTGGCTTCCTCTCCACCGTTTCGCAAACCACTGATGAATTGTTTCAACTGGTTCAGATCTTCGGATGCGTCTCGCAGAAGCGAGGATGCGTCTTGAAGGGCTTTAATGACAGGAATCCAGGCTTTTTCATCGGGAGTTTCCTTCGACCCTGTGGCGGGTAACGCGGTGATGTCGTCCAACGCCGTGGCGAGGGTCTTTGCGGTTATGCTGAGTTTCTCTGCTTGGCTTTGGACAGTCGCAAAGTTCTCATCGATTGCCTTCTCTTTGTCGGTGAGTTCGGCCTGAGTTTTGTTGTTGTTTGTTGGGGATTTGGCGTATTGGTTGGCCAACACACCTGCCAATTGGACTTCAAGGCGAGTTTTGCCCACGGCTTTGTCTGCCTGAGCGGTGTTATCCTGGATGACACCGACGACGTCCCTCGCCCCAACCAAGATTTCCGTACTGATGGCCTGAGTTTTCTCCGCGACGATCCAAATTCCGACCATCCCACCGAGACATCCAACGATGCCGACCAATCCCAACACAAGAATCAGCAATCCGAAGACCCGTTTCATGAATCATCAACCTTTTTTGGCAAGTTCAGCTAGCGAAGGCCGAACGAATCGTGGTTTATCGATTTTTCTTCTGGAGTGACTTTGTTCTGGCTTTCATCTGCGTTTCGACGGCTTTTCGATACTCGATGAGTGAGCGGTTTAAGTCTTGTCGGGCTGTGGCAATGCCTTCTTCCAATTCTCTGAGTTTCGCCATCGCTTCTTCGTCCCGTTTCGCTTTTACGTTGCGTAGGTGAAGGGCGTGGGTTCGAATGGCCTGCACCAAAGCGTCTTGGGCCTTTGCAAGTTTTTCTCGCATCGTTTTGACGGCCTTGAACTCCGGCGTCGGAGATGAGGGAACCGTTCGTTTGGGCTTGCTCGGCTGATATTTCTTTCGCAGAAGTTCGTGTTTCGTGGTGAGGAGTTTTCGTTGAAGGCTCGCTAATTTTCGGAACTTCGTTGTTTGTTCCAGGACGACCTTTCGAAAGTCTTCCATGGCAGTTTTTCGGGCGTCGGAGTCCGTTGCATCTTGGACCTTGGCCCGAGCCGTCTCGACGACATCGATGTAGGCCAAACGCGCCGCTCTCTGCTCGTCCTCTAACTCCCGCAGTTTCTGTTCGATGATCTTGAGTTTCTTTTCATCATAGTCGACTTTGGCAGGGTTGGTTGGTTCTTTTTTGGAAGTATCCGCCGTCGATGCGTTCGGTTTGCCCTTCGGGTCATCCGCCGCACTGATGTTTGTAAACAAGAACACGAAGGCGAGCAAACCGGACCCCAAGAACAAGTGCGAGGACAACTTCATGACCGTTTCCTGACCTGTAAGAGTTGAAGGATGTTCACTATAATTGTGACGTTTGAGCCTGTTCTTGTCGAGTGGGTTCTGAAGTGCGAATGGAAATGCCTAACGCGGGGGAATGGTTGTGCCGAAAGAGCCGAGGCGATGTCTCATTGCACGAATCGTGTCAGGAGGCCAGACGGGAGTGGACCGAGCTGCGTTGGACGTGGCGATCGAACTTGGAATTCCTCATGACGGGTGGTGCCCAAGGGGTCGGCGTGCGGAAGACGGAAGGATTCCAGATCATTACTTACTCCAAGAAACCGAATCGACAGAATACCCCGTACGAACCGAAAAGAACGTCCTTGACTCCGATGGGACTTTGATCCTTTGCCTAGGGGAAGCGGATCGCGGAACCGCGTTGACCCAACGGTTGGCGAAACAACATCAAAGGCACAGATATGTAGTTGACTTGAGGCGAGAAGAGCGAAACGCTCTGGCCGACGTTCGCCACTGGATTCTCAATTCACAAATTCGAACACTGAACGTGGCTGGGCCACGAGAAAGTTCCAAGACAGGGAGTTATGCTGCAGCGAGGGAGTTCCTGTTGAAGTTGCTTAAGAATGCCGAGGCCGAGATGGAGACCGTTAATTCGGCAAGCTGAGAGTCAAGAGAAAGACCATCAACATGGTCGGAGGTGTTTTGCTTTGAGTCCGATGGCCTGTCGGACTCAAGGTCGGGTTGTTGATCTTCTCGGCAAATTGGGATTGTCTCTCGGTTTTGTTAATACCTCGTCGGCGACCACGTCAAACCGAGGTTCGTCTGACCTTCGCGACGAGCCAGCAATTCCCATGGCGTTCCAGGAAATTCCGAGATGATCGTTCGCCATCCACGCCGGAGTTCACGACGCCATTCACGGACGTTTTCGTCGCTAGTCGAGGGACGACTCTGCGAGGTCAGCCGGTATCCATTGTTGTCTTCGCCCAGCTCGGGGAGAACGTCTCGGCGAATTTCTCCGAGCGTGTAGTTGTACTCGTGGACGTAAATCAAGCGTGACTTGAGCCTAGCCATGACGAGATGGTAATGGGCTTGCCACCGTTTCGATTTTTCCTTTTCGAGTAATGGTTCGGCCTTCTCGAATTCCGCGAGAGCTTCTTCCAAATAGAAGATCGCTCTTCCGGGTTTTTCTTGCTCCGCGAGAATCTTCTTTTTGATCGTGGCCGATTTACCGCCGGCGAAATACTCCCGCATGGAGAACTTATTCGCATTCTCCTTGAGAGCGATCTTGGCCTTCAAGATGGCAACACGGAGCGGGAACTGTTTGGCCAAGTCTGGCTTAAGGAAATCCATTTCGTTTGTGTAGCCATCTTTTTGATACTCGTCGAGGGCTTTGGCCGAGAATGGTGGGAGCGAAGAGACACGTAGTTCGTCCACTCCACCGGGACGACCAGTTCTCGGAGGCGGTGCCGCGTTGATTTCGTCGAGGATACTTCGCACGATGGCCTTGCCAGCGATCCCGCCTTCGAGTTCGGGTAGGACGAAACTAATTGTCTTTGGTGGCGGTTTGGAACGATCAAAATCGGCTCCACTTTTGGGAGCGTGGCCAACGAATCGAGGTGTTTGTTTCAACTTCGACCGTTTGAGATTGTCTTCGACGTATTTCTCGACTCGAGGGACGAGTTGGTTCAAAGGTAGGAGGTCGTTCGGCTGGGCAATCCCATCGATGCGCTCGTTGGCGGCGTAACAGAGTGCTTCGAGGAATAGACTTCCAGTACGAAACGAGTAGGACTTTTGATCTTTGACACACGAAGACCAAACTTGCACGCCATCTGGCGGATTCTGCAAGACCTTGTCGAGAGTTTCGTCCATCGGGTCGCTGCCGGGACGTTCGTAGCCACGACCAGGATTAAATCGGCAAACGTCCAAGATAAACACTTTCTGTCGAGCCGGGCACTTTGCAAGTTGGTCGTACACCCAATCGATGGGGACGAGCGTTTCGGGATCACTGAGGTCACCCTCGATAGGAACAAGATACCCCTTTTCGTCTATCCCTTTGGCATGTCCGGTAAATAACAAAACGGCGCGGTCCTGGGGTTGCGAAGTCTCACAGAAATCTCGGATGGCCGCCTTAATAGTGGTCTTCAACGGCGTGGTGGCTTCCCGAGAACTGTCGCTCAACTCGAAGCACTGGGTTCGTGGGAAATTCAACCGGAAATCCATGTTAAGGATCGTTTTGAGAGCAGCCGGACTACTTCCGGGGAATCCTGCTTCCCGGCGTGAGCCATATGTCAGTGGGTTCGCTAACAGATAATCGTTAACGCTGATGGCTAACAAGCGACGAGGAAACCTCACCGACGTGGCCGAACCATTCGGCCCTTTCTGTTTGGTCGTCTTTTTGGAGTCGGATGGGCCGTCCTCGGCTTCAGCGAGCGTTGTCTTCGACGGGTCGATGCTCTTTGTTTGGCTGTCCAGGACCTGTTGGATCTGTGGCCAGAGAAAAACGAGACCGACGGTTGTCAAGATGACCATCGTGAGTCCAATGACAATCTTGGGTAGATTCGATCCACCTCTGCGATACGAAGATCGTTTCTTGGGGCGAGACTTCTCTGGGGCGCTGCCATGAAAATCCCACGATCCTCTTCCGGATGCTTTTGACGTCGCGGGTCCATTGGTGGCAGTTGGTACGGCAGCGGGCACTTCGGTTGGAAAAGGGTGCGGGGCGGGAGCGACAGCAGGGCTTTCGGAAACGAGGGAACTGTCCCTGGCGGGGGGTGAACTCGCTTGTGCAATTCCGGCAAGAGGTTGAGAAGCCTGTATGTTGGCCGATTGCGCGGGGATGCCGGAACGAGTCTTGGCCCGGAAGACGCCTCGACAGTGCTTGCACTTCATTCCTTTTCCGATCCATTCCGTTGGAATTCGGAGTGGTTTGTTACAGCGTGGGCAATTGGCGTGAATTATGTTAGACATAGGATCGAACCTTCCGGAGACTGACTAGCGGAGTCGGTGAGAATCCAGTAATTGGCGTACGATGTGCTCAGCCACTTTGTCTTAGATGACATCATAGTCCACAAAGTTCCCATGTGAAAGCCGTATGCCGAGGAATACCCCGTGTCCGGTAGGAACTTCAAAGGGTCTGAGGTCTTGGTGACGTGGAGGGGATAGGGATGTTCGGAATGGCCGACTGAAAAGACCTCACTGCGGAAGCGCCGTTGGTTTTGCCTTTCGTGCTCCGATAGATCTTCGCCTTCAGGTTCTGCTGTCCATAGCTTTTGCTCCAAACCCAACACAAACCAAATAACAATGAATGTCGCGTTCCCTACGCTACAGGATTGCGAGGTTTCCTTTCCCGCGCAGTTCTCAGTAAAGAGGAATGTACCTCTTGACGGGTTGTTGGCTTTTGTATTAGAGCGGTTAACGTTCGTGTTGGGCACAGTTCGGAGTCGCTGAACTCCTGAGGCCAAGAACCCTTCAACCGCTGCGTTTCCCGCTTCGCTCGCGATTATTCCCGCGTCGCTCGGGTTTGGGGCTTTCTCCCCGCTTGCGGAGAGAAGGACTTTGAGGGCGAAATAACTATACCCAATACAAGCGTGAATCGCTCTGAGACCTGGACGCGGGTCGCGCAATGTCACTGAAAGTCTTGAATTTATGGTGCGACGGAGTTTAGGTTTTTCGTAAGCCGATGTAAACGTCGGATCAGGTATCGTAAGCCTCGAAAAAGATCTGGTGTGACAGTAGCATGTCACTGGCTCAAAGCCCGGGTTGAGGTTTGCCTCCAAACAATGTCATTGCGTACCAAGGGGTTAAGACTTTCAGTGGCATTGCCCGGTACGCTACAACTCCTCGAAACACTCTATGGGTATTGGATCCCATGCCCCTCACCGAACAACAACACCAAGCCATCCATCATCGAGAAACTTCCGTGGTCCTGTCTTCCGGTGCTGGATGCGGGAAAACTCACGTCCTGACCCAACGGTATCTCTCGCATCTCGAACGAGATGGGGCAGAGGTCAGTCAGATCGTTGCCATCACATTCACCGAACGGGCAGCGAGGCAGATGAGGGATCGGATCCGGCGAGCTATCCTGGAACGTCTGAACGAGGCCCCTCACGAAGACCAAGCTTTCCGGTGGGAAGAGCACTTGCGAGCACTCGAGACGGCACAAATTAGCACGATTCATGCGTTCTGCGGGAACATCCTTCGTCAACACGCTGTGGAGACTGGACTCGATCCTCGGTTCGATGTCCTGGAGGACTACCTCGCAGTGAACTTCGAAAATGAAGCTCTGTCCACGTGTCTCCAGGAGTTGCTCACTGCGAAGACGACGACCGGCGAGGCCCTCCGTGAGCTGATCTTGACGTTTGGTTGGAAGGCCACCATCGAGGGCATCCAGCACCTCCTTCGAACTTCGACGGTGGACCAGCAGCACTGGATTCTAGGAGCAGCCGACGACCTGGCCGACCAGTTGGAACACTACGCCAGGACCGAGTTTTTGCCTGTGTACCTGCAGTATCTTACGGCGGCCAATCCCAAGATAGCGCGGTGCGCCTCGTTGCTCAAGAATCATTCGTGCACCGGTCCGAAGATGGCCACAAAGGTCGAACAGATTCTTGATTTGTTGTCTCGACTCGGAGAGATCGAGGATCTCTCGAGTGCCGTGGAAACACTGAAGGAAGCGGCGAAGGTGACAGGGACCGAGAAAGCCAAGGCATGGGAATCGGAGGAAATCTATGAGCAGGTGAGGGACGCATTCACCGACTTCCGCAAGGAACTCCCCGAGCGTTTGCGGATGTTTACTGACGAGTTCCAGACTAATGAGCCAAACGGTGAAGTCCAGGTGTCGCCGCGTACCGAAGCTGTGTTGATGGGACAACGATTCTTACGCGTCACTCAAGAAGTCGCCAGTACCTATCAACAGCTCAAACGACGAAACAGCGTTGTCGATTTCCAAGATTTGTTGTTGTTGGCGAGGGACCTCCTGCGAGACAACTTAGTGGTCCGTGAAAAACTGCAACAACGTTTTCGATACTTGTTGATTGATGAACTTCAGGACACGGACCCGATTCAGATGGAGTTGATCAGCCACCTCGCTGGTCTTGGCTTGACCGGTGGCAAGGTGTTCACGGTTGGAGATCACTCTCAATCGATCTACCGTTTTCGAGGCGCTGACGTCCACTTGTTTCGTCAACTTCGTCAGCAAATGTCAGCGGAGGGGCGACTGGGACTGACCCTCAACTTTCGTAGCCAACCAGCCATTCTGGGGTTCACCAATGCCCTTATCGGACCGACTCCTCAGGGTGGTGACGACGGCTTTCGTGGGCTCGAAGACTATGAACCCCTTGAGGCTTTTCACCCACAGATCAACACGGGGCCTTGTGTGGAGTTCCTTTGGAGCCCTCGAGGTGAAAAGGACAATGTCACCCAAGCCAGGGTCATCGAAGCCGAGTGGATTGCCCGTCGCATCGCCAACATGGTGAGTTCGGGCGAGAAGTTGGTGGTACAACGAGATGGTGGTCGAGAGTCACTCAGGGCTGTCGTGCCGGGAGACGTCGTTCTACTTTTTCGAGCCATGACCAATGTCGGGCTCTACGAAGAAGCCCTCCGCCGACATGGGCTGAATTACTACATCGTGGGGGGACGTGCTTTCTTTGCGCAACAAGAGATTTATGACCTCCTTAACTTATTGCGAGCCCTCGAGAATCCGCAGGACGCAGTCAGCCTGGCAGGGACACTTCGCTCTCCGTTTTGTTGTCTTAGTGACGAGACGCTCTTCGTCCTGGCTCGACACCCGGACGGCTTGTGGGCAGGTCTGCAGGACCGCGATCTCTATTCCACTCTTCCGGCAGGACAGAAGCAACGGACCGAGCGAGCCAGGAAGAACCTTGGTCGTTGGCGAGAGGTCAAGAATCGGCTCCCCATTGCCCGACTCTTGGGTCTGATCTTTGGGGATACGGGGTACGATGCGGGAACACAGTTTGAGTTCCTGGGGGATCGTAAGTTGGCCAACTTGTGGAAGATGGTGGACATGGCACGGAGCTTCGACCGGGTTGGGTTGTTCGGGCTCGCAGAATTCATTGGTCGGCTGAACGACCTGGTGCGGTCACAGCCTCGGGAGGAACAAGCTGCCACCCAACCGGAAAACGCCAACGTCGTCCGACTGATGTCGATCCACCAGGCGAAGGGACTTGAGTTTCCTGTGGTGATTCTACCCGATTTGGGAGCCACAGTCGGTGCTCCTCATTTTACGGCAACGCAGTGGGACCCGCGGTTGGGATGTGTCGTTCGACCTCCCAAGGAAGACATACTCCCATTTAGCGATTTTGGTTGGCGTCTCTGGGAAGCTCACGAGACTATCGCCGATTGGCAGGAAGATTTGCGAACACTTTATGTTGGGTGTACTCGGGCCCAGGACTATCTGATTCTTTCGAGCGCGATGTCTCCCGACTTCACTCCCCAGAATCCCTGGATGCTTATTTTGACCCAGCGGTTTGATCTCGAAACTGGTCGATCCCTTGTGCCTGGTTTATCGGAAGATCAGATTCCTCAGGTTCGTGTGACGAATTATCTTAATGAACCTCCCAACAGTGTTCTTCCGGATGAAACACGCGCACACATCCCGGATGTCCCGGAGGTGAGTGTCCACAGTTTGGTCGAGGGACCGCAAATAGTCCCCTCTCGATTACCCTCCGTTATTGCCCAAACCCAAGCTGATGTCGATGAGCCGCTTTTCCTCAATCAATGGGATGCTGAAGACGGTTCTGACCGAAGCACCTGGAACCATCTCCAAAGCGATTTGGAGTTCTCTCTGGCAGGCCAGTCGGAGAAAGAGATCACAGCCGGAAGGATTGTTCGGCATGTTCTGGCTCGTTGGGACTTTGGCAACGCCGACCACTGGCGTTCCCTCTACGAGCAGGTCATGTCGGCTGCGTGGGTTGTCTCGTCCACGTCACAAACACAACCTGAGGTAGAATCGGCTTTGCGTCGGTTTGCTGAGTCGGACCTTCGGCAACACCTCGGAACTGCCAGACAGTGTCACTGGGAACTGGAGTACCTCATGACTCCCCCTGACGGCAACGAACTATTCGAGCGAGTTCTGCCACACGTCAAAGGTAAGATTGATTACCTGTGGCAAGATCAAGAAGGTGACTGGCACGTCCTGTATTTCGGATGGAAGGTACCCACGCAGAAGAAACGTCGAAAGGGTCACCTCAAGTTTCCCGAGATGACCCATGCCATGCGAGCCGTCGAGCTTCACATGGGTGTCCTTCCGGTGGATTGTCAGATTTACTATCTCGCTGAGGGGACAGTTGTGAATGGGGCGGCCAAATAGCGGGGACACTGGTTTTTCATAAGATCGCCTGGTATTCGACGGGCCTTACAAGCGAAACGGAGACGAGCGATGGCACGCCATTTCTTTATTGGTGGCCCATCGCCGCCGAGAGACTGTTCCGAGTACGCTCCACGAAAAACCGACTCGTCGCGGCTGGGGCGTTCGACCTCACTTCCGACTGGCGTACCCGTCACCACGGTCACCATTCGGGAACACCGATTGCTCCCATCTTGCTTGGAGTGCCCGGTAGGTCGCATGCCCGTAGTGTCTTTGGAGTGCTTTGTCGAAGCCGTACTCGAGTCCGTCCTTGACGAACCGGGTAAAGACCTGGGGTGTTTTTTGGGTCGTCAAGTACTCCACGACTGAGACGCTCTGGGCGTAGAAGACATTGATTCGGTCCCCATCGGGATAATCTGGTAGTTCCATGAGTTCCTTGAAGGGAATGAGCTGTCCCGCACTTCCAAATCTTTGCAAGTTCTGCTTGTGAACGGCCTGTTTTCGGGATGGCTCGGAAAGGACTGCAATTCCTTCGTCGACCCACCGAGGCACGGGGTGACGACCGAACTGACCTGCGACGCATACGTGCGTGGTCTCGTGGGGCAAAATGGCTGGCAGCAAATCATAGTTGTCGCACCGCAGATGAATTTGTCGACTGGCGATGGTTCCTGTACGGGAGTTGGTCTCGATGCGCGAATGTCCCGGCGAATGAGCCGGGGCTTTCGTCCGTTGGCTGTAGAGTGTCCCATTGGCATGAAGATAGATGGCGCAATTTGTGGCCCAGTTCTCCTGGGCACTATCAAACCACTTCCGTAATGTTGTTGAACGAGTGGCTTCCGCGATCTGGCCGACTTGCTCGACGAATTCTCTCTTTTGCCCGTGATGATAAATCCGGAAGTGAGGAGTTTCAGCAACGTCCCAACCATCTTGGTCACTGTGGAGGTGCTTCACACGGATCGCTTGCTGAGACCGTCCCTTCCCACCACGCACTGGGTCCACACTGATGCGAGGATTGTTCTTCAAAGACTGGAGTTTCGTGAGGAGTTGTTTTCCGTTCTGTTGGATCCCTTTATTGGAGGTCATCGACATCGCTATTCGGACCTCCTCTTTGAGTTGATCGTGCGTCACTTCCTTGAGTCCTTTTTGGACAGCGGTAACGACGTAGCTCAACTTGCAGTAAGCCCACTGGTCGCGACACTTTTTGGTCACAGATTTGTCGGTCCGGTAGGCCCACTCAAAGTAGTTCCGGGCTTCCACATACCGCTCTCGCCGGAACATTTCCTCGGCCATTAACAAGTAACGCCTTGCTGTCTGCTTTTTCCGTTTTTCCTCTGCCGTGGGGGGCAAGGCATTTTTTGTGGCGAAGGGGTTCGTCGTTTCTACCGGCATCTGGCCTCGCGCCTTCGGTTCGGAATGCAGTCTCGGAAGGTGAAACTTGGTAGCCGGCTTGGGTGTGACCACGAACATTGGTGTAGGGTCCGTTGTGGCCTTTGGCTTGGACGCTGGGAGTCGTTTTGGCGTCGGAGTCGGCAGCAGCTTTGGGCCGGGATCGACTGCGGTCTCTTGCGAGTGTGAAGTGCTTACTCCAGCCTCTGGATTGGTGAGCATTTGTTTGGCGGTCATTGGATCCAGAATTTTCAGCCGGTTCAGATAGATTTGGGCTTCGCGTTGTTTCCCGTTCAGTCGCAATGTGGTGATGTAGGGGATGTAGGCTTGGCGCAGGAGACGCAGGTAGCGTTGGTTTCCATCGATGATGTCAAGATGTTTTTCAAGCTCTTCGACGGCTAGGGCTGCTTCTCCTCTTGCAAGATAATTCTTCGCCGCGAATATCGCCTTTTGCATAGCCAGCTTCTCTTGTATGGCCTTTGTTGGACCATCTGCGTGGATAAGAGAAGTCGTCAGCGAAAGGGCGCTTGCCCCAAAAAGGGCGAGAGTGGCAAACCGAGTCATGCGTGCTTCCTTGCTCCGAAACCTCGGATTCCGCAAGACCAAATCCCTCCTGGATTCACTCACGGAAAGACGGGATTGACGCGTTGGGTCGCTGGGACTGCAGATTTCCCGAAGTCCCGCGAACGTCAGGGCCGCCGCCACGTTATGTTGGCTGCACGAAAATTACAAGGGGAAGTCTTTGCGCATTGAAAGTGGAGGTTGGAATGAGGTTCGGACATTAACCCTGGTTGTATTGTAGTTCGTATCTGGGGGCGTGGTATGATGACAATACTTGGGCCAACTCAAGCCCCTTCAACAACTACCAGAGTCCTCGGAATTTCACTTGCTGCAACGAAACCAAGAATGCAACAAACCCTCCCCAAATACGACATCGTCCTCCTTGGCATCGGCCACACCAACGCCCACGTCTTGCGCATGTGGCGAATGAAGCCATTCGCCAACACGCGTCTGACGTGCGTATCGAACATGCCCATCGTCAGCTACTCGGGCATGCTCCCCGGAACGCTCGCCGGACAGTACCCTGCCGAGCGAATGCAGATCGACCTTGTTCGACTTTGTGGTGCAAATGGTGCTCGACTCATCGTTGACGAAGTGACGGGGCTCGACGTCGAAAACCGACGACTTCTCTTCGAACAGCGCCCGCCATTGGCGTTCGACGCTCTGTCGATCGGCATCGGTTCGCGACCTCGGACCAAGGGCGTGACAATCCAGAGCGAGGCTTACGTCCCGATCAAGCCCATGCAGACGTTCCTTGGCCGACTCGACCAACGACTCGCGCAGTTGCCAGAGAAACAATCGACCGACCCACTCCAGGTCACGATCGTCGGTGGCGGGGCTGGTGGCGTCGAGATAGCTTTCTGTCTTCCCGTCTACCTCCGCAAGGCCCTCGGAGACACCGCGTTCGAAATGACACTCATCGATGGGAACGCTCGACTGATCTCTGGGATGACAGACAAGACAGCGGTTAAAGTTCAAAGTGAACTCGAAGCTCGCGGCGTCCGGATTCGCCTTGGCGAGCGGGTGCAATCAATTACGAATGGCAAGCTCGAACTCGACAGCGGTCAACGACTCGCGACGGATCTGGTGTTATGGGCGACGGGAGCAGTCGCACCGCCGTTGCTCGGTAAGCTTGGGTTACCCACGGATGAACGAGGGTTCTTGGTCACACATCCAACTTTGCAAACGACAGCGAACGCCCCGATCTTTGTTGTGGGAGATTCTGGGACCATCGCCAAAGACCCAGCTCCCAAAGCGGGAGTATATGCCGTCCGTCAAGGGATGTACCTCTGGAAAAACCTCCGTCGAACGATCGAAAACAAGCCACTGATCCCCTACCAACCCCAACGTGGATTTCTCAAGTTGCTCAACACCGGAGACGGCAGAGCCATCGCCGACTACCTCAGCATGACCTTTCATTCCAAATTCGCATGGTGGCTCAAGAACGGGATCGACAGCAAGTTCATGGACAAATACCAGGACTACCGTCCGATGGAGATGAAGCCACCCAAGCCTCAACCTGGGGAAAATCTGATGCGGTGTATGGGTTGCGGTGGCAAGGTCGCTGGTTCGGTGTTGTCGAAAGCTCTGGCAGAACTCGACGTACCGCAAGCCGACCACGTCTTGCTGGGTCTCGACCACCCCGACGACGCTGCCGTGGTCAAGACTACCGGGCGTCCGATGAGCGTGACGGTGGATTTCTTTGCAGCTCCGTTCGACGATCCGTATCTTGTCGGCCGAGTGGCTGCGTTGAACTCGCTCAGCGATATCTTCGCCATGGGAGCGAAACCCAATGTTGCCCTTGCGATGGCGACCCTTCCGATCGGTCGACCCCGACAACAAGAGAGCATGCTCCGCGATGTCCTCGCCGGAAGCCTTGAGGAATTCCGAAAGACGAACACAGCCCTGGTCGGCGGGCACACCATCGAAGGAGCCCAGCTCACCATAGGGTTCACGATTCTGGCCGACCACGGCGACGAGGCTCCAACGACCAAAGGGCAGCTTCGTCCGGGTGATCGATTGATCCTCACCAAGCCCCTGGGCACGGGAGTTCTACTCGCAGCCCACATGCAAGCTCTCTGCAAAGCCGATTGGATGACGACCCTTCTCGACTCCATGCTCACGAGCAATCAGGTGGCAGCCTCGCTGGTCGGCGAGTTTCCACTGACGGGCATAACCGACGTGACGGGGTTTGGGTTGGCTGGACATTTGCTGGAGATGCTCCACGCCAGTGACGTTGCTGCCGAGTTGAAAATCGATCAAATCCCACTTCTTCCAGGAGTGGACGAACTCATACTGGAGCACAAGATCGAGAGCACGCTGGCTCCGGGGAACCGTGATGCCGAAACCGAGATGTACTCCTCTGCCGAAGTTCAGTCGGATGCCCGATACGCTGCGTTGTTCGATCCCCAAACGAGCGGTGGATTGCTGTTGGGAGTTCCCGAGTCTTACGTCGATGAAGTCTTGAAGCGATTACAAGAGATGGGGAGCGTTGCGAGTTCGGTGATTGGGCATGTCGTCGAAGGAGCGGACGGAAGGCGGTTGCAATTGACTCGATGAGAATCCAAAAGCGAAGTTCTTGATTCCTTAATGCCCAACTCACTTACTCAGTGCCTTCAAAAAGGCCACCAAATTTTCGATATCATCTGGAGACAATTTCAATGGCTGCATTTCCTTGTCCAAATAAGGATTGCGTACGCCTCCCTTGTTGTAGAACTGAACGACTTTCTTGAGTGACTTGATCGAGCCGTCGTGCATGTAGGGTGCGGTTAACGTGAGCCCGCGCAGGGTAGGTGTCTTGAAGGCTCCGCGATCCTTGTCGCGTTTGGTAAAGTGGAATCGTCCCAGATCGATTGGCTGTTTGCCCCAGCTCACTCCGGTATTGTGAAAAGTATTGTCCGAAAAGTTAGGCCCTTGGTGACATCGCCAACAGCGTCCGCGACTTTCGAAGAGCCACAAACCTTGTCGCTCGGCTTTCGTCAGTAGAGCCGTATTTTTTGCGGCGTGGAATTTATCGATTGGACTGTCACCGAGTAAAAGTGTCCTTTCGAACGACGCAATCGCTTTTCCAACGAGGTCAATGGTGATTGCTTTGTTGAACACTTTTCGGAATTGTCGGACGTAGTCCACATCAGCACGCAACCGGCGGACGACCTCCTCGTGACTGGAACCTAGCTCTCGTGGATTGATGATCGGTAATAAAGCTTGCTCTTCGAGAGATCGGACCCGTCCGTCCCAGAAAAAGGATTTGCCGTAGACGACATTAAACAGGGTCGGGGCGTTACGGGTTCCCTTTTTACCACCAATGCCAACGGCTACTTTATGGGAGGTCGCAAATCCCTTTTCGGGATCGTGACAACTCGCACAGGAAACTGTTTTATCCTTTGACAGAATGGGATCGAAAAAGAGTTTGCGACCCAAATCGACTTTTTCGATGGAGAGTGGGTTGTTCGCTGGAATGGGTCTGTTGGCGTCCAGACCTTCCGGTATTGTCTTGATGTCGGAAGTGGGGGGTAAGGTATCTTTGGGAAGCCGAGGGGGAGAGTCCGCAAAGACAAACCACACGGAACTCAGCAGGACTAAGGCCAAGAAAGCAAATCGCTTGGCGAAGGGCATGAGAACTGATTCCTTAAATAGCCAAGTCGCGCCCAAATTCATTTTGGGCGCGAGGATATCACAGACTTTGTAGAGAACTACTTCTCTTTCTTTTTGGTTTTTAATTCAGCCAACAACTCGTCGACTGCCTTGTCCATGGCAGGGCCGCGCACATTGCGGTACCGGATCACGCCTTCCTCATCGAGGACGTAGATGGTTGGCCAACCAGTCACCTTCCAAGCTGTCGAAATGGGACCTCTGGTACTCCCACCATTCCACCAAGACCGCCAAGTGAGTTTCTTGTCCTTCAATACTTTTTTCAGTTTTTCCCGATCCCGATCACTATTGATGCCCAACAAAGCAAATGGTTGATTCGCCAAACGTTTAACGAGCGACCGCTCGTGGCCGTACATTGCACGGCAAGGAGGTCACCAGTCTCCCCAAAAGTCAAGAACAACGACTTTCCCTCGATAATCGCTCAGTTTGAACCGAACCCCGTCGATATCTTCGGCATCGATTTCCGGAGCTTTCTTGCCGATCGACAAGTTCTGCAACTTGAAGAGAGAAGACTCCATGCGCGATTTGTACGCCGGAAAAGACTTACTGAGTTGTTCAAGCGTCTCTACCGCCTCGTCGTACAGTTTGCTGGCGTTCTTATCTTTGTTCTTATATGCGTTTTCGTAGCGAGTCTGCAACGCATCCCCAACCCGAAGGCTCAAGACAAGCCACTGGACCGCGGATTTGGCGACGGGGTCGTTTTTGTGCTTCATCACGAACGCCAAAGCCTTGGGGGCGAATTGGCCGCCCACGGCGTAATACTGTTGCAAGACCTTTTGTTTTTCGGCATCACCCTTGGCCTTGCGATATTTCGACAGGATTGCTGCCTTGGCCTGTTGGTATTCGTTTTGCAGTTTTTGAAACTTTGCTTGGAGCTTCGACGGTTTTCGAATCGATAGCCGATAAGTTCCCGTTTTTTCTGGTGGGAACGATGTCACAATGATTCGATAATCCGCCGTCTTTCTAGGTGAGAAAGAAAGTCGAGAATTGAAACCGTTTCCGCCATCGTCGTCGAATGCCAACTCGTTCTTGTTAGAATCTTCCAATCGCAGGAAGGTATCGAAACTGGCAGTCAAATCAATTTGATACGTTTTCCCAGCCATCAACTTGACCACATGGACCTTGTGATAGCTCTTCTTTCGTTTCGCATCAAAATCATCGTCGGCATTCAATTGGCCGCGAATGATCTTCGGTGCGTCGTTTTGGGCGAGTGCAATCGGTGCTAACAAAAGCATCGATAAGCCTGCCACAACCAAGCGAAGCATAGTGTGGATCTCCTTGAACAAACAGGAAAGGTGCTTTTCAAAACGACAACCTTCAAAGCTAGTGCTCTGGGTTCGCCAGTATCCTGTGAATGGCTTATTTGTGATTCAGCGTAGATAATGATGTTTTACAGTATACGATTATCAGACTCTGGATGCCAGCTTTCTGGATTTGCGTTTTCAATTCCGCTGGTTAAACGTGTCCTATTGCGTAGTTCGTTAGGCCAAAAGTACGCGCGGGGCGACATGATTCGCCAGGCGTATCGCATTTTGCCCCACACCCTTCGCCAAAACCGAACGAAGCTGTAGCCGCCTGCTCGCAGGGCACGTCGATGACCAAACCAGACTGCAAGGGTGATGCCGGTAAAAAGAAACCGGTGAGCGGCCATCGTCAACCAGTAAAGCCAACGTGGACGATTTCTATGCAGAATCGCTAGCCGTTGACACTGGAACCGAATGTGTGCAACTTCATCTACGAGGAGTTGCTCGCAAATTCCTCGCAGGACCTCCGAATTCGTCGCCTTCCGGATGGCGTTGTAGTAAACCATTGCGTGCGTCTCGACCATCACGACCGGCGTTGCCCAAACCTCCATTCGCGGTAGTGCGTATCGAGCAGCTCGGAACAGCGTGTCCCCCAATCGGCCGAAGCCCTTTCCACTCCCGCAAGATCCAGGAATCGTCCCAGCATTTCGCCATGACGCTGTTCTTCCGCAATAAAAAGTCGAACGGCGTCAAGAAACTCTGGGTCGCCAACGGACCCAGAATAGCGGCGTGCTGCCGCAAGCAGGTTAGCGCCGTCGGAAGTCTCCCCCAGCTGCCAGCCCCGTAGCGAAGCAACAATCCTGGATAACTCCTCGTCCGATACCCCGGCGCCCTCTTCCCAAGGGATTCGGCGTTGTCGAACAACGTTTGCCTCGAAATACGTAATCCATTCTCTTGATGTGCCAATCTGAGATTGTCGAGTTTGGTCTCGAATCATAACGGTCTCCTCTTCACTCGGTGACGTCAGCGGAGTTGGGCTCTGTTTCGCAATTTACTTTGTTTTGCAAAGTGAATTGGCAAGAAAAATAGGACCTACGGTCCCAACGTGCGTGCTCTCACCCAGTTCTACATCCGAGGAAACGGTGAGAAGCACGAAAACACGGGTGCGGCGAGATTTTCACTGCAAACAACTTTGCTTTCCAAAGTTTTAGCCAAGAAAAGCGACTTCGGCAAGAACAAAATCGACAAGGCTCCATGATCAGATCCCACATCTTCCGAGCCGTTTGGAAAATTTTCATTTCTCCAACCTCTGGTCCTTTTGCTATCGTCAAGAGGGTAGGATTTTCTTTTTTACCTCTCGCGAAAGGAGCCTGACGTGCAACGAATTTCCTGGAGTTGGATTCCACTTTGTGTGGCAGTCGGCATCTTCGTTGGCTCGGCAAGGCCAGCGCAAGCTGCATGTTGTTATTTTGCGGCGAAGAACGCTGACATCGAACAACCGTCTCAGAAAGTGTTTCTGACTTGGAATCCAAAGAAGCACATCGAGACGTTCACCGTTCAGCCCAAGTTTCAAGGCAATGCCCTAGACTTTGGAATGGTCATCCCCACACCGAGCCAACCGAAACTCCACGAGATGCCCCGAGACTTCTTCCAGCATCTCGCTATTTACACCATTCTTACCAAACCGAAGTTCCCGTACTCCAAGCTCACTCGACAATTTTGGTCGAAATACCGTGGAGGTTTCCTTTTGGGAGGAGGAGGTTCCATAAAGGCGCCCAAAATGGCGTACGAGTCCTTGGTTCGAAAACCTGAGATCGAGGTTTTAGAAGAGGGCATTGTTGGTTCTTTGGACTACAAGATCATCAAGGCAGGTCGCGCCGACGACCTTTACAAGTGGCTCAAGAAAAATCGTTATCACTATTCCGGTGACGAGGCGACGCTCAATTTCTACGTCCAAAAGAAATGGCTCTTCACGGTCATGAAGATCGACACCATGCAGATGAAGAAGACCAAGGATGGAACCTACCGGGGCGAAATCACGCCGACTCGATTCACGTTTACTTCGGAGAAACTAATCTACCCATTGAAGATCACCCAACTCTCCGTCAAGAAACAAACCGAAGCGTTGTTTTATGTCCAGGCGCCGACGAAGATGGACCTCCAAGGGACCAACTCGTATCAACACACCTGGATTCCGATGCTCCAAGCGGCTAGCGGCTGCATGCCTCAAGGGATACCAGGTCGTGGTGGAGATTGGCTTGCCGCCGTCAAGGACCAGATTCCTGGACTGGTGCAACTTAACGACAAGCTGGGGTTTCGGTATTTTCCCGGCCAAAGGCCGCGTCCGAACCGCAAGGGGCATATCCCGACGACGATGGAGTGGGCCAAAAAACTCACCAAGAGAGACATCGACGTCCTCACAGGTAAGGCTCCCTATTCCGAAAAGGTACCGGACGTTGATCGCGGATTCACACAAGCCGATGTGCAGAATCCGAAAACGCGTGGCAAGGTCCTCGACACCATTCGGAAACGCTTGGCCGAGTGCGCCAAGACACATCCGCATGGATACCAGGTCCGAGAAGCTCCAAAGAAAGACATTCAAGAACTCCGACACCTGGCGGGGCATTTACAGGCAGGTAGCTGGATAATCAAGTTTCGGAAGATTTTCCAGAAGGATGAAATGAACGACGATTTGACACTCGTTCCGGCAAAACTCGGAGGACAAAAAGATACCTCCGAATATACGCAGACGTTGCCCGTTTCGCCGCCTTAGAGCGATTCACGCTTGTGTCGGGTACAGTTCGCAGCACCCAAACGCCTCAGGCCAGCGTCTTCTCCGCTTCGCTCGTGTTTGGCCTGACACTAAGTGTTTCCCGCTTCGCTCAGATTTGCCTTCTCCTCGCTTGCGAGGAGAAGGACTTTGAAAACGAAAAACTGTACTCGACACAAGCGTGAAGCGGTCTAGTTGAGAATGGACAAAGTTGAGGGTTGAGAGTCGAACGATTGTTTTGTTACCCGAGAAGCAAACGCGACATAGCGCCTTTGCGAAGGTGCCATGTCAAAGCACGAGAATGCCCGAGTTCCCTCTCGACTCTCAACTTTTCTTTTTTTTCCGCAAAAGGCTGATCGGAAGTTCCACAGGCAAGGACCAAGTTCGAATCGTTCCATTGAGGGTTGTAAAGACGAAATGGCGTCCGTCACGGTGAAAGGCGATGCCTGTCACAGGTGATTGGAACAGGTCGATTTTGGCGATGCGACGTTTTTGGAAGAGATCCCAGTAGGAAACATCGCCGTTTTCCTCTGCGCAGAGGCCTTGGAGTCCGTCAGGAGAAAAGGCGATGGCCGAAATCGCGGAGAGATGATCACGAAAAGTGTGAACGGGTTCGTTCCGTTCGAGAGCCCACAGACGGAGAGTTTTGTCTGCCCCACCCGAGAGACAATGTCGCCCGTCAGGAGAGATGGCCAAGACCCTCACGGTTCCTTTGTGACCGGACAGCGTCCTGAGCAAGGTCTGGCTTGCGACTTCGTAGACCCGGATATTTCCGTCTTCGCCTGCCGTCACTACGTTTTGGCTGTCGCGAGAAAAAGCCACGGCCGAGACCTGCCCGGTGTGTCCCTTGAGTTCGCCTCGTTTATCGTCTGTTCCGGGACTCCACAAGTACACCTTTCCATCGTCGGAAGCCGACACGACCCATCGCCCATCGGGCGACAATGCACCTTGGGTGACCTTCGCCGAATGGCCGCGTAAGGTTTGGACTTCTTTTCCGGTCTCCGACTCCCAAATCTTTAAGGTCCGATCGGCGCTCGCCGAAAGTAAGTATCGGCCGTTTGGGCTCGTGTCGATCGACAGCACCTCTGCTGTGTGTCCGGAATACTTCTTTTCGACTTGGCCGTCGCTAAACCTTAACTTCCGAATGAGGTTGTCCCCCATCGTACAAAATCCACTTTTGTCTCCGGGTAGCGTTACAAAATCTCGAACGGCCGCTTCTTGGACATTTCCATGGACTTCTTTTGCCGATGGTAAAAACAGATTCCTGGAAAGATTCCAGGCTCGGAGTGTCTTGTCGACTCCGACCGAGGCACATGTCATTTCGTTTTTTTCAAAGCTCACGCTCGTGACTCGTCCCTTGTGATACGGGAAGCATTTCATCGGAAGTCGGCGGGCCAGATCCCACAAGATGACCTCGCCGCTTGCACTCCCCGAAAGGGCGTACGACCCCAAATGGCCAGAAGGCCGAATAACGTTCGCAAGACACGTTACCGGTCCTCGATGGCCGGTCAGCGGCAAAGCCCGTGGTTTACCCTTTCCTGGGATCGTCCATAACTTGAGCTTGCCATCGAGACTTCTCGTCAAGAGTTGGTTGGACTGTCCGTAGACGAGTTCCGCGACGACGTGTCCTGTGTCCCACTTGCGAATCATCTTTCTCTTCTTGATGTCCCAAACGTAAATTTTCTTCTCGTCACCGCCAGCCGCGATGAATTTCTGGTCGGGGGAGAACGCCAGGCACCGAAGAGGCTTGCCCACCGACCAAGGTTTGCGGTGGGGCTTGCCATTCCGGACGTTCCACAACCGAACAGTCCCGTCCTTGCCGACACTGCCAAGAATTTGGTCGTTGGGGGAGAAACGAACTTGGTGAACCGTTCCTTTGTGGCCTTTGAACTTATGGCGAATTTGACGTTTCTTACTGTCCCACAGGTAGACAACCGATTTGTTGCCAGCTGTCGCGAAGTGGGCACCATCGGCAGAAGACGCGATAGTCAACACAATGTCTTTCGAGTCGACGACCTCCCAAGGTTGGAGGTTAGCGCCACGGAAGAAAGCCAACTTCTTCCTTTGGTGGACGAGAGCGATCTTGTCCTCCAACAGAGCCACTCCCAGTCCAGGGGCCTGGATGGGCTTCCTAAGAGAATACAGTTTGGTAAGTGGTGACGCGGTGAACGCTGGAAGTTTCCACATTCGAACGAGTGCGTCATGGCTCCCCGTCACGAACGTTTTTCCATCACTCGAGCAAGCGACGTCGATAGGTTGGTGTTGGGGTTCCTTACCAAAGGCAACACTATTGAGCCCAACGACTTCTCGCCCCGAGACGACGTTCCACAACTGCGTTCGACTGTTTTGGTCGAGAGATATCAGATACCGTCCGTCGGACGTGAACTCACATCGAGAGATCTTCTCATTGCGATCCCGGAAGAAGGTCTTTGTGATCCGCCCGGAGTGGGCATCGCGAAGGAACAAACCGCCTTTTACATCACCAGTGACGACGAATTGACGAGAGGGCGAGACGGCCAACAATTGTTCCCCCGTGGCTTTGTTCAATGGCCAAGTCTTGACTTTCTTCGCCGTCTGTGTGTCCCAGATGCCGACTTGGCCGTCATTGCTGGCGGAGATGACGCGTTGCCCATCCAACAAGTAATCTGTAAAGCCCACGGCTGCTTGGTGTTGCCCCAAGACACGCGGATTAGGCTTCGCCTTGGGTGGACCTCCCAGGGTCCAGAGACGCACAGATTTGTCCTGGGCGGAAACAACTCCTGCACTGTTGGATGAAAAAGCGAGGTGTCGAATGGGACTCTTGGGGCCTTGGAATGTGCGAAGCCGTTCTCGTTTGTCGACGTGCCATACGATGATGACACCGTTGATGTCTCCGGATGCAACAAGCTTTCCGTTTGGAGAAAATTCTACGACAGTCACTGCCGCTTTGTGGTTCAAGATATCTTCAAAAACTTTTCCCGTTCCTGCATTCCAGATCTTGACCGTTTTGTCGTCTGACCCCGAAGCCACAAAGATGCCATCGGAGGAAATGGCAACGGAATTGACTGGCCCCTTATGCCCCTGGAAGATGACTTCCGGCCGAGAGACTGTTCGGAGTAAGTCCGGCTGGTAGTTCGTTTTCTTGGGTTTTACGACCGGTTTTGCTGGATTACGCCCTTTCGGACCGTTCTCAGTTTCCTTGTCGAAAGGAAAACTCAGTAGAAGAATAATCAACAAAAGCAATCCGGCGATTCCAGCCGAAACGACCACCAGTGGTCGTTTCCAGAAGGGCGTTTCGTTGTTCTTGGCGAAGATTCCACTCGTGCCCGTTCCCACTTGGAGAGTCGGCTGTGACACAATGGCCTCAGTCTCTTCCAACTCTGAACCTCGGAGATCGAACTCGGACAAGGTGGAGGACTGTTCGTTCTTTTCCACTGTCGTCGGTGACTCGGGATCGAAAAGTAGGCGAGACTCGAGTTCATCCAGGGTAGCGATATTTGTTTCGCTACCCTCGGGATGTTTCATTTGGGTTTGGGTTGCCGCAGGATCGTGCAATCGAGTGATTCCACCGGCCCGGTCGCTCCCCGAGAGTCCTTGCGTTGGCCGAAGCTCTTGGGGAAGTTGAAACTGAGGAGAACTTCCTTGTGGAGACAAGATGCCGCTCTCGGCAGGGTCCATCTCCAGATCCAGGTCGGCAACCGATGGCGGTGGCAATGAGACGTTTGCCCACTGTGCCAGAGCCTGTGCGACTTCAATGGGGTGTTGGTAGCGTTGGTCGGGAGCCTTGGCCATCATCCGTTCCAGAACGGCCTCCATTTCGGGAGGAACGTCCGAACGCAAGGAGCTGATCGGCTTGGGCTTTTGCATTTGATGCGCGATCAACTTTTGATGCATCGACATGTCGTAAAACGGTGCGTGTCCGGCCAGCAAGTAGTAAAAGGTTACCCCGAGGCTGTATATGTCGGCGCGAGTATCGGCTTGGTGGCTGTTGATGGCTTGCTCGGGTGCGAGGTAGTCAGCAGTTCCGAGGACGGCGTTTTTATCATGTTCCTTCGTCAGTTCGTCGTGTTCGTCGTTGAAGAAACGTGCCAATCCCATGTCCAAAATTTTCAAAGTGCCGGATTTGTCAAGGAGTAAGTTACTGGGCTTGATGTCACGGTGAATGAGCCCCGCATCGTTGGCGTGCTGAAGGCCCAACGATGCCTGGGCGATGTACTGAGCGGCTCGCGTGGGGTCTATCGGACCTTTTTCTCTGACGACGGCTTGAAGGCTGTTGCCTTCGACGTATTCCATGACGAGGAAGTGGACATCGCCCTCGTGGTCGATGTCGTGGGCTCGGACAATGTTTGGGTGAGACAAAGCCGCTACCGCCCGAGCTTCCCGATAGAACCGTTCGAGGGTTCCTGGGACCTGGACATTCGCCATCGGCAGTACCTTGATGGCCACGATCCGCCCTAAACGAAGGTGTTCGCATCGGTAAACGGTTCCCATCCCGCCGCTTCCGATGGGATTGAGGAGCTTGTACTTTTCACAAAGTATGAACCCCTTCCAGCGTCCTGCCAAGATTCGTTCGGCCTGAAATCGCGTAAGTTTGTTGTCTCGAACCATACATCCAGCGACTTGTTTGGGGGATTCGATTGAGTCGTTGGTCTGATGCAATGTACGGAGATACTCTACAGCCGCGTCTTTGGGGAGTAACCCGGACTTGATCACCAGCTGCATGAATTCTTTGATCGAAGTGGGAGCCGGCATTGGGAAATCCTTCCGGCCCAGAGCCAACATGGAAGTACGTTCTGTCACGACACGATAAAAGCATATCTTATCGATGCACAAAATGTTTGAGAAGGGGTGAACAAATTGTGGATGTGTGCGGATGTAACGGTACGGTCCCGAACATCGGCTTGTTGGCTCGCGGGCGAACAAATGTCTGGGCGAAAGAGGTTTGGTCTACTTCGTCACTTGGATCATGGAAGGCTCACGGACAGTTGTTTGTTTTGGCCGCCAAGTAATTTCGCTCTATTGAGAGTTGACTCCATCGTCGCAACTCTCAGGGATCAAAATTCTGGCGGCCCTTTCAGTGAGTCTGAAACAGCCCTCCTTGGGGATGCTAAGAGACCAAACGCAACGGCGACGCAACATTGCCAATAATAGAGCAAACATTTCCTTCGTCTTACGAAGCCGCCATGCCACAAGCAAGGAATGGTGAGGAAAATCCTCCAATTCTCCCGTGATCCACGAGCGATTCTCTGCCCGGATTTTCGTGTCGTGGTTTGGTATGTTGTAAATAGATTGTTGAGAACCGCGCGGATAAAGTAGCAGACAAATACAGTGTGCCGTGACCAGGACAGAAAAAGAAGCGGACAGCACACTGATCAAGGCTGCTACTTTGCTTTATGAGCCGCGCAGTTCTCAATAGATTGAGGCAAGCCACCGTAATCCAAAACCCAAGCGACTTTCCCGACAAGAGATATCCACCATGTCCGAGCAACACCCCTCCAACAAGATCGAACTTCCTCTATTGTCTCCCGAGCCCCCAAGGTCCGAGGAAATTTGGCACGGATTTACTGCTTCGGAGGTTCTGCGACGACCTGTCGGAGACGAATCGACCAGTGGACACGCTATTTCTGGACGCGATGACCGCGACGATGCTCCAGAACCGTGGGAACCGCAAGGCGAGTACAATCCTCTCGGCGCGGAGATGCCGTTGGCGCTTCCGGAAGTCGTGAACGCAGAGCGAACGATGCCCACCGAGTTGTTGGCGCCCGCAGGGGGAATGGATGCCGGGTTAGCGGCCTTTCACTTCGGCGCCGATGCCATTTATCTGGGCCTCAAGAAGTTCTCCGCACGAGCCGAAGCCGAGAACTTCACGCTTGAAGAACTCGACGAAATTACTGCATATGCCCACAGTTTGGAGCCAGCCCGACGCGTCTTCGTCACGATCAACACCCTCATTCGACAAGACGAACTCGAAGAGTTAGTCGAGGCCGTCGCCGCCTTACAAGAGATCGGCGTCGATGCGTTGATCATCCAAGACATCGGTGTGTACCATCTCGTCCGTCGACACTTTCCCGACTTGGAATTGCATGCGAGCACTCAACTGTCTGTCCACAATCATGCTGGAGCCGAAGCTTTGCGTGAGATGGGGTTCGCGAGGGTCGTGTTGGCCCGCGAGTTGACCTTCGAAGAAGTTCACGACATAACAGCAACCTCGGGGATTGAAACCGAAGTCTTCATTCATGGTGCCCTTTGTTATTCTTACAGCGGACTGTGTCTATTTTCGTCGCAGACCCTCGGACGAAGTGGCAACCGTGGCAAGTGTGCGTACTCGTGCCGGGATTCCTTCGAGGTAACTGGTGCTCCGATGACGCTTCGCGACGGGACGACGGTTCGTCGTGACCCAAGTAACGGATTTCCTTTTTCGATGCGGGATTTGGCTTTGCCGGATCACATTCCTGCGTTGCAATCGGCGGGTGTTTCCTGCTTCAAAATCGAAGGGCGCAAGAAGAGTCCGCTTTATGTCGCCACGACCACGGAGTATTACCGACGGCTGATCGATGGAACGCTTGATGCCGATGATCGTCCGGACATCGAAAGCGATATGCAAACAGTCTTCAGTCGTCCGTGGACGAGGTTGTTCGTCCAATCTCACAAGGACAAAGAAGTCGCCGACCGGGACACAGTCGGTCACCGTGGAACTCCCATCGGATACGTCGAAGAAGTCATCCATACAGGAAATCATCGGGCGAAATTGCGTTTTCGTTCCTCGCGACCGCTCCAACTCCACGACGGGTTGCAAGTCGATTTGCCGATCCTGGGGAAGCCCTTTGGGTTTCCGATCGACAAACTGTGGCTTGTCCAAACTCACCGGAAACACCAGAGGAACAACAAGGAACGTCTCGAAGGTGTTTTCGAAACGCCCGCCGACGCCCTCGTCGAAGTCGGCCTCCCGGCAGACCATCCAGACTTGCCGGAGGGCGCTCCGGTCTACTGTTCGTCGTCGCAGGAAGTCAAACAACGATACAAACACGACGGTCCGAAGCCGGGACTCCATCGCGTCCGGCGTTCGATTTCCGTCACGATTTCACTCACCTCCGAAGCCCTCACGCTCGATGGGCGTGTTGTTGGTTCCAAGAACGTCGAGATAACACACACGCTCGATGGCCCTTTTGAGAACGCCAAAAACCCTGCGAAGATGGAAGAAACCGTGCGAAGCACGTTCGAGAAGTTGGGGCAAACCCGCTTCTCACTGGGACAAATCGCATTCCACAATCCGAGTAACCTTTTCGTGCCGGTGTCGACGTTGAACCAAGCTCGCCGCGAACTCATCGCTGCGTTGGACGCGGCTCTCCAGACGTACCTCGAAGAGAGGGTCGCTTGCGTAAAACGCGATGTCTTGCCCAAGGACGAACCGCACGCGAAACGACCCGATCAGCGCATTCCGCGAATGAAACAACAGAAAACCACAGAGTTCGCGTGGTCGATCAAAGTCGATCGTTTCGGGTTCCTCGATGCTTTTGGGCCGGAAGACTGGAGTGAGGTCGACGAGGTTCTCATCGATATCGCTCGTGATCCTTCGAATGTGCTTCTTGCTCGCGCCGAACAATTGGGTCTAGAGATCGGCCGTGAACGAATTCGCTTCTGTCTTCCTCCGCTCACTCGGCGTTGGGAAGACAAGCCGATTCGGAAAAAGATCGAGTTGTTGCGTAACGCCGGATGGCAAAAATGGGAAGCGGCGAATCTGTCGGCCTGGCGTTATTTGGGCCTGCCGGTGGCCGGAACGAAGCGAGATTCCCAAGAATTCGATATTTCTGCCGACTGGTCCTTGTACGTGATCAATCGTCTGGCCGCGTTGCAGTTGCTGGAGATGGGAGTGAGCCGTTTTACCCTCTCGCCCGAAGACGGATTAAAGAACATGCGTTCGTTGTTGTCCGAATTTGCCGATACAGCGACTGTTGTAGTCTACCAGGACACGCCACAATTCCTTGCTGAATCTTGTGCCTACGCGAACTTGATTGGCGGGTGTCCTGGAAAAGCCAACTGCAGCTTCGAGAGCATGGAAATGGAATCGAGCCACGGCGAACGCGTTACGGCCATCGACTATCACTGCCGCACGATCGTTCTGAACCAGGGAGCGTTCTCGCTCTCGAAGCATTTGCCCGAGTTGGCCAAGGCAGGCGCGAAAAATTTACGGGCCGATTTCGTCTATCGCAAATACGAGCCCGATCACGTCCGCGATGTTTGGCGTGTGGTTCGCCAAGGCGAGCCGATCAACGGGGCCTCCTCGGCTAACTTTCGCCGAGGAATCCAGTAGCAGTCAGAAGGCAGATTGTATCACTCTTCAGACTTCTGCCTTGATCCATCGTCCTTTCACTTGCCTGGTTCTTGGAAAATTGGATAATCCAAAATGGAAAATCGGAGCGCATTTCCCAACAAAACGAAGAAAATTCGTTCGCCCGGCGCATAAAGCGGTTTGGCCAGGCGTCTATCGAAAGAGCCATTGCTCGGGAGAGGGACAGGTGGGGTGTTCTGCTCAACACCAACCACTTGGGATCAATCTCTCCACGAAACAGTTCTACCCATGAAAAAGGAGAGTCTTTCATGCATTCGACATTGTCAGGATTTGTTATTGCGTTTGGTGTGGTACTGAGTTTAGCACCTTGGAATGCTTGCCAGGCCCAATTCCAAAAAGGAGAGACTTCGCCGAGCAAAATCAAGGTGACCGTGAAGGCTGGCGAGCGGACGGCTTCTGGCCGACAACAACTCGCGATTACCATCAAACCCGCCAAATCGTGGTACATCTACGCGAACCCGGTCGGAAACAAATTCTTCGAAACGAATGCCACCAAGATTTCGATCAAAGGAAAGTCCGGTCCCAAACTACTGAAAATCGAATATCCCAAGGGCAAATTAGTGAAGGACGACATCGTTGGGAATTACAACATTTACGCCAAAGCCGTTACGGTCAAGGCCGTGATCCAACGCTCCAACAACGCTCCCTTCGATTTGAACGTGATGGTGCAGTCTTGCTCCAAGAACCCCGATGGCAGTGCAGGCCTCTGTTTGCCACCTGGGACTAAGACTGTGACTGTGAAGTAAGCAAAGTGAAGTCGGTGAGAAATGGCGGGAGAGGTCAACTCCCGCCGTTTTGTCATGCATGTAGTCAATGTCCGCAAATCAACTGAGACCTTTAGGAACGGCCCACAAGCGAAGAACTCCGTTTGCGTTTCCAGAAAGTGCCTTGGTCCCATCGGGAGAGATGGCTACAGTCGTTATATGCGATCGTTCGGGCGGTTTTGTCTCCAATGGTTGGCCACCCGGCAGTTTCCACCAACGTAGCACACCATCGGCACCACCTGTAACTGCTGTCCCGCCATCGGGAGAGATCGCCACTGAACGCACTGGACCTTTGTGACCTGTCAATCGTCCCACTTCCTTCTTCTGGTGCACATTCCAGACTCGAGCGCTACCGTCCTGACTACCAGAGAGTACCCATCGTCCGTCTCCCGAAACAGCCACACAAAGGATCGGCTGGGTGTGGCCGGACAAGACTCCCAGGCCTTGTTGCGATTGCCTATCCCAGATTCGAATCATTTGGTCCCACCCGCTCGAAATAAACCAAGAAGTCCGCGGAACGAAGGCGATTCCCGTTATCGAACCACGATGACAGGATTGGCGAAAGAGCCTTTTTTGTGTTCCCATGTCCCACATGCGAACGACGCCATCATCTCCTCCGGCGATCAAATGGTCCCCATTGTCGGAAAAAGCCAGAGCACGGATGGTAACTCCTCCTTTTCGGAGACGTTTTTTCACTTTGCGTGTGTCTGTACTCCAAAGGGCGACAGTTCCACTCTGACTGGCCGAGGCAAGGTACGGCGCAGTGGGAGAGCAAGCCAAAGCCATTACTGCGGAGTTGTGTCCGAGCAGAGAGCAAACTTGTTCACCGCTGCGAGCATCCCATAACCGAATATTGCTCATGGGTGAGTCTGTTCCAAGGTGAGCCTGCCGCTGAGTTTCTTTGCTGACGGACACAATCCACTCTTGCTGGAACGGGAAAGCCGCACAAATCACTTCGTTGGGCTCTTCTGAAAAGTTTTTGAGAGGTTGGCCATCTTTTGGAGGTGCTGAGGGGACATCCTCGTTCTTCTGAGGCTTCACCGGCATTCTTGGAGGCAATTTCTTGTGTTCGGGAAATTGCGAACAGAGGAATTCATACGTCTCGTGAAAATCTGGGTCATCCGGATCAATTTGTAGCAGTTGCTCTACCGTCAACAATGCAGGCTTTAAGAGGTTCCGTTTGAGCTGAGCCATGAGGGTGTGGACCAGGAATTTTCGCTTCGCCTCGGGATTGGACGCAAGTGGGGTGTGTTGATCGAACAACGAAACTCGACGTCGTGTATTGTGAGGAATTGGGGTCACCACTGACCTCCGAGAATGGAACAAGTGCAGAACCAAGTGACTTCAAGGGCGCGGGAAGAACTTCGGACCAATAGCTAGTGAGAGGCCCATGTTGAAAGTGTACGTTACAAATAGCGAGGATATGAGAGTTATTTAGGTTGGTCGGAAAAGATGTAGAATTTTGGGGTAAACTCGGGTTCGCGCAGGCCTGGGCAAGGAAAACTCGAGTTCGTGCAGAGTGTGACAAGCTTGAGCGTTGGAGGGTTTCGCGATTGCTTATGGTGGACTTGAAAGTATGAAACAAGTAGATTCGGTTTGTGTGAACCGCTTTGATCCTCAAACAGGCGAACTTTTTGGCGAGTTGGTGGTGCGGTGGTGAAAAAGCACTCGATATCCCCGTGCTTTGTGCAATGTTGGAAGAATTCCCCAATTCTTCCTCTTCGCCCCAACAGAAGATTTCGGGTGAAACTTACCCTACCTCTAAATGTCACCAAACACAACCAACAACCAAACTCGATGGCACACCCACCGTAGAACCCAAATACGTCGTTTACGAAGTCCCCGCCAATTCTCAAGACACAAACTTCGCTGGACTGCTAGTGATCCAAAAACTCGCCCACGACGTCGACCTCATCAACGCCATCAACGAACAACTGCACGTCCTGAAGATTCACAATCCGTATCACGAATCCGACTATTTGATGACGTTCGCTCAATGCCCTTGCCAGCGGAAAGTGCCTGCAAGCCATCGACAAACTCCGACAAAACCAAGGTCTGCTATACGCGTTGGGGAATCGAACCCTGCCGGTTCCGTTGATCGCCGTCGACTTCACAAGGCGATTTGAGGAAGAGGCTACACTCAGCTGAGGGCGCGACGCCAAAAACTCAACGAGTTCGACTACCAACCGACTGCGTGTCAACGAAAGGACCGCATGGTAGTCGTGAATAAATACATCGATGTGTACAAACACGACGAACTCATCGACGAGACGATTTGGAATTTCCCTTTCCTCACCAACGACACACAAAGTCCGTGTTGTCAGATCGTGCACAGTGCCGACGGTCGTTGTAAACAAGAGAACATGACCTCAGCTCAAAAATGGTCGTCATGCTTTTTGCGCTCGTGTGGATACTTTGCATACCAACTGGGCTTACATAGTGTTGATGGGTTTGGGCCAGAACCTCAAGAGTTGGTCGGCGTTCGTATTGGCCGCAAGCGATCGGCCGAACGACGAACCGTCCCAAGCGCCGAGGCGTTTGGTTTTGATGTGCGAGTTTCGCACGTTCGTGGAGTCGTTGGTGTGTGTGCCGGGTCAAGTCGTTCGCAGAGGCCGTCGCGTGGTGGTTCTTTTGTTCGAGCGGTTCACGCATCTATTGGGCACAGGTGTTCCGTTTTCAAAATCCTTCTCCTCAGGGAGAAGGATTTTGAATGAAGGATGGTCGGGTTGAGGGGTTCCTGGCCTCACGAACTCCGCGACTGCGAACTGTACCCTAAACAAGCGTGAATCGCTCTAAATCCCAAGGAAACAACACAGCCGTTGCCATCAACACTCCAACTCGACTCATCCGGTTTGGACCGCATCCCGCGTCAAGATATCGTTAATCCGTTTCGCGAATCCAGCCGGGTCCATGACTTTCGAACCCTCGGCGATCACGGCTTGGTCATAGAGTAACTTTGCATACGGCTCGAGACGTGAGTCGCTCTTGTCCCTATCGAAGATTTCTTGGATCGCCTGGATGGTCGAGTGTTCGGCGTTCACCTCCATGATCCGCTGGGATTTCGGCACCTCATGTGCGCGACCCATCCGCGTCATGAGGTGTTCCATGTGGGCACCCATGTCGTTCTCGTCAGAGACAAGACACACAGCGCTTTCCTTGAGCCGTTTCGAGAGCCGGACTTCTTTCAACTGCCCAACGGTTTCCTTCAAATAATCGAGCAACGGTTGAAACTTCTCAGTCGTTTCCTTCGGTATCTCCGTTTCTTCGATATCACCCTTGTCCGCAGCCTTGAGTTCCTTCTCCTTATACTGTCGAAGCGACTGCATGACGATAGCATCGTATGGGTCCGTCAGCAGTAACACTTCGATATTCTTGGCCTTGAAACTTTCGAGCGCTGGTGAGTTTTCCACGATCTCGCGCGTTTCACCAGCAAGATAATAGATCGCATCCTGGTCCGGTTGGAGGTTTTCCAGGTAGGTCGCAAGCGTAGTGTACTGGCCCCTTTCGGTCTTGGTCGATTCGAACAACAACAAGTCGGCGATCTTCTCACGGTTCGTGTAGTCTTGGCTAACCCCTTCTTTGAGGATGACTCCCAGTTCGTTATAGAACTTGAGATATTTTTCCTCATATTCTTTGCGCCGCATCTCGTCGAGCGTGCTCAGAATTTTCTTCGTGAGGTTCGTCTTGATCTTCTCCAGCGGTGCGCTGTGCTGAAGAATCTCCCGAGAAACGTTAAGGTCCAAGTTCGGCGAATCGACGACTCCACGCATGAACCGCAAATACGGCGGCAACAACGTTTCGCAATCATCCATGATGAAAACGCGTTGGATGTAGAGGTGTAACCCCTTGTTCGAGTCACCAAACGTAAGGTCGAACGGTTTCTGGCTCGGGACGTACAAAAGCGCCTTGAACTCGATTACCCCCTCCGCGTTGTAGTGAATGATCTTCAGCGGATCGGTGTAATCGTGGGCGATGTGCCTGTAGAATTCGTTGTATTCTTCGTCCTTGATGTCGTTCTTGGGTCGTAGCCAAATGGCCTTGCGGCTGTTGAGAGTCTCTTCCTCAACCTTTTTCTCTCCGTCCTCTTCGCGCTCGACATCCATGACGATCGGATGTTCGATGAAGTCGGAATATTGCTTGACGATCTGACGGAGCTTGAATGACTGGAGGAACTCTTTGTCTTCTTCCTTCACGTGCAAGACGACATCCGTCCCCCGTTTGTCCTTCTCGACTTTCTCCAAAGTGTAGGACCCTTGGCCGTCGGATTCCCACTTGACCCCCTCAGAAGTCGGACCGGCCATCCGCGAGACGACCGTCACCTTGTCAGCAATCATGAACGCCGAATAGAAACCGACGCCGAACTGTCCAATCAACTCCGGCCGTTGTTGGTCGCTGACTTCTTGCAGTGCCTGGACGAATTGTTTGGTCCCAGACTTCGCGATCGTTCCGAGGTTCGTGACGATATTTTCCGCGTTCATGCCGACGCCATTGTCCGAGATAGTCAGGGTGCTGTTTTCCTCGTCGGGGACGAGTTTGATTTTCCATTCGGCGTCCTCCTCGAGGAGTTCCGAGTTGGTCAAGGACTGAAAGCGAACGGTGTCGATGGCGTCACTCGCATTGCTGATGAGTTCCCTCAGAAAAATCTCTTTGTGCGAGTAAAGCGAATGAATGATCAAGTGCAAAAGGTCTTTGAGTTCTGTCTTGAATTCATGCGTTTCCGACATCGTTGTTCCTCCTTTCCATCATTTCAAGTTGCAAAATTGACTCTTCTTTTATTTTCTGAAAATCATGGTACTTGCAGGGTGCAAATGGCAAGATCAATACATATTTATACTCGAATGACTGGGTTCGGCGAGAGGTCAGAACTGTCGCGAGGCGGTGGTTTCCAAAAGATTCGTTGTCAGGTGGCCCAAGACCCACTCGACAAGGAATCCGTCCAAGAACATGGCTAAACACCGCGAAGACTTTTCATAATCAAAGGAGATCACAACATGCCAACGAATGAGCCCCTGAATCGAAAATTGCGAATGGCCTTGGTCGGTGGTGGCCGGGGAGCCTTCATCGGTCGCGTGCATGCCACCGCCGCGGTGATGGATAACCTGGCCGAGTTGGTCGCAGGAGCGTTGTCCTCCAACTCGGAAGTGGCCAAGGCGTCGGCTCCCGATTACGACATTCCTGAAGACCGAGCCTATGGTTCGTACCAGGAAATGCTCGAAACCGAACTCAAACTCCCCCAGGAAAAACGAATCGATTTCGTCAGCATTGCGACGCCGAACCACACCCACTTCGAGATCGCCAAAGCTGCCGCGGAAGCAGGCTTCAACATCATGTGCGACAAGCCCATGACGTTCGACTTGGCGCAAGCCGAAGAATTGGCCAAGGTCGTCCAGGAAAAGAAGATCGTCTTTGGGTTGACACACAACTACACCGGGTATCCGCTTGTCCGACAGGCCCGGGAAATGGTCCAACAAGGCGACCTCGGCGAGATCACTTGTATCCGAGCATTCTACATCCAGGGATGGCTCCGTTCGCCGCTCGAGCGTACCGAAAACAAACAAGCCAAGTGGCGTTCGGACCCCACGAAATCGGGAGCTGCTGGGTGTTTCGGCGACATCGGCACCCACGCCTATAACCTCGGACGATACATCACCGGCTTGATCCCAGACAAGATTTCCTGCCACCTCAAAACGTTCCAAGAGGGCCGCGTCTTGGACGACTACGGAACAGCCGTGATCCAATACGCAAACGGAGCCCTGGGGACGGTGACAGCGTCGCAAATTTCTCACGGTCGCGAGAACGACCTGCGGATCGAAGTCGACGGCACAAAGGCCTCTCTGGAATGGCAACAGGAAGAGCCAAACAAAATGATGGTCCGTGTCAACGGCGAACCTCACAAGATGTACACTCGTCACCCCGGTTTGCTCTACGAAACGGCTGCTGCTTCGTGTCGGATTCCTCCCGGACACCCCGAAGCATTCCTCGAAGCCTTCGGCAACGTCTATCGCTCGGCTTATGAGGACATGGTCAAAAGAATTAACGGAGAAACATTCAGCACAAGTCCGATCTATCCGAATGTCGCCGATGGCGTCGACGGCATGAACTTCATAACACAGTGTGTCGCCAGTTCCCAGAAAAACGGGGAATGGTTGTCGCTCAAGCATCCTCTTTGCCGAAGCTAAACCGCCTTCAATGGGAAACCGCCATTTCTCTCTTCATCCTAAATCCGTCTCCCTGGGATAGTCGGTTAAACGAGAGTCGTGTTTTAGTTTCTTAGGTCTGAAGGAGTGACAGATACTAGTCGTGGGTGCAAACCCACGGAACCCAAAGAACAAGCACAAACACGACTCTTACTTATCCGTACACCCAAACGGCGAGAAGGCTTAAACTCGAGCGAAGCGGGATCATAGCGAGCGAAGCGGAGAACGCGGAGAACTGGAAAGAAGGTGGTCCAATCTCGAGATTGGCTCGTAGCATTAAAGCTTACGGTTTCAAAACGAACCCAGTTTAGAACGAAAAAAGCCTCCTCCGGGAATGTGGGAGAAGGCCACCAGGTTGCAATCCAACGAATTGTAAAGATAGAGTAGGAACGAATGGCTTATTGAGGAGGGGTAACTGGGAAAGCGTCTCGCGGGTGCATCAACTTGGCCCATGTATCCAAGTCAATCCTGGCAACAATGTTTGAGACGTGTCCGTCACAGTAGGCTACTGACATGGCAGCACTACTGAATGATTGAGGCAACGTGGGGTCACAGTTTGCGTCAGTTGGGGCAGGTTGGAACGTAGCCGTGCCACTTCTTCCGCCGAAGAACGCGTTGTTGGGTGCTGCCGGACCGTTGTAATAAAGGGTCTTACCACTTTGACACTCAGCATATTTCGTCCCGAAACCAATCGTGTTTTGTGCGCCGTCTTTGCTGGTTAAAAGGCCCAACTTCATACTTTGTTTATAGATAACTCGAACCGTTGGGTCGAAGACGAAGTCGACGTTCCAGGCTACACGTTGGTCACCAAAGACACGAATGTTTGCACAATAGTTTTGAATGTCGGGTTCGCCAGCTGTGAGGGTAGCATCGGAAGGTGAAGTGTAGACTTTGGTTTCGAAACCAGCTACGGGGGTCGGATCGAATGCTACACGCTTAGCTTCCCAGAGGTTGTAGAGGTTGTCAGCTTCAACGTGAGGAAGAAGTTCAATGTGTAGTGACCAATACACAGCAGTTTGTGAGTTTGTGGCAACCGCGTCGAAGGCAGCAGGGAAACGTTTGGTGGTATCGTGGTAGCCGTGGAGTCCCAGCATATTGTTCTTTAGATTGTTGTTCTCTTCCGCACGGTTCGCAGCGTCCCGCACTTTTTGAACCGCTGGCAACAAAAGACCGATAAGAATCGCGATGATGGCGATAACGACCAAGAGTTCGATCAAAGTGAAGCCGTCACGCTTCGAAATACGAGTGGTCATTGAGGTTTCCTTTCTGAAACACGAAACTCAAGAACAAAAGTTACTTTAAATTCTATGTATCAAACGCTACAGAAAACAATTTTCAACAATCCATGCAAAGTTAAAATTTGCTGAATTGAAATCATTGTGGAGCAATTTGATTTATGGCGTGGTTTCTCGTTACCAACGCTATTCTATGTATCAACGGACTTGTCGATCGTCTTTGTGCCGAGGGCGTCGAAAGTCGCCGTCCGGATGGCTGACGTCATTTGTGTCCGACAATTACTTAGTCGAAGTACTCGCCAACAAAATATTGTGTATGACCACAAGCAGAGAAAATCAACCCTGTCTGGGTTTGACAACATCGCCCTCTGCGGAGTTCCAACCTCCAACAGTGGCCCACCACGGTCTCAGTCGAATGTTGATCTTGGGCTTGATTGTGGGGAGGTGTTGAAGATGAATGATGTTTAGACAGTTATATACTAGGCTTAGGTCTCTAATTTGAAAAGATGAAGATAGACTAAAAATGCCATTTTTACATGTCAAGTAAAAATACGAAAAAAGGCACTGGCTGGCCAGTCATTCCCAGTACGAAAGGAACAATCGAACGATTTCCCAGAGAGGCATTCGTGTCTTGAATTTTTGTGTTCAAACGTTCAGTTTTTTGGGCCTTTATTCCTTCCTTTGGAGTAGTCCGCCTGAACTACATTAAATTGGAATGCGGTTTAGAAATAGATCTACCTACAGTAGTTATAGGGTCGAGCGTTCATGTGTTCATTTGTGCAGTTTTTCGGGAGCAACGTCGTGAATATCAGTTACGGAGAAAGGCGTTTAGGAGTCGGATGGATCACGAGGAACGCGAACTTCCTAGTTGTCCGATTTTTCTGTTTATCGTAGGTATAAGCTACTCGCATATATCTGCAAACTGGACAAGGATTTCTTTTTCATTCCAAGTGATCCAATCTCGAGAAGCCCAAAACCTGAGTACAGCGGGAAACGCGGCGAGCGAAGCGGAGAACGCGATGGCCTGAGGGCCTCGAGGGGCTGCCGCACTTTACTAATGCCACAAACCGCTTATTGTTTTTGCTTCTTCATTTCCTTCAGGACCATTCGAGCCTTACGGGAGAGACGCTTGTTGTCTTTGTCCCGTGCAATTTTTCTCATTTCAGAGACAGCCATGCGCCCAACTTTTGGCCCGAGCGAACCGATTGCGACCATGCTGGCCATCTTAACCTCGTCCGATTTATCGTTCTTGAGTGTCATGAGTAAAAGCTTCGCCGTTTCATCAGGCTCGGAGGCAATTTGACCGAGCGCTCGAGCGGCCGCCGCGCGTACTTTGGCGTCTTTATTATTTTGGACGAGAAATCGCAGCGGAGCCACCGCGTCCTTGACGTCGGAGGCCCGGACGGCTCCCCGGTCGCCGAGGAGTCTTGCGGCATAAGCTTTCTCTTTGGCTGTTCCGGTTTTAAGGATTGCAATCGTTTTAGGGATGTCAGACTTCCTAAGAAGAAAGCCTCCACCCTGAACCGTGCTCAGTGCCATGACACAAACGACCGTGCTTGCTGCGATCAATCCACGCAATACGTGACTCATCGGTTGGAATCTCCTTTGCAACGAACTGTGTAAAGTGCCGGAAACCAGTGGAGCTGCTGTCTGAGAATGAAATGAGGCGCGTCTGAACCTATCACCCCAGTGTATCGGAATGGACCGGCGACGCGAGGAAATTAAAGCGAAACGCGAAAGTTGATCCTGTCTATCATTTTCCCTTTCACCTTTCGCTGGAAGCGGTTGCGCCTGCCAGCCCGAATCGTCCTATTTAGAGCCGTTCCCGGTTGGGTTGGTTCCCGTTTTTGTTCCTTTTCCTTGCAACGACCCTTTCACAACGAAGTCACGTGGGAAGGGAACATCCTCATCCTCATCATGAAATCTAATCCCTGTTTGCGGCGAGAAGGCTTACGACAAAGCCTCCAAGCGTTCTTCCAATCCCTCGCCCCTCTTCAGAGGGCTTCGACCGAGTGCAGCGGGAAACACAGGATGTGAGGAGAACCTGGTGATTTCAATTAAGGCACGTTTTGAATATCGGATATAGTATTTCATGGTCGGTTTTGTGTTGTGCTGCACGATGGGACACTACACTATGATGCGTTTTTCCGAACTTGCCTTGTGGGTCGTTGCGGTAGCCTGGATTCTAAATTCCACGCCCGCTTTCGCGAAGTGGTCCGTCAAGCGTGGTCCGTCACAAGAACCCGACCCTTACCGCTACGAACCACAGCATTTGGACAAGGCCCCTAAAGCGTTTTTCGACGACGCATCGGCTTGCTTGGTGTTTTATGGTGCCACCTACCTTGTCGACGAGGTCGGAACCACAAGCACTATCACCCACGAAGTTACGCGGCTCAACGGACGCCGCAGTGTTTCCGCCCTCGGAGAATACCGCGGGATTCTGTTTTACCCCACCTACCAAACATTGACGCTCAACGAAGCTCGCGTGATCAAGCCAGATGGACAGACGATTCCAGTCGGGCCAGACAACGTGAAACTCCGCGACGCGACTACGGACTACCAGACGTACAACTTGCGAAAAGAACTCGTTATCTCGTTTCCGGGCTTGCAAGTCGGTGACGTCTACGAAGTCAAGTGGACGATCCAGGGCAAAAGCCCGGAATTCGCTGGACAGTTCTTCAACCGCTACAGCTTCGGGTCGGCAAACTATCCCGTCCTCCGAGAACGCGTATCCGTCCGTCTTCCTAAGGGAAAATCTTGGAAGTACAAAATCATCGGCACAGCCCAGTTGGCGAATCAACCGGAGGGCGGTGAGGGGACCCCGACCAGAAGAGTTACCTCCGACAGGGCGTTAGAAATCTCGACCAGGGAAATCCGAACCATCCCAGTCCAGACCAAGAAAGACAAAGCACATATCGCGTACACCTGGGAAGTCCAAAACCAGCTCCCTCTGCCCAGCGATGACGATCTCCCGCCACGCGGCGAAACGCGACTGCAACTGATGTGTTCAACGTACCCCTCGTGGGCGGCGATCGGTCGTTGGAAACATCGTTTGCGCAAGAATTGTTGGGAGTGTACCGACGGCGTCCGGAAGATCATCGAGAAGGTCACCGGGAAACTCAACACGCCCGAAGAAAAGGCTCGAGCTCTGACGTATTGGGTTCGACAAAACGTTCGGTATGTCTCGATCACATCAGGAAAAAACCGTTACACTCCTCAGCGTCCTCAAGAGGTTCTCAAAAACCGGTATGGGGATTGCAAAGACCAATCGCAACTGCTGGCCGTCATGCTGCGGGAACTCGGTTTGCCCGTCTATCAGGTTTCTTTGGGAATGCGTGGTGACGGCCAGATCATCGAGGAAGTTCCTTCACCGTGGGCCACCCACGCCATCTTGATGGTCGAAATCAACGGCAAGGACCACTGGATTGATACCACCTCGACAGACGCCGCGTGGGACTTTCTCCCTCGGGTCGATCGCGGACGTGTTGTCACTCTGACCGACACCGAAGGGAACATCAAATTGGGTCGCACGCCTGAATTGACCATGACCGAAAATCGCTTCCTACAAAAGACTGTTGTCAACGTCCAACCAGGCGGTTCGACCGAATCCGTCCGCGTCGTGAGTTATCGCGGCCACGCCGGACTCGTCCAACGGGAATCCTGGATCGACACTCCCAACGGCCAACGAAGACAAGAGATAGCCGCTGAACTGAGAGATTCCCACAGCAACTCGAAACTCCTGGGCTTGAACATCGGCGAAAAGAATCTTCGGGACCTCGATCGACCGCTCAACGTCGCTCTCAATTTTCGGATTTCCAATCACTTCAGTGGAACAGATTATCTCGAGGCGAGTTTCACCGACTCACACGTTTGGAGTCGATTCCTGGCCTACAATCCCGCACCCAACCGCACCCAACCGCTGGACCTGTGGGGCCCCTTTGAATCGTTCCATCAATACGAAATTGCTCTTCCTCCAGCCTACAGGTTCGACCCCAACAACCAGAAAAAACGCGAGACCATCCATAGCTCCAAGTGGGGCGTATTCCGCGTTGAGGTCGAGCCCAACTCCAAAGACCCGCGCAAACTGCTAATCACCTTCCACACTCGTCGATCTCGTTGGCGAGTCGAGCCTACCGAGTTGGCCGACTATCGAGCCTTCCGAGACAAGGTCTACGACAGCTGGCGTGTGTGGATCGGCATCCGTCCAACCACCGTCTTGGCCGACGCCAAAGGCCTGGAAAAACGGCTGGCGAAAAAACCAAACGACGCCGTGTCTGCGAGAATCCTCGCTCGTCTCTACCTGCGGCACAAACGCATTGCCGATGCCAACCGTGTCGCCACCAACGCCCTCAAAACGAATGGGCGAGACAAAGAACTCTGGAAGCTCGCCGCGCAGGCGACGCGAACTTGGGAAGCCGAAGAACGAGTATACCGAAAGATGGTCCAGACGTTTCCGACGGAACAAGCGTTTGCGTTGGAACTGGGGCGCCTTCGAGTCAACCTGAAAGACCTCAAACGAGCGGCCAGCGTTTTGGAGCCCCTGGTCGAAAGTAACGATGACACGCTGCGGAGCCAGGCCCATTACCAGTTCGCTCGACTGCATTGGCGACGAGGGCGTTATCGAACAGCTCTGGCTTATTTGAAAACGGCCCGTGATGCCGACAGCAGCGTGACCGACACTCAGGAGGGGTGGAAATTGGAAGGAAGACTCCATCTCGAAAGCGGAGACACGATCGCCGCGCTGGCAGCATACCGAAAGGCTCTCCAGATCGAACCGAACGAACCTCAGCTGCTTCGGTCGCTCGTACGTGTCGCCCGAGAAGCCGGACTCGAGCGAAATGCGATCGATTTCCTGAGACGTTACACCCTCGCGGTGAGAAGAAATCTCCCGGGCCTCGTTCAGGCCGCTCAATTGCATTACGAAATGGGACGACTCGACGACGCGTTCGATTGCGCCATGCGAGCCCGCGATATCGACTTCCACGCGGATGCCCAGAAAATTTTGGGGCTCGTCCACTGGAAAAGGCGCAACTACAAGAAGGCCATTTTCCACCTCGTGCGGGCGAATCCTGATGCAGAATCGTTGACCGGATTGATCCGCTGTTCCATAGCGATTGGCGATTACGCTGGGGCCGTCAAGGTTCTTCGAAAGGCGGACGGACTCCAGACCCATCCTGCCTCATTCACGAAAACTCTGGCCGACGTGCGGGAACTCGAAAAACGAAAGAAGGAGATCCAGCAAGCCGAAACGCAGCGTCTCAAAAACTCTCGAATTGATTCTGCTGCCATCGAACGCTTCGTCTGTGCCGAGTTGCTCGCCAGAAACAACGATGCCGAAAACTCCCGGATAATCTTGGATCAGGTCATCAAGGGCTCTCCAACGTTTTCAATGCCCTTGGCCCTCCGGGGTAGTTTGGCTATCGAGAAAGGAGAACTGCGAACCGCTGAAAAAGACGCACGAACGGCGATTCGACTGCGTTCTTCCGACCCGCTCGGACATCTCGTACTTGGGCGTGTACTGCTTGAACGAAAAGACCCGAAGGCCATCACCGTTTTGGAGAAAGCCGCGAAGTTGACAGACCGCAAAGACCCCGAAGTGTTGCATTGGCTCGCGGCGGCTCTGTTCGCCGACGATCAGATCGTTGGTGCGATCATTACGCAACGAGACGCCGTTGACCTCGCTCCGCAGGAACTTCAGTATCGAAAACAGCTAGACCAGATGGAAACCATATTGGAGAAATGAGACAGCAATCAAGTGACAAGAGACAAAAGTCAACGGGCAACAGTGTCTTCCTTTGGCACGACGCAAAACGGTCCAAGAAATGACGGAAAACTGCACGAACCTCCATTCAGATAGAAATCCCAACGTTTCCCTACATTCTATCGTTACCGTTGGCCCGATTTGCTGGCTCCTTCGAGATTGTTAGGGGCCGGACTCGGTCGACAACCACGGGGTGCAAGCACTCACACGGTTCCTGAACGCTTTTTATTGGGGACAAGTCACCGCGATCCTGATAGTCTTGAGCGCTCTCGAGTGGCTGTAGTTGCGGACCATCTCGCGGAGCAGTCAACGCTGAGACGATCGGCAACAAAACACAACAGCTTCTGGTGGCGATCGGCAGTAAGATCCACAAAAGTACAACTCGGTTGTCCCACCGTAGCTGGGCTTTGTTGTTAGTAGGACATCATGCACATTCGAATCGCAACCAGTCTTGATCAAGACGTGATCCACGATATCTATTCGACTGCCTTTGCTGAAGGTGAGAGGGAGATCGTCTCAACGCTTGCGATCAATCTGCTTTCAGAAGAAACCACTCCCAACACAATTTCCTCGGTGGCGGAAATCGAAGGCGTAGTCGTCGGCCACGTAGCCTTCAGTCCTGTGAGAATCGGCACCGATGAGAGTTGGCGAGGCTATATTCTGGCGCCGCTTGCCGTCAAACCCGATTATCAGAACCGTCGCGTTGGGTCAAAACTCATAGAAAACGGCATCGGGCAGTTATCAAGAATGGATGTAGACATTCTCTTTGTTTATGGCGATCCTGGGTACTACGGTCGGTTTGGCTTTAGCGTGGATGCTGCCGTTCGATATACACCGCCCTACGAGCTTCAATTCCCATTCGGGTGGCAGGGCCTTGCTCTCACAGATAGTAGGACCGAAAGCTCGGCTGTCCGAATCACATGCGTCAATTCACTGTGCGACCCAAAACTCTGGTAACAACTCTGCTAACGAGGCGGTCTGCGGGACCGTTGACGTCATCGACAACTTCGAGAAATAGGTGCGACAATCTTCGTCGCCGAATCTTGGAACAAGAAAATCGACAAAGCCGGGTGGGTTAAAACCGGTCGCCTGGCCAACGAGTCCCGGAACTTGGGTCCGCACGGAAGAGTACGAGGAAGTTTGGTACTACAATGCGGACGTAGACGCGGCTCGCTTCGCCCGTCCACCGGTGATGGCTATAGGACTGTACGCGCGGTTGAGGACTGGGCTACGGCTTTCTTGCTGTACATCATGGCCTCCGGCGATCTGAGGTACATTTCTGGATTTGGCAATCTAATCGACGCCGAGGATCACCTCAATTCACTCCGGATCACAGGCTCCAACAACGACAAAGTAGATATTCTGTATCCATTCTTTGCCAGTCTGAGATTGATCTCACAAGAACGAGTACCTTTCCCCCGCAACTGAGGACATAGAAACTTCCAGCAACCCAATAGAAAGAGGTCGTTGGGAGTTTTTCTGTCGATTGAAATCTCTACACCAAATCCGAAGCAGTGGAACGTAACCAAAGCCATCCGTCTCCTGAAAACGAAACGCGCAGGTTGGAAACCGGATGTCCGTTAGGAATTTCCGAAGCTGTGTTGCCAAGACCGAACTGATCTATGAATCAACCGGTTCGGACCAACCCTTTTCTCGTCTGCGATCAACTCAGGCTTGTGTTGACAATGGGCCCATGACTCCACGTTTCGAAAAAGGAGAAATCGCCTCATTCAAATCCCCGTTTGGTTTTTCTACGACTCCCGGTAGAATCTCTCCTATACTCAACAAAGCGGCCCGGAGAAATTGGTTCGTACTCGTTCGGCTCATTCCGAGGGGACCTCCATCGATCATTGGCCCAAGTCGAAAGCGTCTCGACACGATTCGTGACCAAAAGCGTTGCCACTTTTCGACGTCCGTTCCGCAAGACCCGCGATTCCGAACTCCAGCCAATCCGAGCTTATGACCACTCCTGATCGCGAAGAACTCCTCGAACAATACCTTTCCCAATTGCCTTACACTCCGTATCCGGTGCAAGAAGAAGCCCTCCTCGCCTGGTTCACCAGTGACAAGGGCGTTCTGGTTTGTGCCCCAACGGGGACGGGCAAAACGGCCATCGCCCAAGGGGCCCTTTACGAAGCGCTCCACACCGGAACGATCGCCTACTACACGACTCCGTTGATTGCGTTGACCGAACAGAAGTTTCGAGAGATGCAAGAGACCGCCGTAAAGTGGGGATTTCAGCCCGAGGACGTCGGACTTGTAACGGGCAACCGTCGTGTGAACCCCCGGGCTCGTATTCTCATCGTTGTCGCCGAGATTCTGTTGAATCGATTACTCAATCCGGACGGCGACGAATCTGGAGGCTTTGATTTCAGCAACGTTTCCGCCGTGGTCATGGACGAGTTTCATAGCTTTGCCGATCCCCAACGCGGAATCGTTTGGGAACTATCCCTCAGCATGTTGCCCAAGCACGTTCGGTTGTTGCTGTTGTCGGCGACGGTCGGCAACTCCGTTGAGTTTCTGAATTGGCTCGATCGGTGCCACGGCCGCAAGGTCGAGCTTGTCGAGAGTACCGAGCGGAAAGTGCCGCTACACTACGAGTGGGTCCACGACAAATTACTCGGCGAAAGGGTCGTCGAGATGGTTCAAGGCGACGACGAAACCAAGCGAACGCCAGCACTGGTGTTCTGTTTTAACCGCGAGGAATGTTGGAACGTTGCCGAGCAATTCAAGGGCCTGCCCCTCGTCACCAAGGAGCAGAAGGCCCAACTTCACGAGGAGGTCAACAAACTCGACTGGAAACAAGGAGTTGGCCCCAAGATCAAGCAAATGCTCCATCGCGGAGTCGGGGTCCACCACGCGGGATTGCTGCCGAAGTACAAGCGAGTCGTCGAGGACTTGTTCGAAAGGAAGTTGTTGTCGTTCATTATTTGTACCGAGACGCTCGCCGCGGGAATCAACTTGCCGGCCCGGTCGGTCGTTCTCACCACACTCGTCAAAGGACCATCGGGTAATCAAAAGCTCGTGGATGCGAGCATCGCCAAACAGATCTTTGGTCGAGCCGGTCGTCCGCAGTATGACGACAAGGGCTACGTCATTGCCTTGGCTCACGAAGACGACGTTCGGTTACACCACTGGCAACTCAAGTACGACTCCATCCCCGAAGACACCAAGGACCCAGGTCTGATCAAAGCCAAGAAGCAACTCAAGAAAAAGAAGCCCAAAAAAAGCGACAAAATAACGTACTGGACGGAAGGTCAATTCCAACAACTCCAGGAAGCCAAGCCAGCCAGGTTGTACAGCAAGGGACCCATCCCGTGGCGACTGCTCGCCTACTTGCTCAAGCTCTCGCCCGAAATCTCGCGAATTCGCAACGTCATCCGTAAACGGTTGATGGACCACTCGCGTGTCGCAGCTGGTGAGAAGATATTGCACAACATGTTGCTCACGTTGCACCGCGCCGGGTACGTCGTCCTCGAACCTCCTCCACCAGGACAAACCAACGCGACCGAAGAGGGTTCGATTGCTCAGCCGCAGCAAAGCGAAGCCACCGAGCCAAAAGACAAGACAACCAAAGACGATCAGGCAGCGAAAAACCAAACGGCCAAATCTTCGGAACAAAAGGACGCTGTCAGCGAAGGCGGGTTGTTTGCAACGTTGCGACAGAGCGATTCTTCGGGGCAATCAGCCAACGAGGCCGTCGAGGGATTGTTTGCGAATTTGTTGCCTAGCGATTCCAAGAAAGAATCGGAGACCGCGAACGAAGAGGATTCCAATACCCCAAACTTGCCGGACAAGCCCCCGGACCAAACAGACGACACGGGTGTCGAAGGGCTGTTTGCTGCCTTGCAGAAAGGCCAATCTTCGGACCAACCAGACGACGTGTTCGAAGGCGGGCTATTTGCTGCCATGCGACAGAACGATCCCCAGAAGGGACCGAAACCGAAAACCAAAGACTCTCCCAACGCCGCGAAGCAGCCAAGCAAACCCACCGCGAGACAAGAAAACTCGGGCAACCAACCAAAACAAGGTAAAGAATCTTCGTCCCAGGTCGAGCAAGACGAATCCGCCTCGTACCGACCCGAGAAGGCCATGCCCACCGACAAAATGGACATCCTTTTGGCCTTCCGCGCGATCCATCCCCTGTACGGAGCTTTCTTGGTCGAGCAACTCGGGGACGCCGAAATCGAAGAAAAAATTCAAGCGTTCGAAAGCGTCTTGGAAATCGCCAAAACGGTCATTCGGTTCGTCCGCGTCCCCGACGACTTGCCACCAGGACCGTTAACTCTTCGCCTCGACGAAGAGCTCATTCGACGAGGTCTCATTCTCGAAAAGCACATGGCGAGCTACGTTCCCGACGAGGACGAACAAGACAATCGATGGTCCCAGGACCCGGACGAAGAATGGGTCCGACCGCCCAAGTTTGCAGACAAACTCAAGATACTTTTTGAGGCCGAAAACCCCGACGTTCACGACGTCAATGTGCTTGCCGTTTGGGCTGCAGGTGAACTGCTCGAATTCGGCGGGGACTTCAACAAACTGATCACATCCAAGAATCTCGCGAAGCAAGAAGGCATTATCTTTCGCCATCTGTTGCGATTGGTTCTGTTGTTGGGTGAGTTCATGGAAGTAACACCGCCCGGAGTCGATCCGATCGAATGGCGCACGGAGCTTCAAGAAGTTGCCGACCGGTTGACGGCCAGTTGTCGCGAGGTCGATCCACAGAGCACTGAGGAAACCATCGAACACGCCCAAAAGCCCGACGTTGTTGAAGGGAAAAAGGCAGCCGAGACAGTGGGATCGGAAGAATAAACGAGCTCCTGTTTTTTCTATCGAACGAGTTTAAATGTATGCCTTCGCCTTGAGAATGCCTGCCACTCACCGTATTCGTGAAGCGGTTCCGGTTGGCATTGAGTACAGTTTTTCGTTTTCAAAGTTTTTCTCCCCTTGGGAGAGAAGGATTTAGGGTGAGGGGCTCTTGGGCTGAAGACTTCAAGGCACTGTCAACTGTACCCAACACAACCGTAAACCGCTCTAGCAGCTAGACTCGATTGCCTCGACCCACCCGTCAAAACGGTCTCGCTCATTCACTCACTCCAACTGACCATTTTAGGGCAGCACACGTCGTTGTCTCGGTGTACAATCAGCCCATACTTCACATCCTGTCACCTCGGAGGACACCTCTATGAAAAACTGTTCCTACTTCCGTTCCCATCTTCTTGCTTTCGTTGCCCTGGTTTTCGCAGGAAACCAAGGTATCGCGGAAGACTGGCCTCACTGGCTTGGTCCCAAACGAAATGGATCGTCTCCCGAAAAGAACCTGCTAACGAAATGGCCCAAGGACGGTCCCAAAGTACTCTGGAAAGTTCCCGGCGGCGAAGGGTATTCGACCGTGGCCGTCGTCGGAGATCGGGCCTACACCCTAGTCCAGAGAAAGGGCAAAGAACTCGCCGTTTGCTTGAGTGTAAAAGACGACGGTAAGCAACTCTGGGAATATGTGCTCGGTAAAGCTTACACGAACAACTACGGCAACGGACCGCGAAGCACACCGACGATCGAGCAGGGACGTGTTTACGTTCAATCCGCCACGGGTCCTTTGGTGTGTCTCGACTCCATGAACGGAAAGAAAATGTGGGCCGTCGATCTGGTTCAAGATTTTGGAGGGAAGATTCCTACTTGGGGATTCTCGGCCTCGCCACGAATCGAAGGCGATCTTCTTTACGTGTTGCCAGGAGCCAAAAAGGCAGGCGTCGCCGCCTATTACAAAAAGAACGGCAAGTTGGCCTGGAAGACCGGAAGTGATCCGACCAGCTACGCAACTCCAGTCGTGGTCAAGGTCGGCGGCCAGAAGCAAGTCGTTTTCTTCAACGCCTTCGGCCTCGTGGGTGTTCACCCGAAGACTGGAAAAGAACTCTGGCGACAGGTGTGGAAGAACGAGTACGACTGCAACATCTGCACCCCGTTGGTCATTGGCAGTCGGATCTTTGTGACGTGTGGCGATAAAGTCGGGTGTGCATTGCTCGAATTGTCTCAGACCGGGAAGCCAGACATCGTTTGGGAAAGCAAGGGCCGCGACAGTGTGATGATTAACTACTGGGCCAATTCGGTGCTCTACAAGGGCCACCTCTACGGCATTCACGGTCAACCCGGTGAACCTCCGATCTACCTTCGCTGTGTCAATCTGAAAACCCACAAAGTTGTCTGGGAACAGAAGTTCGGCCTGGGCACAGTCACGTTGGCGGACGGACACCTTTGGATGACGACCAAGAAAGGTGACCTCGTTCTCGCAAAAGCCACCTCCGAAGGCTATCAAGAAAAAGGGCGGGTGCGGTTACTCGGCGATAACCGAACGTCTCCGACGATTGCCAACGGACGATTGTTTATTCGGGACAAACAGACCATTTATTGTCTGGATATTTCTGGAAAGTGATCAATGAAAGGTGGAAGGTAGAGGGAAGAAGGGAAAAACTGTAGCTGTTCTCTGTTCCCTATTCTCCCTTTCACCTTGTATTTTTGAGACATCATGGCCACCAAGAAGTTACTTGCATTTGATTTGGGTGCCGAGAGTGGACGGGGGTTGTTGGCCTCGTTCGACGGAGCCAAGCTCCAGTTGGAAGACGTGCATCGCTTCCCCAACGGAGGCGTCCGGACGTTGAACACACTACACTGGGACGTTCTCGGTTTGTATCGAGAAATTGTGGCGGCGATGCGAAAGTGTGGTCTCGAACACGGAACCGTTGCCAGCATCGGGATCGACACTTGGGGGGTAGATTTTGCATTGATCGGTCGGGACGGCACGCTGTTGGGGAATCCTCGACACCACCGCGATCTCTACACCGAAACGATCATGGACGAAGCGTTCCAGATCGTGCCCAAGGCCGAAATCTTTCGTCAAACGGGATTGCAGTTTCTCCGCTTCAATTCCCTCTTCCAGTTGCTCGCCCTCCGGCGGGATGGCTCTCCCTGGCTGGAGGTCGCCGACCGGTTGTTGTTGATTCCCGACTTACTCAACTACTTCCTTACGGGCATCAAAGCGAACGAATACACTGACGCCAGCACGAGCCAGATGCTCGACCCGGAGACCCGGGATTGGAATCGAGACTTGCTCGCCAAGTTCGAATTACCCGACCACATTTTCGGTGACATCATCGCACCCGGCACAGTTCTCGGTCCGTTACACCCGCACCTCATCGAAGAAACCAGCTTGAAAGACGCCAAGGTCATCGCTCCGGCAACGCACGACACGGCGTCCGCTGTTGCCGCCGTTCCGGCGAGAGCTGGAACGAACTGGGCCTACATTAGTTCGGGGACCTGGTCCCTCATGGGTGCCGAGATCGAACAGCCACTCCTGGATGAACAAACTCACAAATACAACTTCACCAACGAAGGTGGCGTGGATGGCACCATTCGGTTGTTGAAGAACATCATGGGACTCTGGCTCGTCCAAGAATGCCGCCGATGCTGGGAGCGAGACGGAACGGCCTACGCCTACGACAAACTCACCCGTTTGGCCGAAGACGCTCCGCCCTTCGTGAGTCTCGTCAATCCGGACGATCCGAGTTTCATGCTCCCGCCCAACATGCCCAACGCTCTCGCGGAATTTTGCAAGAAAACGAATCAACCCGCTCCTCAAGAACCCGGACCTGTCATCCGGTGTGCTCTGGAAAGTTTAGCCCTGCGGTATCGTTGGGTGCTCGGAAGGCTCGAAGAATTGCTTGGCAAGAAGTTCGACGCGATACACGTTGTCGGCGGCGGGAGTCGTAACGCACTATTGTGTCAGTTCACGGCGGATGCGTGCAACTGTCCCGTGTACGCCGGACCGGTCGAAGCTACGGCCATCGGAAATGTTCTCGTACAGGGAATTGGACTCGGGTTGTTGAAGTCGCTCGACGAGGCTCGAGAAGTTGTAGGGAATTCGTTCGAAGTGACTGAGTTTAGGCCACAAAATCCAGACCAGTGGAATGGGCCGTATGATCGGTTTTTAGGGTTTCTTGAGTAGCGGCTAAATCGAGTCAAGCATCCACAACTGAATGGAATCCGTCTATTGTGGTTTTCCGATCCGTTGTCCGGTTCCAACAGCTATTTCCGAATCCGTCCGAAGCGTCCCCAAAAGTCCAGCGACAACGGACCGAGCCTATCGACAATGAAGTCATCGTGATAAACAGGTAGGCATTGGATGGGGGTTTCACCTGACAAACTATGTCCGATTGATCACGCAAGCGAGGGACATTATCCACTCGCTTGGAATTCCGAGGATTGAAAACTCACCCACACTCAATAACGCCACAACCCACAGAAACACCCTGGACCGGATTAGGCATTGAGGACAGTACCTGGGATGAAACCGAACATGTTGGTGAACGTGTCGGCCCCGGCACCCAGGTCAACAAAAATCCTCGATAGGTCTGCAGACGCGCCAAGTGTCAATTCGTCATTCCCAGCACCGAACTGACCAAAAAGCTGAGCCAAAGGTGCCGAGCCGTTAAACGTTAGGTTGTCTTCGCCACTCCCACCGAAGTAACTAAACTGACGGCCAAAGACACTACCATCAAATGTCACTCCATTGTTACCGCCACCCAAGGAGAAGAACGCGTTCCCGGCCACGGAACCTGTAAAGGCTGACACATCATCTCCAGAACCGGCAATCCATGTTACATTTCCACCAATAGACCCGGTGAAGCTCAGAACGTTATTCCCACCACCAGCGTTAAAATAAACACTGCCACCAGTAAAACCATTCAATGAAACATTATCATCGCCTGAACCAGCCGTGACGGATAAGTTGTTCCCGAAGCTCATAAAAGGATCTTGGCCTACCAAGCTCGCGCCGTTGCCAAGGGATAAGGTAGTATTCCCTCCGACAAAAGTGGTCGGGGAAAGTATACCAGCACTGAAACTGACAATGTCCACGTTATTTCCACCGAGGTAGTTGAAGCTTCCGCCCAGTGCCGTTCCACCCAAGGCGTATCCATTCGGAGTTGCTGGATGCTCAAACGAATGGGAGGCAAACAGGTTTCCACCGACAGTCAGATCGACCGTCGTCAACGAATTGACTCCATTCAGGTTGACATTCCCCGATATCGTGCTGACCGCGGGAGCGAGCGACGCGAGAATGACGGTGTCAAAACCAGTCCCGGTGTTGATCGTCAAATTCCCACCGATCGAATTCCCCATCAGATCGATCATGATTGTGTCATCAGCAGCGCTAGTGCCGAATTGAAGCGACAAATTTCCTGGAGCCGCGAATGGCCCTCTCGTCGAGGTATTGTCCGTGAAGCTGAACATGCCGGAGGATGGCGATGCGACCGTCAACATACCATTAGGGGTTCCAGTGACAGTTAAATTTCCAAGGCCATCGAAGAAGAAATTGAGCGTTGGACAATAACGATCTTCGAGCGTTTCCAGGGAAAGTGGGGATTGATTTCGAGATCGCATGAAACAATGTCTCCTTGCAAAAGAATGGAAATGGAAGTTTTAAAGCGTCGGAGTGGTGCGGAGCATATAGGTTCTGGGCGGGATCAGGAGGCGGAAGCTGGAGAACTACTCTAACATGACGGTTATGCCTAGATTTGCTATTTGCCCCACTCTATTCTTTTGGAAAGGTTAGAGTTTTTCAAACGGGCGAACAATTGCATTCAAACAGAAACATTCTTGATTCCGAAACACAGAAACGCACATTAGATATATTGCAAATTATTATTAAACTCTGCTTTATCAAAAAAATAAAAATAACAGTTACAATCGATCCAAACATCGTTTTCTGTTGGTACTCTCCTGGAGAGCCAAGCGATACTCCACCTGTGCGCAAGGAAAATCTCTGATGAAGAAAAAACTTGTGTTGTGGGCAATCTAGATGCGGACGTCGGAGTTGTCTCCGAACTCCAAAAACGAGTCGTTGCCCTTGAAAAGGCCGGATCGAAGTGCGAGGCGGAAGCTTAGAAACTATTGGCGGTGAGAACTTTTCAACGGGAGAAGGGGCAATGAAGGATAGAGCTTGCCCCCGCGAAAAAAAGACGTGAGAAATTCGAGAGTATTAAATCTGGGCTTGCACAAGTTGTTCGATGGTTTGCTCCAGAAGCGGCTCACCACCGAACTGCATCCCAAGTGATTCCATAAAGCCCGTTTCAATTTGGTTCTTGGGGCCTTGGTTGAGGTCCATTACGACGCTCGGACTCCCACTCATTTCCTTGGCTATCTGGGCCACATCCTGTTCGGCCACGTAGAGGTCGTAGCAGTTGATGGCTTGTCCCACGATGAGTTCTGCCTCGACCTCGAGCAATAGGGCCACGGCTTTGGCAACGTCCGCTGCGTGAACTTCCTTACCACCCTTGTTCGATTCGATCCGTTCTCCGCGAATAACCTGACCCACCAGATCATACCATTTGCTATCTCGCAACTGATGTGCTAGACCGTAGATTCCTGTCGGCCTAAGAGCACAGATTGGCCACGCCTCCTTTCCCAGTCCATAACTGTGGACGAATTTCTCCAAGGCGGCTTTGTGGGCTCCGTAGTGGCTCGTCGGCCAAAGCGGATGGGTTTCGTCGAGGGGCCGGTCATCGAGAATGATTTCGTGGACGGCACACGTCGAAATCAAAATAAAACGCCCAACCTTGGATCGGTGAGCAGTATGCATCAGGCGTAAGGAACCCATCACGTTCTTGACCATGAAGGGCAGGAAGTTATCATCGGTGGGAGACCGTTGACCGCCGAAGTGATCCCACTCCAATGCGGCGTGCACAACGGCATCCGTACCGGAAACCAACTCCACCGTGGAAACTACATCACCCAGCTCCCCACGAACCCACTCGATCTGCTCGGCGATGTCTTCGAATCCTGTCAAATCACTGTTTGGTCGATGCCAACACCGCAGCGAATGACCTTGCGAAACTAAATGCCGAACGATGTAGCGCCCGAGAAACCCCGTCCCGCCGGTGACCGCGATCAACATACGTAAAGCTCCTGCACGTTGCCTGCTTTGACCCGAAGCACCCGTTTTCTCAAAATGCGATGACTCAAGCGAGTCCTTTCCTTGAGTTTTCCATTCGCTCGAACTTCAACGGGTAGTGTAGCATATCCAAGACGGGATAATTAGATTGTAGAAAAATTGCGGCAAAGCGTGACCAACACGCCACGGTCCATTCGAGAAATCAGAGAATCCAACCATGAGTTCGGGCGAGCCAAACTCCGAAAACCAACCTGATCGTACTCCTGCAGCACCGACTACGTCGGCAGAGTTCACAGCCGACGAACCCCAAAGTCCGAAGACGCCGGAGCCGCCGAGTGACACAGGAGAAAGCGACACAGGAGAAAGCGACACACCGCCGACACCCTGGTTCTGGCGACTTGCCATTCTGACCTTCATCGTGGCGCAAGTCTGTTTTTTATACCTCGCCGAAGATAGCCTGAGCCTTCGCGTCAAGTCGCTCTTGGGTTTTATGACGTTACTGACCATGGGAGTTTTGTTCTCCAAAAATCTACGGCTCGTCCGTTGGAGAACGATCGCTATGGGCTTGCTGCTACAACTGAGTTTGGTGTGGTTCATTCTCGAACTGCGAATCTACGGCCTGGAGTGGCTCGGCATACCAGACGGTTTTGGCCCCGGAACCGAACTCTTCCGGGCACTCGGGGAAGCCGTGCGTGTCTTGTTGGACCAAAGCTCTGCGGGGACGAAAATATTGTTCGGCTCCCTCGCGGAAGATCGACAGATGGCCGTCCTCGGGATCGTGCCGCCCATCATATTCTTCTCGTCCTTGTTTACGATCCTGTATTACTTTGGCATACTGCAATTCATCGTCCGGATGCTTGGACGAGTGATGATGACACTCATGGGGACGAGCGGGGCCGAAACCCTATCCGCCGCTGCAAACGTGTTCCTCGGAATGACCGAGGCACCTTTGGTGATCAAACCGTACATTCTTCGAATGACTCGATCCGAATTGTTCACGATGATGGTCGGGGGAATGGCCACGATCTCCGGCGGGATGATGGCCGTGTACGTCGGGCTCGGGGCGGACAGCGTGGCCCTGCTAACCACGAGCGTGATGGCAGCCCCGTGCGGGTTGTTGCTCTCGAAACTCATTCTGCCCGAGACTAAAACGCCGGTAACAGCAGGACTCGTCCGGATGGACGACAAAGACGGAGAAAAACACGTCAACGTGGTGGATGCCGCCACGACCGGCGCTTCCGCGGGCCTCAAACTCGCCGCCAACGTCGTTGCGATGTTGATTGCCTTCCTCGCACTTCTGGCCCTCGTGGACTACCTACTGGGACAACTCCCAACAGGGCAATCGTTAATCACTACATTTCAGGACCAATCTGGTTCACCGCTAGTCTGGAAGGTCTGTCTGGTGGGCCTCGGATTTGTGCCGATTTATTTTCTGGCGAGTTTCCTATCGAGACGATACATCGGACGCGGTCTTTTGGAATGGCGTGAAACAGAAACCACAGGGCAGGTAGCGAAAAATATCCTTAAAATGGTGGTGTTGTGTGTCGTCTATGTGGTGTTACTGGATCGCGTTCTCTGGCTTTTACCCCAGCAGACAACGCTCGGAACGATCTTCGGAACGTTGTTTTCACCCCTGGCGTTATTGATCGGAATCCCGTCCAACCAGCAAGCCGAAGTCGCCAACCTTCTTGGTTTAAAATTGGCAGCAAACGAATTCGTTGCGTTCCAACAACTGACGACCAATTACAAGACGATCATCCCCGCAGAAACTCGAACGTTCCTGATCACGAATTTCGCCCTCACGGGATTTGCCAACTTTGGATCGGTGGGAATCCAAATCGGCGGAATCGGTGCGTTGGTTCCTGAACGTCGTTCGGACCTGGCCCAACTAGGGATTCCGGCAATGCTCGTCGGATTTCTCGCCACCTTGATGAATGCGGCTTTGGCCGGATGTTTTTTGGCTCTCGAAGCTGGTCCACCACCCATTCCCGGCACCGACTTGAGTCTTTAGAGCGGTTTACGGTTGTGTTGGGTACGGTTCGAAGTTCCGCAAGGTCGTCAACCCAAATTCGCCCTTCTCGAGATAGGATTCCGGAGGAATCCTTCCGATTCCGCTGCGTTTCCCGCTTCGCTCGCTGCGTTTCCCGCTTCGCTCGCTGCGTTTCCCGCTTCGCTCGGGTTGGGGGCGTTCTCCTCTCGGGCGGTCAGATGAATAAGAGTTATGGTTCTTTGAGTTCCGTGGGTTCCCACCCACGGCTAGGAGCTATCGCCCCTTCGGGGCTGAAAATCGAAAACACGACACTTGTTGAGCCGACTACCCAAGAGTTCCGTGGGGTTTCACCCACGGCTAGGATCTTTCGCCCCTTCGGGGCTGAAAATCGCACACACGACGCTTGTTGAGCCGACTACCAAAGAGTTCCGTGGGTTCCCACCCACGGCTTTGAGCGTGTTCGAGTTTTGAATCGGACTTACCTTGCGTTTCGAGTTACCAAGTCACCGTTCGTTGGCTCCGGAGGAAACAACACTGAAATCTCACGGTGTTCTTGTTTTTGGCTCGGTCCGCTGCACTATCTCCGAATTCCATCAATGTGATTCATCTCACGCCGGTTTGGTCCCAGCCGACTCGAAACACCCATGGCTGCGAGCATCGTATTGTAAACGTCGAGTCCTTCGGCACCGACGTCGAGAATTTGTCCGGTTCGAAATCTTCCGTTTGCACTCGTGATGGCGTGGAAGACGCCCGAAAGTTCGCGCCGTACGTTGGAATGTCGGCCATCACCGGACTCGGTGGAGATCGAGATCAGGGAGTTTTCGAGAATTGTCTTTCCGTTGGCTTCTCTCGAATCTCGGTCATTGAGTTTTTGGAGGAAGTAAGCGACCTCACGCATTTTCATATGGGCGTGGGCTCGGAGTTGTTCGTTCCGCCGACGTTCGTTGAACTTGTGCCACCACTCGTGGCTGCACCCTCGCGAACCGCCAGCGCGTAGTTCGCGCGAATCATTGAACTGGTAAACGCGTCGGTTCGCGTACCGATACTCGCCGGTGAGTCGGATTCGCTCGCCGGCAGCCAAGAACGTCAGGGCTCCAAAACGGACTCGATCGCACTGAATGGCCAGAGCATACAGGTCGGCCATCAACCGCCACTCGGTCGTCAGTTGGGCAAGCGTAATGTCGATTCCTTCGCCGCCTGGGTCTGCCCGGCCGCCGTGAGGCAGACGCGAAGCCGCTGGTCTCTCGGGAGTTCGAGAATCACGCAACCGAAAAGCCCGAACTTCGAACTCGCGGATTCGCTCGAGGTGGTCGGCGACACGAGCCCGCGACGCGGCACCGAGCGGCGAATTGGGCCCGGTGTACGTCCGGTATTGGTTGACGACAGAATCGAGAACGCTCCGTCGCAATCGCAGTCGTCGCGCGTCGCCTTCGTTGCCTTCCATGGGTGCTTCGCCGAAAATTCGGGTGAAGAGTTCGCGAGGTGTCTCTTGCATCCGTGCGGCGGCAGTACCATCGTTTTTGTAGCTGTGGACGTATCGACTGAGTCGACTGCGTCGGAAGAATGTTCCGGCGAGGAGTGTCGGGACCATGCCGCGGGGAAGTCCGTTGGGATAATGAGCCTGGCGGATGACTTGATCGATCGACGGTCCACCGGAGCGAGCCTCTCCGTCGGGCGGCTCGGCGGTAAAGGCCCCCGAGGCACCGTCGAAGTGGGCGTTGATGCCTCGTTCGTCACAACGAATCTGATCGACGTTTCGCATGATGAGGAGTTTGTCGCGGAGAGGACTCAACGGCTCCAACACTCCTCGAAAGCCTTCGGTTTGCAGAGGGGCGGGAATCCCGAGTCCGAAAAAGACATTGAATGCTCGGACGGGTATGGCAGCGGCTTCGTTGGCCAATGCGTTCGAGACGAGCATTTCTTCCAGGAGTGGCAATCCGATCGTGACGGTGCCCAACCCCTTGAGGATCGTTCGACGGTCCAATCTTTTCCCGGTCATTTGGTTTTCTCCGTTTGAGTTTTGAGTACCAGGTCACTCATGACAATGGCGCGGATAACGCTTTTGTAAGTTCCGCCACTCTTTTGGCTGGCTTGATGGATTTTCGTCAAGATGGGCTCGTCGGTTTTGCGGAGTGGGCGTCCCAAGGCGAACTGAGTGATCTTCCGCTCGATCGTGTGCCGCACTCGTTCGCTCTTGGCGAGCAGGTCCATGAGTTCTTTCGAAGACTTGTAAGGGATGGCTTTCTTGGCCCCAGGAAACAAGATTTTGCCGTCGTCTCGCAGTTTGTTGCCGTGTTCGTCGACATCGTGATACGCACCGATGCCATCGAATTTTTCGAGACCGAAGGCGAGGGGTTCGAACTTCGCGTGACAACCCCGACAGTTTGCGTTTGCGAGTCGAACGAGAGACACGCTCCTTTGGGAAAGTCCTTCCTTGGTCGGCACGGGCGTTGTGTCGACACAGGGTGGTGGGTCACCGACTTCGTCGTCGAGTAGGTCGTGTAAGACAAAGAGCCCACGGGCGACCATCGACGCGTCGTCTCCGCCGATCGTCAATAGGCTCCCTTGTGTCAACAGTCCGCCGCGAGAGGATGCCCTCGAGACGTCGTAGCGGGCTAGACCTTTTCCGGTGGGCTTCAAACCGTAGAGTTTGGCCAAACGGGGCGTGGCGTAGGTGACTTGAGCGTTCAACAAATCGGACAGAGGACGTTTTTGTCTCCACGCCACATCTTTGAAGAAAGCGAGAGTTTCGGCTCGCATGTCGGAGGCGATGTCGGAGTTCCATTGCGGAAACCGTTTCGGATTGGGTCGTAAGTTGTCGAGTCGATCGAGGTTTAGCCATTGACTGACGAACTCGCACGATCGCGAGATCACTCTTGGGTCTTGGAGCATCCGATCGACGTGTCGTTCGATTTTCTTGCGGTCGGAAAGTTCTCCGGCACCGGCGGCTCGGAAGAGTTCTTCGTCGGGGGGCCCTCCCCAAAGGATGTAGCTTAACCGGGATGCGAGTCCGTAGGCGGCCATTTCTCGAATTGTTGCGGCTTTCTGATTTTCGATGCGGTACAGGAACCGTGGCGATTGCAGCATCGCTTCTATGACGTACCCGGTCGCTTCGTGAAACGTCCCGCCTTCTTTTGCAACTGCTTTCCCTACGCGGAGAAAGGCGGCGACTTCTTCTTTCTTCAAAGGGCCACGCAAGAGCCATTTGCCCATGCCCGCGATGGCGCCCTGCATGTTGTCTTTTGCGAGAGATTGACGGCTGGTGTACTTGGCCACAAACTTCTTGACGTCCATCCGCTCGACGATGATTTGGGCGAGCTTGGCATACGCTTCGATGTGCTTGAGATCGACATTCAGGTTGTACGAGGTGTTAGTGAACCCATCGGCCCGTAGATCGCGAGGGAGTAGCTTTCGAGCGTCCTTCGTGATGTCCACACCGACGCAGCTGCGAACCGTCTCGATGTACTCGTTGACGGTGAGCCGTCGCACCAAATTGACACCGATTTGGGCCTTGTGGGCGTAGTCCGCCTCGCGGATGGTTTCGACCGACCATGTAGCTCCGTCGTCGATCCACCGTCGCAAGAGTTTCTTTTCGTTGAGGGACAAAGGTGGACGACGTCGGGGCATCTTGTTGGCCTGGACGAGTGTCCACACGGAGCTTTTGGAAGCGTTCCCAGGGATGATCGCTTTGCCATTCTTGCCGCCTTTGAAGGCCGCGAACCTTCGTGACAGATCGAGATCGCCACGTTTCGAGTCCCACCCGTGGCATTCGAGGCAATGCCGCGCGAGTAGAGGAGCGATTTGGTTCTTGAAGTGACGGTTTTGTTCGGCCCTGGCGAGTTTTGTGAGCGGCCGAGGTTTGTGCTCCACCAGTTCAGTTTGGGCGGTCACTCCGGCCTTGAAGTTTTGCGTAACTTCCTTCGGCGAGAGATCGCGGTCGTAAATCGCCACCAGATAAAACGTTCCCAGCCAGGGACGGTCGCCAGTCGATTCGTTGCCCAGGGAGAGTCGGTACGATTTGTTCCAGTTCGAGATCGAACCAGCAACTTGTCGTTGGGCGGCTTGTGTCCCGTTGAGATAAATTTTCGCGCGACCGTTCCGATCTCGCGTGTAGACGACGTGGGTCAATTTGGTCGTGAGGCTCCTTCGGGGCGAACTGAGCGACGGAAGCCCGTTGCCACTGGTTCGTGAGGTCCGCAACCGGACGTCGTAGCGGTCGCCATCGTGTCCGAGGGTAAAGTTCCTGTTGCTTGTGTTGCTCGATAGCGTGACGATGCGAGCGGGACCACTTTGGTTCGACTTCGCCGGACGAATCCACGCCTCGATGGTGATTTCACTCGAACGACGGCTCGCGTCGATCAATCGGGACGGAGCTTTGTCGGATCGTATGGTGGTGTTGGCTCGAACTTCGAGTCCGCCTTGAAAACGTCGGATGCCTCGCGTGTTGGCAATCTTGAGGTCGATGGGCCTTCCCGCTTTCGAGCGGTCGTGAACGGTCGATCCCTTGGTCGATTGAAAGTCGTAGAGGACTTGCAGACCGTCTCCGATTCGGAGGGGTTTGGAAGATTTCCTGGGTCGTTCTCCGTTTTGGGTTTGAGATCGAATTTGTGGGAGGGTCAACACAGCCATTCCCACGATCCCAATCCCCAAGAAAATCAGCTTGAGGAGTGTTTTGCTGCGGGGCATATTTCTCTTCAGGACCTCGCGCATGTTGTGTTGGTGAGTTGAATGTTTGATTCGGAGTCTATTCGGAATCGAGCGGAGATGCAAGGATATACTGGGAAGTGGAAAGACGTGTTTGTTCTGTTGTTTTGTTCGGACAACAAGTTCATCGAGCAGGCTGTTGGGGTGCCGGATCAATAAGTGCGAGTTTGTTGTGGTTCTGTGGGTTCCGTGGGTTTACACACGGCTAGGATCTCTCGCCCCTCCGGGGCTGAGAATCGAAAACACGACACTTGTTTAGCCGACTATCCCAGTGTGCCTGCTACTTTGACCGCGCAGAGATCAATAAGTTCAGTCACCGTTCTGGGCTTTCCATAGCATCACGGCAACGATCGTTTTGGCATCTTGGATGGTTCCTTCGAGTACCCACTGCAGGAGTTCGCTCCACTCGACGATCACGGATTCTAAATCTTCATCGGGTTGTATGTCGGTCGGTCCAGCCGTGAGTTTCTTGGCGACAAATAGGTGGGTTGCTTCACTCAAGGTCCCCGGTGATGGGTAGAAGACTGAGAGTTTTTGCCACTCTTCGGCCCGGTAGCCGGTTTCTTCCGCAAGTTCGCGAATGGCAGTCTTCTCTGGAACTTCACCGGGCTCGAGTGTTCCAGCAGGAATTTCTATCAGGGTTTTCCCGACGGCCAATCGTTGGTTTCGAACGAGGCAGACTCGGCCATCGTCGAGAAACGGCAAGATCGCAACGGCACCCGGATGGAGAACGACTTCGCGCTGCATGAGCGACCCATCGGGGCGAGAAGCGGTCGTTCGGGCTAGCTGGACGTAGCGACCACGGAAGAGAATTTCGTGGTTGATTTGCTGGGGCGTCAAGTCGAACGGTTCTTCGGAATTGCTCAAGACTTACCTCGTTTCCAGATTTTTTGGTAGCCAGGTGTAGCGGGATATGCTGTATAGTTGTCTCTTTCGGAAAGCGGCGGATTTGTGCCGTTGGACCGGCGATGATAGAATAATGTGTGGTAATTGACAAGCACTCCACCAGGTGAATCGTATGCGAGACCCATTCTCCTGGGCGTTGCCCCTCGGCCGAATCTGGGGCATCAACATCCGGGTTCATTTTTTGTTCTTTATTTTCGTCCTGGCCATGTGGTTAAGGGCGGCAATTCCATCAACATCCGAGACAATTCCGCCCTGGCCCGACGGTTCGGCCCTCGCCGTATTGATCCTGATGGGATTGATCTTTGTTTCGGTTCTACTACACGAGTTTGGTCACTGCTTCGCGGCTCGTTCGGTCGATGGTGATGCCAAAGACATTTTGATGTGGCCGCTGGGTGGTTTGGCGTTTTGCGACCTGCCCCACAACCCGCGTGCCCATTTCATTACGGCAGCGGGTGGGCCAGCAGTGAACTTGCTTTTGTGTTTGGTCAGCGGCGGGGTGTTGTTGGCTTTTCAATTCGTGCCGCCATTCAATCCATTTGCGACGAACGCTTTCTTCGTTCCCGAACTTTGGAATTGGTCGGGTGAGTGGTCTCTCTATCGACAGAACTTCCCCAAGGTTTGGAGTGAGGAACATCTGCTCGATCGTCCCATCCTCCCGTACTGGCAGGTGTTGGTCGCTCAATTCTTTTTGGTCAACTTCGTCCAACTTTTGATTAACGTTTTGCTCATGGGGTTTCCGCTCGACGGTGGACAAATGCTGCAAGCGACCTTGTGGCCTCGGATGGGTTATCGGCAGTCGATGTTGACGGCCATTTTCGTAGGCTTCATCGTCATGTTTATCGTGGGGATTGCCGGCCTCGTGATGAACGAGGTGTTGGTGCTCGCGTTGGCGGCGTTCATCTACTTCTCGTGCCGTAATCAGTGGGTCCTGCTAGAGACGGGTGCCGAAGACACGTTCCTGGGTTATGACTTTTCTCAGGGCTACACGAGCCTGGAACGCGACGAAGAACACCTGCAACAAGTCAAGAAACGACAACCCAACTTCATCCAACGATGGATGCACCGCCGCGCCGAACGTAAACGCCAACGCGAGGAAGAACGCACTCGGGCCGAAGAAACTCGGGTGGACGAGCTACTCCAAAAAATCCAAGAGCAAGGACAAGATTCTTTGACGGAAGAAGAACGCCGCTTCCTGGAGAAAGTTTCGCGTCGATACGGAAAGAACTGAACCTGACCAAGATTGGGTCTGTCCTTGCCGATAGATGCCTGTTTTGGTGATCAGGGGTGGATGACGACCATCGGTGTACGGGGATGATCTAAACTGCGATCCTTTTCAAACCGTCAGTTCTTGGGGGACCAGAACCCTTTTCGAGATGGGATCATTTCGTGATCTGCCTGGTTCCTGGGTCGTCAAAACCTCCAGGCAAACTTCTTGTTACACTCCACAGAAATCCCTTTCGCGTTCCGAGAAATAATTTTGGAAATTCGACGATTTTTCTGAAAATGAGACGGCGTTCAATCCTATTGTATTATGGGCACATGCGCTAAAGGACGGTCCAAGAACTCGAAAACGGGCCAAAATGGCGATTTTTCGAGGGTCGTTTTCCACAAGTCATTGATACATATAAATATATGGAAATCGATAGGTGTCAAAAAGGTGCAAGAAAGGCGCAGGTTTACTACAAGTTTACTACAAGTTTGGTGCAGTTTTAGCGCAGGTTTCTGTCATTTTTCGACCGGTTTTTGGCTGAAAGTTGAGGGGTCGTGAGTTGGAGAGGATCGTGGAGTTTCGATTTGACAAATATTTTTCAAAAAAAATGGACAACCAGTTTGTAGCTCTTTCTCGTCTGCGGGCCGACTGAGAAGTGACTTACATCGGCATTGTCGCAAAGTTCGGCACGATCACGCCATTGCCATACTCAATAGTCATTGGTCGTCAATGTTGGCTGACCATTGTGCGTCTCGAATGGAAGCGGCGGAGTATACCGGACGGCTTGCGTAGTGCTGGGAACAAGGCAGGCTCTGAGCAAAGGAAAAAGTTGGCCATTTGCTTTTTCAGTGTCGAGTCTCGCCAGGAAGTAAAACTATAGCTGACCGACCACGGGCTCGAGAAAACAGATCAATCCAACGATTCACTTAATAGAATGTCCCGCAACGAATCGGGAATGTAAAGGTTGCTGCCCATGTCAAAACAAACTCTCATCCAACCGAGGACGCTTAGCGGTTTTCGGGATTACCCACCTCCCTTGATGATTCCTCGCGAGCGGTTATTGGAAACCATTCGGCGTGTGTATCGATCTTACGGATTTGCACCCATTGACACTCCGGCCCTCGAGTACACCGAAATCTTGCTCGGCAAGGGAGGCACCGAGTCGGACAAGCTGATGTACCGATTTCATGACAACGGTGGTCGCGACGTCTCCATGAGGTTCGACCTGACGGTTCCGTTTGCTCGGTTCGCTGCTCAGCACATCAACGACCTCGGCACTCCCTTCAAGCGATATCACATGGGTCCGGTGTGGCGTGGCGAGCGTGCCGGACATGGTCGCTATCGAGAGTTTTGGCAATGTGATTTTGACACGATTGGCACGACCTCCAACGCGGCCGACATCGAAACGGTGTTGGTCATTCACGACCTCTTTGTGGCCTTGGGATTCGAGAAGTTTACGATTCACGTGAACAATCGGATGGTCCTGAATGGTTTGTTGCAGGAACTCGAACTGCAAGACAAGGCAACGCCGGTGCTTCGTTCGCTCGACAAACTCGCCAAGGTTGGACGCGATGCTGTGATCCAGGAAATGATCTCCGAAGCCGAGGTCACTCAAGACCAAGCCGAGAAAGTCATGATTTTGGCCGAAACGCAAGGCAACAACTATGAGATTTTGACGAGGCTCGAACAAGACTTCGGGACCAACGAAATCGCCGGTGAGGGCATTCGCCGACTCCGCGAACTTCTCGACGTGGCGAAGACGGCCGGAGTCTCGACGGACCGAATCCAGATTGACGTGTCTATCGCCCGCGGACTCGATTATTACACCGGGACAATTTACGAGACCTTTTTGAACGATAAACCGGACATCGGGAGCGTCTGTTCGGGAGGACGATACGACGATCTCGCGGGGCTCTACACGAGCCAAACGTTGCCCGGAGTCGGTGCGTCCCTCGGCCTCGACCGGTTGTTGGCGGCCATGGAAGAGCTTGGAATGTTGGGCACCGCTTCGACGCCGGCTCCGGTTCTGATTGTTCAGTTTGCTCCCGAACTGCTTGGCCAATACCAGGCAATGGCGCGACAGCTCCGCGAGGCGGGGATTGGCACGGAGGTTTACCCCGACCGCAAGAAGGTTCCTGCTCAGTTCAAGTATGCCGAGCGTCGGGGTTTTCAGTTCGCGTTGATCGCCGGACAAGAAGAGTTCGACCAGGGAATCTGGAAGATCAAAATCCTTGCGAAGCGTGAGGAACTCACCGTCAAGCCGGAGGAAGTTCTGCCAACCATTCAGGGCCTGTTAGAGGCGTAGGGCCCTGACCGAATCGGAAAAACATCAGACTCCCTTCACAGCAAAGAGGATCTAACTTTGTTTGCACGTTTCTGCTTTCTGCTCGCTGGCTTACTTGTGTCCGCTTGGTCTGTCGTAGCGGGCCCGCCTGAGAAAAAACGCAAGGACATTCCTCAACGTGTTGTGCAGTTGAAGTCAGAGTTGCTCCGACCGTGTGAGGTTTCAGTTGCGATCAATCCCAAGAACCCGAAGCACTTTGTTGCCAGTGCTTTGGGGTACCCCAAGAAACCAGGTGGGTCGAAAAACGCCAGCTTTGTTTCGTTCGATGCTGGTAAGACCTGGAAGGCAGTCCTCATGCCTAATCCGGACAACCGGACGCAAGGAGACGATGCTGTGGCGTTTGGTCCCGACGGCACTGTCTTCCACACTTACATCAGCTTTACGGGATTACGACGCAAACGAGCGCCCCGCGTGTCGAGTGGCATATTTTGTAATTCCTCCAAGGACGGGCTCAAGTGGAAGAAACCCGTTCCAGTTGTGGACCACATTAACACAGACGAACCGTTTGAGGACAAGCCTTGGATCGTATGCGATTGCTCCGAGGATTCACCTCACAAGGGCAACATCTACGTAGCTTGGACGAAGTTTGATGTTTATGGCAGTCGTGATCCCAAAGACAAATCCCACATTTACTTCAGTCGGTCGACCAATGGCGGTAAGTCGTTTACTCCTTCGTGGAAAATTTCGGATTTTCCAGGAGATGCTCTCGACGACGACGATACGGTAGAGGGTGCAGTTCCTGCGGTCGGGCCGAAGGGCGAAGTGTATGTGGCCTGGGCTGGTCCCAAAGGACTCGTTATCGACAAGTCGACCGATGGCGGAGTTACCTTTGGCAAAGATACGTTCATCTCCAAGATGCCGGGAGGCTGGAACATCCCCGTCAAGGGTATCCCTCGACACAACGGTCTACCCATCACAAAAGTGGATTGCAGCAAGGGAAAGTTTCGTGGGAGTGTTTACGTCAACTGGATCGATGAGCGAAATGGTGATCCTGATGTGTTCGTTTCCCACTCACGCGATGGAGCCAAAACTTGGAGCAAGCCAATTCGGGTGAACGACGACAAAGTCAAGAATGGTGTTGCGCAAATGTTTGCTTGGATGGCAGTCGACCCGGTGGATGGTTCTGTTAACGTCATCTTCCACGATCGACGTGGTCTCAAGGGGACCAACACCGGTGTCACGCTTGCTCGCAGCGTTGATGGGGGCAAGACGTTCGTCAACTACCGCGTCAAACAAAAGCCCTCCGAATTTCGTCCTGTTCTATTTTTTGGTGACTACAACGGAATCGCCGCTCGTGGTGGACGAGTTGTTGCCGTCTATCCTCATTTTACGGGCAAGAAATCGATCGAGGTTTCAGCAGCGGTCTTCCGATTCCAACCCGGAACACAGAAACCGCACATTGAGTAAAGTCGCACTTGAGTTGGAACTTGTGAAGTTCTGTGTTCGATCATTTCTTTTTTTGTGCCCGGATTACCGGGCCCCTCTGCTTCGGGTTCGTTCTTGCCACACAGAGACATCCGAGCAATTGGACAGACATACCTATAAATATATTCAGTGTCGATGACTATCTCTACTCACTGAACTGTCTCATGCCCAAGAAAATATCTAACCGTCAAGCGAATGATGCCGTTCGAAACTTAGTCCTTATTCTCGGCGATCAACTCGATGAGGATTCGGCGGCTTTCGATGATTTTGAGAAAAATCATGATGTCGTTTGGATGGTCGAAGTTCCCTCTGAGTCCGAACACGTTTGGTCACACAAGGCTCGTATCGCTCTTTTTCTGAGTGCAATGCGACACTTCCGAAATTCGCTAAAACAGAAACATCACTCAATCGTATATCGTGAAATTGATGATCCGAAAAACCAGGGAAGTTTTGCCGCTGAACTTGCTGATGCCATCAAACGGCTGAAACCAGAAAAACTAATCGTCGTTGAGCCCGGTGAATGGCGAGTTGAGAAGGAACTCCAGCAGACCGCTGAACAATGTGGCTTACCAATCGAAATTCGACCGGATCGGCATTTCCTCTGTTCCAAAGACGAATTTGCCAAGTGGGCGAAAGGTCGGAAGCAACTCCGAATGGAGTTTTTCTATCGTGAGATGCGGAAACGATACAACACGCTCATGGAGGGCAAAGACCCCATAGGCGGGAAATGGAATTACGATGCGGAGAACCGAGGTTCCTTTGGCAAGAAGGGTCCCTCCGATTTGCCCGAACCCATAGCGTTTTCACCGAACAAGGTGACCAAAGAGGTCTTCAAAATCGTCGAAGACCGATTCGAAGGGCATCCCGGCTCGCTCGATCATTTCGATTGGCCTGTCACGGTCCAAGATGCGAACGAAGCTCTCGACGACTTCATCGAACATCGCCTCCCAAAGTTTGGGCAATACCAAGATGCTATGTGGACGAACGAGCCATTTTTATACCACGCTCGAATCTCGGCCGCGTTGAACCTCAAATTACTGAATCCACGAGACGTCATTGCAGCCGCCGAAAAGGCATACCTGGACGACAAAGCTCCATTGTCAGCTGTGGAAGGGTTTATCCGTCAAGTGCTCGGATGGCGTGAATACATCCGCGGTATCTATTGGCACAAGATGCCGGAATATGCGGATGGTAATGCCCTCGATGCACACATACAGCTTCCAGAATTCTATTGGACAGGTGACACAGAAATGAATTGTCTGGCCCACGCCATCGGCCAAACACTCGAGCATGGTTATGCCCACCATATCCAACGATTGATGGTCACCGGATTATATGCTTTACTACTTGGAGTCGAGCCGAAACAGATTCACGAATGGTATCTTGCCGTTTATGTGGATGCCGTCGAGTGGGTCGAGTTGCCGAACGTCATTGGCATGTCACAATTCGCGGACGGAGGATTTCTCGGCTCCAAGCCTTACGCTGCGACCGGAAAATATATCAAGCGAATGAGTAACTACTGCGACCATTGTCAATACAACCCGACCAAATCTACAGGGAAAGACGCTTGTCCCTTTACGACCCTCTACTGGGATTTCTTGATGCGACACGAGGAGCGACTCAAGGCCAACACGCGGATGCAGTTGCAACTGAGGAACCTTGACCGTCTCGACGAGAAAGAGAAGAAAGAGATTCGCGAACACGCAAAGGCCTTGCGTAAGGAATAACGGGTGGTCTGTTGTGGTTTGCATCCCCAGATGGTTAGGATACACTGGCATCGGAACCGCATCACTCGCAACGAAAGCTACTCAAGGCCATGACGAAAATTGCCATCATCGGCGGAACTGGTTACACCGCTCTGGAACTACTGAAAATTTTGATTCGCCATCAACACGTGGAAATCGTGGCCGTGACATCTCGGGTCGAGGAACGTCCTCGGGTCTCCGACGTTCACCCTGTTCTGACTGGGCGAATCGATTTACGTTGCGAGCCATTCGATATCGACGAACTCGTAAAGAAAGGTGTCGAGTGCCTCTTCGGATGTTTACCGCACGGCGTAAGCATGACGACTCTTCCGGTGTGTCTTGAACGCGGTTTGCGCGTGGTCGATTTGAGCGCCGACTATCGTCTCCAAGATCCTAATTTGTATGCTCAATGGTATGGGGCCAGTCATGAAGACCTTGCTCACTTGGCCCAAGCCGTGTATGGCTTGCCCGAACTCTACGGCGAAGAAATCGAGAAAGCCCAAATCGTGGCCAATCCTGGTTGTTACCCTCAGACAGGAATCCTCGGGTTGGCTCCGCTCGTCGCAGGTAAACTCATCAACCTGCGTTCTATCATCATCGACAGTAAAAGTGGGGTTTCTGGAGCCGGACGAACTCCGAAATTGACGACTTTGTTTTCTGAGTGCAACGAAAGTGTCGCAGCCTATAACGTTGGCAAACACAGACATCGCCCGGAAATCGAGCAAGCATTAACTGATGTGGCGAAAGAGCCTGTGCAAGTTATCTTCACTCCTCACTTGATCCCTATGGATCGTGGCATCTTCAGCACGATCTACGCCGAACCGAACCGAACCATCTCAGCCGATCAGTTGCTTGATTTGTATCGCGAATACTACCAGACTGCTCCCTTCGTGCGAATCGTGGATCACCTGCCCGCGACAAAGCATACAGCGCATACTAACTTTTTGGATATTACCCTTCGTGTCGACCAGGGTCGCATTGTTGTGCTCGTCGCCGAAGACAATTTGATTCGAGGGGCGAGCGGTGTGGCAGTGCAAAATTTCAATCGGATGTATGGATACGAAGAGACGACCAGTTTGTTGTGAGAGTTCGTTCCGTAACAGAGTCCCGTTTGAGTCGGGAGGCGGCGTAAGCCTGCGGATAAAGACCAGAAAAAATTCGGTCAATTTATGGTGCTGGGAATCGACAACAAAACACTTCAGTGCATATGGTTATGCCGAGTCGCAATAATCGACTTCCACTTGGAGGCTCAAACATACAAGATCAGACAAGTAATCATTCATCATCATTAACTAGTCAAGTAGAAGTTGACTCTCAACTTAACTCGGCGCGATCGGGGTTGTTGGGTTTTGTTGTCGCCAGAAAAAGGGTTGTAGGCCGGACTTCCAGAGTAGCCATCCAGCAATTCCCGTCGACAGAAGTGAAATAGGCACAAGCGCCGACAACGGTACAACGACATCACGCATGGTCAACAACAAACAACCGAAATGTAGCACGATTCCGGGCAGGAGTGAATTACTTCGGACAGCCAAGACACCGTTGACCACTCCGAGCAGAAACCAAGGACCTAACCAAAAGACGTTCAGGTGGTAGGCGGCAAATAAGAAGCTGCTTAGTAATATGGCGGTCCAGGCGGGCAATCGACTTCGGAGTCCATTCAAGACGAAACCACGGAACGCAATTTCTTTGCACACCGCCGGGAGTAGCCCCAACCCAACAATGTGGTAAGCCCAATAAATGACTTTCGAACCTTGGTCAATTTCGTCGTAGTTAGCCCGAACCCAAGTTTGGCGAGCATCCAACAACTTGACCAAGGGAGGAAAAAGTTGAAGTACTTCGACCGCGAGGGCCGCAAGAGGCAAAAGGAAAATGGCACCGAGTAAATTTCTCACCTGTGGGAGATACCAATTCAAACTGCGACGAGGTCGTTTCGTCAACACGAGAGCCATGATCATTGGAGGGGCCGCGACGAAGGACAACAGCAATGTTGTACTTCGAACCCATAAAGGCCACTCCTCACCCAGTCTCTCCGAAAACCACCGCAGTCCTAACAACACAGAGAAACATAGAACGACCAAGAAAGGAGTCGGCAACGCTTCCTTCTCGCGGAAAAGACGACGTAACCAAAGCCCAATCTCAATTCGCTCGGCTTCACGGAAGAGGACTTCTTCGGACTGAAATTGCCGCACGGCCCAACGCAACGCGATCCAACTATAAATCGCAATCGTTCCGAAGACAGGGAAGAAGTACAACCACGGTACGGTCGCCAAGTCAGAAGTAAGCATGAGTTGTCGCATCAACAACGCGACTCCGGTTACCGGCACCATGCTGTAGAACGGATTGAGTTCGACTCCTGGGGCGAGCGTCAGAAACAACAACGGCATCGTCACCCATAGCAACGGCATGAGATAATATTGCCCTTCTTTCGTGCTCCGAGCATAAGCCCCGATGGCGAGGCTCACAGCACTAAACAGAGCACCAAGCGGCACTACCAGAAGAATGCACCAGAAAATCGCAGGAATCGTCACGGCCCCTTGTGGCAGCTGGCTCCTCAACTGCCAAGTTGCCAAGGACATACTCACCAAGTGCATGATGGCCGTACCAGCACTAAACACCCAAATCGTAAGGAATTTCCCCAGGACGATTTCGAGCCTCCCGGTTGGAGTGATCAACAACGTTTCCATAGTCCCCCGTTCTTTCTCGCCCGCGCACAGATCGACGGCCGGATACAGAGCCCCAGCGAGAGACCACATCACAAGCATGAACGGGAATGTTCGGACGAGGAGATCGAGAAGGGCTTCGGCGGCAACAACCTCGGCACCCTGAGGAGTTTCGTCCAGTTTCTTGACCACAAACGGTGCGGCAAAATCCGGAGGTTTTCCATCCCGACGAAGACGGACGTCCAGTAGGTGATTTCGCCAACGAGTGAGAAGGATGTCGAGTTGTTCCTTGGCACGACGCGAGGAATCATCGTTCTTCCGGTCTTGAACAAGAAGCACCGCCTTCTCACCCCGCTCTAATCGAGCCATAAAGTCCGGCGAGGCAGACAATATCAAATCGACCTTGCCTTCTTGGAGAACTCTTTTCGATGGGCCTTCCACGGAAACGAATTTCAACGGTAACGACGCTGGGAAAATCGGCTTCGATTTCCGTCTCGGCCCGTGGAACAATCTGTGAACTTGGCCATTCTCCATCAGCGGAGCAAACTCGAGCGAGTCTTCGCTGGCTTGGACCAGAGCTGCACCTGCGATCACAGAAGCAATGTTGGAACGACCAGCTTGTGGAACTGCTGAAAACCAACTTACGATGGTGGAAGGAGTTTTTCCGGCTTCGGCAGGGAATCGTTCGGGAAATGTCTGAGTTTTTGGACTTTGATACCGTATTCCGATGGTGCTTGGGGTCGTGACGAGTTGCAGCGCAAACGCGAAAACGAATACGCTAATCAACGGGTAGAGGACCAAGGGCAAGCCGACAATGGTGAATATTGTACGACGGTCACGCAGCTGATCGCGCAGTTCCCGAAGCCAGATGAGGCGAATAATCGACCAACGCATAAAATCTTTGTCGTCTTGAAGAAGAGAAGTCGCAAGTGATAATCAAATCTAGCTCGTAGGAGGTAGGTCTGCCAACAGTTTTTTCCTTTGCCGCAAAGCCAACCTGGTGTATACGGGCACGAATCGTAAATTTGTAGTGAACGGAGAAAAACAGGTCCTAGCAACGGTGGAGCTAGTGTTTGAGTCACGGCACGAATTCCGGGCCGTGGAAACACGGAGAATCAGGACGCGGATTTTGGAATGGAAGGTGGCTGCTTCGTTTGTTGGACAGGTTTCGAATTTGTCTTGAGAAGTAAGAAACAAGTAAACACTTCCTCTAAGGAAAAAACCTGTTCTTGGCTTCTAGCTCGATCCGAGGAAGAACCACCTCACATCCAAACGCATTTCGCTTTTAGTTGAGGGACCCGAGAAGCCTAGCCCTCGATTAGCAGGAGGGTTACTTTTGCCCAGCGAGCGCAGCTTCAATCTTCGAAGCAACTTGCCGAGCGAGGGCCGCAGATCCCCCTGGCCTAAAGTGGACGTTTACAGGCCGCTGTAGTTTCGAGAGGTTCGGCAGCACGAACGAATACAAGTCATTCACTTTGACGTCGTGCTTCTTCATGATTTCGGCAGCGACTTTGTTGTATGCGATGACGTCGCTGTCTTTTCTTGGAGGCTTGACCTTTCCCTGAGGCACTGGTGTTGTGCTGGCCCAAATCAACACTTTCGTCTGCCCTTTCATTCGTTCAACGAGTTGGCTCAAGTTCTTTTTATATTGCTGAAGAGGCACTTGATGCCGCCCTTTCGAATCCATCTTCAAGTCATGCAATCCCCAGTTGAAATGAATGACATCCCACTTGCGATCGCCGAGCCACTTGTCGATCATCTCCACTCCGCGAATTGTGGGCCCGCCGTTCGTCGGGATACGATGGACGTTGGCTTTTCCTTTGAGCAATTTGCGAGTTGGGAGCGTATAGCCCATCGAGATCGAGTCACCGATCAGCAGAACGTGCGGAAGTTTCGGATCGGCTTTAATAGGAGCCACCACGGGGTTCTTTGTGCGTGGTCGTTTCTTTTTGTCCTTTTTGTTGCCCTGGGCAGAAACATTGCCAACGAACACCAAACAAATCAAGACAACGAATGCTTTTCTAGACATCGGGTACCTCAAAGAACGAGTAGGGTCGGAAATTTTGTCGTGTTACGTTATGTATCCCTTACGGCGTGTTTTGGTGATTTCCGACCGATGGAAATGAACGTGTTTCCAACCATTGGCGAGTTTGTGCCAAACGCGAGTTTCCTCGAAAGCCACTGTCAGGGGAACCTCACGACTTGATCGTTGGATCAACCGAACGTACGTCACGATGGCGACGTCCCCGAGAATACGCACATGCGGCGAACACATCGTCGTATTCTGGAGTTCTTGGGTCGCTCCCAAGTCAAAGTAGAATTTATGAAACTTCAAGCCTTGCACGAGCTGTCCGACCGCTTCCGGTTCGAACGCTGTCAAGCTAGCGTCACATAAATTGTCGTACGCAACCCAATCTCCGGTCGCAATACTGTCTAGGAGTTTTTGGTTAAGTGCAAGTAGTTCTTGCGTGAGCGAATCGGACACGATGACACCTACGTCACAAGAATCGAGTTGTTGCCATGGGAGTCTCGAGAATTAGAGCGATGATCTGTTCTCGGGACTAAAGCAACATCCTCTCCTACAATAAGGTGAACATCAACAGAGTTTTTTCAAGGAGCCAAACCCCAATGAGTGAAAATACATCCGAATGGGTCATCGAAGTTAACGAAGATACGTTCGAAAAAGAAGTCCTGGACCGATCGGAGGAGAAGCCGGTTGTCGTGGACTTCTGGGCACCGGGATGTCAACCATGTGTCATCCTCGCACCGATGCTTGAGAAGGTGGTCAATGAGCGTAACGGCGAAGTCATACTGGCAAAGATCAATGCCATGGAAAGCCAGCGTATTTCGATGGCTCTGGGCGTCAACGCCTTTCCAACAGTGATTGCGTTCGTAAATCGACAACCCAAGCCAGGGGGCTACTTTCGCGGTGTGATGCCCGAGGAAGGTTTGCGAGAATTCATCGACTACGTCATGCCGAGCGGCGCCGATAATCTCGCTGATCAAGCCAAAGAAATAGAATCAACCGATGCCCCCCAGGCGGAAACACTCTACCGGCAAGCCCTAGAGCAAGACGAAAAACACGAGATTTCGAAATTCGGACTCGTTCGCGTGTTAGTCGCTCAACGAAAAGACGAGGAAGCCTCGAAGTTGCTCAAGGAACTCACTTTCAGTGGTCCCGAAATTGACACCCTCGAAGCGACGCTCAACTTGCGAGCACTTGTCAACACAATAGGTGATGAAGACACGATCCGTCAAAAGGGTGAATCAGAAACGGAGAATGCCCAAGCACAATATGAACTCGGTTGCCTACTCGCCTCCAACGAAGATTATGAAAACGCCTTGGAAACGTTGATGAAAGCGGGGCAACTCGATCCAGAGTTGGGCACTTCGAAAGTTCGTGAAGCCATGGTCCAGATATTCCACATCCTGGGGGCAGGAAGCGATCTGGCCACGAAGTTTCGCAAGAAGCTCACCTTTCTTAGCTGAGGAAAACTTCGGTCGACTTCTGGATTGCAAGGTTAGGTCCTGTCAGATTTTCGGTAGTCTGTCGGTGGATGCAGGTGTGGTGTGCTTTGGAGCTAAGCCAAAGCACCTTCTTTGACTCCGGTGAGCAAACCTCAATACTTTCACGAACCCAACCAAACTCCTTGCCGTTCTTACCCTTCTCCCCGATACTACCCCAGGTAATCTGTTTTTGCTCGGTTCGACCGACCAAAGAACAGAAAACCAAAACTGCCGATTGTGCTACGATGTTTCCAATCCCGAAAGGAGAAGCTCCGATGTGGCAACGATTCGTGCTGGGGTGTCTGTTGCTCGCGGTCCCGAGCGCCTGCTACGCCCAAAGTAGAGCCGAGAAAGTCCTTCCTGCCAATAGTCAAATCTACTTCCGGTGGGACGGCTACAAAAAGCATTGGAAGACGTACAAGAAGACGGCTTTGGGAAAGGTGATCCAAGGCGACGCCGGGACGTTCTTCAAAAAACTCTTGCGATTTGCGGAGACTCAGGGTCGGGTGGGTCTCAAGCAAGCTCTGCCTCCCCAAGCGCCAGTCGACAAAGTTTGGGATGAAATCAATGCTGCTCTCATGGGCTTCCTCGATCATGGAGTTGTGGCCGGAGTGGCCGTGAGCAATGTTCAACCGCCCAAAGCCGAAGCCGTTTTGGTCTTCCCCAATGGAGCAGGGGAGAAAAAATCGCTTCTCGCGCTCATCAACCGGATCGCCCAAACCAATCCCAATGTTCCTGTCCGCGTCGTAAAAAAAGGCAAACGCACGATGACCCAGATCACGGAAGGTCCGGTGAACATGGTCTGGTGGGCAGAAGGTAAAGACGCAGTTGTAGCCATTGGCACCGAGACGCCGACTCAAATTGCGAAACGCCTCGGTGGCCAGGGAAGCATCACCAACAACCCGCTCTATAAAGAAATTCAGAGCTTCGACGAATTTCCGACCTGGGGTGCGTTCTATTTTGATTTGCCTGCCGTCGGAAAAGTTGTCGGAAAACTCACACCTGGCGTCGAGAAACTGACCAACAAGTTCGGTTTAGCCCAAATTCGTGGGATCACCTCACACATCGGATTCGATGTCCCTGCCGAACGTTCGGTGACTTTCTTGCATTTGAAACCTGGGCAACGAAAGGGGATCTTGAAGATTGCCCCGACCAAGACGCTTAGCCTGAAAGCTTTGCCAGCCATGCCCAAAGACCTCAAGGCTTTCTCTGCTGGGCATTTCGACATCGTGGCTCTCTATGACGTTGGACTCGACATCACGACCGAAATTCTCAAACTGACCGGGCAAGACATCAACGTCAAGCAAGAGATCGACACATTCCAACAGAATATCGGGATCAACATCCGCAATGAAATTCTGACAAGTCTTGGCACGACCTATGCCACATACGCATCGCCCTCGGAGGGCCTGTTAGGTTTGGGCGCCGTTTCTGTGGTCAAGATCAAAGATGAAAAGAAGCTGAAAACCGCTTTGAATAAAGTCATGGATCTCGTTGGTGCTCAAGCTCCAGGAATCCTGCAGGTCCGTACAACGAAATACCGAGGGGTCACGTTGTACTTGCTCGACATCCAGGCTGGGATTCAAATCACGTCACCTACTATCGCGATGTATAAAGGTTGGTTGGTCTACAGTAATTACCCTCAACCCGTTCAAGGCTTCATCCTCCGAAACAGTGGGAATTTGCCAAAGTGGAAGGCATCGAAAGAACTTCAGACGGCAATCTCGAAATTCCCGAAGAAGTTTAGCGGAATCACAATCTCCGACCCTCGACCCGGAGTTAAGCTTTTCTTCAACTTGCTTCCACCGCTCGTCGCCGGATTGAATAGTGTCGCTCGTGAGTTTTCTCCCGCAGGACTCGATGAACCGCTGCCAGTTGAAATCATCCCACACCCGGAGCAAATCACTCGGTACTTGTTCCCCAACGTTTCGGTCGTAGTTGACGAAGGAAAACGAATTCGCTTGGATTCTCGTACTTCTTGTCCGACCTCGTTCTAGAGCGTTTGTTGCTTTTCTTGAGTCCGCCTTGCCTTTTTGGAACCGTTGTCTCAAGAAGATATTTTCCGCCGCGATCAAAGTTCGCGGCGGATTGATTCCCCAGCTAAAGGGACTTGCGGTTACTCACGCGGAAGTCTGGAATCACCTCTCTCACGATTTGTTCAAACATTCCGAGCGGACTGAAGTCATCTTCGCCGCCAGTGATATCGGACACATTCATCAGTAAACCAACTCCCTGAGCGTAGGCCGCAATCGCAATATCACTGGGCGACCAGTTTTTCGATTCTAAACAGAGTGTCACTTCCTTCACGAGTTTGTGAAAGTTTGAGCATAACTCATCGCAAGTTACTGGGAATTTCGGAGTACTTCCCCGGCGAGCGACGAACACAACGCACGTATTGACGGCATTCGAGTTCATCGCCCTAGGACGCGCTTTCCGTTCGATGTTCAGAGGCTGTACGCTCGTGACGAAGAGCCCTGTCGAACGATACGCTTGGATCAGTGCTTGCCAACCTCGCAATGATCCGTGACTGTAGATAAGGCAAAGCAACCCTTCTGGCTTTAACACCCTTTCGGCTTCTTGAATGGCCAAACTAAGTTGTTCGCAATACTCTCTGTGCGCGGTCTCGCTGTCGCCATGACGGAACTTCGAAGCTACGAGTTCTCGCGAAGAATCGGTTTCCGACTGAACAAAGAGATTCGATTCCATCTTCCGGAAGAGAATCCGCTTCCAACTGTAGAAAAAATCAGCCAGCACGTTGTAATAGATATTGTCGTAATAAGGTGGGTCCGTGACGATCGCGTCAAAATAACCATCCGTGTACGGCAGGTTCTGCGCATAACCTTGTCTTACATGGACGGAACTGGACAAATAGGACAGCGAACGCATGCCGGCAATAATTCGATCGAGCTTGTTCCACAAATTGGCAGGTCCTCGTAGAACGGGATCAGTCTCGACATAATCCCAAAGCATGGCCACTCCCGGGCCAGAGAACGCCCTGCCAACTTGTTCATTCTGCGAAATCCACATCGACAACCGACAATTCCAATCGACGAGCTGATCAATTAACCCGGATAGTAGTCCGACGACAGATTTGGCTACTTCTCGAGATGTGTGATTACACAACCTCTGATATTCAGCTAGTAGTTCGCTTACCAGGAGTAATAGAACAGCCCGTTGTCGAGGGTTGACGAAGTCGGCGTGCGTTTCAATTCCATACAAGGCTGGATTGACGACACCCGACCATCTGGGAAGCCGTGAGTCCGGTAGCTGTGCCTCCAACCTTTGCAAGACTGACTGCTCGATTTCGTGAATGACTGTGTTGTCCGGCATTGCTCCAGGTACAACATCCGAGAACTCTTTTCCACCGGAGGCGGCCGGACCAACCAACGCGACGAGGTCGTCCTTCGTCTCTGCGAGTGATATTTTCGAATGGAGCAAAGCACACTGAGGACATTTCACTGTTCCGGTCCGACCTGCCCACACCGAAACGAAGTCGTGTTCGGAACTCGACTGTTGAACAGAAACGAGTTGTGCGAATTCGCCGTTTTGGATGGTTAGCGTTATTCGTTTCCTTTTTTTTCGAGAGAGCCACGGACGTTTCGACAGATAGAAGCGATATCTACATGCCCGGCACGACATCGAGTACGTCCACATGTATCCAAACCAACGATGACGAAGCGGAAACAAACTTGCTGTCGATTTGGTCAGATTGTCGAGAACACGATTTCCCGACTGCTCGACCAATTGACACAATTCGGAGTGCGAGATTTCGCCACGCCTCAATAATGTCTTTTGAAGAAAGACTGCTAGTTCGTTGCTGTCGATCGAGTGGGCTTCCGCACCAAGTAACGACGCTTCAAAAGCAATAGTCCCTCCGCCACCAAACATGTCGAGTATTTTCGGGGGTGTTCCGTCAGGAAGACGAGTCAGCTTTCTTGCTTCATTGAGAGACGCCTCGTCGGGAAACACGGGATTGCAGATTTGTTCCAATGCTCGTAAGGCCGCAGAGGTTCTCTCGCAGCACAGACTCGCCAAGACAAGAGCACGCATCGAACGGTGTGGTCGGCGCGCCCACCAAACGTGTAGTGTGTGTGGGGTTTCTCCACGTCGATAACGTTCGTTTTGGCCTGGCGAAGACCCAATGCCTGGTAACACCCCTTGGTCGAGCAACCTTGGATAGTGTTGATCCATAAGAGGTGCAATCGAAGGGAATGGTGAAGATAGATGCAGCATCGATAGTAAAGGTTGCTTGTGGAGATCGGTCAAGCGTAGAAGGTAGTGAGCACACTCCGTGGGCAGTCCGCCTGTTGGTTTGTTACGGTCTCTGGCGCTCGAATTTATCGACCTATGGCTTCTCTTGTCTTCTCAAAAAAGTTCTGGTTTGGGCGTTTCTCTTTTTTCTGGAATGTCTCCAGCCACCCATTTCCCAGCTTTCATTACAGCTCGGATATTGGCTAATGCTGTCAAATCTTGTAATGGATTCCCATCCACAACAACGAGGTCGGCGAGTTTGCCAGCCGTGAGTGTTCCACGGTCGAACAGGTCGAGGGCTTCTGCAGCAGTACGAGTGACCGCTAATAGAATCTCCGCTGGAGTTAGTCGAAGTTCTATTTTGGCAGCTTGGAGACCATCAGCAAATGTATCGATAGGAGTTCGTCCTACTCCAGCATCACTATGTAACGTATACTTCAATCCAAAATCTATTATTTGCCGTTCGCACACGAATCGATTGTTCAACCGCCGAGTAAGTTTCGGAGACTGAAGGCTGGCAATTTCCGGAAAGAGCGCCCTTCGAGTGGTGCCGGACATTGTTAGTCCAACGAATTGATTCTGGTCGAGCATTCTCACGGCCAGTTCGGGTTCGAATTCGTAATGGATCTCATCGACGCGCCAGTCACAGTGTTCGATCGTTCGATAATTGGCACGAACCACACCTGCCATCGCCGAGCGACTCAAGACGTGTGCAGCGCTATGTTTCGAGGCTTCGCGACCCATGTCCGCGATCAATGCCAGGACCTCGTTGGGATACTGGGCTTGCATGGCGTCCGGAGAGGGCGTCATGTTTCCGCCGGTCGCCATGACCTTCAACCAGTCGGCATCCTCGGCCAGCATCTGCTCGACGGCTCTCGTTACTTCTTGCGGAGTGGTGGCAGTTAAGCCGAGCCAGTGACAATGCCCTGTCGTTGTTGTGATCGGCACGCCGCACGAAATCACGTCCGGTCCGGGGATGTCTTCATTTCGGATGGCATCCCGGACTTGTTGGATGACTGTACCTTTTCCACCACAGTCACGGACCGTCGTGATTCCTGACCGGAGGGCGGCTTGGGCGTTCTGGATCGCACGGGCCGCGAGTTCTGCGTCGGACTCACCTGTAACTTGCTCGACCACAGCCTCGTGCGCTTGTTTGGCCGAAAAAATGAGGTGGACGTGGGTGTCAATGAGTCCGGGTAGAATCGTACAACCAGGGAACGCATAGACGGCAGCGGAACAACTGGGAGGCGCCAGAAGATTCGTTTCGCGGGTGTCGATATGTTGTCCAGTGATGTGAAGTTGCGGTCCTGCGATCGTTGCACGACCCGTTCCGTCGAATAACCGATCCGCCGTGAGAATGCTGCGTTCCACGTTGATGCCCTCGTGCGATTCAAGATTCATTACGAGCGAACAACGCACTGGTCTCCTCGAGAAGGATCGTAGAACAGAGAACCCGAGGAGACACCCTTGACGCCGAAGAGTCTCTATTCGAATCCTTTGCCCTTGGTTCGCAAGCGAATTCGAGTGATGTAATCGTCGGTCGTCATATACAACCAGTTCCCGCCTTTACCGCCAAACGTACAGTTCGAAGTTCTTTCACCAGTTTGGAACCGACCAAGTAACTTCCCTTTCGGAGTAAACACATAAACGCCACCTGGCCCGGTCGCAAATAGGTTACCTTTGTAGTCAATCGTCATCCCGTCGGGAAGGCCTTTACGACCGGCTTTCATCTCTTTCGTTGCGTTGTAGAGCACCTTACCCTTGCCGAGTGTTCCGTCTTTCTTAACTGGAAAGGCCTTCCAGATCGGCAGTTTCGGATCAGAGTTGGCGACGTACAAGGTTTTCTCGTCCAGCGACAATGCGATGCCATTGGGCCGAGTCATTTCCTTCGTCAAGAGAGTGAGTTCGCCATCTTTGGAGATCCGATAAACGCCGCAAAAGTCGAGTTCGCGGGCAGGGTCGTCATAGCGTTTCTTGAGACCATACGGCGGATCAGTGAAGTAGAGGTCGCCGTTGGAGTGGAAGACAGCGTCGTTGGGGCTGTTGAGTCGCTTACCCTTGTATTCTCGAGCAAGAATCTGGAACTTGCCTTCTTTCGTCTTGCGGTCGATGTCCTTGAATGCCAACCGAGCGACAGATCGATCACCATGTTGGCACAAGATGAGGTCCCCGTTTGGTGCGAGGACCAGCCCGTTCGAACCTGGTTCGTCTTTGCCGTCCTTGCCACCGCGAGGTTCCTTGCCAGTGTAGCCGCTCGGCTTCAGGAAGACGTTGACTTTGCCACTTTGTCGCCACTGCATGACGCTGTTCATTGGGATGTCGGAGAACAACAAGAACCCAGCTTTTCCTTTCTTGACCCAACAAGGTCCTTCAGTCCAGACGAACCCTTCCCCGACTTTTTGAATCTTGGAGTTCTTGGGTACGATCTTGTTGACGGCCTTCTCGAACCGCAAGACTTTGCCGATTGTGGAGTAAGTCTTTTGGGGTTGCTTTTTCTTGTCCTGGGCTAAACCAATTCTGATGCCAAAGGACATCGAAAGTCCCAGTCCGAGTAATACCGCGAGAGCTAATCGCATTTTCATGATGCCAATCCTCGTAACAAGTTCATCACAGCTATCCTTCGATCGATCGTACTTGCGGATGGAAACAGCGACAAGGAGATTCCTACCCATTGCTTCACACGAAGATGCGAAGGAAAATAAGAGGAACAACAGATACTGAGCTATTCCTAAGTTGAGGTTGTGCGTTGATTTTTTCAGCATTAGGGAAGGTTCGTGTTTGTCAGACCGTTTCGAATGGAGTCAAGATTCTGTTTGGGTACGCCACCGACAGTATTGGCCGCTTTGTGAAACAATGAGCGAACGTCAGAGTTGTTGGTGTTGATTACTCTGGAAATGGTCCACCCGCAAGCCAACCACCAAAGCTCTTCCTGGCATTAACCCAAATCGCACCAACTTCGTGCGTTTCCCTTACTATTCCTCGATCTTTGCACGTCTTTTCCCGAAAACTCCCAAACCGAGGATTGTTCGGTCTCTCCGGCCAGCAGAGCGGAAAAGTTGGAATACGTGAAATTCTCTCCCTGGTATAGCAAGTTGAGTCTGGATAAATTATCTTGTAGGTGGGGAAAAGTAGGTGCAGCGCAACCTACTGCACTGACAAAAGGAAGATCATCATGTCCAACACATCCGGCCTCCGTCCACAAATTCTCTTTCTAGTTACCTTTCTGACGGGGTTCTTACTTGGCCACAACGCGCTTGTTCTTGCAGACGACGATAACCTTCTCAAGAAAACAATCGAGCGGGAAAAAGTCTCCGCCCAAAAACTCGAGCGAGAAGTGAAAGACGCTCTCGCCCAAGTTCGAAAGACTTATCGTGCCAAGCCCCACGAAGCTCGTCGAGTTCTCATCACGTACCAGCATGTCGTCGACAACACCCGAATCTTGCCCGAGAAAAACCGTGTCTATCTGAGCAAGGGAATCAAGGCCTATATCGAGGGAGTCGATGCGTACATCCAGAAAAAAGCGTCAAACGACCCCGAAGCTCAACGAAGAGCAAAATACCAAAAGTACGCGAAGTATGCCAAGCGACAGCCAACCACTCAAACCGTCAGTGGTCCTGGTAGTGTTGCCGAACGATACATCAAGACTGCCCGTGGTCGAACTGGCGAGATCGCTCAACAAAAACGACGGTTCGAGGTCGCAAATCGTAGCACCTTGGACCTCGGCGACATCACCATTCCCGAAAATGGACGAGTTAGTTTTCCCAAGAACTGGGTGAAACGCAGTGAAATCCGAGCGAATTTCGCAGGAGTCAAACTGAACGAAAAGGACGCCTTCTTGCTCAAGACTCTGAACTCGGTGATGACCGTAGACTTCGATGGTTGGCGGTTCCAGGACGTGCTTGAGTACATGGCCAAGAAAACAAAAGCCCCCATTTTGTCCAACAAATTGACGCTCGAGGACGTCGGGGTGACTTACGATACCGTAGTGAATTTCCGACCCAAAGGGAAACTCACCGTTCGCACGATCCTCAAAACCGTTTTGGCCAACAACGGGCTCGCCTACATCTTGAAAGACGGAACCATTCAGGTCGTCACCCCCGAAGTCGCTCGAAATACACTGACGACTCGAAGTTATCCGATAAGCGATCTGCTTCCGCCCCCTGATCCACGATTTGGCCAGCTTTACAATTTGGTTCAGCAACGCTACGCGGCCAATTCGATAATGCGGATGATCGTGACCACCATCAATCCGAGCAGCTGGGCCTACAACGGCGGTCGCGGGACGATTGCTTACAACGAGGTCACGGGGTCCATCGTCATACGCAATAGTGCAGAACTGCATTTCTCTCTCGCCAACGGGTTTGGAGGCTGATATAATTGAATGACCTCCCAAGCTCCGATGTGTCGGAGATACGTATCCGCTGTGATTCCCACCACAGCGGATATTTTTTTCTCTATCCTCACAATTCGCCACCAACCAACCACAGATGGCCACAGGTTCACTTCTCGACCGGCCTCTATCTAATCGTGCGTGATTTGAAATCTACTCGACATAAAATTTTTTTTAAAATTTCCACCCGCGGCGATCTCCTCCAAACTTCGCCCCTTCAATTTCGCCGCAAAACCGGTCCAAAAATGACAAAAAACTGCGCTAAAACTGCAGTAAACTTGTACCAAACTTGTAGTAAACCTGCGCTAAACTTGTAGTAAACTTGCACCTTTTTGACACCTCTCGATTTCCACATACCCATACACATCAATCACTTATGGAAAACGACCCTCGAAAAACCAGCATTTTGGCTCATTTTCGGGGTTTCCGACCACACTTTGGCGCATGTGCCCATAATACAATAGGATTGAACGCCGTCTCATTTTCACAAAAATCGTCAAATTGCCAAAATAATCACTCGGAGCCCGAAACCGATTTCTGTTCGGATTCTTCAGTCCCGGTTTTGCGGATGGCAGCAAAACGTGTCGGTGCCTTTTCCAGCCAATCTTTGGAAAACACGGTTTCATAGAAGGGTGTGACAACGAGCGCCCAAACAATGGCACACCATTGTTGTTGTGGGGTGACGACTTTGAGACAATGGCACACCTAATGAGGTAACGGCTTCCCTTTGCTCTCGCTCGCGCTCAAGCTCGTTACCCACCACGAAAAACAGACACGCATTCATTTCCCGTTCCGTGAAAACTTGAGCCCGGCCAGACTCTCTCGGAAAAATTTTGCCGCAGATCACAAACGCGGCGAGTTACGGTCGTTTCATCGTCCAGTGACTCTTGTCATTGCTTGGAACGTCATAATCAGGATGGGTTTTGAGGGAGGCTTGCAGACCAACTCACTCGGAGCGATTGCAGCTCTCCCTACCGCGTGCGAATCCGAGTTTCGTTGTCCACATTGAATAGATACTATAACATAAACCGTCCAAACCGATTCGCCGTTGTAAAACTCTCTCTGGTCTGACGGTATTTCGCTGTAGCCTCAAAACTGAGTGGAAGCCCCTATTTATGTTTGATGCCATTCAAAAGAGCCTCAAGGACGCCCTGAAAAAAATCTCAGGCCGAGGTCGTCTGACCGAAGCGAACATGAAAGAAGGTCTGCGAGAAGTACGTCGTGCATTGCTCGAAGCCGACGTGAACTTCTCAGTGGCGAAAAAATTCATCGACCGCGTCACAGAAAAAGCTGTGGGGCGCGAGGTCATCAAGAACGTCAATCCGAGCGAACAAATCGTCCAAATCATCTACGAAGAACTCGTCGAGCTGATGGGGCCAGTCGACACTACAATCCGCTTCGCCAAGGAACGTCCTACCGTCTTGATGCTCTGTGGATTGCAAGGGTGCGGAAAGACCACGACCGCCGGCAAACTCGCGAAAACGCTCCGAGACAACATGTCTCGTAAGCCGTTGCTCGTAGCCGCTGACTTGCAACGTCCTGCGGCCGTCCAGCAACTCAAGGTCCTCGGTGAACAACTCGGCGTCGCTGTCTACGAAGAAGGCGCGGCGAGTACCGACCCGAACGTCAAAGGCCCGACCCCCATCAACGTCTGTAAGAACGCGATCGCCTACGCCAAGAAAAACATGCTTGATACCGTCATCCTCGATACGGCAGGCCGTCTCCACATTGCCGAAATGCCGATGGACGAGCTCAAGCAGATCGACAAGGTCTGCAAGCCCGACGAGGTCTACCTCGTCGCCGATGCTATGACCGGGCAAGACGCCGTCAAGAGTTCGGAGGCGTTCAACACCGCGTTGACGCTCAACGGGGTGATCCTGACTAAGATGGACGGCGACGCGCGAGGTGGCGCAGCGTTGTCAATCAAAGAGGTGACTCAGGTCCCTATCAAGTTCATCGGCGTCGGCGAGAAACTCGATAAACTCGAAGAGTTTCGGCCAGAGGGAATGGCCCAACGAATCCTCGGCCAGGGCGACATCATGGCCCTCGTCCAAAAAGTCCAAGACGCCCAACAGGCGATGACCGAGGAGGAAATCGAGAAGCAACAGAAGAAACTCGAAAAAGGCGACTTCAACCTCAACGATTTTCGAAAGCAATTCGAGCAGATGAAGAGCATGGGCGGCATCAAGCAAGTGGCCCAACTCATGCCCGGCATGGGAGAGATGATTCCAGAAGGAGAGGATCCGGAGCAAGCCTTCAAACGAATTCAAGGTATGATCGACTCGATGACGAAAAAGGAACGACAGAATCCTGACGTCATCGATTTGAGCCGTCGCAAACGAATCGCGAACGGAAGCGGCACACAACCAGCGGAGATCAAACAGTTCCTCAAACAGTTCGACCAGATCCGCACTCTCATGCGACAGATGGCCAACATGAGCGTCTGGCAACGTATCAAAATGGTCACCGGAATGGGCCAGTCCGGAATGCTCGACCCCGGTGGGATGATGCCCAAGGCGAAGGTCGGGACGGGCAAACGAAAAAGTGCCAAAGAACGAGCTGCTGACCGAAAGAAGAAAAAGAAACAGAAGCGGAAATAGCCCATTATCGAGAAAGGTGGATTCACTCTCTTGGATGAGAGCATTTTCGGTCTCAGAGTCCTGGGTCTCGCTTGAATAGTCGGATCAACAAGAGTGGTGTGTTGAATTTTCAACCCCGAAGGTAGGCGAATCAGTAGGAGTCGTGTTTTGGTTTGTAAGCCCCGAAGGAGCGACAGGCCCCAGCCGTGGTTGGAAACGCACCGAACCCAAAGAACTACAACAAACACGATACTGATTGATCCGTCCACCCAAGGCCAAGCTCATCGTATCCCGGCCACAATGGCCGGGCATTTGAACACCTTTTCCCAAAGGCCTCGGGCGACCGTTTCATGAGCCGAACGGGTCTCAATGGCTCGCCGTTTGGGTCTTTGTTCGTTTTCCGGATTCTCAATCGGGTAACTCTCCCTTCAACAACTCATGCAGTCGAAGCCGTGCGGATTGCCAGCGCCGCTTTAAGGTCCGTTCGCTCATGCCCAAAAAGTCGGCGGCATCCGATTGCGTCATTTCCTGATACCAAAGGACATCGAAAACTTGACGCTCCTCTTCTGGGAGCGAGTTGATTTGCTCGTGAAACTCCGCCCAGTTTGCCAGGCGTACTGGGTCAAACGTAGTTTCGCCCGCTTCGTAAAGCGGAGGTGGAGCGTCTTCCGAGTCTCTGCCAGGCACGTGGGTTGCGTGATTGGCTCCTCTCCCTTCTGGCCCGAAGTAGTGCCGTACGAGATCGATCAACTCGCGGCGGATTTGCAAACAGGCCAACGAAACAAAATGTTTGGGAGATTGCGGTTGGACTTCGTCCAACGCCCGCAGTAAACGAACCATGGCATTTTGGAAAACGTCTCCGGACTCGACCCACCGACGGAGGTGCGGAAAGCCCATGAGCATTTTCTGGGCGTGGCGTTGGAGCTGGTGGCAGAAATGGTCAAGCAGTCGTTCGCGGGCATTCTCGTCTCCCGCTTCCATTTGCTGTAACCACAACCATAACTGGCCATCGATGTTCGAATCGGTCATTGAGGATCACATCGCGTCTGGATTGTTGGCAGAGCGCCCCTGGAAGACATTGGCGTTGTTTTTTCCATCGGTCATTTTACTATTTCGCCAGAAATTGTCGTTTTTTCCAACCCAAGAAACGCTGTTGAAGGTTTCTTGGATAGCGGGGTTCTTGGGCTCAGGACCCCAATGGACTGCCGATACCCAACACAACCGTGAACTGCTATAAGCCCGCGATAACCGCAAAAAGCCTCTATTTTGGCAGACTTCGCCGACTTGGGCAACCGACCAACTCAGAGGTCTTTCATGTGTTGTTCATAAAAAATCAATCTTGTCTTCTTGACTCAAATTCAATCTAATAGTATTTATAAGTTAGAAACACATTAAGGTTTGTTTCCTCTCCCAACTATCGCCCTCGATCGTCCCTCTCCCATTTCCAATTTCACTGTCTTTTTTCGACCATCCCTAAGTTCGCGTGACATGAAGTCACGACCGCAGGGAAAGGAGGGTTCATGTTTCCAACCACCGTTTCCACCATGGTTGTGGTTGCGCTGATAGCGCAACTAGGTTCACCCAATTACTCCGCAAGAGCCACGGCGAGGTACCATCTTTCGAGAATGGCTCCCTTGGCTGTCGACCACTTGAAGGCTGCGGAAAAGCACCCAGACCCCGAAGTCCGGAGAAACGCCAAGCAAGTCCTGGCGTCTTACTACAATTCCCAAGCTCCTCGCTTGGCTCAACAAACTCGGCCCAGCAACTGGCCTCGACTCCCTTGGTTGGATATGCTTCCCGCCAACCATCCCCAAAGGGACAGGATTTTAGCCTACTATCTACCTCGAGCCCAGAAGACGATTGGTCGCAAAGCAGCACCAGAATGGGAAGACTACCGCCTCGCAACTCAACTATATATGGAAGACCTTTTCCGAAATGAACAACGCCCCGACCAAGTGCGGCAACTCCTCAATTCGATGGCCGACCACGAACGTGATTGGATTCGACGCAACGGAACTCGATATAACCCGCCTGTTCAGATGCCTTTATCGGAGGAGTTCTAAAAAGGAGCCGACTTTCCACAGCACATCTGTCAGACCAACTTTGGCCGAAGCGGTTTGTCACGCTTCGGCTTTTCTCTGCGCGGTGGAAAGCCATGCTTTTAATGGAATCTGGGAGATGGAGTTCGAAGGAACTCATAATCGAAAATGATATGGGTCAGATAGATTCCTCATTGGGATGTTGTCTTCTGGCATTCCTCTGGATTTTGATCTGCCGGAAGTCGTAGGTACACACGTCTCACGTATACTATTTCATTGCCGTAGGCACACGGCGCTCGTGTGTACTTTTTCTTTCAGTAACATTGAGCGGCTCGCGTCTACTCTTTCCGAACTGCGGTTGAATCCACGCGGCTCACGTTTCCTCCCCTCACACCCAGCTACTGACGAAGACCATCACTCGTGAATGGACCTGACAAACCTGGCGAGCGGACCCGACCTCGGGTGAGATTTGGCAGGATTTCGAAGACCAATCCCCAGTTATCCAGAATCGAGTTGTAGGTCAAGCCAAGGCTCACACGGAGATCTTTGCCCCTACGAGTCACCACCAGACTCGTCACTTGGTTTTCGACTCCAAAGTCATACAAAGCACTCGCCGTCAACGAGTATTTTTCGCTGAAGATGTACGACAACGACCCGATGACGGATTTACTTTCGAGTGGGTCAATCTGTCGATACCCAAGATAGAAGTTCGTACTATCCGGTCGGTTCAAGTACGTCCCAACGGTGAAGACGCGCGGGCCATTCTCGATCGGATCGACCCATCCAGTGCTCACGAGAGAAGTTCGGTCGCCGATGTTCCAACTCCAATCATACTTCAAGAACGCAACGTGCTCGCCGAAGTTGTCACGATCCGCCCTCGGAAACACCGACATGCTCAAGTCCAGCGTCATCCAATCAATCACGTGGCGACGTCCGGGAAAACCACGTTTCGTCTGCCAGCGCTGACGAATCCCAAGCTCCACGACTTCCACGTCGTCTCGAGTATCGACCCGGTTATCGACCAGTTGGCGGATGGCGTAAGCTTGTGGATCGAACAAAGCCGACATGGTCAAAAACGCTGCATTACCCGGATTAAAAATCGATTGGACTGGGGTGATGTTTCGCAACGCCTGGTTACTCGCATCGTCATTGAGCCTGTCGAGTTGTGGCAGCAAAGTATGATCGGTGTCGCTGTAAGCATTGAAGTAATTTCCATGGAACATGATCTTGTGGTAGATGCCATCGAGGTTCCACAGTTCACTCTGAACCCCACTATATAACCGTGAGAGCGGCATACTCACCCGTGTTCCACCAGCGCCGTAGAAACGTCCTCGACTCTCGCCGTCCAATGCTTCGCTGTAATAGGCCAGATCGATGATGCCGTAGGGCGCGATCTTGAGTGGTCCGAGTCCGAACGGTACACTCGCTTCCTGCCAAATGTGGCCCCGGAATGTATTCGTATCCTGGCTCGTTGGTTCGAATTCGAATCCCGGTTCGTCGGTCGGTTCCAATTCGGCATAACCCACACCTGCCCATGCGTTATACGTCACCCAGTCGAATAGTTTGAGACCAAGCAAGTACCCGTCAAACCGAGGATACCACTCGGTCGTCGTGATCCACCGACGAGTTCGTGGTTGTACCAATCCTGTCCAGGCCCAGTTGTCCTGTTGCTGCTTGACATAGGCGTATGTATCTTGGTTGACGCTACTCAGCCACTCTCCGAGGAAGTATTGCTCGAGGAAGTTGCGATCAGAGATCAGATTCGCTTGCCCTTGGAACACGAATCCTTGTGGGAGTTCCTGGACGTTGATGCGACTCAAGAAACGACCACGCCAGTTCGGAGTTCCGACCGTGATGAAGTCGTTCGGGGACGTTTGAATGAAACTTCCACGGTTCCCACCGATGACGTCCATGCCACCGTCGTAAAGACCGTAAGCTTGGACAACACCGCTGTATCGATTCGGTATGCCAAGGAGTTGCTGTCCCACGAAGCTAAAGTCCGAACCGATGGCTGGACCACGGTCGGTCAGACCGTCGAGTTCCAAACGCCACTTTGTACCTGGCAGTTCAGTGATCCCAATCAAGTCGTAAACATCCCAGGTCGTGTAAACCTGGAACCCAAAAATTCGGTTGTATCCCACGGAAATGTTTTCGAGCGGGCCAAGCGGGTCGTCAGCATCTCCCTGGATAAATGGGAGATAGAAGACTGGAACGTCCTCAAGCCGGACAAAGACGTTTTCACCGGTGAAGTATCGCTGCGTGTCCGCAACGGGTTGACCAGTGTTGCGATCTATGATCGGTTGGCCGAAAATCGTTTTCCGGATGATTTTACGACGTTCGATCAGGGCATCATCGACTGTGATGCTCAATCCCGGATCGGCAGGCAAGGCACTCGCGTTCAGCCGCGCTTGGAGGGCCTTGAATTTGTTGGCCCCAAGTTGCAGTAATTGGTCCGCTTGGAGATGGAGAGGGTTAATGAGTTTTCCATCGACGATCTCCAGATCAGCGTCGAGGGCAACGGCGACGTTTCGATTCAGATCGTAATACACTTCGTTGGCCCGCAGGAGTTGCGATTCGTCGTTCGATTGTGTACGAATCTCGACATTCCCCGCGAGATAAAATTCGAGCGAGCGGTTCTGTTGACCACGGGCCCCTCTCAAGTCCTCAATGATCTGTCGCGGGCTTCCCTTCGTCCATACCACCAACCGATCGGCTTCGATGTCCAAGACGCCGCCTTTTCCGTCGGCATTGGTCACCAACAGAATGATCCCGCTGCTTACGACGACGGCGGTCTCCCCGGTCGATGCGTTGTAGTAGTTCCTGATTTGGTTTTTCTGTAAGGTCGATCGCGGTCGGATCGTGACGCTCCTTGGTCCGAACGGACTCCGCACGCCACCCATTCGGGGCACGGGAAGGAGTCCACCAACCGACGGACCGGCACCGGGAGCTTGTTGGGCTTGGACCTGGCGAATCGTCCCGCCCTGAGCTTCCGTCGGAACTTGAAGCGTTGCGTGAGTGATGTCTCCAGTCGACGGTGGCATCTCGATTGTAGCTGCCCGGACAGAAGTCGGAATTCTCTGGAGGGACGGATTCTGGCCGGGTGGCAGAGCGAGTGGTTCGGGAACTCCTACGTGGGGCGGCGTAGACATTTCTACGGCGACCGAATCGACTTCCGGGACGGTCGGTAACTCGCCCTTCAGCAAGTAAAAGGCATTCAGGCCACGTTGGTACACCGGATCTTTGGGGAACGCGGCTTGTTGAACTGCCTTGTCCGTCGAGGGCTTGGCCGTCACTTCTCCTGAAGTGCGAAGTTCCACAAGCGCCTGTTCTCCGACGGCACTTCTTCCACGCCCGTCGGCTTGAACTTGTCCCTCACCGTAGACTCGCAATTTGTATTGTTTATCGCGTTCTTTACCCTCGGACGTGATCCAGATGACGGCCTTGTCCATCCGCACACCGTTGGTCCCTTGCTTGATCCAGACATGCCCCTTCAAGAGTAAGATGATGTCGTTGTCTTGGGTCCAGTTGGCGATACGGTTCGCGTAGATCGTGATGGGACGCGACAAGTCCGAAGAGGTTGTCGGTGCCCAATGTAACGTCGAAGCCATCGCAGCGTTGCACCCCACGCCCAAGACCACGACTAACGTCGCGGCTATCGACACAGCACATCGCAGCTGGCGAAGGAAGGATGAGAACACCGCAGTGACTCCTGCTCCGGATGAACACACGTCTTGCAAAGACGGATTGCGCACCCTCGTCGGGTTTAATCTGTTAGGCTTATCAAAGGGAGGCGGATAGTATCGAAACGAGGTGTGTTGTCAAGCGGAATAATCCCGAGAGAGCTCCTTGCTCCTCCGAGTTGCTTCTCCGCTTCAGCCGATGTACAATCGACCAACGCTCGAATAGTACCTATTTTCTGAGAACACCCAACCATGACGTCCGACAAACACAAACCCACGGACATGGCCAAACTCGCCGAGCAATCCGTGGAAATATTAAAGAAGTTGCGCAAACTGGAGCAACAATCATTGGACATGTTGCGAGAGAATCGAAAAGACGACCTCTTCGATGATTTCATCCACTTCGTCGTTCCGGACGTCCGAACCATGGATATTGATGCCGTCTTGGAGCAATGTAAACCTCATGCTTGGGCCGTCTGGTTCTTACGCCGCAACGGAGAACGGGTTCGAATTGGCTACTTCTCGGGAGATTACGCCCATGAACATTCGACACCGGACAAGAAGTCTCGACTGGGCTGGCCCAGTCTCGCCTTGTTGAAGAAGTTTGCCAAAGCCCTACCGTCCGCGGACAAAATCGAACTGGAAGTCGGTTTTGCTGGAAGCGATGATTACACCGTTAGTGTTACCCACATTCTCCGCAAACGCCTCATCGAAACTCAGGGACCGTTGGCTTTCGAGATGCAACCTTTCAACTACCACGACGGGACGGAAGGGACGGAAAACGATGGCTGATTTCGAACGCGTCTACCTCCGGGACCCCGATTTTCGCTACCAGATTCGTACGAACGCCGTACACGGTTTCATCGTCGGACCCTACGAAGGGGAGGGCCTCTACCAAGAAGCCCTCGGAGGCATCCTCGGCGATCAATTCGTGATCGTTCGTTTTGACGAAGAAGGGAACTTGCTTCCAGACGGAGTCATGAGCTGGCCAGTACCGCCCATGCCCGAAGAAGTAAGAGTATCCTCGGATAGCGCTTGGTCTTACTTGGCGAATGTCGCCGAGTCACATTCGATGGGCATCTTTGCGGGCACTCCGATCAACGTCAAACGATTCTTCTTGAAACAGGGAGCTGTCGAATTGGGATTGGGATGGCCTCCAGGTCCTGTCCAGGACGGTCATTGCGAATACTATCCGATCGGCATCGACGACGTCCCCTGGCAATTCCAATTGCACCGGGCTTTCCCGGAGAAATACTCGCCCGAAGAACAAGAAACCGAAGAAGCCGACTTGCAAACGTATTGGGAAAAAGGCGGAGATAAACAATTTCTGCTCTGGTGGGGTAATCATTTCTTCATCGAACAAGCCATCGGAATGGTCACTGGCACGTAGCCATTCGAGACCTGAGAGTCACCCGATAACACCCACGTCCCAATCGGGCAGTTCCTTCAGGCAAACCGGATACGTCGACCCGTTCCTTTCTCCCTGCATGGCACGCCCAGCGAAGGGAGCAACGACACTCGCTATCGTGTGCCGGATACAGAAAACTACGTCGAGTGTGGCCTTCCAACAAAAAAAGAAAAGCTCTCGACTCTCAATTGTCTTCCGTCGTTTGCCGAGCCTTTTCCCGGGAGTAACGGCGAGCTTCGCGACTCAAAATCTTGTAAAGGAAATAGGCCAAAATCATGATCGCGGCGTTTCGCACGAGAGGTCCAACAATAGGAATCGTTTGGAAGAGCATCCAATAATCGGCCAGCAACATGAGAGGGACCAGAACCATCGTGGCCATCCGGGCGAACCAACCGATGTGATAACGGACGTCGGTGAACATTCTCAGGATCGTCCCAAGTTCCTGCCAAACCTCCCCGACGAACCACATGTCTCGCAGCCGGTCTTCTCCAACCCCGGTCAATGACGAGGCAAGACGGACGCGGCTTTCGGAAGGGCCACCTCCGTCGGACACTCCCTGATGGGCCGATTGCTTTTGGCTCCCCAAAAAACTCCAACCGCTCGGTTTCTTCTCTGTCACTTTGTCCGATACGTTTCCCGCTGCCTCCAAAGTAGACTGAATACGTTCGGAGACTCGTTCGTAAACGCGATCTTCAAGTACCTTGGTATCTTGCAAGGAGGCAATGGCGTCTTCGAGTCTTTGCAGACGTTGATGCAAGTCCGTAAGTTCGGGAGATGAGCCGTTTTGGATTTCTTCGGAGGTCGACTCCTGAATGGTTGGCTGTTCGCTCATGGTCAAGGCTCCCGGTCGTAGATGAGTCCAATTCGCTTATTCGCCTACCATAACGAGTCCTTGCACAGAACACCAGAGAAGTCGCCAATTGGCGACTTGCCCCACCTTCAAACAGGTTTCATCCCGATACGGCAACGAGTCATTGCAACTTCGCCTCCACCGACGTTTGACCAGTCATCAACTCCAAAACCGTTTCGAAAGCCACTTCAGGTGCCGGATCAAGATCCACCTGAGCATCGATATGAAAACGTAGGCTCGTGTCGTACTCACCCTGACTATCGAGAATCACCGCCTTGATGTTCTTCAGTCGTGGCTCGAATTGGGCGATGATCCCCTCGACGATTCCGGCGAGACGTTCTTTGTCGTATAGACTGTCGACCTCAACAGATGCCAGATCAGGCATCCCATAGGTTAGGATCGAATTTCGCAACTCTTTCCACTCTTCGGGAATGCTTGTGTAAGACGGGTGAGTGTTCAGAAGTTCTTCGAGGTCCCGTCGAATCGCATTGACGATCAACTCCATGTCAAAAATCTGCTCGGGCGTCTCGTCTTCTTCGCTCATCGGCTCAAGGAGACGGTCGAGCATCGAAGGCATTGCGCCCTGTTGTGGTTCTTGTTGAGCCATGAACTTCCTTTCGTAACTCTCTCTGCCGATCTGGTCAGTCCGTTTGATTCCCGACCTCTCGCTTAACGACTTCGTCGCGGAGGTGACAGGCCACGGCCTGGGATTGGCGGAATGTACCTGCGCCAAAATAAAGTGAGCGTTGGATCTTGTCATCGACTTTCTTCGTCATCACCCGAAAGGACGAGCACACGAAAGGTTCCGACAAAGGCGTCTTCCGCCAATGAGCCTTTCCTGTGGCCGGATCGAGACAAACGATCTCGCCCTCGGTGCTCGCCACCAGAAGCGTACCGTTGTCCAACACCGGAGAACTCACTATCGGGCAAGGACCTCCGTGGGAAGGACTTCGCAGAAGTCGCTTCCACACATCCTGGCCTGTAAAGCGATTGAAGCAATAGCAGTGGCCATCCCGAGAACCGAAGTAAATGTGCATTGCGTCGATGACCGGGTGGGTGTGGATCCCACCTGCAACCTCACGCTCCCAAAGAAGCGTCTTGCCACTCTTGGCATCCAAACACAGTATGTGTCCTTTGGGAGGCTCGGCGACGGGATCGTTCATCAAATCGCCGTTGCCCAACGCAAAGTACACCAACGGACCGGCCACAGTAGCTTTGCTCCAACACGGCAATACCGTCGGACGTTTCCAGATTTCTTTTCCCGATCGAGCGTCGAGGCAAACCACAGCGGTTTCGGATCGAGCCGCCAAACCTCCTCGCTCGATTCCGCTACCTATATACAATCGACCATCGACGACGACCGGGCTCGCTCCAACCCGGAAGATAGTTGTCGACCTGGTTGGGTCCGTCGCGTAATTCCAAAGCATCTTACCAGATTTCGCATCGAGGGCGTAAACGCCTTCGTTTCCTGCTCCAAAGTAGACGACACCATCGACCACACACGGACTGGACTCGACCTGACTTTCCGTCGGAAAGTCCCAGACCTTTTCACCGGTTTCGGCATCGAGACAATACAGTTTGCAACGAGGACTGAAGTGCAACCCTTCGCCAATGTACAACTTGCCGTTTGCCAACCACGGCGACGAATAGACCGGTTTCATGCCCCCCTCGTCGTCGAACTGCCAAACAACTTCCCCTGTTTCTCTATCGATTGCACATACCATCCCATTACCGTTCCCGCCAGCAATGGTTTGAGCGGCAGCGGCGTAAATTCGTTCCTCATCGGCGGCTGGCTTGGAAAGGGACATCCGGTACTCGCCAAATCCGCCCATGCGAAGCGGGTATTGCTCGTCCGAAAGAAAGTTACAGGCCAGAGGAATCTGTTCATCGGCAGTCGTAATTTCTGCTGAAAGTTCCAGCCGAGGCGGCGTCTTGAGGTAGACGAACACAACGAACGTCGCCAAGGCTGGTAGGAGTATGATCGCTTCGACTGGCAGTCTCCCCGGTGCGTTCCCGAACGAACGACGTGCAATCAATCGTCCCAACTTGTGGAGAGTTGCGGCCCACACGCCAGCCGAAAGAGCAAAGACCAAGGCCCATGTCCCCGATAGTTGCGGCTCCGGCCAGATGAGGTACAAAACCAACATCAAAAGAGCACTTCCGGAAAGGAGCCACAAAACTAGGTGTTCGGTTTTGGGAGGTGCGTCCTGAGGGAGTTCCGGAACCAGAACGGGTGGGTCTTCCGATGGTGTTTCAAGAGTCGGTAGTTGTGGCGAGGTGAGTTCAGGCGTTTCTGCACCGGCCGACAAAGGCGTGAAGTCTCCCGCAGGATCTTCGAACTGGGGTTCGTCTGGGGCCGAGCCTGGGACTTCCCCCGAAGTCCGGCCAAGATGAGGGTTGCAAGCTCGAAACGCTCGGATGAATAGCAAACTTCGCCACCAGGCCCAAAGAACTCCAATCAACGTCACGAATGTCATCACAACCAACAAACCATTCGTCGAGCCAAACCAGGTATCCGCTATGTAAGGCCGAATCAACCAATGCCCAAACGCTAACAACGAGTTGACACTGAGTACGGCGAAGAACGCCGCCCACTGACGGAAAAGATACCAGGCGCCCCCGAACAAACTCGGGAACAAGACTCCCAAAATCGCCAGCGGTCCCCCCATTCCCAACGTCGGGATCACGGCAAATAAGTCGATCATGACGCCCTCGTGTCAAAGTCTTGACGAAACTCTTCCATACGACCCAGTGTATCAATATAGACGAAAACGGTCTCGTGCCGGATCCAATCCGGCCGAGGGGAAGAACCGTCGTGAGCGTCGCTTTCTCTAGCAAAGCCCGACTCTCAAGCCTTCTCTGGATACCGGACACGTGCAATGCGATGGGGTCGGTGTGGCCGTTTTACTGGTTCAACCCAGAGAAACATCACATCTTTAAGCAAATGATTGACAAGAGAGGTTTTCGGCGAGAAAATCAACCCTTGTATCCATGAACTTGACGCCCTCCTGCATCCAACCCCGCGACAACGACTTCGTGTCGTTTCTCAGGCGTCCGAAGCCCCCTCGCTTCGGAAAGAATTTCCACGACATCAGGCGGACCCGCCGACGAAGGAGGCAAGCAAGGGGCCTGCCCACGCTGCAGGCACTTTGCCTGCACTCGAAAGCCGCCGAACATCGATTCCAATCGCATAACTTTCACAAGGAGCAACGGCATGCACATTGACCGTCCGAGTTCTCTCGTAGTTTTTAGTTCCGGCTCGGAACGCAAGGAATTCACTCAGTCGTTTGGCTGGAGTCGCTGCGTGGCGAGTCTCCTGGGAACACTGGTCATCCTGACATCAGTCGCCCAGTTGGCTTCGGCCCAGACATTCATGCGAGCGAGACTCGATGCGATCACTCCCACTGGAGCGAAAGCCGGAACGACCGTCGAAGTGGTTTTGCGAGGGAACGACCTCGACGAAGTCAAAGAGCTGTATTTCAGCGATTCGAGGATTAAAGCTCAGTACGTGCCGCCCCCAGAACCCAAAGACAAGAAAAAGAAGCCGACAACCCCTCCCCCACCCAAATTCAAGATCACCGTCCCAGCCAACGTCCCAGTTGGAAAGTTCGACGTACGGGCCGTCGGGAAATGGGGAATAAGCAACCCACGGGCCTTCGTCGTCGGTGCCCTGAAAGAGATCATCGAGAAGGAAAACAACAGTCTGGTCACGCAAGCACAACCGGTAGAGTTAAACTCGACCATCAACGGCAGCATCAACAGCCGCACGGACGTAGACTACTTCCTTTTCGAGGCCAAGAAGGGTCAAACTGTGACGATTTCGTGCGACGCCTCGACAATCGACAGCAAGCTCACGCCCACCCTCGAAGTGTACGATTCCAACGATCGTTTGTTGGTGGCGGGCAGCGACTACCGAGACCGAAACGCGGTCGTGGCGTTCACTGCCAAGGCCGACGGCAAGTTCTATGCACGCCTTCACGAGCCTCCTTACATCGCTGGTGGTGCGGACTATTTTTACAGATTGACCATCTCGACGGGGCCGTGGATCGACTCCGCGTTCCCTCCCGTGATTCAAGAAGGCAAATCGGCCAAGGTGACGCTCTACGGAAAGAACTTACCAGGCGGAAAAATCATCCCCAACCAAGAAGTGGCTGGCTCAGCCGTCGAGAGCGCTGTCGTCAACATCGCTCCCCCTGACGATGGATGGAAGACGAGCAAACTCGACTTTGATGGGTTGCAGTTGCTCCAAAACTGTTCTTTGAGTGGCTTCGGTTATCGAGTCAAGAACGGCAATCAAATCTCCAACCCTGTGTTGATCACCTACACAAAGAACCCGGTCGTTACCGAAAAGGGGGATAACGATAACGAAGCCAAAGGCCAAGAAATCTCGTTGCCGACAACGGTATGCGGCATGATCGAAGATGCCGCCGATCAAGACCATTATGTCTTCAGCGCGAAGAAGGGTGAAGTTTACACGGTCGAAGGGTTCGCTGACCGGTTCGGTCCAGCCATGAATGTCTACCTCCAGATCATCCAACTCGGCAAGAATCGTCGAGTTCTGGCCACCTATGACGACCATAACGAGCTGCCTTCGAACCTGGGCAATCTGCCTTTCTACACCCTCGATCCAAAAGGGCGATTCACAGTCCCGGCAGACGGAAAATATGCCTTATTGGTCCAGACATACACTTCCAACCAACGTTACGGACCACGTTTTGTGTACCGGATCGACATCCAAAAAGCCGAGCCCGATTTCCGAGTTCTGGTCGTTGACAATGACACCGCGAACATCGGTGGTCTGACCATTTACCGTGGTGGTGCCGAATCGGTCAAGGTGGTGGTCGTTCGCCAGGAGGGTTTCAACGGCGCCGTGAAGTTGGAGGCAACAGGTCTTCCCAAAGGCGTGAAATGTGCTCCACAGATCGTTGGTCCATTGTTGAAAAGCGGCGTGCTTGTTTTGGAGGCCGAAAAGAATGCCCCCGATTGGGCGGGCACGTTCCGCATCAAGGCTACGGCAACAATCAATGGCAAGCAGGTCGTGCGGGAAGTCATCCCTGGAGCGGTCGTTTGGGTGGCCCCGAACAACGTTCCGCGAATCAGCCGATTGGCTCGGAGCTTCTGTCTGGCCGTCCGCAAGGAAGCTCCTTACTCCCTGGAACCGGAAAAAAGGAAAATGGAAGCTCCCCTTGGTGGACGCGTGGAAGTGAAGGTGAAAACCAATCGCCAGTGGAAGGGATTCAATTCGCAGGTCCAACTCGTGCGTTTGGCCGCTCCTGCCCTTACCAACGGAAACTTCTTGAATACGCCCAACGTCAACATTGCCAAAGGCAAGAACGAAGGGGTAATCAAATTCCAAATCCCCACGAACTCCGTTCCAGGAACGTACAGCTTGGTCTTCGAAGGCCGGGCCAAATACCAGTATCAGCCCAATCCGAAAGACAAAAAGAAGCGAAACGTCGACATCTACGTGGCGACTCCACCAATCGAGTTCGAGGTCTACAACAAAGTCGCGGAGGTCGAATTGGCAACGCCAAAGGTAATGATCAAGGCCGGGGAAACTCGTGACATTGTCGTCAAAGTCAATCGCCTCCACAAATATGACGGTGAGTTCACCGTCCAATTCATCTCTCCCCGAGGGGTTGGCGGAATCTCGGTGGCTGCCGCCAAAATCACCAAAGGCAAGAACGAGGTGAAGCTCACTCTCAAGACTGCCAAGAACCTGAAGCCCTTGTCGCGGTCCGATTTCGTGATTCGTGTCTCCGCGCGAGTCAACAACGTGACGTTCACCCACGAAGCGAACTTGGCTCTGACCGTCACCAAGGCTACAGCAGCTCGACCGCAGTTGCGATTGGACCGAATCGCTGGTGTATTCGGACCTCGGTCATCAGTGTTCCTCGGGAAGTAAGGATCCCCGCGACAAGATTTACCGTCTTTGCGGAGTAGGATCGGTTTGGGGTAATCCCAGGAAGAAGTGTGGTATTTTGGCTGGCTCGCAAAGCTAAGGATCTCGACTTTATTAACTGTCGCATTTTGAAAACTGGCACGGAAATTGACTATCGGGCTTCTTTGAAGCGGAAAGACGGACTTGGAAGCACTCAGATTCATCTAAGCACCTCATCTTTCCTAAAATGGCCCGTGCCAAAAACGGCAAATGCGACGGTTAATAAAGTCGAGAACCTTAGTGACCTGTTTTCCGATCATTTGAAGTTGGTAATTCCCATCCGGCGGAACAGGAAAAACCGTCTGGTGCCGTTGGCCGAGAAGTTGTTGTTGCGAAAACGCAGCCTCATCGAGACGATCAACGACCAGCTCAAGAACGCCTCTCAGCTCTGTCACATACGCCACCGGAGTCCTTTGAACGCCGTGGTTCATTTGGTCGCTGGGTTGGTTTGTTATCAGCACCAACCCAATAACTCCAAGTTGCGTCTGAGTGAATCCGAACAAGAAATCTTGCGAGGGGCATTGCCCGGAGGAGAACCACTTATCATCCGCATGGACGAAGATGGCAGTGGTCAAACGATCACTGGCCCTTAAACGAAGCTCAGGTTCCCACCTCCGCGAAGAGGGAAAACACTGAGCAAACAGGCAAATACTGCAGGCCTGAGGAAAACCCCGCGTTTCAACCCCTCACTACTTCTTCTCACTTTTCTTCTTCTGGAAGTCGCCAGCGCGGACGATGACCAATCGATTCACCTTGATCAATTCCTTGAGAGCCTCGTTCACGTCCGAAACCGTCAAGTCGGCGATCTTCGACTCGACTTCTTTCGCCCGATCGAAAGTTCGTCCGAGGTACAACCCGCTCACAAGCGCACTCGCGAGGGTAGAATCATTGGCCCGCCTGAGCTGGCGGTTCTGAAGATACCCTTCTTTGGCTTCCTGAAGCAGCGTTTGACTGATTCCGTTTTTCTTCGTCTGTTTGAGCAAGTCGATTACGTTGTCATCGACCTTCTTGAGATACATCGGGTTGAACGATGCTTGGATCATGAAGTTTGCCACTTTATCGATCGACTGAAATGCGACAAACGAGCCCGCTCCGTAAGAAATGCCCAATTCCTCACGTAGTTTGTTGGAGATCAGAGAGTTGAGTGGCATCTCCCCCAACAAGTAGTTGGCTAGCCGCATGGCGGGGTATTTTGGTGACGAGTCGCTCATCGGGAACAGATACCCCGCCATGTACATGGCGTTCTTCTTGTCCGGTATCTGGATCGTGAGGACATCGCCTTGGACGTTCTCGAATAGCTTGTTGGGAATTCGCTTGTAGGGAATCTTCGACTTCCACCCAGCAAGCATGTCCTCGATTTGCACGAGAGTCTTTTTGACGTCGAAATCTCCTACGATGGCGAGTTCCCCCGTCGTCCCGCCCAGATGAGTCTTATACAACTCGACAAGTTGCTCGATCTCGACCCCCTTGACCATCTCGAGCGATTCAGCGATCGTAGGGTTGTATCGAATATCGTCCTTGGGATACGGTGTGAGTGTTCGGGTAAGCAGGTTCGCGGCCCGCGTTGATGGGTCCGTCTGGGCTTGTTTGTAACTCTGGACAGTCGAACGCAGGATCAAATCGAGTTCCTTCTCTGGGAACGTCGGACGTCTAAGAATTTCCTCGAGCAAGTCCAGCGTTTTGCTGAGCTTGTCTCCCTTGGAACTAATCGTGACGTTCAAAGTCCCCGGACTACTCGAAACGCTCAACGTCGACTGCAGTTCGCTGAGTTTGTCTTGGAGGTCGGCGTAAGAATATTTCTTCGTCCCTCGTTCCATCAGACTGCCCAGAAATTGGGCAGCAGTTTTATACTTCATCAAGGACTTCTGGTTGCCGAACCGCAGTCTCATCCGCAACACGACAGTTTCGCCACGGGTCTTCTTCGGAAGAACCGCGTACTTCAATCCCGCCCGGAGTTTCCCTCGCTGGATGCGTTTTTCAAGGTTGTCCGGCGTTGGGTCGAACTTTTCCCCTTGGGCCAGTTTCTCTCCACCCTTGTACTCTTTCACCAACTGGGCAATGTCAGGCGTTTCTGGAATTTGAGAACGATCGATTTCCTTCGGGTCGGTGGGAACGAACACTCCGACAGTACGGTTGCTTGGTTTGAGATACTTTTTGGCTACTTGGTTGACCTGCTTGGCCGTCATGTTCTTGATTCGATCACGGTGGATGAACATCAATCGCCAATCTCCAGCCCCGAGCCACTCGCTCAGTTCCACAGCCACCTGGGAAGGCTTCGTCAGAAGACGCTCTCTGGCCGCGATGATTTCGTTCTTCGCTCGGGCAATTTCCTTTTCCGTCAGGGGTTTCTTGACGGTTTCGTCGAGTTCTTGAACCAACAGCTCACGCAGTTCGGTAGCTTTGGTACCGGGAGCAGCGATGGCGATGAAGAGCATAACGCTTGGGTCGTGCCAGGCGAAGGCGTTGGCCCCCACGACGATGGCTTTTTTCTTCTCGACGAGGGCCTTGTAGTAGCGTCCCGATGGTCGATTCGTCAGCGCCTGGGCCAGCACTTGAGTGGCCGCGCAATCCGGGTGGGCCGCCGAGGGGATGTGGTACGCGACGATGACGGCACCAATCTTTCCGTTTCGGCGAAGAGTGACGGTCCGTTCACCATCCTGGGGCGGTTCCTCTGTGTACGTCTTGGGCAGCTCTCGTTTCGGCTTGGGAAGCGAGCCGAAATACTTGGCGATATACTGGTGGGCCTTTGTCTCGTTAAATTTTCCTGCCACGACCAGAACCATGTTGTCCGGCTGATAGTACTTCTTGTAAAACACCTGCAAGTTTTCTACCGGAACTCGTTCGATGTCAGCCCGGTTGCCGATCGTCGACTTGCCATAATTGTGCCACTCGAAGGCCGTGGAGAGGACACGTTGAAAGAGGATTCGGACGGGGTTGTTCTCCCCCTGCTCGAATTCGTTGCGTACGACCGTCATTTCCTTGGCCAAGTCCTCCCGCTTGATGAAACTTCTGGTGAGGCGGTCGGCCTCGAACTCGATGGCGAACTCCAAGTTTTCGTCCGACGCCGGCAGGGTCTCGAAATAGTTCGTACGGTCCACGAACGTCGTTCCGTTGTAAGTCGCTCCCCGCTCGTTCAACGCCTTCTTGGGATTGAGAAATTTCGGCGATCCCTTGAAAACCATGTGTTCGAGCAAGTGGGCCATGCCCGTCTCGCCATACCCCTCTTGTCGGGAACCCACCAAGATCGTCACATTCACGGTGACTTTCGGGCTCGAATCGTCGGGGAACAAAAGATATCGAAATCCGTTCGGAAGCTTGTACTCGGTGATTCCCTCAACGGAGACCACCTTCTTCGCTTTCCCTTGTCCGTAGATCGAAGGCGAGTCCACCAGACAGCTGCACACCAAGACCACACCGACCATCCAAAGTTGGCCAACGATTGGCTTCATTCCGTTCTCTCCCTATAACCGATACTTTTTACGACCTGCTCCATGGCGAGTCACTTTGTTGTGTTCGGACCAAGTTTTATTGTAGGCGGTGTGCAAAGGAGAACCAGAACTGAGAAGTCGGGAGAACTTACCTTCTGGAATCAGAGCACACAAGAACTCCTCGCCTCGGGTTTCTGGTATGAACCAAAGACGCTTGAAGGAGTTTCAAAAAAACGTACACCTGCACTCTTCAAGAGTGACTACTCTTGACTTGGTCATGCCATTTCGAGATAGTCCGCGGCGCGCAACTTATCTGCACTTACACAAGTTGCGTTTTGGAAACGGAGTCCCAAGATGAAAACTTGGATAAGTTGGGTTATGGTCAGTTTGGCATTGTGTTCCGGGTGCCGTCACATGAATCACACCGAACGAGGCGCCGTCGCCGGTGGTATTGGTGGGACCGTGATCGGAACTGGGGTTGGCTTGGCCACCGGCAGACCAGGCTTGGGAGCTGTCGTCGGTGGAGTCGTCGGCACCGCTGGAGGCGCCGCTGTCGGTAACTCAGTCGACCGAGCCGAACGACGTGGAGAGGCCGCCGCTTACCAACGTATCAAATACGAACAAGAACTTGCCCAGGCGAGAGCCTCGGCCATGTCCATCCAGGATGTCGTCGATCTTTCCCAACAACACATCTCGGATCAGCTGATCATCAATCAAATCCGATCGAAGAACTCCGTCTTCCGTCTGACGAAGGACGATTTGATCTACCTGCGCCAAATGGGCGTCAGCGAGCGAGTCATCGCGGAAATGCAGAGGACAGCAGTCCAACAGCCAGCGCCTCTCGTTGAGAAACGGGTCATCATCCACGAACACCTTCCGCCTCCTCCGCCTTCGGGAGTACGGATCTACTTAGGTCCAGGCCGAAGACCACCGTATTGGCGACGAAGGCGTTGTTGGTAACTTGCCTACGTTTCCCTTAGGCAACAACCCTACGACCGATCGCCTTCGTTTCCGGAGGAGGTATTGTCTCCTTGCCGGTTCGGCCCTCATAGGTCACTGCATCTCCTTCTAGCTAAATTCACTCTCCGTACTTCGGTTGTTTGATCCTCGACGGCCTGCTTTTCACACGGTTCGTGTCATTCGTCTTGAAATCGCAGATGGATGAAAAACACGTTTTTGGAAAACAACACCGGTTTTATTACGAAAAGATTGGGATATATGAGTTGTATGAGTTCTTCTGAACGTTTTGGTTAATTGCACAGATTAGGTGCTTTTTTCGCACTTTATCACTTCTGACGAATCACGCAGTTGTACTGTCAGGACTAAACTGAGCTTGGATTTCAATACCTATCGACAGTATGACTCGGTGCGTGTGGAGCGACGAAGTGCAAACACGAATAATCCTTTCGGGGTCAAGCCCGACAATCGAAGGGCTAAGCTGGGAATCGGACTCTTTCATACGAATCGGACGCCTCGAAAGCAACGATATCGTGCTCTCGGACGTTTCGGTGGGTCAAATACAAGCGGAAATTCGAAGGAAGGAAGGAGGCTGGGTCTTACGAGATTTGGGGAACGTGCGAAACCCCAGTTATGTCAATGGGACGCCAGTACCTGGCCGAGAAATCGAGCTACGACTCACCGATGTCCTTCAGTTCGGGCGCCTTGCCTTAACTGTCACGGTCCTGGAAACCGAGCCAAGCTCAGCAAAGGGACGTCTTCCCGATCACACCCCTTCGCCCTTCGAGCGAAAGCCACTCGAGCAACTCGCTCGAGCCGTCTCGGCAAAAAAGGCCGTGGCGACTCCCAATTCTTCCGAACTCCCTCCGGAACCGGCGAACAAACCGAAGGCTCCGCACGAAACCAGTAACGATTCGAATCCGCCCCCAACCACAAGGCAAGACGATCCTCATGACCATCTGAAAACCTCGGGAACCTTTGTCCGAATTCAAGCGCGCACACACCGGACCTACGATCAAGCCCTCGAAGCCATCGTGTCCGGACCCATGGGCAACCTCCACCAAAGCCAACACTTACTCACCTTACTTCGGGCAGGGTACCACCTTTGTCAAATTTCTTCGCTCGAGGAATTACTCCAGTCGATTTTGTCGGACACCATCAAAGCGCTCGATGCCCAGCGTGGAGCGATCGTATTGGCCACCCCGCATGGGGAGTTGCATCTTGGCGCAAAATTATCTCCCAAAATCCCAAACGACCCGAGCCTTGGATTCAGCCAAACACTGGCCCAGCGGTGTTTCGGCGAGGGGCAATCTTTGCTTTGCCAAGACGTTGCATTGGAATCGGTCATCCGAACGGCAGGGAGTGTCCGACGAGGAGCCATGGCGTCTATCATTTGTGCCGTCCTGCGATCGCCTCGTAAACGCCTGGGCGTGCTCCATTTGGACCGAGGCCCTTTGCAAGCCCCGTTTTCGTCTCACGATTTCTATTTCGCAGACGCCGTGGCGGCAAGTGTTTCGGTTGGGATCGAGAGTGCAATGATCCTTGAAGAGCAAAGAGAAGAATTCATACAGGCGGTCACGTCCCTTGCTCGAACTGTCGAACTGCGTGACCAATATACGGGCGATCACACACTCCGGGTGACCAAATACGCCATGTTGTTGGCTCGTGAATTGCGGCTTTCTCCTTCGGAAATTTACAACATCGAGATCGGGACGCCGTTACACGATATTGGCAAAATTGGCTTGGACGACGCCATCCTGCGCAAACGTGGTCGATTAACGAAAACGGAATTCGACATCATGAAAACACACACCGTCCGCGGGGCCGAAATACTCAACGCGATGAGGAACCTGGGACCGATGATCACGATCATCCGTCACCATCACGAAAAGTGGGATGGTTCGGGATACCCCGACGGACTGGCTGGCGAGAACATTCCGCGTATCGCACGAGTCGTTTCCGTGGCTGATGCCTTCGACGCAATGACGTCCGATCGGCCTTATCGGAAAGCTCTTCCACCCAGTGTGGCTTTTCAAGAACTCCAAAATCATGCCGGAACTCATTTCGATCCCACATGCGTGGAAGCCTTCCTCAAAGTCCATGCCCAAGTACAAGAGATGATGCAGAACTGAGGCAAAGGGGGAGTGAGGAAGGTGCCCAGTCAGATAACGACTACTCGAAACGATCCGGCTGCCATCGCTTGCCTCAAACGACCGTCTCACAGATAATGCATATCCAACCCGACAATCGGAACGCCGTGGAACAAATCTCATCCGAGGTTGTCTTTCCCATCGAATGGAAACAACAAACGAACTGGAGAAGAACATGCATAACTGCTTGGCGATCGTTCCTCGCCTTTGGTTTATCCTCAGCCTTTTGGTGGTGTGCACCAACGCTAACGTCGTCGGTGCCCAGACACAAAAGAAAGCGATCGAAACGCTTCATCGCATCACTGCCCAAAAGGAAATGAAGGAAAGTTATCTCGATCTCGTGTTCGCTTCAGAACGGGTCATGAATCCCAAACTCGATGAAAAGTACGTGCGACGATTCATTAAGAAGATGGCCGCCGCAGTGCGTGAGGCCATCGATGAGGAGACCAATCCACGCAACCAACTGCAAGCGCTCAACAAGGTCGTTTTTCGTGATTTCCGATTCGACGTTCCCAGCCAACCATCGGATCCCTTCGAGATGACGAGCGACGAAGTCCTTCGTGCATACATGCTGCACCGTTTCATCAAACACAAAGAAGCCTACTGCGCAGGCCTGAGCATGGTCTATTTCTTGGTCGGGCGCGAGGCCAAGTTGCCAGTGTCGATCTGCAACGCACCCATGCACTGCTATTGCGAATTCCAGATGGGCAAAGGCAAGAAAGTTGGTGTTGAATGTACGGCCAGAGGCGTGATCCTTCCTCAGAGTGTTATTCCACGACTCCTTGGGGCTAAACCAGCGGCAGCCAACTCGGGAGTGTATTTTCGACCGCTCACCAAAAAGAAATTTCTCGCCGTACAACTGAACTCATTGTGTTTTGCCGCTGCATCACGAAAGAAGGGAAAAACGCTCGTTCCACAACCAGATCTCGTCAAGCTGGCCGATCTCATGGTCAAGCTCGATCCCCAAAATCCAGAGTCTCTCGACACCGCTGCGCTGGTGTATCACAAAGCCAGTCTCCACAGGAAGGCTTTGGACACGATGAACAAAGCGTTCCGCAACGCAAAGACGTTCGGCAATATCCCGAAGGCGTATCGATACTACAGTAAAATGCAAAAAAAGTATCAGAAGGCCGTCGACGCCTTGATGAAAAACGCCCCGAAAGAGAAGCAGGTCAAGAACACGAATGGCTGAGTCCGAGTGTTCGGAAAAGAAACACCCCGATCAACCTTGATCGGGGTGTTTGAGGGCAGACGGGACGCCCCTTTCGACTTCCTCCTGGGCTTGAACTCGTCACACTGGCCACCATAGTGACTCTTCAAGTCTCCAGGAATTTGTGGGTGTAGTGGGTGGCGAACTGCCCCCAGTTCGAAGTGTAGGGATTTGGCGCTAGAGCGACTCGGCATGGCTTTAAGAACTGTGTTAACAAGAATAATCTTGGCACCAGCCGATGTCAGTCCTCGAACGTCATCTCTCTGTGAATTATAACCAACCCCACCCCCATTCGTCTCACACAATCTCCACAGACTGAGGTAAAGTTCTGGAAGCGAATTTGCTCCGCCTCATAGAAGAATAGGATACTGCCTTCGGATAAACGGTTGTTTGAGATTAGAAAGGAGCAAAATACTTGGAGGTGTGTTCTATGCCACTTAGCCCGGCACGAAGGGAAGAATCCTTGGAGGGTCTGGAACGGTCGAATAGCGCATCCGTTGCTAACTGACTCTTGACGTCCACGCGGCGAACGCACCAAAGCAACAGGGCCTCGGCAGGCGAACCTTACGGCTGTCCAATTTTGTCGGAGGCGTGACCAGCTTGAACGATAGCAAAGGCACACCAAAAAGATGACACGGTGTGCTACAGAAACCAAACACTTGAAAGACAAGTCGTGCCTGAACCACCTCGCAGGTTATCAAACTTCACACAATCTGCGAATACAAAAGCCAGACAGCATGGAATTTCGCGTTCCCTGTGTGCCGTTGCTCGGCCCCGAAGCACAGACGGATTTACAGCGGAGTTTTTGCCTCCCACTTCACAATGACCAAGTCTCAATGTAGCATTCTCTACGCTGCCAGCTTTCTCATTTCCGAAGAACCATCTCGTTCCTGAATCGGACGCGGCGACACCACGGCCGTGGCCAATCCGAGCATCTTTAAAAACCGAATGGTCAAGTAAGTGACGTCGAGTTCCCACCAACGATGGCCGTGGGCTGCACTTCGTTGGTCGGCATGGTGGTTGTTATGCCATCCCTCTCCATTCGTCGCCAAGGCAATGAGCCAGTTATTTCGACTGTTATCCGTGGTCTTGTAATTGCGATAGCCCCACATGTGACAAATTGAATTCACCGCCCAAGTAATGTGCCAGGTGTAGACCACCCGGACAATCACGCCCCAGACAAACATGCTCAAGCCAAACTGAAGTCCACCCATCAAATCCGTCCAAGCCAATCCGATAAGAAACGCGATCAAAAAATACAGAATGGCGTGTGCGATGAAAACCCATCCCCAAGCATTGTGCTTTTCCAGACCCGCGTAGAACGGATCGCGAAGCAGATCGGGAACGTACTTGCGGCACACTTCACCACGAGGACGGTCCGATCGCTTGAAGAGAACCCAACCAGTGTGCCCCCAGAAGAAGTTTTTCACAGGTGAATGCGGATCTGCGATCTCGTCGGAGTATTTGTGATGGAGTCGATGCAGCGCTACCCAATAACATGGCGAATCCTGCAAGCTACAGACTCCGAGGACCGCTAGAGATCGTTCGAGCCACTTGGGCAACCGAAGACTCTGGTGACACAGCGCTCGGTGGTAGCACAAACCAATACCGACCGAACAGAAAATATAGTTACCCAGAAAAACCGAGATCACTCCCACCCAGCTGAAAAGCCAAGGAAGGAACGCAAGGGGAAGCAACAAATGGAACAGCAAGAACCCAACCACCACCTGCTTTCGCCACCTAAGCTTCAGAGCAGGCGTTGCAGAGGCGGTTTCGGGGCTCTCTTCCAAGGGAATACTCGGGGTACCGAGAGACATGGCAACTCTCCTTAGGCCAGTGAAGCCGTGGGTTCTCCAACGGAGTCATCCTGATCGCAAGTTCTCGTTCGGTAGATCAGGTTCCTGATAGCTCGACAGTGTCACTTCCCTTGGGAAATGGAAACTACGTTAGTTCGCAGTTGGGGAAGTTTAATGGAACAGAGAATACGAAGCCATCGGAGTTTTCAAGATGGAGATTCCCTGGATTTTGAAGGGCTTGAGACGGGCGGCTCATTGGACACCTGCCCAGAACGCAAGCGAGGCTCTCGAAGAAGAAGAGCCTCGCTCGAAGTACGGGTTGGTCTAGATCGGCTGGCGTTGCGTTTCTTGCTTCGCTCAGATTCCTTGCCAGAGTGGGCCAGTAACCTATCGTTAGTTCTCCTCCGAACTGGCCGTCGGGGTCGCCGCTGTTTGTGGCGTCTGGTTTTGCGACGAGTTCAGCATGGCCAGTTGGACAAAACGAGCGATCTCGGCAAAGACCAACACGGATGCCGTCGCGCCGATGATGACAAGCCATTGCACGACACTCAAAGGCTGGACCTTGAAGACCGATCCACCGACCGTCACGATGATGATCTGTCCAATCGCCACCGTTCCTGCGATGGCCAGAAACGTTGGGTTCTCCCAGATGCGAGTCATGCCGCTTTCCCTCGGCGTCAAGGAGCGACAATTAATCTGGTTCCACACCTGGAAGAATACATAGAGTGAGAAGAACAAACTCACCTGCAAAACAGTGAAGTGGGTGTCCACGAAGGCGTAGTTGACTTCCTGGTCGTCGCCTTCTTCCACCTCGTAGAAACGTCTTGGATTCTTTTTGTCCTCGCGATCGTCCACTTGAATGAACGCCTTCTTCCCGTCTTCGAGAGGGACGTAGTGTTGTTTCTGGGTCTCACTGTAGGCCAGGGGCAACATTTCTTTCTCAGACTCTCCCTTCTTGTGGGCGAAGAAGTATTGTTCCTTCTCCTTCGAGTAGGACAGCTCGTCGGACGACATCTCGAAGCGTGATCCAGCTCGCTCGACCGACCAGGGGCCTTTCTTTTCCTCGTCGGATGCATGGAAGGCCCATTGCCCTGGAACATGAGAAGATGGAGGAATCGACGGCCCGCCCTTCATCACGAACATCATCGAGAGCATGACAACGATGAAGAAAGTACCCGTTCCCAGGATCGTCTTGAGCATGGCCGGGGATATGATGCTCTCGTCTTTCTTCTTCGGGGGCAGGTCCATGACGCTGTCCCGCGGCGGTTCCGAACACAACGCAATCGCTGCGAACGTGTCCATGATGACGTTGATCCACAGCAGTTGCAAGACCGTAAAGGGAGCCTCGACTCCCAAGAAAACGCCGAGGAAAAAGATGACCAAAGCACTGAAGTTGATCGTCAATTGGAACTGGATGAATCGTTGGATGTTGTCGTAGAGCGAACGCCCCCACTTGACGGCGCTGACGATCGTCGAAAACGAGTCGTCGAGCAAGACGATGTCGCTGGCTTCCTTGGCCACCTCGGTTCCAGCGATTCCCATCGCTAGACCGACGTCCGCCTTTTTCAGTGCCGGAGCATCGTTCGTCCCGTCCCCCGTCACGGCCACGACTTCGTTGAGTTCCTGGAGCATCGTAACCAGACGATATTTGTCGCCCGGTAAGGCTCGTGCCAGGACCCGTAAGTTCGGAAGTTTTTCCTTGAGCCCTTCCCGGTCCTTCTCGAACAACTCCTGAAAATGCGAGGACGTCATGACGACGCCTTTTTCGCTATTAATGGGTTCCTCGGCGTTGTCGATCAAATGAATTTTGTGCGCGATGGCTCTTGCCGTTTCGACGTTGTCTCCAGTGACCATCTTGATTTTGATCCCGGCGTCGCGGCATCGGTCGATGGCGGCGGGAACATCATCACGAAGCGGGTCGCGAATCGATACCATGCCCACGAACGTCAAGTTCGTCTCGAGGTCGTCCCGACGTTCGTGGAGTTCGTCTTCCGTCGTGGGCATGTCTGCGGGAAGATCGCGGTAGGCAAACGCCAGCGTTCGCATGGCCTCGACGGCCGACTGGTTCAGAGACTTCTGGACGGCATCGCGGGCTTCGTCGTTCCACGGTTCAACCGAACCGTCGGCCTTGAGATAGTGGGTGCTCCGTTCGAGGAGAATTTCCGGAGCCCCTTTGACGAGAGATATCATCCTGTCGCCGTAGTCGATGACCGTCAACATCCGCTTGCGGTCGGCAGAAAAGTGAAGCTGGTACTTGGCCTCGAAGTCCTTCCGGAGTTGGTTGTAATCGATGCCACCTTCTTCGATGTACTGCAACAAAGCCCCTTCCGTTGCATTCCCGACCGTAAGCAACTTGCCTTCTTTTCGTTCCAGATAGGCCGTGGAGTTGACGGCCGAGTTGATGGCCATCATGTTGATCGGAGTATTGTCGCGAGGCCAAGGCGTCGCTTTTTCGGGAACGCCCCATCCGTCTTGGCCGCGGTCGTAGATTTGTCCCTCCCAGATGAGCCGCTCGACACGCATTTTGTTCTGGGTAAGCGTTCCCGTCTTGTCGGAACAAATGACGGTCGCCGAGCCCACGGTCTCACAGGCGACTAACTTGCGGACGAGCGAATTGGCCCGCGTCATTTTCTGCATCGCCAGAGCGAGCGAGATCGTCACGCTCATCGGCAGGCCTTCCGGGACGGCCACGACGATGATGATGACCATGTTCACAAAGTAGCTCAATAACTGGCTGAAGACTTCAAGCGTTTGGTCCAGGTCACCCGGAATGTAAACCTTACTCGACACGATTCCATAAACGAGTTGGGCAACGAAGATGGCCAGGGCGGCGATGTACCCCACGAGACTGATCTGCTCGGCCAGCTTCGTGAGTTTCAACTGAAGCGGCGTGAGTTCTTTTGAGATCGTCAGCTTGGCTTTAATACGCTTCTCTTCCCCCGAAGCGGATTCGTCCTCCTCTTCCTCGACTTCTGTCGCCGAGAGCTTCCGGGCAATTTTACCCAACTCCGAGTTGTCACCAACCTCGGTGACCAACATGGTCCCGGCTCCATCGACGACTTGGGTTCCTCGGTACATCGAGCCGGGATGTCCTGGTCCGGAGTCGGCTTCATCGTCTGGCCGAACGAGTTTCCGAACGGCCTCCGATTCTCCCGTCATAAGTGACTGGTCGATTTGCAGTTCCTTGGCCGTGAGAACGCGACCGTCGGCGGGAATCTCGTCACCCATTTCGAGTTGGACGACGTCACCAACGACAACGTCGTCCATTTTGATGGTCTGGAACTGTCCACCACGGATGACCTTGACCTGAACGTCTTCCTTCTGAGCGTTCAAAAGCTCGAACTCCCGGTCGCTCCGATATTCACTGAGGAACGCCACTCCTGTCGCCAGGATGACGGCGATCATCACGGCCATTCCTTCGACCAGAAAATGCCCCGTCCCAAGACCAAAGAAAAAGAGCAGCACCGCCAAGCCGAACATGAGCGAGGGAAGCCATTGTTGTTGTCGAACAACAAAAGAACCAACGAGAATGACGACAACTCCGATGAGTGAGATGAGTCCAAGGTTAGCACTCGCTCGGAACAGATCAACGATCATCGAGAGTAAGGCTGCTGCGAGCAATATCTTGATGATGGGATCTTCGAACATCCCCAGAAACTTCTTCCAGAGCGGCTCGCGAGGAAGAGGCGTCAAGCGGTTTGCACCAAACTGCGAGAGACTCTTTTCCACCTCACTCGGAGATAGACCCGCCTCTGCAGAGGTCCCCAATGCTTGTTTTACTTCTGCCAATGTTCGCATGAGAAACTGTTCTCCGAACCCAAGATTGGTTCATCCGTATCGGTACTGTATTCGTGGTCGTCGGCGCTCGATTTGTAGGTGAGAACGCTTCGGGCTAGCGTAAAGGGTTCTCGTGCACCCTCGGGTTGGGGGCTGATCCCAAAATCATCCCAACAAATTCGAAGCAGTCGACTGCCAGAAGGCTATTCGTTCTTTCAGTCACAGAATTAGAGTATAAGATGGTGTTCCGGCAGAAAGGTAGCCAGTCGATTTTTCGATTCCTGGAGGAGACCCGTTGACGAACGAGAGTGTTGAGGGCTTGGAAAAGCGGTTCAGCGGTCGAATCTCCGTTTTCTCAAAAACTTGTCGGTCTTCATGACTTTTTTACGGTCCGAAATTCCTCCTTTACTATATGACAACCTCCAGGTGTACGAACGCTCGAATCAAAGACGTCGGTAATGCTCTTGCGGGAGCTTGTTCGTCCGGGAACCATCGCTGGGTGTTCCAAAGCCTGATGCCAACGGGGCCGATTTTCACTCCCGTGAAGCAAAAGACCTGCGCAAACGTCCATGATTGGTTGTAGAATAGAGAATCTTAAACGAAGGCTGCTCGCTAAGTAAAAATCCGGTGGGGCGAGAAGCTGCGTTCAACGGGAACGCACAAATTACTCTGGGTAATTGCGAGAAGGTAAGTGATAGAGCTGATCATCGCGGTGGTTCTCGTGTTAACGGCCTCCGCTCTCTTTAGCTGCACCGAAGCGGCTTTCTTTTCCTTGCCCTTGAGCCGAGCTCGATTGCTCGCCGAGCAAAGCGCCAACGGCAAATTGGTCGAGCAAATCAAATCGGACCTCTCGAAACCCATCATCGCAATCGTCATCGGGAACAACATCGCCAATATCGTCGGGACGTTCTGGATTGCCGAGATCGCAACCGATGTCTTGGAGCCTCACCAACAATTCTTGTTGTGGTTCCCCTACATCCTGACGATCATGGTCATTCAATTCTCCGAAATCCTTCCGAAGAATTTCGGAGACCGTCATGCCGTGTTCATCGCTTCGATGATGGCCAGACCCATTGTCTTTCTGACCGTGGCGTTCACTCCATTGGTGTGGTTCCTGCAAACGTTCAACAGCTTGTTCCTGAGAGAAGACGACAGCGCGACGACCGACGAAGCAGAAATCCGGGCCTTGACCAGAATCGGCAAGGAAGAGAAAGCGATCGACCCGGAAGAAGCCGAGATGGTCGAACGTGTCTTCTACCTGGACGACCGCAAGGCCTCCGACATCATGACTCCGCGCGTGGCCATCAGCCTCGTTCGAGGGCACCAGACGTTGGAAGAATCCAAAGATGAATTGTTCAACTCGGAACACTCGCGGCTCGTCGTGGTCGGAGAACGTCTCGACGACGTTCAGGGGTTCGTGATCAAAAGTCGAATATTCGAAATGGTAGTCAAGGGTGAAAACTTGCAGGCACCCTTGAAGGACCTCGTTCACCCCATCTTGATGGTCCACGAAAGTACACCCGCCGACCAATTGTTGGTCATGTTCCAGACCCAACGAAAACACATCGCCGTCGTTCTGGACGACTACGGTGGCGTTGCCGGGGTTGTCACTCTCGAAGACGTCTTGGAAGTCATCGTAGGCGAGATCATGGACGAAACTGATACCGTCGCAGACCTCGCCGCCGAGGCGAAGAAGACCAAACGCCTCAAGATGATCCGCGAGACGATTCGTCATAGTCTGCCCTCCGAGAATGCTGGCATCACGTCCGGAGAGACAGGCGAGGTCGCTTGACTCTTTGGTTTTCTAATCGGTTGCGGCATTCCAAGAAATCCTGCTGTACGTTCAGGAACCCAAGAACCCTCAGCTTTGGTTTCTGTTCCGTTATCGACATCGCCACCTTGGAGACAATCGTAATGATGCGCGCGTCGTGTTGTATTGCCTTCCTGTTTACCTGGGGAGTGTTCCCCCTCGAAGCCGCCACACAAAACAGGCCCCAACCAAAACTCAACTTCATCATCGTTCATGTAGACGACATGGGGTGGAAGGACCTTGGGTGTCAAGGGAGCCAGTTCTATCTTACTCCCAACATCGACAAACTCGCCAAACGAGGGATGCGGTTTACCAACGCGTACGCTGCTGCGGCGATTTGTTCGCCGACACGCGCTGCACTCATGACGGGAAGGTATCCAGCACGCCTGGGTGTAACGGATTGGATTCGGGCCAGATTTCAACGCGGCGGGCGCGGGACCCCAAAACGCAATCCGACCGAATACGTTGGTGGCCCGAACCGAAGACTTCTGTGTCCGCCGAATCCATATTGGATGGAACTCGAAGAAGTAACGATCGCCGAAATTCTACGCGAACTCGGCTATGCCACTTGTCACATTGGGAAGTGGCATCTTGGAGACGATGCCTGGTATCCACAGCACCAAGGCTTTCAATTCAACTATGGAGGGTGTGATTATGGCCAACCACCGAATTATTTTGATCCGTTCCAAAGTCGTAGGTTGAAGCAAGGGATTCCGGGTTTGCCACCTCGGAAAATAGGCGAGTATCTATCCGACCGCGAAGCCGACGAAGCCGTGAACTTCATCAAGAAGCACCAGAACAAGCCCTTTTTTCTCTACCTTGCGCATTACGCCGTCCACACTCCCATCCAGGCAAAAGCAGATGTGACCGAGAAATACAAACAACGTCTCGCCACGCTCCCCAAAAGCAACAAGCAAAAGAACCCCAAATACGCTGCGATGGTCGAAAGCGTTGATGACGCGATGGGCCGCATTCTCGCGGTGTTGCAACAGCTCAACCTCGACGAGAAAACTGTGATCATCTTTACGTCGGACAATGGCGGGTTGCTGGGACCGACGAACAACTATCCGTTGCGGTCAGGAAAAGGTTTCCCGTACGAGGGAGGAATCCGCGTCCCGTTGATCGTTCGCTGGCCAGGTACCGTCCCGCCAGGAAAAACCTCTGAAGAACCCGTCATCAGTGTGGATTACCTACCGACAATTGCCGAAGCGGCGGGGGCGAAACTCCCCCAGAATCGCAAGATCGACGGCGTATCACTGGTAAAGCATTTGCGTTCGGGAGGGAAAACAAAACTCCCACGAGATGCCATCTATTGGCATTTTCCGCACTACCGGAGTGGGAGCCCTTACAGCATTATTCGAAAAGGGGATTGGAAGCTCACCAAGTTTTATGAAGGTCCAAGGATGGAGTTGTACAATTTGAAGAATGATCTCGGGGAGAAAAACGATCTGGCCAAGAAACATCCTCAAAAGGCCAAAGAACTACACCGCGATTTGCAAAAATGGCTTAAGGACGTGAACGCGAAATTGCCACGACCGAACCCAAAGTACCGGCCCAAGAATAAGAAGCGGTCGGCGCGTGGGCCTGAACACTTGTTTCGTGAACCGAGCCATTCTATACTCCAGTACACCGAGATTCGTGGGGTGCGAATTGATTCCTCTCAACTCTACTCACGAATTGGCCGGCAATTTGAGTGAGACCGGAGCAAGAGGGCCTGTTTTGGATTGACGAGTGAGGTGGTGTCAACCAGCCTGATTTACCAGAGGAGCACGCCTCATCGTCAAGTGCAAGTTCTTAGGGTTATGACGAAAACAAAGCCTGCCCCAAATCGTTCGATCAAACTCCTCAGGCCACCTTCTGCCGAGGCGTTCGGAATCTTCCGCATCGTCCTGGACAACGAAGCCTACTCGTACGTTTTCCGTGAAATTCGATGTGACATTGGTGGCCGAGGCTTCATCGTGCATCGTCTCGGCCTTAGTGATGTTTACTATGTCCGGACGGGCGAGCCTCACGATTGTTCCTGCGAATGTTGGGGGTTTTTGAAGCACGGTTCTTGTAAACACATTCTTGGGTTGCTGGCTTTGGAAAAACGAGGGTTGATTTGACGTATTGCAATTCACTCCGATGACGGCCAACGCCGTTACCATCTTGGCCCGGTCCTCTCACATCCGCATTCAAGTTCTGCTGCCACATTTCCCGAAGATCTGTAGAGTCCCGAATGCTGTCGGGGAACATTTCTATCTGCGAACAACTACGTCGGCTAACCAAACTTCTCTTCTTTTCGCAATTTCGAATTTTGGTCCGAAGTGTTTTTCGGATACTACGACAATCATCGAGGAGGACTTCATCTTGGACGAGCAGCCAAAGGAGGTGTTGGAGTCGTCCCTGCAGCATCCAGAACCAGCCGAGAACCAGGAGACCCCGGACTGCTCCGTCTCCCCCAATCCAATAACCTTACCAAATTGGAAAAGTCATCAAACACCTCAAGGAGAGAGCGGGCACCAGGCCGTCGAACCAATCGAACCCGAAGTAGTCTCGATTCGTCTCGATCCACCTATGGAAACTCGGCCCCATCCCAAGTTCGCCAAACCTCTGAAGACCTCGGTCAAGCAAGCCAAATTGTTGACGAGTGCCCCATGGGTCCGGTCGCTGGGGAATGTGCAGATGACAGTCCAGACTCAAGCGTGGAAGTTTCCCACGATCGGCGAGCCCATGGTCGCCATGCCGGAGAAGCCCGAAAACGAACAACCGCCAATAAACGAAAACGAATCGGAGGCTCCCCAAGACAGCACGGAAAAAAAGAAAACGAAGACTCGGCTCCGTCCCCCCACGGAAATGGTTCACTTCAAGGATCGTTTGTTGTATCTTTTGCAACCGCCTTTGGAAGATCTGTTCAACGGGGCGGTGGTAGAGCTACCCTTCAAGCCCTATCCGTATCAAGTGAAAGGCATCGCGTTTTTGATTCCGAGGCACAGCGCGATGATCGCCGACGAGATGGGACTCGGAAAAACGGCCCAGGTGATCGTGTCTCTGCGCTTGATGTTCCACAACGGGATGATCAATAACGCCTTGGTCGTCTGTCCCAAACCTCTGGTCGTGAACTGGACCCGGGAGCTTCGGCTCTGGTCGCCAGACGTTCCATTCGAAGTCGTCACCGGAGACGCCGCTACACGCCAGGCGACCTGGTTCCATTCGAAAGCTCCCCTCAAGCTCGTCAATTACGAAGTCCTTACTCGGGATGCCGATTGGGTATGCGACGAGAGCTTGCACTTCGATGTCGTCGCTCTGGATGAAGCCCAACGCATCAAGAACAAACATTCCAAAACGGCGGAGGTCGTGTGCGGCCTCCACCGGACTCGCAGTTGGGCCATGACCGGAACCCCGATCGAAAACAGGACCGACGATCTCGTGAACATCTTTGCGTTCGTCGACCCCGATCGAATTCCTCCCGATACGCCAGCGAACATGTTGCCGGAATTGACCCAGGATTCGATCATTCGTCGCGTCAAGGAAGACGTCGTCAATGACATGCCGCCGAAGGTCATTCAGGACGAGTACATCGAACTGAATCCGGCTCAACGCCAGGCTTACGAATTAGCCGAAAAAGAAGGAATCGTTTGCCTGAACGACCTCGGGGATACGATCACCCTCCAGCACGTCTTCGAGTTGGTAATGCGTTTAAAGCAGATTTGCAATTTCGATCCGCTCACCGGTGAGAGCGCCAAGCTCGAAGTTTTGCGTGCGGACATGGCCGAAGTCGCCGAGAACAACCGTAAGGCGATTGTTTTCTCGCAGTATGTCGCTCCACTGGAAACGATGGCCCAAACTCTCCACGAGTTTGGCCCGTTGCAATACCACGGCAAGATTCCCCAGAAGGAGCGACAGCCGATTCTTGACCGATTCAAGAACGATCCCACAAAGCACGTGATCTTGATGAGCTACGCCACGGGAAGCGTCGGACTCAACTTACAATTCACTAACTACGTCTTCCTTTTCGATCGTTGGTGGAATCCCGCCATCGAAGATCAGGCCATTAACCGGGCGCATCGTCTCGGTCAGAAAGAACAAGTCTTCGTCAAGAGATTCATCAGCACCAACACGATCGAAGAACGCATCGCCGAAATTCTCGATACCAAGCGGAAACTCTTCGAGGAGCTGATTGCCCAGAATGGCCCACCGGCTTCACTCGGCCTGACCGAAGATGAGATTTTTGGGCTCTTTGATGTCAAATCAAGACCGAAGAATTAGGGATTCGGGAATAGAAAGAGGTCTTCTTGAGTCCCACGGTCTTCTGGAGCGTTCGGCCTTGGTCTGCAAGATCAAGAAGTGCGTTGCGTTATTGAGCCTCCAAGAGCCCTACCAAAACATCACACAAGCGGCACTCATTCATCCCACCGCCCTCGACACTGAGGTTCTTGGGCTGTTCCCAGTTCTCCCGTATTCTTTTTCCCAATTTGACCTATTTGGTAAAGCTCGTCATCTTCACGGCGCGGACGGTCTGGTGACATCGAAGGCAAGTTAACGTCAGTTCGACGTAGGCAAAGGCGACACCGTTGGATTTTTCCTTCAGAGCTTGGTTTTTCAAGTTCAGTGCGGCTTCCCGGAAGGCATCACTGTGAAGTTTGTATCGAGCAGTGGCACGTACCCGCCACTCAGCTTTCTGACTCAACCCGATGAGTTGTTGCGAGGTCTTGGCGATGGTCTTGTAATCGTCTTTCGCAACAGCTTCCAAGAGCATTTTGGCAAAGCGAAGCTTGTCTTCCATCAACCGATTGGCTTTTTTGCGCTGGACGGCATTGGTGTCTTGCATGCCCCACGAGGCAGTGATCAGGAACATCATTGCGTACATGCCGAGCTTTTTCATCGCAATTTCTCCTTGGCATACGAGTTGCTCTTGTCGGTTTTGCTCCGACAGGTCGTCGCAAAAACTACAGCGGGAAGGGCGAAAGGTTCAAACCTCATTCTCTCCTGTCTTGGAGAAACAAACAAGAGAGTCACCAGGACACGATTTTTAACTACCTCTAATATCTTAATTTCTCGCAATCGAGTTGTTCGTTTTTGGACGGACATCGGTCTGTGACCTATGTTTCACATGCTGGGAGGTTTTTCCTCCAGCAGGTCGTCGTAACCACCCCGGACCACAATCCACATGCGAAACCAAAAGTGCATTCACATTACGCCAACTATTCCCACGGCAATGGAAGACATACTTCCCAAGCTTCACGCCAGCGGCAGTTCCAAGAAAACTGCGGGGCCAACGCATGAAGGGATTGGACTGCCATTCGATCTCCAAAATAGAATTCAGCACGACGCGGATTTGGAACTTTGGGAAGGCCGTGACGATGCCCGAAAGCGACATAGGCTGCTCGTGGTCCGAGCCATTAACGAATCCGCAACGACCCGGTCTCTCAAAAAGCTCGAAGACTTTGAGCATCCGTCGGTCCTTCCGTTTCAAGTCTATCTCGACGCAGCACAATTGTTGGCTACGACTCCAGTTCCTGATGGGTCTTTGCGTGAACTATTCGAAAAGAGGTGGACGGCCGGGCAGTCTGGACTGCCTCAAGTCGAAATGGCCGAATGGATTGCCGGTTTAGCCGTGGATTTGGCTAACATTTACGCCGAGTACAACTTTTGTCATTTGTGGCTAAGACCTGACAATCTGATCTTTACAGACGGTCGCCTCCGTTTTGCGTACTTCGGAATAGGCCAATTCGTTTGGTGCGGGAACCGGAAACGATTGTCCACTCTCAATCCCGGTTACTTTGCAACAGAATGCCACACTGGTCCTTTCAGTCACAAAAGCGATCAGTTCAGCTTGGCCTCCATTTATGTCGAAATGCGAACGGGAAAGCATCCGTTCGCCAATTACCTCCACGATGGTCGTCAACGGCGTAGGATGCCACACCACGCCACCGGAGGGATCAGTCGCAACCGGGCCACTCCAGACCTTCGATTGTTGTCCGACAAAGAACGCGAGGTCATCAAGCGGGCGTTGAACCCCGACCCTTTCAACCGTTATCCAAATTCGACCGAATTTAGTGAAGCCTTGCTCGCAGCGTTGCCACCCACTAAGGTCTCGTTCTCCGAACCCACTCCGGAGAATACCTTGCCACCAACAGTCCTGAAAACTCCGCCTGCACATCATCCTTTGTTTCCAAAACCTGGGTCTTATCCAGAGACGGGGGAACTGCCAGCCTTGCCCAACTTCAATGAGTACGAGTCGATGGACCTCATTGAGCCCAAGGGGTCTGGCACGTTACCGGAGATGGCAGGACAGTTGATGCCGGAGTTCCCAACAACGATCTCCAAACTAACACTTGGAACGTCGGAACTCTACCGAGCTGATCAGTACCAGTTTCTGATTCACCCACGCCAGGGTTTGCAACATAGTTTTTGCACTCGATTGCCTTTCCAGGACTTGCTGGAAGCGCTCAATTCGTTCAACACAAAATGGAATGCGACGATTGTCCATAACCAACATTCAGGGCTCGTCTTGGTCGTCAAGAGTGGAACGAGTTTGTGGGACAGGTTGCTTGGTCGCCAGGGCGAATTGATGGTCATCTTGAAGGTGGTGCGAAAACACAGTCCGTCTCCGGTCACGGCCAAGGTAGTCGTGAAAATCAAAGCCGCAGACGATAACCTGGAACACCTTGGCCGTGACCTCCGGCGAGTTGGCCCGAAGCTCATCCACAGTCTCCGCACCTTTTGCCAGGCTGTGCCAGAAATTCGGGCTGACTTACGTTGGAGTTGTACTCGACCCATTCAAGTGCTCCACATTTTCTCTGAGTTGGGAATGCCCGTCTCGATGGCGTGCATGGGCAAGGACATTTCACAACGAGGAATCGGATTCTACTCACCGCAAAACTTGCCGCGTCCGGACATCTTCGTCCATCTCCCTTGGCTTCCCGACTTTCAGAAAACGGCCGTACCGGCACAAGTTGTCCGCACAACTACCCTCCGAAACGGCTGGTACGAAATCGGAGCTTCGTTCTCACACCGATAAAGTAGCTAGTAGAACGACTGCGTAAGGTGGAAGAAAATTTAAAACAAGTTTTGTTGATGCAGTCTCCCGGAGAGGATTTTCTGGTCGTGTTGACCCCGACAGACGGTCGCCGGAACTCCACATTGCCCTGGCGACGGTAGCCTTGGCTTCCAGCCCGCAACTCTCGGCTCTCAACTCTCAACTTTCAATTGCAAGGGCTCCCTACGAATCAGCCACTCTTCTGGGATGCCTTCCCGACCGGTAGACAGACTAACGATTCCACCGACAATGGCGGCCGTCGTATCGATATCGCCGCCGACCGCAATCGTGCACCAAATCGAGCCGGGGTAATCTTCGATATACTTGGCCGCGCACCAGAGCGTGAACGGAACAGTGTCTTGGGAAGAAATGTGACTTCCGTTGCCGACCTTCCAGGCCAAGTATTTGGGATCGTTATCGAGGTCGATCCCGATGGCCATTTCGATTCCGTCTCGCGTCGGCCCCGGCGGAGTGTAATCCCTTGCAACTTCCAGAAGTTCACGGCCTCGCTTGCTCGGCGAAGCATTCCGGTTTTGCCATGCCCACGCGGCGGCTACCGCCACGGCCATCGTCCCGGCCTGTCCTTCGGGATGAGCGTGTGTGACTTCAGCGGACCATCGGCCTTGCTCGGCCGCACGTTCAAAGTCATCGGCGAAGTACCCGCCCAATGGAGCCACTCGCATCGCTCCTCCGTTCCCGAACGAGCCCTGACCGCCGAACGCCGCACCGGCGGCCTCTCGCCAGTCTGTCCCCGCTCCAATAGACATCAAGATTTGATGCGCTCCGGCCCCATAACCTCGGTACATTTCGATGGCGTATCGGGTTGCGAACACTCGCGCCAGTTCGGGTTGTTGGATTTCACCAAAGGCATCCAAGACTTCACCAATTCCGAGTGCCATCTCGGTATCGTCGGTATAGTGATATCTGGGGGCTGGCGGATTCGACCGGTTCTCGAAGTGAGTTTCATGCACCCCTGGGATAAAAAACTGACTACCGAAGGCGTCTCCGACAGACAAGCCATCTAACGAAATTCGGAATCGTTCCATTCGAGCCACGTGGTCGGCCGGAAGGTAAGGTTCGGCCATGAAAACCTCCTGCGAGAAAAGCCAATGTGTTGGGAACACGAGGGAACAAAAGGGGACACAGAATAGACCCCACGGCAGGACAGGCGTTCGGTGGAAGTGGCCACAAATTTTTGTGTTGCGGCAAAAAGGAAAGCAAGTTCTTGGGTTTCCGTCCGGTCCGGTGACGTATCTGTCCGAAAAGCCTCCGCTGCCCACATCGGTCCGGCATTTTACACGAACTCAAACCGCAAGCGAGAAGCAGAAGAAGCCTCGCTTGCGGTTTGAGTTCGTGTAAAATGCCTATCTCATCGAAGTTGACCCAAAGAATCTTGTTCCCGTCAAGAACGACACTCGTTGAGGAATCCGCCAGTTCCATGATGGCATCGCCCCACATACACCAACCACCCCATCCTTGGGCCATCGTCGTTGCCTTCGTTGCCTTGTACATCTCGTGGGGTACAACGTACTTGGCCATCAAGCATGGGGTTCAGACAGAGGGCTTGCCACCGGCCTTTTTTGGCGGGACTCGAGTCGCCTTGGCTGGATTGTTGTTACTGGCCTTTCTGTGGATGCGTCGTGCCTCCCTCGCCCTCTCAGGTTCCGAGTGGATAACGGTGACAATTGGTGGTGTGTTATTTTTCGTCGGCGGAAATGGCTTGTTGACGTTCGCCGAAGTATACATCCCAAGCGGGTATGCTTCGGTTCTCGGAGCCACGACGACCCTGTTTATCGGTCTACTCGAGTTTTGTTGGCCAGGAGGAGACCGCCTCACGGGACGGGGTTGGCTGGGCATGGGAGTTGGGTTTGCAGGAGTTTGCCTGCTTGTAGGGATCAATCCAGAAACGGAAAAGACGCAAGCCGAGACGTTGCTCGGGGCCGGGTTGATGTTGTCTTGCTGTTTTTGTTGGGCTCTTGGGAGTGTGCTCATTCGCCGAATGCGTCGCGTATCTTCCCATTGGGTTTCGGCGGGGTATCAGATGCTCATCGGAGGCACGCTGTTGACGCTACTCGGGTTTCCGCTGGGGGAGTGGAATTCGCTACCTTCGGAAATAACGACTGGTGCCGTCATTTCCTTCGTTTACTTGCTTGTGGTCGGTTCGTTTATTGGATTCTTGGCGTTCCACTATCTACTCGGGCATGTTCCCGCATCGCTTGTGGGAACCCACGCGTACGTCAATCCCTTGGTGGCAGTTTGGCTTGGTTGGTTCTTGGCCAGCGAAGAAATTACACTCTGGACGATCTACGGGATGGTAGCTGTTTTGGGCGGGGTTGCGGTCGTTCGGGGAGCAAATTCAACAAAAGTAAGTCAAAAAGGTGGACAATCGGGTTTGGAGACATCCACCTCGCTTCGGAATCAGCCTGAACAATAAGAAACGAAGGGGCCAGATATCGACAGCTATTGCGACGGAGAGAACACGACCTTCGGAAGGTCGTTCGCCAGGAACAAATTACTCTTCCCCGGAGGGATCGACTGTTCCCGGTGGTGTCTTCTTGTCGTTCGTCAGAAGCTCTTTTCGGAATATCGGAACATCGCGTGGTGCTTCGATGCCCAAACGAATCTTGCCCCGATCAATATCCACAACGGTGATACAGATATTATCAGCGATGTAGATTTTTTCGCCCAGTTTGCGGCTCAACACCAACATGTTGCTACTCTCCTTCGAGCGGAAAAATCATAGAATCATGATCGAAGTCTAACTCATTCATCGGGTCGGTCGGTCTAAGGCAAGGAGCAAATTGACCAAGATCTTCCTGAGGACCGTGGCACCTTCGGCACAGGCAGCACAATCGGAGTCTAGATTGGTTCGATGGGTGAAAACGCAAGTGTTGTGTGGGTTGGTTGGCGATCGGATTTACCCATCAGCTGCTCAAAATCGAGGGGGACACTTGGGCCAGAAACTCGACAAGTCAAGACCAAGACTTGGGTCATCGCCGCATCGAGACTGGCCGCAACTCCTAGCCGCCGTTGGGTTTGATGCATAAGGTAATCTAGGTGATTTCGCCGCTGTAGAATCGACTGGATATAATCAACTTGCTAAGAGCATTAATTATTCCAAAATAAGTTTTTATTCGAAACATTCGGATTTTCTGCCTTCTGCCACCCCGGAGTAAGCCAAGAATCTGTGGCGTGGCGAAGAGCATGTCTCGAGGGGACAAGCATGGTCGATATGACAGGGTTGCCTTTTGTAAGGGGCCTCGAAAAAGTTCCCGCGGCGGAATCCGCGGTTAGTTTCATTGATGGCGAACAAGGAAGGCTCGAATACCGTGGCATCCCAATCGAGGATCTGGCCCTCCACAGCACCTACGAGGAAACAGCCTGGTTGCTGCTCGAGGGGCGGCTACCTTCGCAGAAGGAGTTGGCCGATTTTGACGCCCGGCTAAAACAAGAACGACGCATCAAATACAAGCTCAAGGACCTGATCAAGTGTATGCCCGAAGGTGGCCATCCGATGGACGCCCTTCAGGCAAGCGTGGCCGCGATGGCCATGTACTATCCCATGTCGAACGTCAACGACGAAGACAAGAACTGGGAAGCCGTCGTCCGACTCATCGCCAAGATGCCGACCCTGGTCGCTGCATTCCACCGCCTTCGCCAAGGGGAAGATGCGGTGACGCCTCGAGAGGACTTGGACCACGCTTCCAACTTCTACTACATGCTCTTCGAGAAGGATCCAAGCCCAGGCATCCGGAAGGTCATCGACGCGTGCTTGATCTTGCACGCCGAGCACACCATGAACGCCTCGACGTTCACCGCAAGGGTGACCGGGTCGACCTTGTCCACTCCCTATGCCGTCGTCAGCTCGGCCATCGGAAGCCTCCACGGACCACTACACGGAGGGGCCAACGAAAGGGTCCTCGAAACACTCGATCAGATCGGTTCGGTGGAAAACGTCCGCTCTTGGGCTGAGGATGCGATCGCGAACAAGAAAAAAATCATGGGCTTCGGCCATCGCGTTTACAAGACCAAAGACCCGAGAGCCAAGGCCCTGCACGAGTTCGCCCTACAGGCTCTCTCCGAACAAGATCAATCCGCGCAGTTCCAAGTCGCCATGGAACTCGAAAAGGTCGTAGCCGAAAAACTTTCCGCGAAAGGCATCTACCCCAACGTCGATTTCTTTTCGGGCATCGTCTACCAAGCCCTGGGAATCCCTCGGGACTTGTTCACGCCGATCTTTGCGATTGCACGGGTTTCGGGTTGGTTGTCTCACTGGTTGGAGCAACTCGAAGGTAACCGCATTTTCCGTCCATCACAGGTCTTTGTTGGGGAACGGGATAAAAAATACATCCCGCTGGAACAACGTGCGTAAACCTTGGAGACGATTGGGTTGTCTCAAGTGAGATCAAGAGCCTTGGCGTTTTTCCCCAACGTGGTGTGACGGATTGGAGTTCTTCGGCCGCAGACGCCGCTGGGACAAGGAATTTGTGGTGTGCCATGATCGTAACCCAACTTGGCACACCGAGATTTCTCCTGATTCCCTGTCCCGAGCTTGAGGGATCTTGCTGGACTGGTCCATTGAGTTTTGTCCAAGTTGAAGAATAGTCGGGAATGTCGTCCTTATCCAAGTTTCACCATCCACCGGTACACTTTGTCGCTGCTGTGCCGATTAGGCCCTCGCATCGGAACTAACTTTTTCCCTGGGTGTCTCATGCTGGACGTCGCCTACCTTCGTGAAAATCTCGACACGGTCAAAGAAAATTGCAAGAACCGCAATGTCGTGGCCGATGTGGATACAGTGATCACATTCGACGACCAGCGGAAGAAACTCCGCCACGAAGCCCAACAATTTCAACAAGAGGCCAACGAACTCCAGAAGAAAATCAAGGGCACCAAAGACGCCGACGAGCGACAGCAACTCATCGAGAAAGGTCGCGAACTACGACAACAGGTTTCCGATCTGGAGGAGCAAGTCAAGGACGTCGAACAGCAACTGAGGCAAGCCCTGAACGTCATTCCTAACATCACGCACCCTGATGCCCCGGTTGGGACAGATGATTCGGCCAACAAAGTCATCAAAAAGCATGGCGAGCCGACCAAGTTCGACTTCACTCCGAAAGACCATTATGAGTTGTGCGAAGCGCTCGACTTGGCCGACTTCGAAGCTGGTTCGAATGTCGTCGGACCAAAGTTCTACTACCTGAAGAACGAAGGCGCATTGCTCGAAATCGCTCTCGTCCAGTACGCCATGCAAAAGCTGGTGGAAAAGGGATTCGTCCCGATCATTACCCCGGACATGGCCAAGGCCGAAGTGCTCGAAGGAATCGGGTTCATCCCGCGTGGCGAAGAGACGCAAATCTACAGCATCGAGAACACCGATCTGTGTATGATCGCCACGGCCGAAATCACCCTCGGTGGGATGCACAAAGATAAAATCCTACAGGAGACTGATTTACCGCAAAGATATGTCGGACTGTCTCACTGCTTCCGCACCGAAGCTGGCGCTGCTGGTCGCGATACCCGTGGGCTCTATCGCGTTCACCAATTTACGAAGGTAGAGATGTTTGCCTTCTGCGTTCCCGAACAGAGCGATGCGATTCACGAAGACATTTTGGCCATCGAAGAAGAGATTTTCCAGGGACTCGGTTTGCCCTATCACGTCATCGACACATGTACTGGTGATCTTGGCGGACCGGCTTACCGGAAATACGACATCGAAGCCTGGATGCCAGGTCGCGGCGAGGGAGGCGAATACGGCGAAGTCACGTCCACGTCGAACTGCACCGATTATCAAGCACGCCGACTCAACATTCGCTACAAAGGTCCCGACTTCAAGGGCACGCGGTTCGTTCACACTTTGAACGGAACCGCGGTTGCAAGTACCCGGGCGATTCTGGCGATTCTTGAGAACTATCAACAAGAAGATGGTTCGGTGTTGATCCCCGAAGCTCTCCAGAAGTGGGTGGGGAAGGACAAGATCAGCCGATAGCCTGCATTATCTCATCACGGCGGGAATTAGCGTCATTGCTTCCCCAGTGACCGGATTCTGAGGAACTCCCGTAAAATACCTCGGGACGAGGTCCTTCGATTCGTTCGTTCGTTGACCCGTCTCGGCGAAGTAAAGCCGTTGGGCGACTTGGAGTTGAGCCGTGCGAAGATCGAGGACTTGTTTGGCCCGCTGTTTGATTCTGGTGTGGAGTTCGACGTAGAACGGAACCCCACGGACCGCCGAATGGATTTCCCGATCGTAATAGCGCTTCTTCCATTCCATCCATATCTCTTTCGAAAACTGAGTTGCGGGGCTTCCCGGTGTTGTGAGCCCCGCTTCCCATAACCAGTAGCCTGGTTCGCCCCTCTCCGGTTCGGCCGGGAGTTCCCAAGCATTTTGTTCTGCAAGCCACAACTGCGCGTGGAGAGCAATTCGTTGCATCCTCACCACTCGCTCGGCCTCCCAGGGCATGAGAACACAAGTGGCCAATATCCGGTCAGCGGCATTGGGTGTTCTGTTGCTCCGGTATCTCCGAATGGATGACCAGTACTCGCGGAGTTCGGCTTTGTAGGCGGCCACGGTTGAAGGAAGACTCTTGTCTTGGGTCTTGAGGGTCTTGAGGAGCTTGTTGAGAATCGTTGTTCGTTCGTGTTTTGGGAGCTTTTCGACTTTCCGCATCTGTTGTCGGAGAACAGCAAGACACGTTTGTTCCTTTCCGTTGCACCATCGTTGAATGAAGAGGTCATTGAATGGCCTCGGGTGCCTCACGAGTCGAAAGGCTGTGAGGAGAGCCTCGGAAGCTTGGGAGAGGTTCCCTTTGCGTTGTTCTTGCAGTGATCGACAGAGAAAAGCATCTTTTGCTAAACCAATGAGGAATTCGAATGTGTGCGTGGTGCCTTGTGTTTTCTCAAGGTTCAAAATCGCCCCGAGTGGTTCTCGGCATGCCTTGGTTAACTCCTCGTCCCACTCTCCGGCGAACATCTCGTCAGTCCAGGGGTCGAGTCGCTTCCAGATTGCTTCGACCTCTTTCTTTTTGAGCTTCTTGGCATCCCAGATGAGTTTCCCAACCAAATCTGGTTCGTATTCTCCCTCTGGGATTTCGTCCCCTGGTTTTCGATTTGGATGAAGTTTCTTCTCGACGAATTGATATCGGTTGTCCAACTTTTTCAAGGCAGCGACGATGTCATTTCCGGCCTTGTTATTGGCCCCTCGAGGAATGGTGGCCAAATACCGATTCATGTCAAAAGGAACTTCCATATCGGGGAACTCGGCCGAACGATACCCCAGCACCACGAACATCCACAACGCCACGAACACCCCCGTGCCGATGAAACGCATGCAAGGCCAAAATTCGTGACTCCGTCCTGAAATCCACGAACGCATGTGTAGCCAGCTGGTCGTCAAGAACACGACCGGAACGACATAGAGTTGCCAGGTCGGGAGGCCACCGCAGACGATCAACGGTATCCACAGGAGCAACAACAAAACGCTGATTCCCTGGGCTACAATGGACGACACGATCGGCTTTTGGAACATCTGTCCGCACAACAGGCCGACACTGAACCCGTAGGTTGCCCAAACTGGAAGGAACTGTATCATCGGAATCAACTCAGGAACGAATTGTTCTTCGATCAGGAAAGCGTTCCAATCCGGAGCTGTGATCTGGAAGTTTGGCTCTTCATGGCTCCTACCCACCATAATCGCCAGCGCCATCAACCGCATTACCACCAACGAAACGCAGACGGCTACAAGTCCCAAAAATACCTTCAACAACCAAACACAAGTCATTGGGAATCGTTGATCACCCAGAAACCGGAAGCGGTCATTCGTTTGGTCCGATTGGAAGACATGCAACCCGCCAATGACACCGACTAGCAGACTCGCAATTGGCCACGCAACGATTCCTGCGAAAGCTACGACCACACTAGTCGCAAGGCTCGTCACCAAGAGCGTGTACCACAGGACGTAACTCTGTCGCCAACTCAACCACAACAACGATTGAAAACTCGACGGAACTCGACCAACGGGTGTAGCTCGTTCCCGCGTCGGAGCCCAGTAGACCCATGCCGACACCCCCAATGCCAGACTCCAGAGAATCACGCGAGGAACCACATACAGATAGGCCTCTTGCTCGAAAGTCGTCGCAAGGTACATCAACCAAGCCACCATCGAAAAAACGATCGTCAGCCCAACCGCCGCCATGACGGTTCGAGTCAGGGTCGAAGCCAACGTGGCCCAAACGAATCCCTCGATGGCCAAACTCCCAAGTGCGATCAAAATAATCCCTTGAGCGTTCAACGCTTCAAGGAATTCTTGCTCCCACTGAGCCACCGTGGCAAAACTCCAAGGTTGACTCCACGCTCTGGAAGAGGCGATCATCCAAATTAAGCAGAGCACCAATACTTGCAGCAGCGTCAAACCGAACCCAGCCAACACCTTGCCAAGCCAAATCGTTGTGCGTCTGGTAGGCAACAAGTCCAGAAACCACGTCGTTCTCGTTTCTTTTTCTCCTGCAAATAACAACGCCCCGGCAACGACGCCTCCGGTCGCCGCGAGGATCCACATGATCACTCGGAAAACGTCCCTGAGGAACCTATCACTTCCAACTGCGAACGATCCATCCGGCACCGACGCCATACAAACTAATGCGGCAAATACCGCCAAGACAACGATGGCCAACCAGAACGAGAGTTGTTGCCGATATTCTTTCCATGCCAAGCGGAATCCAGCGCTCATTCTTTCTCTCCCTCGTTTTGGGCCAACAGGGCACAATAAACGTCTTCGAGGCCAAGCGGAGATTCTTCGACGTCAACAACACTTGCTGCCGCCGCGAGTTCGTTGGCCTTGTCCGCTTGCGGATCGAGAACGACGGCTTGCGTCAGCTTGCCGCTGCCATTTCGTTGCAGGACGTTTCCGAGCGGTGCTAGGTCGGGAGCCTGGTCGTCGAACCGAACGCTGTACTTGACTACACGTTTACGGAGTTCTTCCATCGACGCCGACAACAACAGCTTGCTCCCACCCAGGAACGCCACATGACTGGCAACTCGCTCAACCTCGGCAATCAAATGACTGGCGATGACGATCGTGCGGCCTTCGCTCGCGAGGCCGATCATGCTCTGGAGGAACTCTCGCCGAACCAGCAAGTCCAGCCCCGATGTCGGTTCATCGAGAATCAAAACTTCCGGCTCGATGGCCAATGCCAATGCCAAAGCGACCTTGGCGTATTGTCCCTTCGAGAGAGTCTTGAGCTTGGCTTGGGGAGAGAGCTGGAATTTTTGGACGTAATCGTTGTAGGTCGCTAGATAGTTCCGGTGGTGGAATCCGGCCGTGAACCATCCAATTTCGCCAACCCGCATCCAGTCGTAGAAACGAGGACGCTCGGGCACGTAACCGACCCTTCGACGCAGTGATTGGGCGTTTACCCAGGCGTCTTGCCCGAGTACAAACGCCTTGCCGCCGTCGGCCTGGAGAAGCCCAGTCAGGATTTTGATCGTCGTGCTTTTACCGGCACCGTTTTCTCCGAGCAACGCAAACACCGACCCTTTGGGGATGTCCAACGTCAGGTCATCGACGGCTTTTTTTCCGCCGTAACGCTTGGTCAAATTGCCGATTTCGATCGCCTTTTCCATGTGATGTATCTCCCCGACGTGCCGAAGAATCCGGCACGTCTTACGTTTTCCCGTTGACTTGAGTTTGTTCCTGGATGTGTTGAAATTCTTCTTCGACGAGTTCGCGGAGTTGTTCGTGTGGCAAGGCCAGAGCGGCTTCACGAAGGACGTCGCGAATTCGTTTTCGAAGAATTTCCTGTCGTTGTTTGCAGCAGATTTCCGGGCCTTCTGCCGTGACCTCCATCCCCTTCCCGCGTCGGGCAATGATCACTCCGCGCCGTTCGAGTTCTTGGAACGCCTTGGAGACGGTATTCGGGTGCACGAGGATTTTTTCGGCGAGTTCGCGCACCGACGGAATCATTGTCCCAGCGGGAAGCGTCCCGGAAGCAATCCCATAGATCACTTGGGCGACGATTTGCTCGAAAATCGGTACGGCAGAATTGGGCTGGATGTCGAATAGCATCTTAGCGCCTTGTGTATGTGTGTCACATTTAATTGTTACAGCATCATTGAAGAAATTGATTTGCAAGAAGAAAGCTGAAAAATTGGGATAGTGCTCGGACTGTTGAGCTTGGCAGTCGCGGCGGGTTCGTCGGAAACCCGCCTGATGTGCAAGGTATGAATTCGTTATGGACGACTGACTTGGTTGCCGTCCAAAACGAACTTAAAAGTGGTGTTTCGGACTGGTGTCGAGATCCAATTCGAAAATCGTAAGACGTGCCCAGTACCTTGGTCCCATACCTTTCACAGGTCGAGCATCACAAGCGGTTCAAAAAGATCCGTGCTGTGTCTTCGCTTTGCCTTCGCCACCGCTCGGTCACACCTGACCACAAAACGACACCAATCCATTTCGTGTTGCCTGCGTGCCGGCCGCATCAGTCGAGCAATCTGCACTCACGCTCGTGTCTGATCTTCCTGGGTTCCAAACTTGTTTTCGACAACCGAAGAGAACTCCAAGCTCGGCAAACCAAAAACTCACCGCAACGCAATCGTATGATTGCTCAGACGCTCAAAGCCATCCTGGGTAATCAAATAATTATGCTCGATTCGCACGCCGCCGATCCCTTGGATGTAAAGCCCCGGTTCGAGTGTCACGACATCGCCCGGCACCAACAGTTGATTCGCTCCAGGGACGAAATACGGTGCTTCGGGGTGCGTGAGCCCGAGACCGTGCCCGGCATGATGACCGAAGTGTTCGGCGACACCTTCTTTTTCGAACACACTCCGCACGGCCTCGTAAACCGTCAAACACGACGCCCCCGCTTTGAGTTCGGGCTCACCCGCTGCCATGGCCTGGACGCATAGGTCGAAAATACGTTGCTGGTCGGCAGTCGGTTCTTTGCCGATGAGATACGTGTTTGTGAAATCGCCTCGGTAGCCGTGCAACACGACCGAGAAGTCGAGAATCATCATGTCGCCGGATTGGATCTCTCGATCCGTCGGCGGACCACCACGTCGCTCCGGTCCCGGCGAAACGGCAAAGTCGCCGTAAACGATGGCCGCCTGTCCAACGTGTTTCTGGGCTGCTGCGGCAACTCCCAGATACACGTCTAACTCGGTCATCCCTGGTTTGAGATTTTCCCGAGCCCATTTGTGCCCAGCTTCCCCAGCAGCAATGGCTTTTCGTAAGACCGCGATCTCATCCGGATCCTTCTTGCGTCGCATTTCGGCGATCGTCGTGACGAGTTGTTCGGCCATCGGATCACCAGGACGGTCGTGCATTCGGAAACCTCCTTGCGTTGGATTCACCGCTTCCAACAACGCGAGTTGCCGTGGCCCTTTCGCCGGAGAATGCCCATCGTACCAGTGGACCTTTTGGCGATCCTTGACGTGGGCCATCTCAACGCTTCCAGGAAGGCGGTCGTCGTGGATCAGCTTCGCCTCTCCGTCGTTCCGAAGGATCAAATAACCGCCGAACTCGCGGCCTAAACTGAAGGGGTCCACGAAAAAATTGGCGAAGTAAACGAGGTGAATTGGATCTCCGAGTCGCAAGTGATCCATCTGCGGTTTGGGATTCAGCGTGTCCCAAAGACGTTTGCGGCGTTCCAGGCATCCTTCGGCAGTTAGCATAGTAGCGTTCCCTGGCAGTTGTTGGATTCGTCAATAGGCTGGACAACGACATCGCGAACGTTTGTGGAATGCGATGCCTTCATCGATGCGTTCTAATGCACCAACATCGACCTTTCACTGTCTCATACTATTCTGTGAAAAAACAGGCGCTATATTCCAGGTCTTTTCCTTTTCCGAATCCGGTGGCGACACCAAGAATCAAGACTTCTTCCGTGTGACACCCCATCCAGACAACCAAATCGAACAGTGTCTTCCTGAGTCTTCAGCGGGTGACTGAACTTGTTCGAAAAAAGCCTTGGAAAAAACGAATCAAATGGACCCCAGACGTCTCTACTATCAAGACAATTGAAACGGTGTGGTAGCTTGTAGCACACGAAAGAGCGACCTGATGTGCCATCGCGGCCGAGCGGCTTGTCGCCCTCTGCAACACAGACCCAGCACGACATCCATTCGCAAACTTCGCTAAAACCTCGGAGTGCCTCGAAACGGAATCGAACTCGCTGCGAGAAGACGCTAGGCCAAGTGCGACCAAGGAATCGGAAAAATATGGCTCCCCAAATCCTCCACACTCTGCTGCATCGACTCAAACAAACGGAAGCCGTCACGACTACCGATACCTCAAACGGTCAGTTACTCCAACGGTACCTCAAGGATCGTGACGAGAACGCCTTCGAGATTCTGGTTTGGCGTCACGGAGCAATGATCTGGAATCTGTGTGGCCGGATGCTGGCCGACCGACAACACCAAGAAGATGCCTTCCAGGCAACGTTTTTGACGTTCGGGGCGAAGGGAAACTCGATCCGGCAACGACAATCTGTGGGGAATTGGCTCTACAAGGTGGCTTATCGAATAGCGAGAGCACTCCAACAAAAGCGATTCGATTCTCAGGAGGAGGCTCCAGAGCCGACTGGAAGTGACGATCCGCTCGACGAAGTCACCCGCCGGGAGATCCTCAAGGGGCTCGACGAAGCCATCGCGTCGCTTCCCGACAAATTTCGCTCCGTCGTGATTTTGTGTTATCTCAACGGACACACTACGACTGAAGCGGCGGCCTTGTTAGATTGTCCGAAGAGAACAGTGCTGTCTCGACTTGCGACGGCAAAGAACAAACTGCAACAACACCTCAAACGTGAGGGCATCACCCTGACAACGACCTCAATCGGTGCCCTTTTGGCCAGCGAGTTCACGGTTGCCCAGATGCCCGGAAACATTGTACGGGCAACTTGTCATTCGCAGGCCTGGTTAGGGAAAAGTGGTTCTCACTCGGGCGGTCCGGTTTCTGCCCGATCTCTGTCTCTCATGAAAGGAGAGTTACGAACGATGTGGATGAGCAAGACCAAATGGACTGTAGCGTGTTTGTGTGCGGCCCTGCTCTTGATTCTTGGGCTGGGCTTCGGCTTCCTCGGTTCGAACAATGCTGGAGCCCAACAAGCAACCGAGCAAGCCAAACCTGGAAAGGATCGTTCCTCGACAACAACGAAGGCCCAACGAAGCGATACGGACGCCACGGAGACGAAAACCCCCGCCCACCGACCGATGGGAACTTGGAAACGCAACTTGGGAGAATTCGATCTCGTGTTGGACATTCAAGAAAAACGGATCGTTGCAAATTGTGTGGTATCGGGAAAAGGGCATCAGATAACGCTCGAAGGAGAGTACAGCGTCACAAACGATCAGGTCCTTTACGGCGTCATCACCGACGTGAACCTCGACCTGAAGGCTTCTTCCCGTGGAAGTCCGGAGGAATTCATGAAAATTGAGCATGAATTCAGCAAGTTAATCGACCAACCGTTCAGTCTGGTTTATCGTCTCAACGATCGTCGGTTACTTATCCGTGACGCCAAGTTCGGATTGATGGGGCTTTCCAAAAACATCACCAATTCCGCAGACGAACTCCGTGTGTTCGCCGTGGGACGCTATGCCAACGAGCCTAAAACGGTTCGGCGCTGATTACACAACTAAGCCTCGAGTTATTCAATAGTCTATCATGCGGTTGACTAGACAGAAACATGGGTTCATGTTTCGCTCTGGGAACGAGAGCACGATTCACATGCCCGTGGCTTTTAGAACGCAGAATTGATCGATGTCCGTTTTTGTCGTAGGTACACGCGGCTCGCGTGCACTCTACAAACTCAGTCCAAACATCTTACACGCTAGCCACGCGTACCCACGAAACAGACACTCGTTTATTTCCTGTTCCTGCAACTCACGGGTTTTTCCGATTTTACGTCGACGTACGGAGCACTACTGTGTCCACGACACTTCTTGATAAACGCGAAACTCGCATCCGAACGATGTTCACCAACATCGCCCCGAGCTATGATTTCCTTAACCACCTTCTCAGTTGTAATATCGACCATTATTGGCGTTGGCGTACGACGAAGATCGTTCCGCCCGCAACCCAAGATCCGATCCTCGACATGTGCACGGGAACGGGCGACCTCGCGCTTGCGTACGACAAAGCCGCCAAAGGACAAGTCTCCATTGTTGGTGCCGATTTCTGCAACGAGATGCTCGAGTTCGCAATCGACAAAACCCTGGCTCGCAAGGCTAGCGACCGCATCCGCTACATCCAGGCCGACGCCCAACAACTGCCCTTCGAGGACAACTCGTTTCAAATCACGTCTGTGGCGTTCGGACTCCGAAACGTGACCAATACCGACAAGGGCTTGGCCGAAATGACTCGGGTTACCAAACCCGGCGGCAAGGTCGCCATCTTGGAGTTCTCGAAGCCGCGAAATTGGCTCTTTGGCAAGCTCTACGAGTTCTATTTCCGCCGTGTCCTTCCTGTCATCGGTCAGATGATCTCGAGAAGCAAAGACAACGCCTACAAATATCTCCCCGAAAGCGTCATGGAGTTTCCTGACGGCGAAGCCCTCGCCGAACGAATGCGACAACACGGATTATCCGACGTGAAATGGTATCCACTGACGTTCGGGATTGCTACACTCTATGTTGGAACGAAACCCTGAGACTGTGTTTCGGCTAGAGTGTGAAAACTAGCCCAATGCCTTAAAACACGCTCGGAGGTTTCACGGAAACAGGACTCAACCCCCGCCTTCGAGTGTTAGCCAATGACGGACACACCTTCTTCCAACCCTGCCCACCAAGACCACCTCCTTGTCCGTGCTGCCCGGGGCGAAAATGTAGAACGTACCCCCGTTTGGGCCATGCGACAGGCCGGTCGCTGGGATCCAGAATTCATGAAGGTCCGGGAGGGCTTGTCGTTCTTCGAATTCTCGGAAAATGTCGAACTCGCGACAAAAGCCACGCTATTGCCTCGACGGTTCGGCGTGGACGGCATCATCCTGTTCTACGACATCACCACGTTGCCCTTCTCGATGGGCCTTCCGTTCACACTCCAACCAAACCTCGGTCCCGTCCCGGACAAGCCGATCCGAACACTCGCCGACGTTCAACGCCTGAGTGATCATCCAGACCCCTCGACCTTTCAACACATCATCGACTTGCTCAGGTGCGTTAAAGCCGAACTGTCCGGCGAACTTCCTATCCTCGTCTTTGCCGGGGCTCCTTTCACTGTGGGGACTTATTGCATTGGGACGGGAAAAGACCTGGACGCCACTCGGCAATTCATTGAAGACCAACCACACGCCTGGCATGAATTGATGTATCGGCTTTCCCGCGCGACGATTCATTTCTTGGATGTGTTGATCGACGAAGGCGCGAACGTTTACCAGCTATTCGATTCGTGGGCAGGAGCCCTGGATGCTGAGGAATATGACCGTTGGGCACTACCATTCCACCAGGAGATTTTCAACTCCGAGCAGAAAGCTCCGAGCATACTCTTCGTGAAAGAATGTCCATACCTGGAAAAGCTGGTCATGTCCGGAGCCAACGTCATCAGCCTCGGCAAATGCCATGACCTCCGTATGGCTCGCGAAACGTATCCCTATTTGGCTTTCCAGGGGAACGTCGACGACGAACTGATGCGATCCGGCACACCCGAACAAGTCTACGAAGCTACCCGTCACTGTCTCGAGCAAGGCGGTGGACATCGCCACATCTTGAACTTGAGTCACGGGATGAACCGGGAATCTCCGGTGGCGAATTTCGAAGCGTATATTCGGGCGGCGAAGGACTGACCATCGAGAAGAAAACGGATTGAGGAACCGGTAGGATCACTCCATGATGCTATCCCCAGAAGGGCTCGGATGACCCAAGACCTTGCGGTCTCTCGTTGGACGCGGTTTGGTCGTCTCGAATCAGCCCATTTTTGTGCACTTCCCCTCCGGTTTTCCAACTGCTCCGAAAATGTAAAGAGTGTTTATTCAATGTCCGAGTGCACCCAGCACGGTTCCTGGTATGTCAGGAAAAGAGCATTGTCAGTATGTCTTTGTCAGCGTCGAGGCAGCGAAACGGCTTCAATCATCCGACCAGTTGAGGGTGAAGGCGAATCAGCTGCAACCGCTGGCGATGGTCCTTTCGAAGAGGCGAGGAAACGATTCTGGTCGATCCTTTGGGTTGTCCGAAGACGGGGCAAAAGCGACCAAATTGCTTCGCGTGCTAATTAAATAAATTCAATGCGACAATATAGGGTTCGCAGCACCCGTCGGGCCAGACTACTTTGCGGGTTCTAAACTCCATAGTAGGACGACCTCAGCACCGACAACACCAGCAGACGCAAAACGGCCGTGTCTCAACCAGACACAAGCCACATTTTCATTATACAGGGTGTCGCTTGGCGACCTGCGCGGCTACTTTGGTTCATCAGCCGCGCAGGTCTCAATAATGAGTTTTGGCCGTTTTCCTCGGCTAACATTCCAGAGTCCTATTTCAACTGGTTGCCAACAAAATCTGGAAGACGTTGGATGACATTGATGTTCTTGCGACCGTTGGCTAACTTTGGGCCGGGCGTACTGCGACCATCGTCGATCTGACGTTGGAGCAATTCGACCATCTTGGTCACTCGTTGCGGATACTTGGCTGCAAGGTTGTGGTCTTCGTGAACATCTTTGGTGACATCAAAGAGTTGCACAAAGGGGGCTTTGGTTAGGTCAGTTCGTTTTGGGGCTTTTCCGAATTGTTTGAGGGCGTCGCGCCACGCATCCACCGATTTGGGTTTGGTCGCGAAGCGACCATCGGAGCCACTTCCCGGACAAAGGCAGAGCTTCCACTTGCCGTCACGTATCGCGAATGGCCCTGTAGACTGGAGTATCAGATTTTGACGCTTACCTTTGGCTTTGGGGTTGCGTAAGAGCTTAGCAAAACTGATCGAATCGGGACCCTTGCGACGGCCCATTTTCTTGCCAGTGATATCGGCAAACGTAGCCATAAGATCGTTCAACCCGACGAGTTCATCGCATTGGGTCCCCCGCGGGACGACTCCCGGCCAGTGCGCGATGAGTGGAACACGTAACCCGCCTCCGTAGATGGAGAATTTGAAACCGCGATACGGTCCGCCTGCGTAGTGGCCTAACATTCGGAGCAAAAGAATTTGATTTGCAGTGGCCTGGAGAATGTTGCCTGCGTAGGAAGCTGCTCCGTGATCGGAAGAAAAAAGGACGAGTGTATTCTCGTGAAAGCCATGATTCTTTAATGCCTTCATGACGCGTTCGACACCGTGGTCGACCTCCATTACGAAGTCACCATAGACACCGAGTTCGCTCTTGCCTTTGAACTTTTTACTCGGGCTTATCGGTGTGTGCGGAGCGGTCAACGCGAGGTAGAGGAAAAAGGGCTGTTCCTCTTTCTGCTTGCTGATAAAGGCTTCGGCTTCGCGATAAAACGTCTCCAAGACCTTGTGATCTTGGAAGTCTTTGGCTGAGGGACCGACGCGGTTGAACGCACTCCAACCCTTCTGTGCCGTAACCTTTCCCTGCCACACATTGTTGCGGGCGAAGGCATACGGGTACATGTCGAGTGAACCTGGCAGAATGAAACTATGCTCGAAGCCAAATTGGACAGGTCCGACCTTGAGAGGCTTCGTGTAGTCGACGTTCCTGGGATTTTGTACCTCACCGTCCTTGGTGGTCATTACCGTTCCGAGATGCCATTTGCCGATGTACCCGGTCTTGTAACCGACACTTCGGAGCAAATCGCCCAACGTGTATGTGCTCGTGGGAAATCGAAGGCCGAGGAACCCCCACGGCCCGCCGGGTTGTGGGGGACCAAATCGCCATGGATAACGGCCCGTCATGATCGCCACGCGAGTTGGTACGCAGACAGATGCATTGGCATGAGCATCTGTGAATCGTAATCCGCCTTTGGCTAACGCGTCGATGTTAGGCGTGTCAATCTTGCACAGCTTTCCGCCGTAACACTTTGTGTCACCCATGCCAAGGTCGTCGGCGAGTATGAATACAATGTTTGGGCGTTTCTCGGTCGATTCGGAGGCGAAAACCCTCTCGGTAAAACTCAGAATGAGAATTACCCCGACTGCCCAGCGGATCGAAGAATTGTTCATCAAGTTCTCTTGTGGTTGTCTCAACTGTATTCGTGTGTGTCGCGACCGTGGAATGATTGTACATGGCGATGGAGTTGGAGTCGAATACTGACCCAAAACCGACAACTCTGTGCTAAAAAGGTCGTCATTGGGTTCGTTCATGAGTCTTCTTCTATTCCCTCGAGCATGGGTACGAATCGAACATCTCCACACCACTCTTCCTCGTACTCGTCTTCGGCCACTCTCCAGATTCGCAAGAGTTGTTGAGTTTCGTCTCTTTGGCCGACAGGGATGACTAGCCTTCCGCCCACGCACAACTGGTCAAACAAGGCGAATGGAATTTTGGTAGCAGCGGCTGCGGCGATGATGGCATCGAACGGAGCGTGTTCGGCCCAACCCTTGGCCCCATCGCCTTGTTTGACGAGGACGTTGGCATAACCAAGTTCTTTCAACCGACCGCTGGAAACTCGAGCGAGTAGTTTTGATTGCTCGATCGTGTAGACTTCCTTGGCCATCAGCGATAAGACGGCGGCAGCATACCCCGAACCGGTTCCGACTTCAAGCACGCGATCGTTCGGTTTCAGTTCGAGAAGCTCGACCATCAATGCCACGACGGATGGTTGAGAGATCGTCTGACCTTCGCCGATCGGTAAGGGGGCGTCGGTATACGCGTCGTTTTGTAATTCGAGCGGAACGAATTCCTCCCGTGGGACCGAGTTCATTGCGTCCAGGACTCTTTCGTCTTGAATGCCTCGAGACCGCAGCCTGTTTTCCACCAATGCATGTCTTTGCTCTGTGAAGGATTGGGGATCGCTTGAGGCGTCGCTCATGGTGTAACTCATCCGATATCGTGGAAAGTCAATACGTCTGTGATTTTTGGTCGCTGTTGGCTCGACAGGTTGTTGTGACTGCAGCCATGCCAGTACTTCCAAGTGCGAAGATCGTCAAGAGTTTATTATGCCAGTGTCAGCAGGGTGTTGTCATTACCCTGTCAGTTCCTTGGCGTCTTCCATTGATTTGGTCAGAACTCCTTGAATGCAATCTTTTTTTCCTTCGATTCTGTGAGTCCGTGTTATGGGTCAAGGAGTGCGAGCACTCCTGAGACTCGGATTTTTAGGGTTAAGGTTGATATTTCGCAAATCCAAACGGCCTTGTGCGTGTTGAAATGGACCCTCAAGGAATTCGAGAACCCTTGAAACCGTTATAGGGTGTAGAATAATAAGTCTTGAATCCGTTTCTGCAAACGTCCTGCTGCTCACGTTCCCAAGTTGCACCTCCATATCATGAACACAAATATCCAACAAATTCTTGCGGCCATGAACCAAGGCGACCAGGAAGCCGCCAAGCAACTCCTTCCGGCAGTCTACGAGGATTTGAGACGGTTGGCGTCGGCAAAACTCGCCAAGGAAGCCCCAGGGCAAACGTTGCAAGCCACCGCATTGGTTCACGAGGCTTATCTACGCGTGATCAATTCCGAGAACCAAGATTGGGACCATCGCGGCCATTTCTTCATGGCTGTAGCCGAAGCGATGCGACGAATTCTGGTCGATAACGCGCGACGAAAGAAACGCGTTAAGGCTGGGGGTGAGGTCGATCGGGTGGATGCCGACTTGGGCCGAATTGAAGGACCGCAAAAGGACGACGAACTTTTGGCACTCGAGGAGGCTCTGGAGAAGCTGAGCCAAGAGCATGAGCGCAAAGCCCAAATCGTTAAGCTCCGCTACTTCGTGGGCCTGACGCTGGAAGAGGCTGCCGAAGTACTTCAGATCTCTCTTGCCACAGCAAACAGGGACTGGACGTATGCGCGGGCTTGGCTTCGGCGCGAATTGTCCGAAAGTGAAGCGGGAAAGGAGTAAGAGATCTTTGCGTTCGATCGTCCGGCATTCTTGACGTTCTCACCCCGTGCTGCTACTACTTATCAATTTCTGTACTTGGCATGACACTGGGTACAGGACCGTTTCAAAGACAGGAAATGAATGGAAGCGGCTTTGAGTTCAGCCTTACTCAAAGCCGTTTCGAGTTCTCTCGCCAGTGATTCCGACCGGTTCATCAAGTTTTTGAATTCCTGGTCATATTTCCTCAAGAGGTTGCGGTTTGCTTCGTGGAGGGTTTCGCGAAGTAATAATGCTTCTTGTTTTGGATCGATGTCGGGATGGTCTTCGGGAGTTCCCCAACTCGCTTCTTGACACTGCTTCAAGTTGTCGAAGATTCGATCGAGCTTGGCCATGACACTGGTTAATGATTCCAACTTGGCAATCGATACCAGTTTGGGAAGGCGAGAATTCATCGGAGGAGGTTGGTAGTTGGCGACAGCTCGCCAAAGTCCACGATAGGATTTGCTCGTGCCTGCCCGATTCAGAAATTGAAGTGCTCCTTGGCGATCGACGTCCCCGTTTACCAGACAGATGACAGCAGCTGCGGCTGGGCCACGATGCTGACCATGATGGCAATGGATGTACAGTGGGCGTTTGCCTTGCCGAGCGAGTCGAGCCAAAGACAATCCCGCCTTTTCACCAATTCCGTCGTAGCCAATCGGGATGTGGACGTATTGTAGACCATACTTGTTGGCTGTCTTAATGTCAGGCCGCGATCCGTCCACGCTGACCACCGTCTTGATTCCCAACCGGGCGAGAGATGCAAACGCTTCGTCTCCTTCTGGTTGCGCACCGGAAACCACAGTCGCTGTCAGGGGTATTACGTTTTCCAAACCTGGATTGTTGCCCTTTGGAATGTTGTCTGATCTTGAAGCGCTTGGTGTTGGAGGTGGAGTCATCTTGGGCTTTTGGGAACCAACTCCTGCATCAAGGTTGTGAGGAGCTTTATGTTCTAGGTCGCATCCGACTTGGCCGAGCACAAGGGAAATGAGAAGGAAGTAAGCAATATATCGGATCTTCCAGAGGTTTTGAAACCAAATTCTTCTCTTCGAGAGGTGGAGACCTCGAACTGTCGTCCAATTCCAACGGCTGCGGGAGATCAATGGGGGGGCGTTCATGAGGGGCCATTCAAGTTCGACAATATTTGTGGGATTCCATGATTGAGCGTTTTTCTTCTAGGTCGACGTCGTTGGTGCTCTTGGTTGGCCCCCAGGCAAAAATTCTTTCGAAGATCGGGAGCCAACTTTCGTCTTTCACCATGTTCAAAAAGTAGACTTCGTGTTCTTTTTCTTTGATACCCATCTCGTAGAGGACGTCATCATGTTTCGTGATGCCAAGGGAATGGAAGTAATGCATCATCCGGAAGTACTCGCAAACATTCCCGCTTTCTAATCGGCCGGCAAAGAAATACGGCATGAATCGGCCGATGAAGTAACAGCTCAGACCGATCAATTTTCCAAGCAGATGATATTTCATCTCGTAGTAGCGGGAAGGTTCGATGCCGTATTCATCCATTATTCGCTTAACTTGATCGCGATGATTCCATTCGTCTTGCTCGATCTCGTTGACTCGTTTGGCCTCCGGTTTTTTCTTCAAAGAACCAGCATGACCAATGTAAGCGAAGGCAGCGGCTTTTTCCGCCGAGTAAGCCAGGCGAAGTAAGTCGACGAGTTCGGTATGTTCTAATTTCATGATCTTGCGAACCCTGCCGAGTGTAAAGGTAAGTTCGTGAGTGGTTGTTTTTGATTTCTCCACCAACGTGCTTGGCTGTTGGGTGACACCATTATGCATTCACTTTAAATACCGCGAAACACGGAGATTGCCAACGAAGAATCGGGCACCTTTCGGTGCATCGGCTCATGGGAAGCCTCTGTGTGTGTCTTGGGGCGAGCCGATCGGGATTTCTCCTTCGAAGGTCCGCTGCACTCATTCACGGTGAGCGCAGCAGAGCAGTCGATTTTCCCATGCCCATGCCTTTCTCGCATCTCTCCCAGTGTTGGTCGGGGTTCCTCCGGAATCGCGAATTCGGGCAAAATTCTGCTCAGTTGGATTTCGAAAGAAAAATTTCTCCTTGCGTTCTCCCCCTCTTAGTGTGCTAGTATGGCGCTAATTAGAACGCCGACCCTCTCACCCTTAAACACAGATCTATCCACGATGCGTGACGTACTTAGCCTTATCCTCGGCGGTGGTCGAGGAACTCGCCTGTGGCCCTTGACGATGCTTCGAAGTAAGCCCGCCGTTCCGATTGGCGGGAAATATCGCCTGATTGACATTCCAATCAGCAATTGCATCAACAGTGGCTTGTCCCGGATTTACGTTCTCACGCAATTTTTGAGCGTGAGCCTACATCGCCACATCGCAAACACATACAAATTCGATCCATTCAGTCGTGGATTCGTCGAAATCTTGGCGGCCCAGCAGACGAACGAAAACATGGACTGGTATCAAGGTACAGCTGACGCTGTGCGCCAAAACATGCGTTATGTCCACGAGGACGGATGCAAGGAGGTGTTGGTCTTGTCCGGTGATCAGCTCTACCGGATGGACTTTCGAAAGTTGATACAAACACATCGTGAAAATGATGCCGACGCCACCATTGCCGTGTTGCCCGTTCCGACCAGTGAGACTCCTGCGCTGGGCTTGGTCAAGGTTGACGATAGTGGGAGGGTTCTTGGATTTGTGGAGAAGCCCAAGACGGCTGAGGGCCGCGAGCCAGTACGCGTGTCTCCCGAGTGGATCGAAAAACGAGGCATCCAACCCAATGGTCGCGAATATTTGGCCAGCATGGGGATTTACGTGTTCAAGAGAGAGTCGCTGATCAAATCCGTGAATGATCCCGAAAAGACGGACTTTGGGAAGCAGATCTTTCCTGAAATCCTGCACACGATGAAAGTCCAGACGCACCTGTTCGACGGATACTGGGAAGACGTTGGGACGGTGAAAGCCTATCATGAGGCGAGCCTTCAATTGACGGGTCCAAATCCACCTTTTGATTTTCACAGCCCAGGTGGGGTCATCTACACACGAATGCGCTATCTTCCTGCTTCCCGTGTCAGCGCGACCGAACTCAATGAATGCCTCATTAGTGACGGCTGCGTTGTAGAACCCGGTGCGAAAATAGGCCGAGCCGTATTGGGCGTTCGGACCAAGATCGGCCGAGATGCCCAGATTCGAAACACCGTGATGCTTGGTGCCGACAGGTTCGAAACTGAAGAAGAGCGAGCCGAGAACAAGAGTCGAGGCATCCCTGATATAGGGATCGGAATGGGCTCCCTCGTTGAAGATGCCATCGTCGATAAGGACGTCCGGATCGGGGCAAACGTCAAAATTCGGAGTAAAGCCGGAGCTGCCGATTACCTGGGCGATGATGGCGAGAATCGACCATATATCATTCGTGACGGAGTTGTGGTCATTCCGAAAGGTGTCATCGTCCCCGACGGAACGGAGATTTGATGGACCGGGCCGAGGGCAGAAAGCTCATTGTGGCCTGTTGTCCTCGGCCTGCTGCCTTTTAAGACGCGTATCTTTGCCGGATCGTAGGAATTAAATATTCCTGGAACGCCCGTTCCAAATCATATTCTGGACGGAATCCCCATTCCTCTCGTGCCGCAGAATCATCCACGTCTTCGGGCCAACTATCTACGATGCCTTGACGTTTCTCGTCAACTTGGGTGGCAATTTCTGTGTGCGGAAACTCGTCTTGAACGATCCTCTGGATTTCCTCTGCGGACGGATTGAAGGCTCCGACGTTGTACACCGTTCGGGTTAATTGGTCACGCGAAGCTCGGGCTAGCCGTAGTAGGGCTTGAACACTGTCGGGCATGGCCATGAACGTAATTCGTGTGTCTGGGCGAACGAAGCAAGCATAAGGCTGGTTTTTGGCAGCAGCATGAATCATTTCGGATGCGTAGTCAGACGTCCCGCCGGAGGGTATGGTGACGGCGGAGATGAGTCCGGGGAACCGAAGGCACCGGAAGTCGACTTTTCCCGAAAGAGGTTGCGCTGCTAGTTGTTTGTAGTGGCTCCAATAATACCGGCCGATGTGTTCGCAATAGAGTTTGTTACAACCGTAGATGGTGGTGGGCTTATTGTACTCGTCCTCGGTCACTTTGCCTGCGTTGGCCTTCGTCGCGAGATCCGGAAGTCCGTATGCGGCGATCGAAGAGGGATACAAGAAAAGCACCCGGTGACCGTGTGATTCGCCTTGCTTCTGGGCGAAGTCGAGCATCGACATTGTACCTTCGACGTTAACACGGTGGGCCGTGACCGGCGAGAATTCGCATCGTGTCGAGAGCAGTGCCGCCAGGTGAAAAATCAACTCGACTTCATACTCGGCCAGAACGCGGTCAAGTAACTCGCCATCGAGAATCGAGCCGTTGATTTCGCGGAGGACCAGAGGCTTCAGCTCGTCGGAGAGAGGTCGTAAGTCGAGCGTGATGATCGGGCGGTTTTGTTCTTTGCTCAGGCGAGTGATCAAGGCATGGCCGATTTCGCCACTGGCTCCGGTTATCATCACGACGGGTGTTCGCATTGTTTGGTTCTTTCGGGTTGGTTCGAAGTTAATTGCTCAGGGTGTCTTCTCAGGCTACCCGTATCGACGCTACAGGTGGCGAGTTGATGTTGGCGAGTCCGTGGGGCTGGCAGACGGACTCAATGGAAAAAGTATAATACCTATTGGAGAAAAATCTCCCCACGCCGACATCCGAACTTCATCACCCTTCGCATTTGGACACTGTTATGAAACTGACGCTCGACTATGGACGCACTGGCTTGGAGGTAGAACTCCCCGACGAGCGAATCGTCGGGCCGTTGGCCATCAAAAAGGCCACACCGATCGGAAATCCCGAAAAGGCTCTTCTTGATGCTTTGGCCAATCCTATTGGAACACCTCCCCTTGCCGAGTTGGCGAAGGGCCGCAAGGATGCGTGCCTATTGATTTGTGATATCACCAGGCCTGTGCCCAATCAATTGATCCTCACTCCGATCCTCAAGACGTTGGAGGATGCTGGTATTCCGAGGGAGAAGATCGTCATCTTGATCGCCACGGGATTGCATCGACCGAACGAGGGGGAAGAAGTCATCGAACTGGTTGGGCCCGAGATCGCTGCAAACTACCGGATCGAGAACCACCACGGAAAAGTGACAGAGGAACACGACTTCCTCGGGACGACCGCTCGAGGCGTGCCTGTGTATCTCGACAGTCGCTACATTCGGGCTGACTTGAAGATTACGACAGGTTTGATCGAACCGCACTTGATGGCCGGATACAGTGGTGGCCGGAAAGTGATCTGTCCAGGAATCGCCGGGCTGGAAACGGTCAAAGTATGGCACGGACCAAAGTTCCTTGAGCATCCCAACGCTGACTGTGGAATTCTCGAAGGAAATCCAGTCCACGAAGAGAATACTCTTATCGCGAAGATGGCTGGGTGTGATTTCATCGTGAATGTTTGCATCGATGAGCAAAGACAAATTACCTGGTTGGGTGCTGGTGACATGATCGAGGCGTGGGAAACGGGGGTTCGCTTTGTCCAAGACATTGTTCGAGTACCAGTCCCCGAAGCGGTCGATGTTGTGGTGACGAGTTCGGCTGGTTACCCGCTCGACACGACCTATTATCAATCCATCAAAGGGATGACAGGTGCGTTACCGATCGTCAAGAATGGCGGGACGATTGTGATCGCCGCGAGTCTCAGCGAAGGTCTTGGTAGCCCCGAGTTCCAGAGCCTCATGAAAGACAACCCTGATCTCAGGGCGTTCAAGGAAAGGATTCTAGGCAAAGACTACTTTGTGATGGATCAGTGGCAACTCGAAGAACTGGCGAAGGTGTGCGCACGGTGTAAAGTCAAGTTCGTCAGCGATGGGATTGCGGCCGAAATACTTCGCGAGTGTTATGTGGAACCAGTCGCGACCGTCGAACAAGCTGTGGCTGACTCGTTGCAAGAATATGGCCCGAGTGCGAAAGTCGCGGTGATTCCGAAGGGGCCATACGTATTGCCTTATGTTGCCTCACAAGCTTAGCTCGGGTTCCCCAAGACTTGCTTTTGTCATCCCTTCTGCGACAATGCCCTCTTGCCATTTTGTTGTCTCGCTTCTGATGAGAGGGTCCCATGTCTCGTCAAGTCCAAGTCCATCTTCTCCCCTCGTTGGTTGATGACGCTGCTCTAGTTGGTAGTGTCGCGGTGGTGATCGATGTGTTACGTGCGACCACGACGATTGTGCAAGCGTTGGTGTCCGGTTGCGTGGACGTTCGGCCTTGTGGCGAAATCGAGGAAGCCAAAACTCTGGCTGCAAGCTTCCCGAACGGCTCTGTCGTGCTCGGCGGGGAGCGTGACGGCAAGCCGTTGCCAGGTTTTGATGTCGGCAACTCGCCTCTCGAATACACCTCCGGAAGGTGTGCAGGAAAGACTGTTGTCATGACCACGACGAACGGCACCCGAGCGGTTCTCAAGGCCGCAAAAGCAGACCGTGTACTGGCTGCGGCATTCACAAATCGCAAAGCCGTCTGCGAACTCCTTGGGCAAGAAACGCGTCCAGTTCATATACTGTGCGCGGGGTCGGCGGGAGAAGTGACGCTCGAAGATACGTTGCTTGCAGGTGCGCTAGTCGATCATCTGGTCCAGACCGAGACGGTGGAAATGAACGACAGCGCCTTCTTGGCTTCCGTTTTGTATAAGCACTACGAAATCGATTCTATCACTCCGCTCTACCAGAGCCTTGGAGGAAGGACTCTCGTGGACCTCGGATACAAAGACGATATTGAGGAGGCAGCAAGACCGGATCGGTTCACGATCGTTCCTGAGTTGCATCACGATCCACTGCGAATGTTGTAAAATAATAGATACCTGAAAGTTCTCAAGACATCGGCCACCCAATCGGAGGGGTTAGAGCATGGACATGGATTTATTGGTGTCGCTCTGTAAGCGGCGTGGTTTCATCTTTCAGTCAAGCGACATCTATGGGGGCTTTCAGGGCTTTTGGGACTACGGACCATTGGGTGTGGAACTCAAGAGGAATGTCAAGGAGTGTTGGTGGCAGGACATGGTCACCACACACGATGACACCGACGTGCCTCCTGGGTCTCCGGAGGCTTACCAGATGGTTGGGCTCGATTGTAGCATCGTAATGCATCCTTCGGTCTGGAAATCGAGTGGTCACTATGACTTGTTCCACGACTTCATGGTCGATTGTAAAGAGACGAAAAAACGCTACCGCCATGACCAGGTCAACGGGCGTTGGGTCACTGCGAAAGGCCAAAAGGTTTTCGTTGCCGTCAAGAGTAGTGGTCCAGATGGCGAGGGCGAAGCCGAGCAAAAAGCACTCAAGTACTTCAACTTGCGGGCGAAACAAGCGGATCAACTCGAGTGGGAAGGTCCTTTGGTCTGTCTGACGAACGTTGAAGACTTCTCCCAAGTGGTTGCCCCGGACACCAAAACGCTCGGGACGTTGACGACACCTCGTGAATTCAATTTGATGTTCAAGACCATTGTCGGTGCCCTCGGGAGTGAAGCCGACGCAGCATTTCTTAGGCCCGAAACGGCACAAGGCATCTTCGTCAACTTCAAGAATGTTGTCGATAGCAGCCGCGTGCGAGTTCCGTTTGGGATCGGCCAGATCGGTAAGAGTTTTCGCAACGAAATCACGCCGCGGAACTTTACCTTCCGGTCACGCGAATTCGAACAGATGGAGATCGAGTTCTTCTGCCATCCGGAAAGCTCCTCCCGCTGGTATCAGTATTGGCGCGACCGTCGGTACAAGTGGTACCTTGACCTTGGGTTATCGGAAGAACGTTTGCAACTCCGCGAACATGACCAATTCGAACTCGCCCACTATTCGGTCGGGACTGCTGACATCGAATACGCATTTCCGTTCATGGCTGAGGGCGAGTTCGGTGAGCTCGAAGGGATCGCGCACCGAGGTGACTTTGACCTTCGTAGTCACATGGAAGGCAAGCTCATCAGAGAGGGGGCTTCGCTGGTCGTTGAAAAGGGCGAAGACGGTAAGCCAAAACACCCTGGAAGCGGTAAAGACTTGAGTTACCTTAACGAGGTGACCAAGGAACGATTCATCCCCCATGTGATCGAACCTTCGGCCGGTGCCGATCGAGCGACGTTGGCTTTCTTGTGCCAAGCCTATCACGAAGAAGAGGTCAAAGGCGAGAAACGTGTGGTCATGAAGTTTCACCCGCGAATCGCTCCGATCAAGGCAGCCGTTTTTGCTCTCATGGGTAAGGACGAACAACAGAAAGGCGTAGCTCTCGACATCTACCGATCTCTGAAGAGTGAGGGTTTTGCGGTCTTCTATGACGACAAGGGTAACATCGGTCGCCGCTACCGTCGACAAGACGAGGCCGGGACACCGTTTTGTTACACGGTCGATGACCAAACGGCCACGGACGGCACGGTAACGATTCGGGATCGAGACAGCCTTGACCAGGAGCGTGTTCCGGTCAAGGAGATCGTTGAGGACCTTCGCAGAAGGCTTAAACCAAACTGAGGTTCACCCGAATACGAGAGTTGTGGTACTGGTGGAGGTCAGGCTATTTGTTGCGAGTAACGGGTAGCCGAGGATATGCCCTGCGGACGTCCGTAGTTCCATAACCTTGGAGGTTGACTTGAAGTCGTTTCTTGGTGTGATGCTTCTTGTCGCGTTCGTTGGGAATACTCACGCGGACAATCCTGTGGTGAAACACAAGGCGCAGAAGTTCGATTGGAAGGTGAAGCGATCGCTCACTGACGCTGTGGATTGGCGGTTGACTCGGTTGGTTCAAGAACCAACCGTTCTTCCCAAACTTGATCAAAGTTGCTTCCGGAAAAGGGAAGTCGTGACTACATCGTTGCTCTTCGCAAGTGACATCTTGGATGGTCTCCAATGGAGAAACCGGAAACTCAGCGACTATGCCGTTTGTCGGAAGGACGCGAGATTATTTCTGCTCGAGAGCCTGCGAGACTACAACATCATCGGTTGGGTTCCGCTGAACAATGGATATGGCGGAAACATAGATGACAAGGTCGGCATGGGTTTGGTCCTTATCCCTAATCGGGAAACGAAGAGTCCGTTCTTGCGACTGTGGGACGAGAAAGTGATCCGCGAAATCAAACCGCTCGAACGGTTCGAACAACTTCCTGCGGAAGATCACGTTTTGAAGACCAACGTCAAGGATGCTCGGAAATGGTGTGCCTGGATCGAGACGTTAATGGGGAGATCCTTAAAGCCGAGAATTGTGGCTTTCACACGACTCGAGTTCAAGAACGGACAACTGCACGCGAGAGCGAAGATTAGCAACGGAGCGAAGGCCTCGGCATATTTTGTCGTCGATGATACGGCGTTGTGCTTGCGAGTTACGGATATGGTTCGTAATCCTCTTCGATTTATGAAGCTCGAGGCCCGTGGTCCGGCCTTTCCTTCGGTGCCAGCCCCGCTATCTTTTTGGAAGGGAAAATTCAAGTGAGCGTGGAACTTGTCCACGCGGTCGCGAGGGTGGCTTCTGCGTGAGGCCTGATCGGACTTGAGACGCACTGAGCTAACTGCCCCGCTCTCGCGTGTCTTGAGCCTGTCAAGGACGAGGGTGCGATTCTGCCTTGCGGAGAGTGTCTCCAAATCCGACTCAACAGACGAGGTTTCTCATATGAATCTCCAAGTCAATTATTCTGCATACCAATCCTACAAAGACCTTCCCGCGCTCGCCGGGCTCGCAACCATCGAAGAAGCGGCCCGCCCGTGCTTGAGCATTGAAGAATGTGTGACTCGGTTGAAACGATTCCATTATGCGTTCGTGCGATTACACGAAATCTTCAACGCACGAATTACGGCCGAGCCGATCTACGAGTTGAAAACGGGCTTTTCTCATCACGCTTACCTCTGTGCCGAACACGCTCAGGCGATACGGGACCGCGTCGGAGAAATGCGGGAACCACCATTGGGGCTCGAAAAAATCTCCGACCGGAATTTGCAAATCTTCTTCGACGAGATTCTCGCCGCGCCCACGACCGACGAGCTCTTGGTGGGCCTCTATCAGAAGGCGTTGCCGAGGCTTGACGCTGCTATTGAGCACTACCTGCAACAAACGAATCCGGTTGCCGACGCCCCGTCGCGTCGGGTATGCAAGTTTGCTCGGCTGGAAATTGGCGAAATGATAGACTTCGGGGCGAAGTGCATTGCTCACCTCGTCAATCTCACTCGACAACTCGAGTTGAATGATCCGCTCGATCACCTCGCAGATTGTCTCGAGGCTGCCGGCGGAATCGACGGGACCGAACCTTCATCCAAGGACAAGATCGAACGACGCAACTCCACGACCCCTTACAAGTATGATCCTGTTCCGAAACGTGACGAACGATTCCAGGATTTATACAACCAGGGAGTGAACCCTGAAGCGTTCATCTATTCGGAGGATTTCGATCCCAAGTCCAAGTGCTTGATGATGCTCTACAAACGCATCCGCGAGCTTGATGTCCCAGAGATGATGGCAAGCATCATTCACGAGACCAAAGACAAGCCGTGGGAATACTATCGCGACATGACTCGGCAGCTATGGGATGAGGCCCGTCACGCCATGCTTGGTGAAGTCGGTTTCGTGTCGCTCGGGATCGACTGGACACAAGCAAGAATCACACACAATTGGTCGCTCCGTTTGAATACAGAATGCAACCCACTCGAACGCCATGCGGTGTTGTTCTTCATTGAACAAGGTCTCATGACAAAGACGGGCAAGCGTTACGAATGGGAACTCGGGGTCGAATCGGGAATCCCGATCATGGCGACGATTCAGGATTTCGATTGGGCCGATGAAGTCTTGCACGCACAAATCGGACGTCAGTGGTTGGTGCCCGAATTCGGGACTCTGCAGGAGACGCTCCAATACGGAGATGACTGTTGGTCACGCATTTTGAGCAATTGGCAACAAGTGAAAGAAGATGGCCTTACAAAACATGAAAATTGGTGGCCAGCGATTTATCAGCAGGCATGCCAAACATGGGGAATATCACCGGATCGAAAAGTCTTGAAGTACGATGTCACGTACGAGGATCAACGAGCCGATCTGAAATCGGTTTCAGGGAGTGCGTGAATGATGGATCTTGGGAGCAAGTTGGAACCTACACTTTTCTCACATCCGTTGCGTTTCCCGCTCCGTTCAGGTTCGTCCCTCTGCCGTAAATGGAATCCAGGACCTGGAAACCGAAATCGCTTGAGCCAAGGCCAACGGCAAACCTGCTACGTGGTGGGTGAAGGGAAGCGACCCGTGGTGGGCGGAAGGAGAGAGATTCCTGGGTGTGGATCGGTTGGATTGAGTAAGGTGCGGGTGACACTGGATACTATAAACGTCGCATGCTTTCTGCGTGCAGATAAATCTTACGATCGACTTTTCGATTGACGTCGCTTACAGTCTCGATCTTTTCGAGGACATCAGCAGGGGGGTCGTATCTTTCGTCTGGGGCGATGTGATTCCGTGAGTCGATGTGGTCAGCTAACAATTTTCGATGACCGTCATCGGACACCAAGACTACGCGATTGGGACTAACGTGTTGGCCAATTTGCTCGCTCAACCGATCCAAACCCTCGAAGAAACCGATCCAAATGGTCCCAAATTTGAGGCTCTCAATGGCATAGGGGAGCCCCTGCCAGTCCACCCGAACTTCCTTTACGTTTCGCCACGGGATTGTCTTTTTTCCAAGGATGCCGACGTTTTCGATTCCGGTTTGGGATACATCAAGACGTCCACTTATAACCTCCGCGTAAACCAGTAACGTGCCGAGGGGAAGCAGGCCCAGGACTAACGTCAGACCAATCACGATGGACGGGTCTGTGGGTTTCCACATCGCCAACAAACCAAGCAAGAAGACCGAGAACCCCGTCATCACGACGAACCCGACGTGAGCGTAACCGACAATGGTGGGGTTGTAGCGCAGCGTGAACAGTAGAGCCGTTGTATCGTCGAGTGGCCCATCTTTGGGCTGGTTGAGACGCCATAGCAAAGCCAAGCTAATGCCGAGAGCCATCGCTCCCCCAAGTAACGGAATCCAAGACAGGGAAGTCATCAGAAGAACCTCGATTGATGGGAACTACGAGGAAATGGACACTTCCAAGTTTGGCATATTTTTTCGACGGAGGACGATTGGGCTGAACGGCTTGTTGGTGATTTTGCGGTGAGCCGAGTTCAGATAGAACCGGTGAGTTTCAAACGGAACTCGGATTGGATGGGTTCTCAGCTGTCGAAGATGAAGACGGGGACACCGGCAGCTCTGGCAATTTCGGCCATGTGTTTAGTGCCTTGGCTGCGTTCAAGGTCGGGGTGGAATCCCAACACCAGTTCGCAACCGGAGTTTAACATTCGCTCGTTCAACCCTTTCCAGGCTGCGCGTTGATATTTGGCATAATCGGCGTCGTTCTTGGCCATTGGCTCGACGGCGAGTCCAAGTTCGGTAGCGATTTGATTGGCCAACGCGTCGGCTCCAAGACAATCTCCGTGGATGATGGTTGTTTCTGGTGGTAGCTTATGTAATTCGCGGCGGATGGCCTCGGTGTCGGACCAACCAACGGCCCCAGATACGATGACCCGCATATTTGCCTCCAATGCTTATGAGGGTTCTGTAAGCTGCCTCCCGGAGAATCATTTCTACTGTGGATGTCTATTTGCAAGGGAAGTCAAGATTCTCTTCCAATTCCTCGGACTGAAACTTACGGCCCGTGCAAGGCGTGACAACGCAAAAAGTGCCACGTAATTTCCCAAACCGCCCCAGTGATGATTGTACACTCTACAACAAATGAAGCGACCGTTACACTTGTTGCCATACCTAAAGCGGTTTGCGGTTATGTTGGGTACGATTCGAAGTTCCGCAAGGTCGTCAGCCCAAGTGCGCCCGTCAACCGCTATGTTTGCCGCTTCGCTCCGGTTTGGGTCCTTCTCCCCGCAAGCGTGGCGAAGGACTTTGAAAACGAAAAACCTATACCCAATACAACCGTGAACCGCTCTAGCCATCGAATTGTTCAGCGTATTTTTCTATAGTACTCCCATGATAGGGGAAGAGACAGAGCTGTTGGTTGGGAATTCTATGTTTGTCGTAAGTAGACGCGGCTCGCGCAAATCTACGACAAACAGAAAAACCGAAGAACTATAAATTTCGCGTTCCGAGTGTGCCAACTACCTGGGTTCATTGGGGGAGCAGGTCTCGCTAGATCATTGTTGTCCCCCCTTCCACTCCTGCAAACATCGCACATCCTCGATATTCTGAAAACAGTTCCGATTTTTCGCGCCCGATTTGTGGGGCGTCCACGCCTAGTACTTCATGATGATTGCCATGTTAAAAAATGAGCCCCCAACCGAACCGTGGTGGGAGCGTTATCGGGCCTATCTGACGATGTTGGCCCGGTTGCAGATTCGGCCTCACTTGCGTAGCAAGATGGATGCTTCCGACGTCGTACAGCAAACATTCTTGGATGTTCACCAGGCTCAAGGGCAGTTGCGTGGGCAAACGGAAGCCGAACAGGTTGGATATTTGCGGCGCATGTTGACCAACAACCTCATCGATGCCGTCAGGAAGTTTGAGGCCCAATCACGAGAAGTTTCGCGAGAACAGTCTCTTCAAGCCGAATTGCAACAATCTTCGGCACGGCTGGAGAAGTTCCTGGGGACTGATGAGTCTTCACCGAGCCAAAATCTCATGCGGGAAGAGCAGCTCCGCCAACTTGCCGAGGCGTTGGCTCTGCTACCGGATGATCAACGTTTGGCCGTGGAATGTAAACATCTGCATGGATTATCCGTGGCCGAAATCAGTCAATTGACGGGCAAAAGCGAAACGGCTGTCGGCGGCTTGCTTTGTCGCGGGATACGGAAACTTCGACAACTCCTCATCGAGGCACCCACTGACGGTAACTCCAGTTAACGGAGACGAAATGAACAACCAGACGACCTCGCGCAATTCGATCCCATTGTTGAATGAACTCGTGACGGACTATTTCCGAGCACTCGAGGCCGGTGGACGACCAAACCCGGAAGATTGGGTCGCTCGATATCCGGAATATGCTTCCGAATTACGGGAGTTTTTCGAGGGGCATCTCCATGTCGATCTCATTGCTGGCCCGCTCCGCGAGGCAATTCCTTTGTCTGAGACGACACCGTTTGCACAACAGGGAACGGTATCGATACCGTTTGGTCCCGGTGCTTGTTTCGCGGATTATGAGCTGTTGGAAGAGATTGCTCGCGGCGGCATGGGCGTTGTGTTCAAAGCCAAACAACGAAGCCTGAATCGAATCGTAGCGGTCAAGATGATTCGCCCCGATGTCGTGGCTGCACACGACATGTCGCGGTTCTTCCACAGCGAAGCGGAAATCGCGGCCCATTTAGATCATCCTAACATCGTTCCCGTTTATGAGGTTGGTCAACACGACGGTCAGCACTACTTCAGTATGAAGCTGATCGATGGGCCTTCGCTGGGACAATTTCTGTCTCGAGAAATCGAGACGAAGGGATTTGAAAACGGTCGACTTGCGCCTTGTGTCTGTGTCGATTTACTGGTCCCGATAGCTCGCGCCGTGCATCATGCTCATCAACGCGGCATTTTGCACCGCGATTTGAAACCAAGCAACATCCTCCTCGAAGGGTCCAATTCGGAATCCATGACTCCTTTTGTAAGCGATTTTGGTTTGGCCAAACGGATCGACAAGGATCAATCGCAAACGATAACCGGGGAGATCATTGGTACGCCGTTGTACATGTCGCCCGAACAAGCGACTGGTGAGAAACGCATAACCACGGCGACTGATGTCTACAGTCTCGGTGCGATCTTATACGAAATCCTGGCGGGACGACCACCGTTTCAGTCTGACAATCTTTTCGACACATTGTGGCAAGTTCGGCATCGAGAACCCGATTCACCTAGAAAGTTCAATCGAAAAGTCGATCGTGATTTGGAAACGATCTGTCGCAAATGCCTGGAAAAAGAACCAGCCCAGCGGTACGGCTCCGCAGAAGCCCTGGCAGATGATCTGGACCGATGGCGCAAGGGGGAACCGATCCAGGCAAGACGAGCTTCGGCCTGGGAGCAATGTCGCAAATGGGTCAAACGCCAACCAGCAATCGCGTCGATGGGATTGGCGATCGTCGCGCTTATTGGCATTGTCATTGGGGTCTTGTTTGTCCGTTTGGGGCAGACCTCTGCCAGGTTGTCACTAACAGAAACAAGAGCCGGTGCTTATCAGAAACAAGCCGAGGACCGACGACGCGACGTGGAACGGAGTAAACGTGAGACCCAACTGGTACAAGCTCACTTGGCCCTGGAAAAAGGAATGAACCGTATCGAACAGGGCCAGATTGGGCCAGGGTTGTTGTGGCTAGCCCGAGGACTCGAGGTGGTGCCGCCCGATGCGACTGAGCTGAATCATTCCTTACGGATGTTGCTTGGAGGATGGCGGAATTCGCTCTTCACGCTCGAAGGAGGCTTACCATTTCGAAGCGAACTTGATGCCGTTGCGCTGAGCCCGGATGGCAAGATTGCATTCGTCGGCGGGCCGATCTCAGCTCAGCTCTGGGACTTGGCTGCTGGTAAACGACTTGGCCCGCTCTTGCGTTACGGAGGGGAACAACTGCTTGCGGTGAACTTTAGCGCCGACAACAAGGAGGTGACGACACTCGTTGGCGGCGAGAGCGCCACCCTGCAAAGGTGGAATGTTCAGAACGGCAAACGCGTCGGCAAACCCTGGAGTCTTGCTTCCCCCAAAGAACAAAGAGACGGAGCGTATCCCTATTTCTGTAGTGCTGCTTTTTCCGCGGATGGAAAACGCGTATTGACGGGCAGTTTTCGCGACCAGATGACATACCAGGCAAGGCTCTGGGATCCAACGGTGGCCAGGATGCAGACGGGCGAAAATCCTTGCCTGCGAGAGCTACAGATACCGACCGATCGAACACGGGATTTTCATGTTGCTTTGAGTGCCGATGGAAAGCTCGCGTTGAGATGGAATAACACGGGTCGGGACGGTGGGTTGCTGGACAATGCTATATTGTGCTGGAATATCGGTAAGGGTGAGATGACCAAACGCCGGATTCGTTACGATGGGCGAATTGGTGCTGCATCCGTCGATCCGGTACAGACCACTTTCAAGTCTCGGAACATCCTGACAGTCGGAACGGACGGAGTCGGAAGGCTCCACAGTATCGACACAGGAAGGGAGATCGAAGGCGTCCGAGGGTATTTTGGGGAGACTACCTCTTTGTCTTTCAGCTCGAATGGCAACATCGTATTGACGGGAAATAGGGATCAGACCGCTCACCTTTGGCGGCGGCCCTGCTCTTTTGTCAACTCGCCAATCGGAACCTTCGCCCCTCCTGCCGACCAACGGGCTCCCGGAGACAGTCAACTTCACGTCGCGTTCAACCCCAATGGTAAGACACTTGTGACTCACAAAGGTTTCGCTCCCGGACGGGCTTTTCTTTACACTGCTGCCGATGGTAAACTCCTGCGTTCGATCCCAGGTGTGGCGTCATTGGCGTACAGTCCCGATGGGAAACTGCTCCTGACCGGTCACACTAACGGCAGGGCTCAACTTTGGAGCACCTCGACGGGGCAACTCATGGACCGATTCATCCAAATTGGTGGCAAGCATCCTCGGGTGATTCGAGCGGTTGCGTTCAGTCCGGATGGCAAGACGATCGCGACCGGAACGGACATCGACTCTCTCAAACACGCGGCAGAGCTGGGAGGAGAGCTTCGGCTGTGGGAGACGAGTACGGCGAAGCCTCGGGGAACGCCGATTCGCCACGATTTCTCTATTCGACAGATCCTGTTCACGCCGGACGGGGATCGGATTGTGACATTCTGTGGAGCACGGGTGAGACTGGCGGCGTCACGAGTGCAAGTATGGGACAGCAGAACCTTGAAACCAGTGGGGAAACAGCTACCTTATGACGCTGCTCCGATTGCCAAGCTCAAAAGGCTGTACAACGCTCCCTGGCGTGGCACGAATAACCCCCTAGAGGAAATTTACGCGCTGGACATCAGCCCCGACGGGAAGAAGTTACTGGTTGTTGAGAGGCGAGAAGAAACCCTCCGATCGTTGATGATCGAGACTCAAACCGGAAAAACGCTCGGTCCGCCACTCCAGAGACAGCTGGTTCCGAGCTGCCTGGCACGGTTCAGTCCGAATGGTGAGTGCTATTTTGCGTTCGACCGGCTTTGGAATGCGCATACACACGCCCCTTTGTGTGACCGCGTTTCCCAATCTGGAACGGCAGCCGTTTTCAGCCCTGACGGCAAGTTGCTGCTCACGAACGGAACTCGTATTCGTTTCTGGGACGTTGCCACGGCCAAGCCAGTCGGTCCTCCGCTCCCAATAAGGAGATTGGTTCCGATCGGGGTGAACCCAACCATGGCGTTCAGTCCCGACGGCAAAATGGCTGTGTGTGGTAGTCTCGACAAAAGCGCGACGCTTTGGCGAGTCCCCCAACCCTGGAATTCGGACGTCGAAGAAATTCGGCTTTGGCTCGAAGTCCAGACCGGACGAAGACTCGATGTTGGTGGAGCGATCGTACGATTGAGCGAAGCCGAAAGGAAGAAACGTTGGGGGCAGCTCAAAAAGGTCGGTGACCTTGATAGGTAAGATCAATCGACCCGGAATCGCCAGATCGCAACTAGAAAAGACACGACGGACCAGATCGTAAGGACGACTAACTCGTCGAAGATTTCGGACCACCCGGCGGCGTCTTGCATGACGCCTCGGGTGGCATCGACGAGAGCGCTCAAAGGAATCCATTGAAGCCATGCTTGCCACTCTGGCGGGTACACCGCCCGCGAGAAGAACACGCCGCAGAACACCCACTGGACGAGCATCAATAAACTGACCCATCCCGAAATGGCTTCGAGTGACTTCCCACGGGCTCCGAAAAAAAGCCCGATGCCCATGAAGGCTACCGCCCCAACGAAAAGCGTGATCAAGAGCAACAAAAAGTTACCCGCCACCGTCACCCCGAACACGACCCAACTCACGACAACGACCGAGAACACTTCAGGCAAAAGAAAGCCGAGCCGGCCCAACATCAAACCGAGAAACAACTCGTCCTTCCGCAGCGGAGTGGCTAGATAGACTCGCAGGAGTTTCCGCATCCGCATTTCGACGAGCGTGTAACCGATCGCGACCAGACTTCCCCCCATGACGCCGACGGCCAAGAGACCCGGTACGAGAAAATCGATATATCGACCGCCACGCTGCCGTTCTTCTTGGGAAGTTATCGTCACGGAGGAGTTGTAAGCCCGCAGGAGGGCACCCTCGGCGATGACTTGAGCTTGAGAACTGTCGATTCGGTCGGGATCGTAGTGAATCGTGTACTTTGGAGGAAGCGTCGTGTTTTTTGACGGAACGGCAACGATGACGGCCGATATTTTCACCTTTTGTAGTCGCTCTAAACTTGTTTGTTTCGTCCCAGACTTGACGATCAATCGTTGCTCCTGTTCAAGAAGCGATTGAATCGAATCCGTCTGAGTTTCTGACAATCTGAGTGTGACGAGATCGACGTGGAGTTGATCCGGAGCCCGGTCAGTGAAGGCAAAGCCCAAGGCCAAGAGAATCACCTGCGGAAAGCCGTAGACCCAAAACAAGGCAGCGGGTTCACGGCAAAATTCACGGAGACGGCACAGGGCAATTTGGAAGATTGCGAAGAAAGACATTCTTGTTGATGGCTCGATTCGGTGGATCTCGGGATGTTTCTAGTGTGGTGTCCAGACTACGGCAGTCTTTTCCTCGCACTATTTTGTCTGCTTTTGGACATGCGTCGAGGAATTCGTTTTCGATTCCGCTTTACCACTTTGAGTGGGATTGGCTTGGTCGATGTTAGTATTACCAACTTCCATCTAATGTCCACAAACAGACGGGGAGTTGGACAATTCGCGACTCCTTTTCAGTCGACGCACGACGCGACAACGGTCAGGGACCGGATCGCCAGAACGTTTCTTGCCAAACAATGGGTGCGCGGGAGTCCTTGTCGTGGAAAGGGAGCTTGCGTTAGTGCAGGTTGTTTAGGTATACCGGTGGAACAGTCAACCGATACCTGGTCAGTTGTGAAATCCCAAAGTAAGGCTGCTTGCTCTCGTCTCTAAGCGAAACGCCAGTTTTGTGGTAGCTTTGGAGGGATGGCTCCTCGTGTAGTTTTCTCTATTGGATTCCAGCATTTTCCTGCCGCGATCCAACAGAAAAAACTGCTCGACGAGCCATCGTAACCTCAAAATGCAGAAATCGGGCTCACCATCGTACGGTATCAAACCCGCTGGCAGTTGTCATGATCGAGGGAGGAAGGGACCACGTAACCACACCACTACAGCGCATGGACCTTTCATTTCTCACTGATACTCCTATCACGAGATGATGAGGATTTCACACGTCTTTACCACACATAATTCGACGTTCGGGGATGTTTTTTGCCCCTTCAGGCACGACTCAAAAACCTCTCACCGATATGTAGGATTGTTGGTTTTGGACTGACTCCATGAGAAACTTGGGAGCAGATCAAAGTTCGGGCACCGAAAGGAAACACAAATGAAGGTCCTGCGCAAGACATTCTCCAATGAAAGCACTTGCTTATTCGACATGGAAGCGCGGAGCATCGACGAGGTATTCGCCAAGACGATTCAACACCTGGTTGACGTGAAACTGTTGGCTCCGGGTGCCCGAGACGAAATTGTGGGAAAGCTTGGCGAGCGGGAACGAAAGTCGTCGACGGCCATCGGGCACGCTGTCGCAGTGCCGCACTGCTATCTGGATTCGATGATCGAGCAAACGGTTGTGTTCGTGCGGCTGAAGGATCCACTAAATCTGGGGGCTCCCGACCATATCGCCACCCGATACCTCTTTATCCTACTCGGCCCCAAGGCCGCTGCGGCGGACCACATCGACACTCTGGCGTTAATTGCTCGGCTGATGTCGGACGAAGAATTTCGGTTCGATCTCAATCAAGCTGACAAGCCGGAGGGTCTGCTACGAGCCCTGGATAAGGCCATAGGGCGGGCGACTCCGGCTCCAGCAGATGTTACGCATACTCTAGATGGAATGGACTACAGTGGTCGATTGTGTGGAGGGTTGATCGCCGACGTTCGACGAGTCGTGGGCCGTTTCACGAGCGACTTCGTCGATGGGTTCCATCCTAAAACGTTGGCCTCGACGTTGTTTCTCTTCTTTGCGTGTCTGGCCCCGGCCGTGACGTTCGGTGGGTTGATGGCGACCGGAACGACAGACCCCAATGGAGTCGCTCATATCGGGGCGGTCGAGATGCTTACGGCCACGGCCATCTGCGGGGTGATCTATGCTTTGTTTGCGGGACAGCCGTTGATCATCCTCGGTGGAACGGGACCGCTTTTGATCTTCACCGTGATTCTGTTCAATCTTTGCCAAGCGTACGAGATCCCGTTCTTCCCGACTTACGCGTGGGTCGGTATATGGACGAGCGTTCTTATGCTGGTGTTGGCCATCACGGATGCTAGTTGTTGGATACGTTATTTCACGCGATTTACGGACGAAATCTTCGCCGCACTCATCTCGATCATTTTCATAGTGACGGCGATCGAAGACATCTTCCTGATTTCCGAAAAGCAAGAGGCAGCACAGCACCACGCCGTGGCAGTCTTGTCGGTGTTGTTAGCGCTGGGGACGTTCTACATAGCGATAAGTCTTCAGGGGATGCGTCGGAGTCGCTATATGCTTCCGTGGATTCGTGAATTCCTCGCCGACTTTGGTCCGACGATCGCTATCGTGGTCATGACGATTGTTGCCTTCGTTTACCACGAAATCTATCTCGACAAGCTGGCGGCACCGACGACTTTCGGACCTACGAAAGAAGACCGTAGCTGGCTCATCAACCCTTTCGACGCACCTGTATGGGTTCAGTTCGCGACGATCGGGCCAGCCATCCTTGCTACGATCTTGATCTATCTGGACCAGAACATCACGGCGAGGATCGTCAACGCCCCGGATCATAATTTACAAAAAGGCGGTGGGTATCATCTCGATCTAGCGCTGGTTGGAGTGCTTGTTGGTTTCTGCTCGGTGTTTGGTTTGCCTTGGCTCGTAGCGGCAACGGTTCGTTCGCTCAACCATGTCAGGAGCCTGGCCACAACGGAAGAAGTTGTGGGCGCGAGTGGCGAGCGCCGTGACCGTATTCTCCACGTTCGAGAAAACCGAGTCACGGCATTGGCCATCCACTTGATGGTTGGAGCATCCTTGCTGTTGCTCGTCTATTTGAAAGAGATCCCGTATGCAGTGCTCTACGGGTTATTCTTGTTCATGGGCATTGTTTCGATGCGAGGAAATCAGTTCTTCGAGCGGTTGAGCTTGTGGGTGATGCAACCCTCGCTTTACCCCGCGACTCACTATATCCGAAGAGTCCCGATCTGGACGATACACAGCTATACTGCCATCCAGTTGGGATGCCTGGTCGTTTTATGGCTTGTGAAAGAAAGCGATAACCTGAGTACTCACTTCCACCTTGACCCGCCGATTCGACTGGGAATTTTGTTTCCACTCTTCATCGCTCTCCTGGTGCCGCTGCGATTCTGGATGTCGCAATTCTTCCGCCCGGCTTATCTCAAGGCCCTCGACGCTGAAGCCATTCCTGAGGAAGAAGAAACCCAGTGGAGCTGAGAGTGAAGGAGAAAAGAAATAACCGGAAGTGTCGGTTCTCTGGGCGAAAGTCAACGACATCGTATCCTTGAGGAGTTGGCCAATGAAAAGGAGAACCAATTCCCATCGCTCTCTCAATTCCACTTTTTACCTGTGCGTTTGTTTCTCGGCGATTTCCAACGCCTTCAACATGCCCATGGCTTTGTTGAGGGTTTCTTGCCACTCGTTTGCCGGGACGCTGTCATAGACGAGCCCGGCGCCCGCCTGGATGTAGGCCATGTTGTCTTTCAGGACGAGTGTACGCAGGGCTATACAAGTATCCATGTTGCCGCTGAAATCGATGTAACCGACGGCTCCACCGTACGGACCTCGACGGTGAGGCTCGAGTTCGTCAATGATCTCCATCGCACGAACCTTGGGGGCACCGCTCAAGGTTCCGGCGGGCAAACATGACCGGAGTGCATCGAAGGCAGTCATGTCTTCGCGCAGTTGTCCAGTGACGTTGCTGCTGATGTGCATGACGTGGCTATACAATTCGACGACCATCACGTCGGACAACTGGACAGTGTTGAATCGGGCGACTCGTCCGACGTCGTTACGTCCGAGGTCGACGAGCATGATGTGTTCGGCGCGTTCCTTCTCGTCGCTGAGGAGGTCGGCGGCCAGTCGATCATCTTCCTCGTAATTTTTCCCTCGTCGTCGAGTTCCCGCCAAAGGGCGGATCGTAACTTGGTCACCTTCGACCCGCACCATGATCTCTGGCGAACTTCCGACCAAGTGAAACGATCCGGCCTTTAGGTGAAACATGAATGGACTCGGGTTTACGACACGAAGGGTCCTGTAGATGTCGAATGGTGAGGCCGAAATGGGGACCTCCAATCGTTGGCTCAATACGACTTGGAAGATGTCGCCAGCCCGGATGTATTCCTGGCACCTTTCGACGTGGGTTTCGAATTCCTTGCGAGTATAGTTCGAGGTGAATTTCAACGAGGCTTCGCCTGCCGGCGCGATGTCGGTCAGCGGCAACTCGACTCGCTGGGTTTGGAGTTTCCGGACGAGGCCATCGACGCGCCGACACGCCTTCTCGTAACTCGATCTGAGGTCGTTGGGATCGATGTGAGCTTGGGCAACAATCGCGATCGTCTTGTTGATGTGGTCGAAGATTATCATCCGGTCATAGAACGCAAAACACAGGTCGGGCAAGCGGCGGTCGTCGTGAGGGGCTTTCGGGAGATGCTCGACGTATCGCACGGAGTCGTAGCCCGCGTATCCGACAGCTCCACCAGAAAAACGCGGCAGCCCTGGGACAGACGGAGCACGATAAGTCTGCAAGGTTTCCTCAAGAAGACGAATCGGATCGGGGTGTTCCTGTTCGACGGGAGGTTGAGAAGGGGTGCGTAAGTCCTGGATAAGGACCTTGTTCCCGTAGGCTTGGAACGTCAGGAACGGCTCGGCTCCGAGAAAGCTGTAGCGTCCAATCCGTTCGCCGCCGATGACACTTTCGAACAAAAAATTCCAGTCGGCGCGGCTCGTCTCGTCAGTTTCGGGTTCCATTTCGCGAAACCCGGAGAGAATGTGAAAGGCCGTCACTGGCGTTAAGGTGTCGCCCATGAGCTGACGGTAGACCGGCACGACAGATCCAAGTTTGGCGAGTTCGGTGAATTCTTCGAAGGTGGGGGAATATTGCATTGGATTTCACTTTGTCAAAGTCATGAGTTCGGATCGGATCAGTTTACCACTTCCCGTTCTGAACCAAAATCCGAAGACCGTCACGAAACTGAAATGCTGAGTTCTCAGGTGGGGTAATGAGCTGGGCGTTGAACTGATCGTGGAACACATCGGGATTTTGCATGTCGAGGCTGTCGAGAGATACACTTTCGAAGACTTCAGCAAATTTTTCCAAAAAGTCAGCCCAATTCTGACCAACGACAAAATGTACTTCTTCGTCCCGGCCAAATAGAATTACCTGCCCAAGGCGTCCTTTCGGGCCAGGAGACAAGTCGATTCCGATCATATTACCGAGGTTGAATTGCAGAATTGGAATCCAACCTCTGCAAGCATACTTGAGTTGTACAGCCCCCTGAGGGTAGGAAGTGCATACCTCGTTGAATTGTTCCTCGTCTTCGTCAGCGATCTGCGCCCACTCTTTCCAGTGATTTTGCACCCAATCCAGGGGCATGTAACTGTCTCCGAAAAAATATCAGTCGTTCCGAGTGATTTCTATGATGGCCCGCTTATAGAATGGGATATAGCGACGGTAGAGGGCCGACATGGCTTGAATAGCTTTGAGATCTTCCTCGTATCGCTTCTTCAAATGGGTCCGGAAAAGCAAACGGTATTTTTGATCAAGTGAATACGTTGGGTTATGCGCCCAGTGGTCTTTGTCGGGGACTTCATCGTGATGGAACGCCGACACAAAACACCCAAGTCTTTGGGCTTGGAATGGCTTCTGTTCTGAGCGCACGAAATCGTCGAAGAGTTCTTTGGTCCAGTGTTCTCTTAGCTGAATTGCCAGGCGTTTCCAGCTATTACGGTCGTACGCTTCCACGGCTTTGGTGGTATCTCTTCCCGCTAACTTCAACAACTCCAGATTGTATTTCACGATTCGTTCCCGTCGGTTGAGTCTCGCTTGTTTGAGCTCTTTCGTGGTGGGCTCGGGGGCATCGATACGGGAATTGAACTCCCCATCATCCGACTCGACGAATTGTTGGTGCCGTTTCCAGGACAAATCTCGGGCCCGATTCCAAAGATCTATTCTGACCGAGTGTGAAAGGTCTGGCCGGGTCAAAATCGCCTTCATGAGCCGGTAGTCTTTGGGGCCAGGATTACGATTTTCTCGTAAGCCGTCCAGCTGTCTTCGCATTGAGGACTTGAATGCGTCCTCCGAACTATCCAGCTTTCCGATGGCGTCTTCCAACGCAAAGAAGTTGCTCGGGTCGGGATCGTTCAAGATTCGATGGAGCGTAATCACGGTTTCGATGGCGTCGAACCATTTGGGCTCCTCGGGGAGCTTTGGGATGGGGGCTGTGAGAAAATATTCCACATATCCGGGTAGGGTAGTTAATGCCTTGGTGTACTTTGTTGTGGCGTCCTGGACATCTCGAATACGTTTTTGAACAGTCGTGTATTTTTCTTCGGCGTCGGCGAGTGCTTTTCTCGCTTGGGACCAGTCTTTCGAATTCCGTCGGGCCAGAGCCTTTTCTCCTTTTCGCCTAAGAATGTCGGCTTTGTGTAACGCGGAAACGACCCAGGGTATCGCTCGCGGCGAAGATTCGAGCTGGCTCCACGTGGTTTCGGCCTTTTCCGTGGTGTCGAGATACTGTTTGACACTGCCTCCGTCCCATTCGGCCATGTAAGTTGTTTTGAAGAATTCGAAGTCTTCGATGAGGGTTTTCAATTTCTCCGAGGCTATTCTCTCTGATTGTTTCCAATCGGAGGGGCGATCTTGGATCAACTCCAATGCCATTTTGATGTGAGCTTGACTGGTTTTACGTGGTTTTTGGAGAACCGTCCAAATCGTTTGCAGACGTGCCAGATACGGAAGTTCTTTCGCTTGTTTGGCGAGTTCCTTCTGTTTCGCTTTGAGGTCTTTTTGCGGCGGTGGAGCGATCTCCATTTGTTCGAACAGGCTTTCCAGTTCACTTCGAAACGCTTCGATGGCTTGTTGGTTCTTGTCGTTTTCCGATGTCTCGGCATCTCCTGAGGCGTTGGGGGAAAAAATCGCAGCCAGGGAAAACGGTAAGGATCGCGGAGGTTTTTGGGCTTTCGTTACTTGGTGCTGGATTCGTTCGGAGTCCCAGGCGAGTTCGGTTTTCAGCTTATCCTCATCATCATCCAAACCTCCTAGCCATCTCTCTTCCGACCGCTTGAGGAGTCGTTGAAAGTCCACAAATGGTTTCGCGGCTGCGACCAAGGTTCCGTCTTTTCGCCAAGTGTCTCGGAGTTTCCAACCTTCTTCAAGCCAATCGGGGTACTTGTGTTCTGGTTTCGGCTCGCTCCATTCGTCCGGGTTGACTTTGCCGATCGTGAAGTCACCCTTTCCAAACAAAAACGGTCTTTGGCGAGTATGTCGATTCGAACGAGCCCAACGGTCTACGTGGTACCCAACGTAGGCCGCGAGTTCTTGGACAGTTACCCGACCATTGGTGCTATGCTCCTGGACGCTCGTGAAGGTGTTGTTTGTTGACTGGTATCCATCGGCTCGACCGCTCAACCCTTTGGCCAGGTAATACGCGAAAATCGATGATGCGCCCTCGTAGAAAAGGAGAGACCTTTCAGCAGCCGAGTAGGCACTCAATACCAGAAACTTGGAATCCTGGGATTTCAAGACACTTTCGAGGGCTGTACCGACGTCGTTCTCTAAAATGCCCAAGTCTGGGCTTGGTGGAACTTCTCGTAGGTCCAGAATTAGAAGTTTGTGCTTGGCAGGGTGGCGAGCCACTAACTCGATGACATCTTGCAAAGCAAGCCAGCTTGGCCGACTGTCCGGCATCGCGTCGGCAGGAAGGAGATACACTTGGTCGTCTCGGACGACTGCCAAAGCACAAACGTGAAGTACGATCTGTCTCTTCGACTTGGTGTGTGGATTGCTGAGTTCTTGCAAGATGCTGGCAAGCGTTTGACTTTCGAAAGCGTCACTCGTTTCACCAGGAAACTGATCTCGCAAGAGAGTGCTGTCCTTGTCTGCGTAGGGATTCGTTGGCCAAGCACGATGTTTATATTGACTGATCGGAATTGTGAGGAAGTACGTCTCCGGGGTGCTTCGAAGGTAGACGAAGAGAGCGATGATCGCGCTGATGATGGCGGCAGAACCAAGCACCGACCAAAACACTCGTTTCCACTTTGAGCCGCGTTTGCGGGTGGTGCGAGGATGACGGCCGTGTTGCCATCCGCGGACGTTTTGTTGGTTGTTGGGGTTCGTGGACATGGTCGATCCTGGAAACTCAATGGTCCCAATTCTGCGAACTGCGCGGTTCATGAACTGGGCGTTGATGGCGTTTGGTTCAAGCCGCTCAAGCACCTGGAAAGTTTGGTCGGCGATGATAAGGTTGGACTTGGAACGGACAATAAATGCTTGTCCAGTTTGCAGATATACGCGAGCCGCGTGCACCTTTATCTTGGCAGAGCTTTCTAAGTACACACGAGCCGCTCGTATCTACGACAAACAGGCAGAGCTTTCAAAGTACACGCGAGCCACGTGGACCCACGGTAAGCAGAAAAACCGAACGACTAGAAATTTCACGTTTCTAGGCCAATCCAAACGACACCAACAAAGCTAACCTGGCCATTCTGACAAGGCTACGATCACCTTGGCCTTCGGCCAAAAGAACAACACGACTTGGGTCGATTGCCGATCCTGGGCGAAAGGCGAATAGCCTCGTCTTTCGACTGGCTGGACAGACGCTTCAGGAACTACGCAGGTCTCAATAGACTTCTTTGAGGTTGTAACGGGTGCCATCGCCGATGCGCGGCTCGTCACGATCTACGAAATCCTATCGCGTTACATTTTCGAAACTCAATGGGTTCCATGAAAGTCCAACGAACAGTCTCTCAGTTTTTCGGGAAAAGCCACGTTGCCTTGGTCGTGTAGTTGGTCCATGTGGTGGCAGGATATTGACTTTTGAATGCGCCGATCGAAGTCACATAAAACTCGTACGGCGGACCGGCTAAGTTCTGAAAATTCCAGAACAAGGCGGTGTACCTTCGAGCCTCGGTATAAAAGTGATGTTCGGCTCCCCCTGCACTCCAACCTTTTGGCTGGAGGTAAACAGGATCATCGCCAGTGTACTGGACCTCGACGACCATGCACAGTTTCTGTTCTCGTTTCTTCGGACCAACGTAGACGTAACGTTTTTTCTCGGCTGCTGGGAAGCGAACACTCAAGATCTTGTATTGTGCTTTCGGTTCGCCAGGCAGGGTTGTTCCAGGGATCGGTCGCCACTGTTGGACAATCGGATTGATGGGATTCACCTTGATGGTCTTTCCTGTACCAGGAGGGAATCGCTCGGAAGACCACCGGAGGTCGACTTGTGGAGGAGTCCTCTGGTTTGCTTGTATGCCAAATACACGGACGGCCGGAGCCGGGACGTTGTGAACCGAATGCCATCGTATGGCACCTACTGATTTCTTCTTCGCACCCTTGAGATCGACCCAGACGAACCCAGGTCGTTGGTGGGCAAGAAGTTCTTCGTCACCGGGTTTTTCGCTCGGGAATCGCTCGAGAGTGATCTGGCCCATGAAAAAGTGTTGCTCGGTGTGGTATTTCGGTTCCTGGAGGGTGGCAAGCCATTTCTCTTGTTTTAGCCATTTCTCAAGAGGATAAACGGAAGGAGCGTTGAGAGCTTTGCGGTAGTTCCCGTAGAGCATTCTTTGGAGACGTAATTGCCCTTTCCAGCCAGGAACCACCTTTAGCAGCATCTGTTCCCCTGACCGGAGCCATAAGTTTTGCTGGCGACGCAACCGCCCAAGTCTCCAGCTTCCGATGAATGTTTGGAAAGTCTTTTCCTGGAACTGTACCGGTGACCATAAACGAATTGATTCCAAGACGCTTTCCATATTTTTGTTGTAGCGGAAGGGGTAGGCCACGACCGAGACAGGTTTGCGAGGATTGTTGGTGTCAAGCAGGTGGACTTTCGGTCGGAGGCTGTTTTCCAGAGTCGCTGCCAGTTTGTTTGGATCTTCCTGGATCAAAAACAGCCCCCCCCAAGAGGTGATCACGTCCTCAAACTGCTTCGTTGCCATCTCTGCTTCGGTCTGTTGCCTTTTCTGTGTTAAGGGGAAATTCTTGTTGTTTCCATTGCTGGATGGTTTTTTCATGAAGCAAACCATGTTCACCATGACATCGTCGTGGGCCTTGAATTGCTTCTGCAGGTATCCCTTTATCTTATCCGGGTCTGTTCCCAGTTTGTTCCAGCCGTTTCGGTTCCAAGGACCTTTCAAGAGCGTGTCCATACCGTCTGTGAGGACCAACATGACTTTAGGACCTTGGAACAGATTTCCGTTTGGGAATCCTTCTTGCAGAGCCATCGCGATCGATTTGGCAATCGGTGAAACGCCCTTGTCGGGTTTGTAGCGCTTAAGGTCGTTCATCAAAGCGGGAATGTCTTGACGCCCTCCCCACTGGAAGCGCTTGCGCACCCATTTATGGGAGAGTAACTTCTTGTTTTGGATGTCGAAGGGACTGAATAACATCACGCTCATGTGCGTTTTCTTGGGAATCTTCGCTAGCACTGCCTTGAGGGCTGTTAGAAGATGATCGATTTTCCGAATTCCGCCTGGGTTACCGTTGATGTCCCAGTCCATGCTTCCCGAGTAATCGAGGACAAGACTCAGTGCGCCGTATGGGGCGTCTTCATCGAAGATGGCAGCGACTTTGGCCTCGGGGGGGGCAGGAAATCGATAGACCAAAATTTCCGGGCCGTATTGGACCGTTAGATCGACTGGGCTGGAGAAATATTGTCCGCGGTAAACCCCGTTGAGCTTCACTTGGGCCTGCTTGTATCGAGGTGTCCACGGAATTTCTTTCTTGTCGTCGTAATCTGTTCGTGTCAACTCGAGCCTCAAAACCGATTCCGGGCCTCTATCTAACGCTTTGATCCGCTTGGACGAGGGCCACTGCGGGTCGTCTTCGAATAGTTCCTTGGCTGAGTCGGACGCGAATTCCGGCCAGACCATGATGTGGCCTTGCGGAACATTCTCGTCGCTCGACAATTGCCATTCTGGTTTCCAGGCCAGTTGGCTCGTGAGTGGGATACGTTTTGTGCCCTCGGTTTGGTGACTCTTGTAAGCCAATTGGACCATGGCCACTCCGAGTTTTGGCCGGAAGTCTTGACAAACGCTTTGTCGTTCCTTGTCGAGTTTCGATTGGACCGGCAGTTCGACTTGGTATTTTTCCGCGATCATCCGAATTTCGTCACCCCGGACGTCGGTCTTGAGAAGGGTCTCGGCATCGGCCAAGTATCCGTGCCCGGCAGGGATGTAATACGTGCTATTGGGACTACCGCGGTTGCTGAGAGTTTGCGTTTCTGCGAACCAGTGGTCCGCGATTGTCCTTTCGGTTTGGCCTAGTAACATGGCCGAAGCTCGCAGCCTTCGCAATGCTATGACTGGATCAAACGGAGTCGACGGGAGACCATCGACAAACTCACCGGGGACCATACGGGTGAGTAAAGCCGGGGCGATGAGGTTTTTGCGGGCGGTTGTCGGATTGGGGTCAAGGAGACTGGCCAACCAGCCTTTGTCGATTTGAGTCAGTCGCTCGTCCCATTCTTCGCGAATGTCTTCTCCGGCGTCGGTCAGGGAAGAACTGCGGTTCGGGCCAGCGAGATGATTGATGGAACTCAAAAGGGCTTGTCTTTGGGTCTTTTTGGAAAGCCAAGGCTCCTGCGTCACGGCCAAAGCCATTCGTCCTTCCTGGCTTGCCCGCCTCCAAGTCTCCCGGGCAAGCGTTTTCTGGTTGGTGAACAGTTTGATGACCGGGTTGCCCTTTCGATGGAGATCCTCGGAGATCTGTTGACTGGTCTCGCGAAGTTGTTTGCGTAGGGAGAGTTCCTTGAGCAACGGGACTGCTAACAGACTCTCGATTTGATGCCAGTTGGGTTGAAGTGTGGCCTTTAGATTTCGACACTCCTTGAGGAATATCTCTTCGAGTCCTCCGCGCCCTAAGAGCCCCTCCCGGAGTGTTCTCGTTAACGATTGGATTTCTCCAAAGTCATCTTTGCCCGCCTTCGGGAGTAAAACGACGAGCTGGTGGAGGTCTTTTCCCATCTGCTCGACTGTGCTCAATTGTCTTTCGATCTTCTTGGCCCGATCAGGGGTTCCGAGACGGTTCCTTTGGTTGGCTGCCCAACGGGCGTAATAGGGCAACTCGGCGAACAAGCGGTCTCGAATATTGAGGGCTTCTCGGAAAATCTTGATCTCGGGTTGAATATTCCGGTAGAGGTTTTCGGCGTCCTCGAAGGCTTCTTTGGCCTGTGCCCAGGCCTGAGGATCTGCTCCAAAGAGCCAGTCCTCTCCTCGGCGACGCTTCTCGTCGGCGTCTTGGATTTTCGGCTTGATTCGCTCCCAGATGACCTCGCTGTAGGGATGGAGTGAACCCGCTTTCCTGTCAGGGGTCGCGAGAGCCGTTTGCTCAGCCAACAAGCGAACTCTCAAGGCCAATTGGACGTGTTCGATGGGAACCGTCCGAATTGCTTCGGAAGAACTGCCAGGTCCAGGCCAAAGCAACATCACGAGGGTGTGGGCTTCGACAGGTCGTGCCTTGCCCGTGTTCAAGCGTCTGTGAATGTCCTTGAGGAGCTTGGTAGCTCGTTGGAGTTCCTCTTTTTCCAGGGACTTCTTGTCGAGCATGTCCTCTTGTTCTGAGGACACCAAGGAATTGAGAACGACATTGGAAAGGTAGGCTTCGAGCAACTGCTTCCGTTGTCGCGTCGCCCCTCGTGCATCGACCTGGGCCGTCTCCAGTACTTCTGACCACGCTGTTTGGGTGTCTTCTAGTTGGTCGTGAAAGGCGGTTTGGAATTTCCGAAAGGCTTTCCGGAGTTCGGCGTCTTTCCAGGGGAAGTCAACGCCGTAGAACGGGGCCAGAGGTAGAGAATTGCTCAACCCCGAAGAGGATTGCAAGAGGATCGTCGCGTTTCGGATTTCTTGTTCAAGCTTGATGAGATCACTTTGGAGTTGATTGGCTTTGTTCGTTGGGTCGCCAAGTCGGAGGAGTTGCTCATAGCGAACGAGGGTATCCTGGTATCGACGCCACGAATGTGGAGCGTAGATCCAAGGAGCTGGTTGGTACTCTCGTAACTCTTGCCATTTGTCCCAGGCTGGCTTCAGCTTCGAGGAACTTTCGGCCGTGAGTCCTGGAGCCAAGCCTGGACTCTGCTCTTCGTATTGTTTGCCGCCGACGAGACGGAGTTCGGTGTCCCTGGCGAGTTCTTCGTTGCCCAGGAAAATGGGCGTTTGGACGGCATTGCGGTTGGCGTCGGCCCACGCTCGAACGTTTTTATTGACGTATTCGTACAGTTCATGGACGCGTAACCGATTGTTTCCGTCGGTGTTCGCGGCTCCTTTGAGTCCTTCCGCAATGTAGTGACCAAAGATCGAACGTTGCCACTCGGGGGAGACCCAGGATCGTTGGTAGGCCTTCGCCGAACAGATGATCATGAGTTTCGGCATTTCCGCCATTTCGGCCTTGATTTGTTCGCTTTCTAATCCCTCGACGAACCCGTTGTAGAGCATCCCGTTGGTCCAGTCGGCCTCAATCTGAACGGGATCGAGTATCAGTAAAACGTTCTTATTCGGCCACTTGTCGTTTAAACTGCGTATGACAGTCTTGAAGTAGACTTTGGACTTGGCTCGGGGAGAATCCAAAAACAGAAAAGGACCTTTGGAATCAGCGCCGCCGTGCAAAGCCAGGTAGACAAGGATAGTCTTCTGTCTCGGGGAATCTTTGACTTGCTTGAGTAGGCTTTCCCAGGACCTGTCGGCTCTCAAAATGGACGGACTGTGGAGAATATTGCGTTCTATTTCTGCCAAATCTTCGAGCGTCATCCAACCGTGGGCATTGTGAGCGATGGCAATATTCTGTTCGTAGCCCGACCCAATGAGTACAAAACCGGTTGGCGTCGGCAAGAGGATCAAACGAATCACATATACAACGACAATGAGTCCGATGAGGAGAGTCGCCCCGAGAAGCATTCTCCGACGCTTGGGCGTCCAGTACGGACCTTTGTTCGGTTTCACGCCATGCATGGCAGCAATTTTGGATGTTTCGTTTGTGCGCGGAATGGCTGAAGTCTTTTTGGGGTCTTTCCGCCAACTGTGCCGTATGGGTGTTCGCGAAGTGTCTGCCATGAGCGGGCCTTCGGAAGAGTAAGTGTACAGGCGAGGTTTTGGAGTATTTTTTCTATTGTTGGGGTCGGAGGCGTTAACCGCAATAGGAAATTCTCAAGCGGAGGGCTGCAGTAAAAGTACACGCAAGCCACGCGAACCTATGCTTCCAACAATCTCGATCCATTTTTGTTGGTCTGAGGTGTTCGGCTTTTGTATGAAATCGACCTCTGGAGAGAAAATACGCAATGAATGGTCGAGAAAAACCTACCTGCAGTGTATTATGATCGAATTAGCACGTACACTTTTTGGAGAGGATTGCTCATGCGATTTCTAGTTGTTCTCGGAATAGGACTGTTGTTGACTCCGTCATTGGCTTTGGGTCAAAGGCCGAAAGCACCGCCCCCAATCACTGGGACGCTCAAGGTCGGCGAAGTGGACTTCAAAAAGAAAGAACTCCGGCTCGTGGGGATGCTCTCGATTCCCGTAACGGAACTGGTGCCACTTTCTGTGGTCGTAAATGGAAAGGTTGCGACTAAATACAGCAAGGTCACGAGGTTGGTGTTCCAGAAGGCTCCCGACCGGCTCAAGTTCAGCGAACTGAAGTTCTACTCTACGAAGTTGAAACAACTGATGACAGAGCAAGCCGTCCGCGGACTTCGTCCGAAACAATCGGTCATCTACACGACGGACCTGAGAGATGTTGCTCCTCAACGGTTGACCTTGGCACCAGCTGGCACGATCGTCATTTTGCGAACAACGAAGTAGAACCATGAGTCTGGACGAAGAACTCGAACGAGTCGACGCTGAGTGGGAGAAGGAGAAACAGCAGTACCTGGTGACCGACCAGAATGGACGGCAACACGTCCCGGATGCTCAAGGGGCTGTCGTCTTTGCCCAAGCTGCTCGGCGTCGTCTTGCGATGGGTATCTTGATGGCCGTCGTTGGAATCATCTGGACGTTCTTCGCTCTCGCTCTGACACGGACGTCTCACATCGTGGTGCATATCTTGCTGCCAGGTTTCGGGGTCCTATTCGTGGCCGTAGCACTTCGCTCGACTCGGAACTTTTGTCGAATGATGGGCGAACTGCAACGCCAACACGAAGAACTTGCGGTCAAATACCAACAGGCGCTCACGGCTTACCAGACACGCCGTGGTGAGATCGAAGCTAGTTCTCGTTGACCACAAGTTGTTGTGAGGGTTTGTGGGAGGAATTTGTCTGGGCTTGCGAGCCGCGCCCGAAGAAAGAACCGAACCTTGTATCGAGAACTCTGCCTCCAGAAAATATATCGACCGAGTTTCCCCAATTAGACTCTCCACTCTCCACACATGCCCGGTTAGAATGAACACTTCGACAATACCCTCTCTCAAACGCAAAAAAGGAACACCGCCGATGCGCTTTGCCTGCATGGTGACTTTTCTTCTCCTCGCTCCACTGGCTTCCGCCGACGAGCCGAAAGGCGTGTTGCCCAAAGGTTCTAACGGCAGGCCCTTGAATCTCGATTTCGAAAAAGGGAACTTGACGGACTGGCTCGTCGAAGGCAAAGCCTTTGTCGGGCAACCGATCAAGGGCGACACAGTTTATCCGAGACGTCGCGATAGTCGCTCTCGACACCAGGGAAAATACTGGATCGGTGGATACGAAAAGCTCCAAGATGCTCCGACCGGGACACTCACATCAGCTCCTTTCAAGGTTACGCATCCGTTTGCCGCGTTTCTTGTTGGGGGAGGACCTCACCAGACACAAACGTGCGTCGAACTGGTGCGACAAGACACGAACGAGGTATTCTTTCGGACTCCCGGTCGTGAGCGTGAGGACATGGAGCGGATGTTGGTCGATTTGCGAAAACACGAGGGCAAGACGATCTTTATTCGGCTCGTCGACAAGCATACCGGACACTGGGGCCACATCAACTTCGACGACTTCCGATTCTACAAAACCAAGCCGAAACTCGCGAAACGGTTGCAACCTCGGCGTGTCGTCGACGTCCTCAAATACAAGAAGGGATTGACGGCGGAAAAGGCTGCCGACGTGATGACGGTTCCGAAAGGCTTCCGTGTGTCCGTCGTCGCAAAGGAACCCGACGTTTGCCAACCGATTGCCATGACGATCGACGACCGAGGACGACTCTGGGTTGCTGAAGCGTATTCGTATCCTCAACGACGACCGGAGAAAGAGGCCAAGGATCGCATTTTAATTTTCGAGGACACCAACGGCGATGGCCAGTTCGACAAGCGAACCGTGTTTCACGATAAACTCAATCTCGTGAGCGGTCTTGAGGTTGGGTTTGGTGGAGTGTGGGTCGGTGCTGCGCCGTATCTGTTATTCATCCCCGACAAAAATCATGACGATCATCCCGACGGTCCACCGCAAGTTCTCCTTGATGGATGGGGCTATCAGGATACGCACGAGACACTCAATAGTTTTATCTGGGGGCCTGATGGTTGGCTTTATGGGTGTCATGGGGTATTTACACATTCGAATGTTGGTAAGCCGGGTGCACCACGCAACCAACGCGTTCCTATCAACGCCGGCATTTGGCGATATCATCCCACGAAACATAAATTTGAAGTCTTCGCGCATGGAACGAGTAATCCGTGGGGCGTTGACTTTAACGAACACGGTCATTGTTTCCTGACCTGTTGTGTAATTCCTCACTTATTTCATATCCAACAAGGTGGCCGTTACCGACGACAAGCCGGCTCTCACTTCAACCCGTATACCTATGCCGACATCAAGACGATTGCCAAACATCGTCATTGGGTTGGCAATCAGTGGAGTGATTTGGACCGGGCCAAGTCCGATGCTTCCGGAGGGGGTCATGCTCACGCCGGAGCCATGTTTTATCTCGGTGGAGCATGGCCCAAGAAATATCATGGGCGATTGTTCATGAATAACATTCATGGAGCCCGCTTGAACGTGGATAGGGTGTGGAGACAAGGTTCGGGTTATGTTGGTGATGGTGAGCCTGATTTCTGTAAGACGAATGATGTTTGGTCCCAAATTTTGTACTTCCGATATGGACCTGATGGTCAAGTCTACATGATCGATTGGTATGATCGCCAACAATGCCACCGACGAGAGCTTGAGCAGCACGATCGGAGCAACGGACGGATCTTCAAGATCGGCTACCAGGGCGCCAACCCGGTGCAAGTCGATCTGCGGGAGAAGACCGACATGGACCTCGCCAAGCTCCAGTTTCACGAGAACGAATGGTATGTTCGACATGCCAGGCGGTTGCTACAAGAACGATCTGCGATCCGGAAACTCGATGAGAAGGCTGTTGGGTTCTTAACTCTCAAGGTGTTTCATTCGGAGGTACCGTTGCGGGCATTGTGGGCCTTACACGTCACCGGGAATTTGCAAGGTGTGCATCTCGAAAAAGTTCTCGATCAAACGAGCGAAGAAGTGAGGTCGTGGGCCATTCAACTCGCGTGTGAGGAAGGCACTCCGTCTGCGAAAATCCTCCAGAAGTTCGAAACAATGGCTTCGCAAGATGAGTCTCAATTAGTCCGCCTCTACTTGGCTTCGGCCATTCCCCGTTTACCCGTGAAGAACCGTTGGCCAATACTCGAAAAACTCGTCCAACATTCGGAAGACGCCAACGACAACAACTTACCATTGATGTACTGGTACGCCGCCGAACCGCTGGCCAACGAGAATACCGCCGAGGCATTGCGTCTCGCCACGGCAAGCAAAGTGCCGCTGTTGCAACAATTCATGGCCCGACGAGTAGCGTCGATGGGGACTCCGGAATCTCGCAAGTTGTTGATCGCTGGAGTGTTGGCAACCAAGGACACGAAACGCCAACTTACCATCTTGCGGGAAATCCAGAACGGACTTCGCGGGCAACGAAAAGTCACCATGCCCAAGAACTGGTCCAAGATATTCGATTCCTTGGGGGATAGCGAAGACGGAGGCGTACGAGCCGTTGTCTGGTCGTTGGCTGTGAAGTTCGGCGATCCGACAGTTCAACAAAGGATGCGGACTTTGGTTTCGAAATCGACTACTCCGCTGGAACAACGGAAAGAGTTCCTGGAGACGCTGTTATCTTCGCGGGATGCCAAGTTGCTCCCGATTCTCCAAAAACTCCTGGCCGACGAATCGATGCGGGCCGACGCGCTCAAGGGTCTTGCTTCGTTCGACGATCCCGAGACTCCTTCGTTGATCCTCAAGCACTATCCCAAGCTCAACCCAGCGGAGAAACGATTGGCTTTGGCAACGCTCGTGTCGCGGCCCAAGTACGCGCAAGAGCTACTCACCGCGGTTGGTTCGAAGAAAGTCTCGGCCAAGGATTTGACCGCAGATCTCGTTCGGCGATTGCGAAATCTCGAGGACGACGGAATCAATAAACAGATCGCCAACGTGTGGGGAACGATCCGAAAAACTCCTGCCGAGAAAGCCAAGTTGATCGCTCGTTATAAGCAACTTGTAGCGGCGAATCCTGTTTCAGAGAAGATGTTACCACTAGGGCGTGCCGTGTTCACCAATACGTGTATGCAGTGTCATAAACTCTTCGGTCAAGGTGGTGACATTGGCCCTGAACTCACTGGATCGAATCGGGCCGACCTCGATTACTTGTTGACCAATATTATCGACCCGTCTGCCGTTCTGGCGAAAGAGTATACGGCGAGCGTGATCCTTACGAAACGCGGTCGGATCATCACTGGCATCATCCGGCAAGAAACCAAGGACGCTTACACAGTTGCAACTGCTGACGAAATCATCACACTTCCGCGCGACGAAGTCAAAGGGGTGCGAAGTAGCCACAAATCGATGATGCCCGAGGACCAGCTGCCACAGATGTCTGATGCCGACGCTCGGGCGTTGTTGGCCTATCTCGCGAGTCCCAAGCAAGTGCCGCTCCTGGCGACAAAGGACAACGTAAGAACGTTTTTCAACGGCAAGGATCTCACAGGATGGCAAGGTCGCAAGAAGTATTGGCGAGTTGAAAAAGGGGAGATCATTGGAATCCGGCCTGCAGGTAAACCGAATCGCAATGAGTTCCTCGTGAGTGATTTGGTTGTTCGTGACTTTCGGTTGTCACTCAAGGTGAAGCTCAGGCCCGACAGTGGGAATAGTGGTATCCAGTTTCGTAGCCAGGTGTTGCCTGGGGGAGATGTCAGTGGCTATCAAGCCGACGTAGGAAAAGGTTGGTGGGGCAAGCTCTATGAGGAGCACGGACGCGGTTTGCTTTGGACCAAACCGGGAGACCAACACATCAAGAAAGGTGAATGGAACTCGTATGTCATTGAGGCCGTTGGGTCCCGGATCAAGACGTATGTCAACGGAAAACTATGTGTTGATCTTGTAGATCCTCCGGGTCGCCGGAATGGGATTATCGCTCTACAAGTACACTCCGGGAGTCCTTTCGAAGTACGATTCAAAGACCTGAAGTTGGAAGTGTTTCCAGAAGCTAAGACTCCCACGAAGTAGAGAATCTTCAACTATGTATCCTTTCACTTGTGGAGGGCCGAATAGGCCTTCCTTCGTTTTTTTCGGGTCAATGCTCGTCTGCTCATTCTTCCCGATTCACATCCTTGGACAGCCCAACGACCCAGTTGCCAGAGAGGCTGCCAAGGCATGGAAGCAAGGCAACATTCCAACGCTTGGAAAACTCGCTCCCAAGATCAAGGACAAGAATGCCCGACACTACGGGCTATTTCTTTACACATATGTCCGTGGACAATATCAGGAAACGTTGAAGCACTACACGTTGATCGACCCGCAATTCGCTGGGCACAAGACTCTCGGTCCACCGGTGCTGCAGGCTCATCTCCACCTCGGTAAATACGAGGAGGCACGAGTTTTCGCAGTCAAACGGAAGATGTCAAAAACCCAACAGGTTGTCTTGAAAATGCGAGCGGAGGAACCGTTGGCAGTTGAACTCAACAAGACGACGGAAATTGCCTTTGCGAAGCATCCTTTGACGCCCTACTTTCCGGCTTTCGCTGCGACATTGAACGGAAAGAAAGTCCTAGCCCACGTCGATACCGGTGGAGCCTTTCTGCACATGGGAAAGGAACGGGCGGAGAAACTTGGGATCAAGTTGATCGAGGCTGGGAAGGGAAAACATGCGACCAAGACGGTCAACGCCTACTTCGGGATCGCGAAGAGTTTTCAACTCGGCGATGCCGAACTGACGAACGTCCCTGTTGTCGTACTTCCGACTCTAAAGGGGAGCCAAGATTTTGTTATCTTTGGAACAAACGTGCTCGAACAGTTCCTCTCGACGCTCGATTACCCGCGAAAGCGACTCGTGTTATCCCCGAGAAAGAACACGGAGTTGAGGAAAGAGCATGAGCGTAGATTCGCCCAAGGCGTAGAGGTGCCGTTTTACCTGTGGGATGATCATTATATGTTCGCGCGAGGTGGTTTGAGTAACGCGAAGTCACTCAATTTTTTTGTAGATTCTGGATTGGTGTCCCTGCACTTCGATACGAAATCGGGAAAAGTTCGTCAGGCAGCGTTTTGGGGTACTACCTCGCTCTATGAGTCGTGTGGGGTCCCAAAAGAACTGTTGGAGAAGAAGGTATTTGAGCTACCACTACCTCTGTCTCTTGGGACGTTGAAGCAAGAGGGACTTTTTGTGCTTAACAAGAAGAAGGCTATCCTATCGACACTAGGTGGAGTGGATATTCACGGGCTCATAAGTCATACGTTTCTCAGTCGCTACACATGGACGATCGATTTCGATCAGCGGAAGTATTTTTTCACTGATCCAACGCTGAAAAACTCTGATAGACAATGACGAAAACGACAGGGAGAACTTTGGACGTATTTGGAGTAATCATGAGTACTCGACGTTTGAGCTTCACGGGTCGATGGCAGACTACCTTTGGACCGATGGATCTCCGCGAATTCGATGGACGTGTGGAAGGGGTTTACGCCAACAACTCTCGGATCGAAGGAGAGGTAGTTGGAAATGAGCTGATATTCGACTACTACGAACCCGTTGGCGAATTCCAGTATGCCCAGACCCCCACAGTTTCTTCAGCCGAGTACATCCACGGTGAAGGGCGATTCATGCTTTCGCCCGACGGAATGACTTTCGCTGGTTTCTGGCTCCAGGACGGAGCCCCGCAGTGGGCTTTGTGGGTCGGACAACGGGAAGAATTGATCGAGTCGGATGCTCACCGGTCGTCAATGTTTCGGAGTCTGAACTGAGAAACTTGGGCTCAGTCCAATGTTCGACGAACTCCTTTCGTGAGGAATTGTTGAGACGAAAGGTCATTACCTCCTGTTCGAGGGACACAAGCTGGATGAAGTGACAGAGAAATCTGCTGCTTCGTGAACTTTCATAGCGAAGAAAAGCATCTTGGGTGAAGCTGTTAACTAGACAGAAAAGCCCCGAATCTGCGCTGCTCTGCTTGCCAGGACAACGGCACAGATCCGGGGCATGCTGAATCGTAGACTCGCCACAGCGTGGGCGATATCACTTCTTCATTTGTTGAGACTTACCGGGTTTACGTCGGAGCTTTTCGGTTTCGTAGTAGATACCGATGGGACAATTGTTTTTCTCATCCCAGTAAACACCAACGGGACGAACGGCCCGGAGTTCGGCGGCAAATTGCCCGACTTTTTGCTTGTCAACACCGGTGACCACGACGGTTCGATCTTCCACGATTTCGACCATCACGTTGGACGGCGGAATCTTGCGAATCCGATGCGCCAAACCGACGGTGAAAACGAGTTGTTCGTGATGCCAGTTGACTCGAAACCCAATCCCACTCACGATCAGTCGCCTTTCGTGGCCTTGCGTCACCCCCTCGACCATGTTCGAAACCAGGGTCCGGGTGGTGCCGTGTAAGGCCCGAGCCAGGCGTGACTCGTCGCAACGAGTAACGCGGATCGTGTTCTGTTTCCGGTCGTGCTCCAGACGGACCCGTGGGTGGTGAGTCCACTCGATCCTCCCGCGGGGTCCGGCGATCTGGATCGTCACGTTCTCGATCTCGACACGGACGCTCTCTGGATACACGATTGGTTTTATTCCAATGCGTGACATGGTTGTCGCCTCCATCGAGCCCATGGCCTAATCGCGCAGACTGAGTAGGTCTGCGCATGACTCGAAACGCTTTCGAGGGCAGATGGGCTATCCCAGAAATAGTCACAGAACCGGGAGCAGAGTGCACCCAGCTCTTTGCTTTTGGTTTTCACGGTGCCAATAGACTTCCGGGGGACCAAGGACACACGATCGCTGAGTAATTGGTTTTTCGTAGGGTGCGACCAGTTAACTCTCGAACGTTAGAGGCGGAACACCATTCGTTTTGTTGGTGTGCCTTCTTCGTCCGAGATGGCGATCGAGCGCAGCCTACAAACGACCAAAACGGAACTCGTTGTTTTTCCGTTTCCGGTGTCCTGAATGTGCAAGCCTATCGCGTCAGTTGCCGCTTGCGCTGATGCGTGGTATAGATTCACCACGCGCAGGATGGAGTTCATGCCTGTGTGGCAAACGAGAGCCACAGCGCGTGGAAAGCTACCAGCTCAAGAGTGTCGAGATTAGATGGAGTAAGACATGGGATGTCCCAAAACGTAGGTGGCCTGAGGCCAAAGTTGAAGGAATATAGAATTGCTTCCCGGCTCGCGGCGCGAATCGGAACATTCGAGATGACACAGGCCCCGCGAGCAAGGTTCGGGAGAAAAAGTGAGAAATTCAACGCTGGGCCAGGGCGTTTTTGGAGTTCGATTGCACGACACAATCACCCAGGTGTTGGGATTCTTTACTTGGGAGTTTCGGGTTTGTATTTTTCGGTCTTCTTGGTGTTCTCTTCGATCTTCTCCATGGCTTTGAGGACCTCACGCTCGGCTGCGGCCCATTCTTGAATCAGTTTCCCGAACATGGCATTTTTTGGAGACTTTTTGATGTCGTCAATGGCTTTCTTTTTATCTTTTTTGTATTTGTCGTAAGCCTTTCGCAGATCGGCTTCCTTCTGCTTGACTGGCTTGAGTGCGTCCTTGATGCCCTTGACGTCTGGGGTTTCAACTTTGAATCTCTTCCAAGCCCGGAGATAGTTCAGGTGGGTTCGAGCCACGTGGTTCAAACTGCTTGCCGCGTTGCTCACTTTGCCTTTGATCTTCGGGTCGGCGAGTTGAGGCATTAGTTTTATAGTGGCATCGACTTTCACCTTCTCGATGATTAGCTTCTTCTTGTATTTCCCCGCCAGGACCAATGCTACCGCTGCGTAGCTCATGAGTTTCCGCATGGCCTTGATGGTTTCGGGGGCGTTTTTGATTGCATCTTTTGTCTTTTTCGCTGTGTTCTTTGCCTTTTCAGCATTCCGTTTGAGTCTGTTCAATTTGGCCTGAACGTCGGGGGGCAAGCGGTCCTCGACAAGTTTGCCGACAATTTTTGCATTCTGTTTCAGTTTGCCAGCTTTTTCTTTGAGTTTGTCTCTCCACCCCATGTGGTTGGCTCCTGTGCTAGATGGTGTGGTTAAAAGTACGCCTGAGATGAGGACCGCTGTCAGGAGTTGGAGCGGTTTGGTTGAGTTGTGTTGGAAAGGGGAAAAACTATTATTGACCGAACTCCAAAACCAATATGAGCCCTCAAGGCGCAGCTGTGGTTGCAGTTGAGTTTGTTAGGTGGTAAATTTTACGATCCGATGATTGAGAAAGCAATTGCTTTCACTTTGGCGGGGAACACCCGGAAAAGAGACTTAGTCTTGCACGTCCCTTTAGAACAAACTACACTGCCATTTGGTCACCCCAAAAGTGCAACCAACGACGGTGCGCGGGAACCCGACGGAATGGGAGTGAACCTGACTTGATCAACAATAAATCAAAAGGTCTTGAATTGTGTCGCTCATTGTGGACCCAACTCGACCATCGGAATATGTCGTCCGCCAAGGAACTCGCCAAAATGTGAGTCTTGCCAGGGAAGCCTAGCGCATGCAATATGACCCAATGAATCCGCTTATTGTCCAGGGCGATCGAACGATCCTGGTCGAGGTGGATAACCCCAAGTACGCCGAAGCCCGAGACGCTCTTGCCCCTTTTGCTGAACTCGAAAAAAGTCCTGAACACATCCATACCTATCGGTTGACGCCGTTGTCGTTATGGAATGCCGCAGCGGCGGGCATGACGGCTGACGCCATGTTGGAAGTCCTTGAGACGTATACGAAATTTCCTCTGCCGAACAATCTTCCAACCGACATAACCGAATTGGTTAGCCGATACGGTCGAGTCGTGCTGAAAAAACACGGTGATAAACTCAAACTTGTGTGTGATGATCCGCCGCTGCTTGCGGAACTCGTTCGTCAACCCAAGGTGAAAGAATACCTCGGTCCGAAACTCGACAAAAGTACGTACGTTATCGAGCCGGCGCATCGAGGGGTTCTGAAACAAGCGTTGATCGTCGTTGGCTATCCTGCCGAGGACGTTGCCGGATACACCGAGGGTTCTCCACTGGCGATTCATCTTCGCGAAATCAGCCGTCAAGGGGTGCCGTTCCAAGTTCGCGACTACCAACGGGAAGCCGCTGATATCTTTTATGCTGGTGGGGATGCTCGGGGTGGCAGTGGTGTCATCGTTCTGCCATGTGGTGCAGGAAAAACGATTGTTGGTATCACCGGGATGGCGCTCGTTCAACGTTCCACGCTCGTTTTGACGACGAGCATAACGGCAGTGAAACAATGGCGTCGCGAGATTCTAGACAAGACTGATCTAGAAGACGATCAGGTCACGGAGTACACCGGAGAGAATAAACAAATCGGACCCGTTACGGTCGCAACTTATCAGATCGTCACCCACCGTCCGGATAAAAACGAAGATTACCCTCATTTTGGGTTATTCGAGGAACGCGACTGGGGGCTCATTGTCTATGACGAGGTCCATCTCTTGCCCGCTCCGGTGTTCCGTGTGACGGCCCAGATCCAGGCCCGTCGTCGTCTTGGTTTGACGGCGACGTTGATTCGGGAAGACGGCCGTGAAGGAGACGTGTTCAGTTTGATCGGCCCGAAGAAATACGACGTGCCGTGGCGGGAACTCGAATCTCGCGGTTGGATCGCCGAAGCCAACTGTAACGAAATTCGGGTCACTATGCCCGATGGGTTGCGGATGGAATATGCTGTGGCTGAATGGCGTGAGAAGTACCGTATTGCCAGTGAGAACCAGGTCAAGGACGATGTCGTCGAAGTTCTGTTGAGGCAATTCGCCAACCAAAGGGTGATCGTTATCGGTCAATACTTGAAGCAACTTCGTCGATTGGCTGCCCGTTTCGAGTTGCCGCTGATCACCGGTAGCACTGGCAACACTGAACGGGAAGACTTGTATAGGAAGTTTCGATCTGGGGAAATCCGTCATCTTGTGTTGTCGAAAGTCGGGAACTTTGCGATTGACTTGCCCGACGCAAATGTGTTGATTCAGGTATCGGGAACGTTCGGGTCACGCCAAGAGGAAGCCCAGCGGCTTGGCCGTGTGCTTCGGCCCAAATCGGGAGGCCAGAGTGCTCATTTTTATACTCTAGTGAGTCGGGACACTCGAGAACAAGACTTTGCCCACCACCGCCAGTTGTTCCTGACCGAACAGGGCTACAGTTATAGCATCCTTGATGGGTCCGAACTGTTGGAAGAAGCGAAGAAAACGCCAGTTTCGACTGCTGATCCAACGTATGCCGAGCCGACGGCCGTGAAGCGGCGAGCGTTGTAGAAGGGTTTCGAGTAGGAAACTTCTGGTCCAGTAGCGAGCGATTGAGAACGAGGTGATTGGGGCAACATCCTCCGACATAGTGCCGAAGACATCGTCGGACTTTGTCCAGGTTAAGCCGGTACAAGACACGCGTCCGAAGGTCCTCGAATGCTTTTTTGCTTCAATCGAAACTGGCATAAGGGTGGTTTGTCTTGGCGAACGTTGAAAGTCTCATTCCGATGCTGGAGTCGATGCCCACCGTTCGCTTGACGATTGTGCCGCGAGCTTTTCACGAACCGTCCATCGACCAAGGGCTCCCAACTGCCGAAAGGTCGAAGCATTGATGCTCTTCCCTAATGGACTGTCGGAGACCGAATGAATCCTCGTCTTGCATCTCCCACCACCAGAATTCCAGTCAAACTCCATCGACGGGTTAGCCTCGTCCAGACGGAAGACGCCGTGTTGGCCGAAGAGTTACTCGCGAGTAAGAAATTGGCCCAGGACGTCCTCGGACGACTCACTGAGACGGTTCTCCTGATTCGTCCGGGTCGAGCCGATGCTGTCGTCCAAGAACTGCAAAAAATGGGGCATACCCCCCAGGTTGTTTCTTAACCCGGACTGGTTCCAAACCCAGAAGGTTTTCCGACGACCTGTCGGAACAAAACCGACCCCAAGACACTTACCATCTATGCCCCTGATTGAACCTTCCTATTTCTCCGAACGACTCTCGGAAACTCTCGAACGCTATGACGAACCTTTGCTCCGTCAAGTCGTTGCAAAACTCGTCAAGCCTCGGGGCCAGTGGCCCACGGACGAGTTAATCCGCCGAATGATCGAAACGACGACCAATGCTCCGGTCATCGACCGTAGGTTACGCGAACTTCCCGTTCTGCACGGCCAGTTGCTGAACATGATTGGGCGGAGCAGCTTGCCACGATGGCGAGTCGGAAATCTCGTGGAGTTGATCGCGACGATAGGTTCGAACGAGCCTCTTCGTGTTGTGTTAGAACTTCTGGAAGGAGGTTTGCTCTTTCCCGATTTGCGGGGACAGGTAGTTGTTGACGACCCCGACGCGGTGGGGATGACCGCCAGTGGGAAACTTCGCTCTTTCGAGACTTGGATTAGTACAACGACGCCCGAGTCGTCATTCCTTTTTTGCCCGCCAGGTATCCTCGCACGTGCGACGAACGATCCTCTCGAATTTCCAGATTGGCCTCCGACTTATGAAGATGACGCGGTCGTCTCGCCTGTTGGGAAGCCACGGGAAACCGACGGTTTGGAATTGTTGCTACGGATGTCGGTTTTGAAGCAGCAAACGGCGCAAACGCCACTCCGTCGAACTCAAAATGGTGACTTCTTCAAGCGTGACATGGAGCGTTTGCAAACGGGAGCGTTGGTGAGCGAGGAACCGGCGGACCTGGTCGTGGGTATCCCGGACATCGGCTTGTTAGTGGTCATGCTGGGGACGCAAGAAGGCATCCTGCACGAAGAGGGAGGTGAGATTAAATCGGCTCGGATCCCGGAACTATGGGAACGCGGCCTGTCGGCGACGATGGCGTCGTTGTGGGTCGGTGTCCTGAGGCTTAGCAGGTGGAACGTGAGTCGGGGTTGGAATCCGCTCGAGGACGCTCCTAACCCTTACCCTTCTGCTTACCTCCTCTGCATGTTGTTGCTAGCTCAACGACCCGAGGAGGACTGGAGTGTAGGCGTCGATGTCGTCAAGTGGATCACCGCGCGGCATCCCTACTGGACACCCCGGCGACAGGGAACGGACGAAGAAAACGAACCCGATTTGGAATCGTCGTTCGCGTTGGACGACAGTTTGATGGGGTTCTGTCTGGGCCTTGCGTATCAGATGCGGCTCGTCGAGGCGACGAAGAACGCCGAGGATCAGTGGCTTGTCCGTTTGTCAGAGCTTGGGCGTTGGCTTTTCGCCAACGGTGCCGAACCGAAATTTCCTAGTTTTCCGAAGACGTTGCTTGTGCAACCGAACCTGGAAGTATTGCTCTATCGACAAGGGCTTACGCCTGAGCTGGTGGGACGGATCGGTCAATTTGCTGAGTGGAAGGGTCTGGGTGCAGCGTGTAATCTTCAACTCCAACCGGAAACCGTGTACGGGGCTTTGGAAGCGGGCGAGACACTCGACTCGATTTTGCAACTTCTCGACCGGCACGGGATGAAACCTACTCCACCGCCGGTGATCGATTCGTTGCGAACTTGGGCCCAAAAACGGGAACGACTGACAGTGTATCCGACCGGCACGGTTCTTGAATTTCCCACTCCTGAGGATCTTACCGAAGCCCTCGACCGAGGGGTTCCGGCGACTCGTATCAGTGACAACCTGGCTGTGATCGCCCGGGAATCGGACATCGATTACAAACACTTTCGTTTGACGGCGAATCGCGATTACACCCTCCCGCCCGAACCGTGTGTCTCGACGGACGAGGACGGTATCACTCTTCAAGTGGACATGAATCGGTCTGATTTGCTGCTTGAATCGGAAATCGGAAGATTCGCCGACGAGGTGCCTGAGACGAGGACGAGCAATCCCCGTTTATTTCGGCTGACGCCGGAGTCGATTCAAAGGGCGCAAGACCATGGCATGACGTTAGACGGTTTGAAAGCTTGGTATCTGAATCGCACCGGCCACTCGGTGACTGCGGCTGCGCGATTGCTCATGACGGCGAAGTCTCTTGATTCGGTACGAGCGCAGCGACTTTTGGTCATCCGAGTCGAAGACGAGCACACCGCGAACGGTTTGTGCGAATGGCCGGATACCAAAGCCTTGATCCACGACCGGCTCGGTCCGACAGCGTTGGTGGTCGAGGAAGCGAACCTGGACAACTGGAGGAAATCTCTGGAGGCCCTGGGCCTTGCGTGCGAGGATGTATAAGTCACCGCTCACCTGGAGTTGTTTTCGGTGAGTTGTTTGTTCCATATACAGAATGCCCGCTCGCGAAAGCCGATTGCAAGGACGTGCTGGCAACTGCCGTCGGAAGACGCTGTGTGACTGTCCTTTCTCTGGAGATAGTCGCTGCGGGCCAGGTTGCTCTCGGAGTAATTAGCGGAATCTTGTTGTTTCTCCTGGCCCGCCGGAACTTTCGGTCACGTGAAACTCGTAAGCGGTTCCCGCTTGTTTTGGGTACGGTTCACCGTCCCTGAGCCCATTTCGAGATAAGACCACCTTCCTTCCAGTTCCTAAATCCGATCCCGTTCAATGAAGCGAGATGTACACTGCAATATTCAGCATGATTCAGCGCTTTTGGCAGTGAACAAAACAATGTACAACAAGTTTCGTTGAACGGGATTGCCTCTAATAATCCTTCCCGTTGTCGCTGTTTCGGCACGAAGTTACCCATTCTTGAAGGCTTTTCTTCATCCGAGTCACGATTTGCGGATGTTGATCGGCGATGTTCTTCGTTTGCCCCGGGTCATTAACGACATCGTATAACTCAAATTCGGCAACCGCAACCTTGCCGTTGTCCGAGCGGTTTCGTTTTTTGCCCTGATTGTGAATCAGTACGTATCGATTATCATTCCAGGCGGCCTGTTTCCCGGATTGAAAACCAATCGGTTTGGGGCGCGACTTCATTTTTCCATCCAGTAAAGGCAAAAGGTTGATTCCGTCGAAAGGGCGTCCTTTCGGGATTTGTTTTCCCAACGCTGCCAGAACTGTCGGGAAGTAATCGCTCGTGACACAAGGGACGTCGGTTCTGCGAGCTTTTTTGAGCCGTGACGGCCACACCAGGATGGCTGGAACGCGGATTCCACCTTCGTAGAGTGAACGCTTACGACCGCGTAGTATCCCCGCAGTCCCCTGAAATCGTCCTCGTGGTCCAGGGTTCCCTTCGGGCCCGTTGTCCGAGCAAAACCATATCATGGTGTCGTCAGCGATTCCGAGTTTTCGGAGTTTGGCTCGTAATCGACCGATCTGCTCATCGAGCGCCGTGACCGTGGCATAGTAATGTTGCTCGTTTTCGGATGCTTTCGGGTACATAGCACGGTATCTGGGTCCGCCGACCACGGGAGCGTGTGGGGCATGGAACCAAATGACAGAGAAGAACGGAGTTTTGTCCTTCGCGGCCTTCTCGATGAATGGAATTGCCTGATCCATGATGATTTTCGAATCACACCCGTCGAGAGGTTTCTTGACGTTCTTGCCGTTGTGCCAGTAGAGAGCTCGAGGGTCGCCTTTCTTTCCACGTTTTATGTGCGAGTTGGCTGGATCGTAAGGATCCCAGGTCGCCACGGCAAACTCGGTGCTGAACCATTCATCGAAACCGGACATACTCGGGGTGCAGTAATTCTGCTTTGGGTTTCGACCTCTTCCCTTCCCCGAATAGTCCGGAGTCATGGTCCCCAGGTGCCACTTGCCAAAGTGACCCGTTGTGTAACCGGCTTGTTTCAGAACCTCGGCGAGTGTGATCTCGCCACGACGAAGGTGTCCCCTGTTGGCTGTGTAGATTCCATACCGGTAAGGATGCCTGCCCGTCAGGCAAGCGCCGCGGGTCGGACTGCATACTGGAGCTGCTGCATAGAACCGATTGAAGACGAGTCCCTCACGGCTCATCTTGTCTAAATGGGGAGTCTTGATGATCTTATTGCCTTGGAAGCCCGGATCACCCCAGCCCATGTCGTCGGCCATGATTAAGATGATGTTTGGCCTCTCGGCGGCGTGGGTTTCCCAGACACTAACCCACAGACAGGCAGCGAAGCACAGGACGAATACGAAACAACGAGTCATGGTGGAGTCTCCGGAAGGAAGTAGAACGGAAGCTGGGATAGGAGCCGAACGCTGCCGAATCAAAGTACAAAACTTGGGAATTCTTCTTTTTCTTGCTTCGTCGCTTTTTGCCTTTTTTGGCGTTCTTGAAGAACGACTCGTCGACCTTTGCTGGTTCCGGATTGTCAACGGAAAGCGGAGCCTTGTCGCGGAACAACTTTTGTTGTTCTTTGAGTACACCCATCAACTCCGCAACCTTGTTGGCATATTGGGGAGATTTCGCCAAGTTCTTCATCTCGTTGGGATCTTGGGATAGATCGAAGAGCTGGGTCACGTTCACGTGTGGATACCGTATGAGTTTCCAATCTCCTTTGCGGACGGCTCGCTGGACATTTTTGTAAGCGAGAAAAACGGTATCGCGAACTTGTTTTTCTTGTCCCCGGATGATGGGAGCAAGGCTTTTTCCGTCCAAACCTTGTGGGATCTTCCCGCCGACCAAATCGACCGCCGTGGGAAAAAGGTCGAACAAATAGACGAGTGCGTCACTGGTTCCGTGGGGAATTCCTTTCCCGGCGATGATGCAAGGTGAGTTCATACTGTGTTGATAGAGACTTTGTTTGCCAAAGAGTCCATGACTTCCAATGGCCAATCCGTGATCCGAGGTGAACAGGATGATCGTGTTTTCGAGTTCCCCGAGTTGCTGGAGTGTCGTCAGGAGTCTCCCAATGTTGTGGTCGATCGATGAGATGCATCCGTAGTAGTCGTGGAGATGCTTGCGGACGACTTCTTCGGTGCGAGGCCAGGGAGCCAGTCGTTCATCGCGGATTTTCATGTCCCCGTTGTTGAACGGGTGAAACGGCATGTAGTTTTTTGGGAGTGGAATCTTGTTCCTGTCGTACAAATTCAGCCATTTCTTCGCTGCGACGCGGGGGTCGTGTGGCCCTGCGAAGCCGATATACATGAATAGAGGTCGATCTTTCTTCCATGTTGTTTTGAGGAATTTGATAGCCGAATCGACTGCCGTGCGTCCGTGGTGACCTGACCGCCGATCTTTTCCGTCATTCAAGTAGCCGCTGAATTCGAAAGCCTTGTGATAGTTCTTCGCTGTGTTTCCGCGTTTAGAAATGTGAAATGTGATATACCCGAGGGCCCGCATCACGGCCCCGAAAGTGTTCTCCTGGATTTTGGGATTGTAACTATAGAGAGCCTTTCCGGAGAGAAACATGTGACGGCTCGGATTACAGACGGCCCCTACCGTGGAGCCCATGCAATAGAGATTTCGGAAAACGTAGCCTTGGTTGACCAGCTTGTCCAGATGTGGAGTCTTGATCACATCGTTGCCCAAGGCCGCGATCGTATCGGCTCGCTGGTCGTCAGTGACCAAGAACAAGACGTTGGGCTTCTTTCCCACTGCCGAAGCGTTTGCTGGCAACAAGCCCAAGAAGACGAACCCGAGGAGGCATAATCGAATCGTCATCGTAGATGCTTTCTCGTATTTCAAGATGAAAAATCAAACCGAAGTGTGGAACATTTTCACGACCCGTTCCACATTACGCGCGATGCAAGAGAGGGTCAAGAATCTTGGGATGCCTCGATTGATTTTCCCGAGAGTTTCCGTGACACTCCGTCAGATGATTTGATTTTGCATTGGGGTGGCTCGGGCCTCCTTCTGTTTTCTTTATTGTGAAAGTTCTGCTCTTTGGGCACAAAGTCTCTCAGGGTTGGGTGAGTTGTGGTGTCTTCTTGTTTTCTTCCTCTGTCGCCGAACTCAACCTGTCTTCAGTTTGTCTTCTTATGAGAGAATCCAACACGGAGGAAAGCTGATGCCCGAAGAACGAGAAATACGAGCTGACTACACTGGCGATACGATCGTCGTCTACCAGGCGTTTTCCGATGCCATAGCCGATCCCGCGCTCGAGGGTAAGAGATTCGTCGCACCGTTTTCGTTTCGGCGTATGACCTGGATTAAGCCATCTTTCCTGTGGCTCATGCAACGCAGCAACTGGGGGCGGAAATCTGGCCAAACCCGCACTCTTGCCGTTCGCATTACCCGTGTAGGTTGGGACCAGGCTTTGTCGCAGGGCGTCTTGACGTCCTACGAACGCTCGGTTTATTCCACCCCGCAACTGTGGCAACAGGAGTTCGACAAAGCCAAGGTCCACATCCAGTGGGACACAGAGCGTTCTTTGCGAGGAAGTGGCCAGACGCACTTGAGTATTCAGGTCGGACTCAGTCGTCACATCATCGATGAATATGTCCACGATTGGATCGTCGAGATCGAAGACTATACGAGTCGCGTGGCGAAGATGCGCGAGTTTTTACGCTCTGGCATGGCCGAGAAAGCGAAACGTTTGCTGCCAGCGGAACGAGTTTATTTTGTGGAAGATGATGTGGGACGGAAATTGATGATGTCATGATTTCCAGGTTGGGAGGATTTCGAAGAACAAAGGTGTGCCGTTGTCGATGCACTCCTCGTCACCCTTCAAAATCCAAGTGGCAGGCACACCTTTTTCCTGGTGTGCCTTCGTCGCTTTGTTACTCTTCACAACGTACAAGACAGTGACCGTTACATCGATTCGCCGTGGACTCTCGAAACGATCGGAACTGTTTTTCGAAACGGGTATTCGGCGAAGGGGTGGCGTTTCCGAGACCAACTACACTCGATTCGATTGTTCCCGATCGATGTTTGGAGTCGCTTGAGTTTCATCCTTTTTTGTTTCTTTGGTAATTTCTGGCCGCGGTTCAACAAGATCGTTTTTGTCGGGTATTTCTTGTCCGCGATTCGAATTTCTTTTCGCATCTTCTCAAGCACAATGCTTAATGCAGCGTGCGATGCCTTGCCAGCTTTATCGAGCGTCTTAGGATCGAGTGGTTTCTTGTGGAGTGGATCGGTTACAAAATCGAAGAACTGACCGCCTTCATAGAGTTTGTAGCGAGTGTCTCGCGCGCACTGCAGAGCGGTGCGTCGCGCTCTGCCATAGTAACAGTTGTAAGCCCACTTTCGAGGGGCGTAGGTTTTGTCGCCTCGAAGTCGTCCCGCAAAGCTGTGGCCGTCGATTTTTACGTCCTTGGGCAACTTCGCTCCGGCAAGTTCTGCTACTGTCGGTAGTATATCCGTGAAATCTACTGGATCGTTGAACACCTTTCCTCTTTGCCTTCCAGCAGGCCAATTCACAACAAGAGGAACTCGGACTCCTGTTTCGTTAAGCAAGCTCCCTTTACCCCCTGGCCAATTGAGTTCTCCGACCATTCCAAAGAGAATCGAACGGTTGGTGCCATTGTCACCAGTAAAGATGATGACGGTGTTTTCACGAAGCTTGAGCTTCTCGAGATGCTTAACCAAACGACCGATGATTGTGTCCGTATAGGCCACCATGTCGATCATGTACTTGCCGTTCTGGCGTTTGCCCTTCTTGGTTCCAGGATTCTTGGAGTCGGGCGTCGGTACGAAGGGGTTATGGGTCAACATCATTGGGTAGTAACAAAAAAACTTGTTGTCTTTGTTCCTGGTGATGAAGTCGAGCATGAAGTTACTTACGGCGTCCGGGCCGTATTCTCCCTGCTTGCTCTTTCGGACTTTTCCATTCTGGACCAGCTTTCCAAAGTTCGTGTAACGTTGGGTTTTCCCTTCCAGGTGCCACAGGCAATACTCATCGAATCCGAAGTGTTGGATGTCGTTGCGAGTATAGCCGAGTTGCCACTTGCCTACGATGCAGGTGGCGTATCCTGCCTGTTTCATTATGTTGCCGAAGGTCTTCTCTGTCTTTTGGATAATGCCAAACCGGGTGTAATTGCGAAAGTTGTACCGTCCCGTCATGATTGTCACCCGCGATGGTGTACAAAGTGGTTCGGACACGCAGTTGGTGAAGCGTAGGCCGTTTGCTGCGAGTTCGTCCAGGACAGGGGTCTTGTAAGGAGCGCCGCCGTTGCAACTGAGACACTCGTAACCGAGATCGTCGGCCATGATGACGATGACGTTCGGTCGTTCGCCTTTTTTACCGGCTGCCTGGGAGGTCTTGGGAAAGAAAAGAACGCCCAAACAAGCAAACACAAGAACGAACCAATACAATGGACGCTGACGCATGATTTCCTCGGAATCGATTGGTGATCGTAAATACTTTGCACGATTGTTCTGTTCTAACCGTGATCGAGCCGAGAAGGTAGGACATCTGGAGGATTCTCGGTCCTTGAAAGTCGTCCCAGCTCTGAAATCATCGTGTTGAGCGAGAGACAAAACCATGCCCCTTGCATGTCGGTCTCCTGGTACGTAAGTTGGGAAGAACTGAAATTTGCCGTCAATCTCTCCCAGACTGAACGCTTCGCATCCAATCAAAAGTCGAGAACCACGATGTCTGAGCCGTATGTTTCCCGCCGGGAACGACTCATCCAACAACTCGAAGAAATTCAACTTGGCGGTCTACTGGTCAGTAAAGAGGTCAATGTTACGTACTTGACGGGTTTTTCTGGCGACAGCAGCTACCTCATCGTGACTCCGCAGAAAACCGTCATGGTTTCGGATGGCCGTTACACGACACAAATTGCCCAGGAGTGTCCTGAACTGGAGGTTAACATCCGTCCCCCGAGTCAAAATATTCAAATGGCTACGGCTGAAGTATTCCAGAAGCTAGGGATTTCCTCGTGCGGATTTGACGGTCATCATCTGACTGTCTCTCATTTCCAGATGCTCAAGGACAACACACCGTCCGTTGGCTGGAAAGACGATTCCCACCGAATCGAGCAACTGCGAATGATCAAGGACGAGACCGAGATTGCCGAAACACGCGACGCTATTGCCATTGCCCAGACTGCGTTCGACGTCTTCAAATCGAATTTGCAGGCCGACAGCACCGAGAAGCAACTTGCTGATGCTATGGAAATGTACATCCGCCAGGCCGGAGGTAAGTGCACGAGCTTTCCACCCATCATTGCGTCGGGTGAGCGAGCTGCTTTGCCGCATGCGGTTCCGACCGAGGCAAGACTTGGCGACGATTCGTTTGTGTTGGTTGATTGGGGGGCCTCGAACCAGGCAGGTTACAAAAGCGACTTGACTCGTGTTTTGATCAGAAATACAAAAGCAACTTCATCCTCCACGACATCGGTTCCCGAACTTCCGAAAGTTTATGAACTCGTCAAAGAGGCCCAAGCTCGTGCCATCGCAATGTTGCGGCCGGGAGTGGTTGCAGGCGATGTCGATGCGGCTGCCCGTAGAGTTTTTGAGGAGGGTGGTTACGCTGACTACTTTGTGCACAGCCTGGGGCATGGTGTGGGGCTCGAAATTCACGAAGGTCCAGGGCTTCGTCCTAACTCCGATACGATCCTCCGACCGGGGATGGTGGTCACGATCGAGCCTGGGTTGTACATTGCTGGAAAACTGGGTGTCCGAATCGAAGACGACGTTCTCATTACCGAGGACGGTTGTGAGGTCCTCACAAACGTTGCGAAAGAATGGGACGATCAATTCATCGATTATTGAAAACAGATAGGAGACGGTGGTGTCGGAAGAACTCCCCAACACTTCAGGATCACCGGGGCCCTTCGACGTCCCGACGGTCCAGTCACTCGTCAACATGATGAGCGAGCACGACATCTCGGAAATCGACCTGCGCGAGGGTAACCAACGCATCCGGTTGGTTCGTGGTGGTACGGTCTCGATGGCGATGCAGACGGTCCCACAGTTGCCGATGGCCGGTGCAGTGCAGGCGCACCCTATTGTCGCTGAGTCGGCTGCCAGCTCGCCCCCCCCGCAACCGTCTTCGAAGACACTTTACGAAGTGAAAAGTCCAACGCCGGGGACGTTTTACGCCCGACCAAAACCGGACGAAGCTCCCTACGTAAAACAAGGAAGCAAAGTCGAGCCCGAGACAACAGTGGGGCTGATCGAGGCGATGAAGGTCTACACCGAAATCCCCGCCGAGGTGAGCGGCGTTGTTGCGGAGATTCTTGTCCAAAATGGGCAACCTGTTGAATACAACACCGTTCTTTTCCGCATCGATACCGGAGCGTAACGAACCCGGTGGACATATCGTCTGGTAGCAAGTCGGGTCCAATTCCTTGCTGCCGGAGATGGGTCTAGCATGTAGCGTTGAATATCCACTCCAAGGTCCGATCCCTGGTTCCAACCTAACTCTTTATCGTCACTCCTATGTTTCAGCGTATCCTGGTTGCCAATCGTGGCGAAATTGCTTTGCGTGTCATCCGAGCCTGTCACGATCTCGGAATCGAAGCCGTTGCGGTGTACAGTGAGGCTGACCGTGATGCTCCCTACCTGAGTCTGGCCGACGAGGCGATTTGCATCGGTCCAGCTGTTGCTTCGGAAAGCTACTTGAAGCTCCAGCGGATCATCAGCGCGGCTGAACTAGCGAACGTCGAGGCGATTCACCCGGGCTACGGATTCCTTGCCGAGAATGCCCATTTCGCTGAAGTTTGTCGGGCATGCAAAATCGAGTTCATCGGACCGCCACACGAATCGATGGCCCGACTCGGTAACAAGAATGAAGCCCGTAAGCTCGCCCAGAAGGCCGGCGTGCCAGTCGTCCCGGGTAGTGCTGGACTGCTGAAAGACGAAGAAGAGGCGCTGCGGTTTGCCGACGAAATTGGGTATCCAGTTCTCATCAAAGCTGCAGCCGGGGGAGGAGGACGGGGGATGCGAGTCGCCCGGAGTGCGGTCAACTTGCAGGCAGGTTTTCGTGCGGCTCAACAGGAAGCCGAAGCCGCGTTCAAGGACGGCAGCGTTTATCTCGAGAAGTACATCGAACGACCACGGCACGTTGAAATCCAACTCATCGGGGATCGACACGGGAATGTGTGCCACCTTTTCGAACGCGATTGCTCTTTACAGCGAAGACATCAGAAACTCGTCGAAGAGTCTCCCGCTCCTCACTTGCCCTTGGAGATTCGCGAGAAGATGTGTTCGGCAGCCATTCGGCTCGCCAAGGAAGCTGGATACTACAACGCGGGGACGTGCGAGTTTCTTGTCGATCAAGAGAACAATTTTTATTTCATTGAGGTCAACGCCAGGATCCAAGTCGAGCATCCTGTGACCGAACTGGTCACGGGAGTTGATCTCGTTCGTGAACAAATCCGAGTGGCTGCTGGGGAACGACTTAGTTTCGAACAAGAAGATGTGAAACTGCGCGGGGTGGCCATCGAGTGCCGAATTAATGCGGAAGACCCCAGTGCCGATTTCCGTCCTTCGCCGGGTAAGATCACTCGTTGGATCCCACCAGGAGGGCCAGGCGTTCGTCTCGACACACACGCCTCGCAGGGATACAAAATTCCGCCCAACTACGATTCCCTCATTGCCAAGCTTTTGGTGTATCAACCAACTCGCGAAGAAGCCCTTGCGTGTATGCGTCGGGCCCTTCGGGAGTTTGTCGTTGAGGGTATCCAAACGACCATTTCACTCCACCGTGAGATCTTCCACAACACGGCCTTTATCGACGGAAAAGTGGATACGAAATTCATCGAACGAACCTGGCAAAAAGGTTGATGACTGAGGGCCGGGAATTCGTTTTCCGTGAGCACTGGCCGTAGTTCGGTGGCCTGACGTTCGGCCAAGAAAGAGCCCTGCCGTTACGCAACGTCCGGTCTATTGGATAACTGCGACTTCCGCTTCCGGCAAAGTGGTTTGTTCTCCGACCAGTTGTGAGGCCAGCTGTGAGTATCTCCGAGTCAAGGCATTGATCTTCAACTTTCGCATCTCCATATCGAATTCTTCCACATCGATCCTTTGTTTCTGAGCCAAGAACCATTGTGTGAGGCTGTTGACGTCTATCGATTGTATCGGGATCGTTGCTGGATAGGTTTGTGGAGTGACGTTGACGTACTGAAGGATGATCGATTCGAGTTCGGTAGCGTTTTTTTCGACTCGGTCGGCATCCTGGTGGTCGCCAAGGTGACGCGTGATGAATTCCTGGAACATGCTGCGGGGAAACACAGTGCCGATGGCTAGTTCATACAGGTTGTAGCAGAGTTCGGCTTTCAAACGAGCTTTGGCTCGTCGTTGGTCGGCTTCGGTGGTTTTGTCATTCTCCGGCAGGACGGATGATTTGAGTTGAACATCTCCGGTGGACGTTTTGGACTTTTGGGAGCTTGCCGTTATATCTTTTCTCGACATCCCTTCGAACCTTTTCTTGCGCCAACGTTTGAGTTTTTGTTTCGGTCCAGCCACAAAACAGCCATGGAGAAAATCGGTGACTGGTTGGAGAATCCATGCGCTAACGAGTGCAAAAGCAGACGCGATTCCGCCGCCAACACCAACTGGGAGCAGATCGTTCGTGTCAAGTATGCCAACGATCCAAGCGTAACTGACATAGAGAAGGAAGGCCAAGACAGCAAGCCTCAGGTGATTATAGACGAAGACCAAGACAGGAAACACGATCCACAGCGGAGTCAGGACCAATCCTGCTGTGAAGAGCCCACGCCAATAAGTGCCATGAGGAGGAAGGCTCCCGAATTGTCCTGAGGTCCACCAGTCTTGTCCCACGGTTATGACGAACGTGGCGGTTGCGATGCCCAAGCCCCATGTCTTTAACGAGCGATATCGTGACACCATCTTTAGTCCGAGTAGCGTCGTGAGTCCCAGGATTACCCCAACAAAAAACGGGTCGGCAGCGTTCAAAAATGCCAGTAGGTCGCGCCAGTGGGAAGACAAGTCGACATCTTGGAGTGTGTCCAGCACCGGTTTCATTGCTTGGGTCTCCTGAGTTCGTTATGCGATCACGCCTTGGCTCCGTAATTCGGCGAGCCGGTCCTGGGACATTCCGAGCACCTCTCCGAGCACTGCGTCTGTGTGCTCACCCATCGAGGGAGGACATAAGGGTTCGCGCTGTTCAGCTCCGGCGACCTGGAAAGGGGCGCCGAGCAAGTCGATGGGTGTTCCGTCGGGGCCTGTTACCTTGATTCGCATTCCGCGAGCTTCGAGTTGTTCTTGCTGAAACAAATCGGCATAGTCCCACACCCGCGCGTGCGGGATGGTCTGTGTTCGTAAGAGGGCTTCCCAATCGGTGGAAGTCTTGGTGCGGAACAACTCTTCGAGGTCAGAAATCAACTCGTCGCGATGTTGAACGCGAAGGCGGTTCGTAACGAATCGTTCGTCGCTAGCCAAATCGGGACGATTCGCGGCATGACAGAACCGCATCCATTGCTCATCGTTCCCGATAGCGAGAACGAGCCAGTCGTCAGCAGTTTGAAACAGCTGGTAGGGCACAATTTGCAGATGTGCGTTTCCCAGTCGGGGCGGGACCTTTCCTGTAGTTAAAAACGCCTGAACGACATTCACTTGCGCGGCCAGGGCACAATCGAGCAATGCGAGGTCAATGGCGTAGCCGTGGCCTGATTTTTCACGAGCATGGAGGCACGCCAGAACGGTCGACGTAGCGTAGAGACCTGTGAGAACGTCGCTCACGGCAACGCCGACTTTGCTGGGTGGACCTGCGGCTGGACCCGTGATGCTCATGAGCCCCGAGAGACCCTGAATCGCAAAATCATAGCCAGGTACATCTTTCATCGGTCCGTTGCGGCCAAATCCCGAAATCGAACATACGATCAGTCGCGAATTTGACTGAAAAAGTGTCTCGGGACTGAGCCCAAGTTTTTCGGCGCTGTCGGGACGGAAGTTTTCGAGGACAATGTCGCTTCGTTTTACCAAATCCTGAAAGACGGCCTGTCCTTCCCCTGTAGCCAAGTCGAGCGCCACCGCTCGTTTGTTTCGATTGCAGGATAGGTAGTAGGCGCTCAGAGGACCAGAATATGGTGGACCCCAACCACGCGTTTCGTCTCCCTTGCCGGGCCGTTCGATTTTGATCACGTCGGCCCCCAAATCTCCTAACAGCTGTCCGCAGAACGGACCAGCCAACACGCGCGAGGCGTCGAGTATTCGAACGTCCTTCAAAAGATCGTGGCGGAAACGACTCATTGGTGGTGCTCTCTAATTTTTCAAGTTGGCGGGGACCTTCGAACACGATGACTTCCAAAAAAGTGTACGTTTCAAGCTACCACAATCCGTGAATGTGGAATTAGCAAAGACTGGTCCAAGGACGAAAATTGAAGTGTTCTTTGAGCACCCCGAGTGACGCCATGCGACTTGAGTGGAAGTGGTGGTGAGTGGTGTTGTAGCGAATCTAATGAAACGGAAGTTCTGGAATTTGTCCCGATAGGGACCATTCATTTCTGTGTGCGAGATGTTATTATAGTGAACGAGGAAACGCAGGGGCATCTCGCCTCACGGACCATGGTTGGTCCGTCGATCCAATCCTCTCTGGCCAGGCTGGCAACTCGATCGCAACGACCTCCCTCATTCCTTTATCCGTGCTCGTATTGAAGAGAGCGATGCATCGTGTCGATTCACCGTACCGGGTTTACCCTTGTGGAACTTCTTGTCGTGATTGGAGTTCTGGCAGTATTGGTAGGGTTGTTGTTACCCGCTGTACAGAAGGTACGAAGTGCCGCTTCGCGCATAGAGTGTGCGAATAATCTGAAGCAAATCGGGGTGGCAATTCACAATTTTCATCAGGCTAACGGGGTCTTTCCCGCTTCGGGCTGGACAGGACGCGGGCCGGGAAATCCCGCAGGTAAGTACGTTGGGTGGCGTGCCCTTGTTTTGCCGTTTCTGGAGCAGCAAAACCTTCAACAAGCCTATGACTTCAATAGAAATTGGTGGGAAGGTATTAACTTGGAGGTAGGAGCGCTGGGAGTCTCAACTTACCGGTGTCCAAGCGTTCCGAATAGGGAGGAAATTCGGTCAGCCGTGGGTAACGATCCTCGTCCGGCCATTACATTCCCGGCTCCGATTGCTCCGACCGACTACGAGGCCATTATGGGCGTTCAACCCAGATCGATCAATCCTCACTTGTCCCATCCGATTTATAACTCGGGGAACCGTTTCTCGATCATGTATCGGAACTCCCGAACGACGGCGAGGCATGTAGCTGATGGTTTGTCCTCGACGATCATGGTAGTCGAGTGCGGGGCTCGTCCTCTCGTTTTTCGACGTCGTCAACCCGAGCGTTCGCTTAGCAATGATCAAGGGATCGGGTGGATCGATAGCGAAGGCGCATTCAGTCTCGATGGAGCGTCGGGGGATGGGGAAGTAGAAGGATGTGGACCCGACGATGGGTGTACCTTCGCCATGAATAGGAAGAACGATAACGAGCCTTTTAGCTTTCATGCGGGTGGTGGAAATTACTTGTATGGCGACGGACACGTTCAATACGTCAGGGACTCGGTGCCCCTGACATTGCTGGCGTCATTGTGTACGGCAACAGGGGGAGAAATCGTGAACGCCACGGATTGAGCGGACGTGTCGCCCCCTTTTGCGTCGGTCTAATTCACATTATCCTTTTTGCGGTAAAAATTCCGATCTTTCGCAATGATGACTTCGCTCGAATGGTCATTGAACAACGCCCACATCCGAATTTTGCGGTTATCGGAAGTATGTCGGTCGTTATATCCAGGCGTGAACCATTGTGACCATCGGCCGTTGAACCACTTGATTCGGTAGAGGACGATCTCTGGGTGTTTGGATGTATCCAGTTTGAGATTGATCCAGTAATTCGTTGAAAGCCTACCGCGTTTCTTCACTTCGACCGAGTCCATCTTTGACAACAATTCGGCGTACTTCTCCGTGAGTGTCACATACTTTCGAACGAGGTCTTTGGTTTCCACGGGTTTTTGGTGTTGTCTCTGAAAGGTGGCGATTGCCTCTCGATAGACGAGCGCGAGGATTTCGCCCTCCAGCCCCTTGGTATACTTCGTTAGTTCGAAATGTGGAGCGACACTGACCAACGCTCGGATTGCTCCGGTGCGTACGATACTGTTGTCTTTCTTGAGCCACTTGGTTAACTCTGGTATGGCTTTTTCCTTTTTGAGAGCTCCCAGCACGCGTAGGCCAGTCGCTTGTCGTTGAGGATTCTCGGAATTCATCCATTTTTTAGAGAGCGATAAATCGGCGTCCTTGAGGGTGGCTAGTAGGGCCTTTTGTCCGGCAAAGAGCAAGCCCTCGTCTTCGCAGCGTTCGAGGCACTGGATCAATAGGGTAGGTGCAATGCGGATTTTTCGACTTTCCATGAGTTCGAATAGTAGAGCGAATGGGTGCTGTTTCGAACTCGTCGTCTGTAATAGTTTGCGGACGCGTAACTGAGTTTCCAGGTCGCCTTCTTTCGCGGCCTTTTTGAGTTTCTGGATTGGCGGGAAAAGGATCTGAGTGAGCTTTCGAGAGGCTCGAACGCGTCGAACATACGAATTGCTTCCAAGGGCAGCGATTGCTTTGTCGATTTCCTTGTCGGGAAGTGGGCCGAATTCTCCTTTGGCTACTCTTTCGAAAAAGGGTGTTAACCCCTCGGTCGTGGGAGTTAGTTTGTATTTAATGAGAACATCAATGATGTCTTCGGTGTGGTCCGCAGCTTTGGATGTTTTTGCCAGTGTCAATGACCCAAACAACAATAGCGGACCGATGGCCCAAATAGTGCATCTTTGACGCTGCCGGATGGCTTTCCGTTCAAGAGAATTCACTCTCACCCTCCCAAAAATTGTGTCGTTGGTGTTTACGTCACACGCGACCAAATCCACGTCTCCTCCCCTCGGAGACGTGGTTCCTGGCTTCCCACGTCCAGGGTTGGGCGCTCAGAATATCGACGAATAGAACAGCAGATAGTTGTCTGTCGGCAGTTTTTTTCTGAGTGGGGAGTGATGAACAAGGTGTAGAGCGGTTAACGCTCGTGGTGGGTATAGTTCGCAGCTGCCGAACTCCTAAGTCGAAGGACCCCTCAACCGCTGTGTTTCCCGCTTCGCTCGCTATGATTCCCACTTCGCTCGGGTTTGGGTCCTTCTCCCCTCGGAGGAGAAGGACTGTGAAAACAAAAACTGTTCTCAAAACAAGCGTGAATCGCTCTGGACGCAGGCAGAAACAACGACCTACTGTTCTTCGATCTCCGCTTCCCAGGAACATGCGATACATTCCTTGACGGATTGGTACGCGGGACACTTTTCGGAGTAGGTTTCGAGTGCTCGGTCGACCTTTTCGCGACTTCCGGTGGGAATTGTGAACTGGTACTTGATACGGATTTTGGTGATTCGCATGACCCCTTCGACGTCTTCGATGTCGCCTTCGACTTGGGCCTTGAGATTACCAGCAGAGGGAACGTTACGCGCTTCCAGCGCGCTTCCTAACGTTCCGGTCAGTCAACCAGCCACACCGGCGATCATGTAGTCGAGTGTTGCTGGATATTCTGGACCCTTCAATTCGCGACCATACTTTTCCTGATAGAAATGTTTGATGCCGCCGTGGATTCCGAAGTGCAAGAGTTCGTCGAACGACTCGATGTGAGCAGTTCGATGAGGCCCTTCGTGCTTTTCGATACGGAGTTTGCTGGTGTGGACAACAGGCATTTCGATTTTCCTTTCTGGTAATGAGAGATTGAGAGTTTGGACCTTCCGTCAGTGTGGGAAAAGCAGGGGGAGGTTGTCAACTCGGGAATTCGGTTTCGATCGTTGCAGACTCGCATCGGGCGGTTTATCATGCCGGATTATTCGTTGGACATGTGTCCTCGCCGTTTGGCCTCTCCGACCGTCGGTGAGTTCAGGTTGAAAATGCTGTGGAGGTGTTGCAGTGAGATCTGTCGTGTTCCTGATCGTGAGTTTCTGTTTCGTCTTGATGCCGCACACGGCGTTTTCTCAGGACGGCGGAAAGCCGCAAGCCGAACAGAAGCAACAGGAGAAAAAGGCGGAGGCGGACGAGTCGAAATCGGATGTCGAGCAACAGAGCGACCAGAAGCCATTTAATCCGTATCCGCTGATTTTGTTGGCGATTGGGGTGGCCTTCATCTTTGTCATGATCCTCTACTTCAAGGTCAATGCTTTTCTGGCGTTGATTGGGGCGGCGTTAGTCGTTGGGCTCCTTTCGCCGGAGGTCATGTTGACCAAACCGCAAGACGGTGGCAGTGCAGTCGTGGCTCTTGTCCAAACGCCACAGATCGTGTCGCAGAAGTTCGGCAACACCATGATGAAGATTGGGCTAGCGATTGCGTTCGCCACGATCATCGGTCGGGCCATGATGGAGAGTGGGTCGGCAGATCGAGTTGTGGAGTTCTTTCGAAATTTGTTTGGGGATAAGTTTGCTCCGTTCGCATTATTGACGTCTGGTTTCGTACTCTCGATCCCGGTGTTCTTCGACACGGTCTTTTTGCTACTCATCCCGTTGGCGAAAGCCCTCCGCCTCCGAACTGGAAAAGACTATCTGCTTTATGTTACGGCCATCGGCGCCGGTGGAGCTGTTTCCCACGGGTTGGTTCCACCGACGCCTGGTCCCATTGCCATGTCGGCGGAACTCCACGTAGCGCTTGGATTGACGATTGTCATGGGAGTCATCATCGGTTTTCCGATGTCACTTGTTGGATTCGCATGGGCGAGCTTCATCAATAAACGTCTCCAGGTTCCGCTAAGAAACGTCCCTGGCGGTGCAAAACCGTCGGAAACCGCAGAGGAAGGGAGCACCACCACACCCACCTCGGAACCTGGCACTGTCCTCTCTCCGAAACCTCCGACGACTCCGGCAGACGAGAAATCTATGCCACCGTTGCTCATTGCCTTGTTGCCAATCGTTCTCCCAGTTGTCTTCATCACCACGGATGCTCTGTACGATACACTCACTGCAACGGCACCTAACCCGGTGATGAAGGCTTTGGATAGGAACAGCGACAAGGTCCTCGATAAAACCGAAATCGAAAAAGCCACAGAATCGTTGGTCAAGCTCGACAAGGATAATGACGGCACAGTTTCTGCGGAAGAACTCAACCTCACAAAGACACAGGCAACGCATCCCCTTATGAAGAAACTTGACGTCGATGAAGACGGCAGGCTCACTGAGAAAGAACTAGGGCCGGCTACTTCGGACAAGAACGGGGATGGTTATATCAATCCTGACACCGAATATGGTCCACCCAGCAAAGCCATCCTCTCTTTCGACAAGCCAAAGGAAGGCGAGAAAAAAGGAGACGGGAAAATAAGTTCCGATGCTTTCGAGCCAAGCCAAGGTTTGACAATTGGAAACGTAGAACTCCGAATTAGCAGCATCCTCGACTTTTTAGGTAACCCGACGATCGCGCTCTTGATCTCGGCTGTCGTATCCATGTTCATCGTGATGTACCAGAAGGGTATGACCAAGAAAGAACTCGGCATCTTCGCCGGGAACTCGCTGGAAGACGCGGGAATGATCTTGTTGATCACAAGCGCCGGTGGGGCCTTTGGGGGTATGCTACAATCAATAGGAGTTGGCGATTCCTTGGATTACATCGCAAGAGGGGCAGGGGTGCCACTTTTAGTACTGGCTTGGGGCCTCGCCTTCTTGTTCAAGGTTGCTCAAGGGTCGGGAACTGTTTCGATGATTACCTCAGCCCAGATCATGGCGGGAATCGTTGCGGGACAACTTGGAATGTCGGTCGATCAACTTACCACAGAGGGAATGAGCAGCCATCTCGGATACCATCCTGTTTATCTCGTCATGGCCATCGGGTCCGGTTCCAAGGTCGGGTCGTGGATGAACGATAGTGGCTTTTGGGTCGTGTGTAAAATGGGAGGACTCACCGAAGGCGAAACCTTCCAAAGTTGGACGCTGTGTTTGGCCTTCATGGGTTTGTTCGGACTTCCTGTAGTTTTGTTGCTCTCGAGTTTGTTACCGTTGGTTTAGCCCGAAGGTGATGGCGGGTAGAGAAAAGAAAAGTTGAGTGTCGCGACGAGGGCTGTGTGGAATGTACGATCCAACACGATTTCAACTCTCGAATGTGCGCTCCGTCTATTCTCTGCCATCTACCAACTAACTCGGAATGTATGTTGTGAATCACATCCTAGTCGTGGACGATGAACAGGCTGTTTGTTGGGCTTTGAGTCGCGCTTTGGAGCAAGAGGGGCAGGCGGTCGATGTGGCCGCATCGGCCGAAGAAGCCTTCGAGAAGGCGGAACAGCGAATCCCTGATGCTATTGTTCTTGATGTTCGTTTGCCCGGTCTCGATGGACTTTCGGCGTTGTCCCGTCTTCGTGAGATCTCAAATAATGCTCCGGTGATCGTTATCACCGCCCACGGCAACCTCAATACAGCTGTCCGAGCCGTCGAGAACGGTGCCTTCGATTACCTTGCCAAGCCTTTCGATTTGGATCAGTGTCTCGACGTTGTCCATCGAGCGTTGCAGCGTCGGGCTACGCAAAGGCAAGCGAGCTGTGAAGAACAGAGTGATCCCGAGGCCGTCGAGCCACCGGAAGACATCGTCGGCCGCAGTGCCCCGATGCAAGGAGTGTTCAAGCGCATCGCACTCGTAGCGGCACGCGATTCGTGTGTCTTGATCACAGGCGAGAGCGGAACGGGAAAGGAAATTGTGGCTCAGGCGATTCACCGTTATTCGTCTAGGCAGGATGGGCCTTTCTTGCCTGTGCACATTGCCGCTCTCAATCCCAACCTAGTCGAGAGTGAATTGTTTGGCCACGCCAGGGGTGCCTTCACGGGAGCCACGCAGGCGAAAACTGGACTGCTTGCGCTGGCCGAGGGAGGAACGATTTTCTTCGATGAACTCGCGGAAGTGCCGTTACCTGTCCAAGTGAAACTCCTGCGAGTTCTGGAACAAGGAGAGGTCTATCCCGTTGGGGCGAAAGAGCCTCAACCACTCGACATCCGGATTCTGGCCGCAACCAATCAGGACCTCGAAGAGAAGGTTCAGGATGGCAGTTTTCGTCATGATTTGTTCTTTCGTCTGAACGTTTTTCGAATTCATCTTCCGCCACTGCGAGACCGTCGCGAAGACGTGGTCCCACTTGCGAATCATTTCTTGCAAACGCTCGATCCAGGTGGTTCTGTGTTGCCCGAGGAGACGATGTCGTTTCTCCAGGCGCAACCCTGGGTGGGCAACGTCCGAGAGCTTCGCAACGCTCTCGAACACGCTGTCATCGTTGCGCGTGGCGGTCCGCTGCTCCCTTCGCATTTTCCGAACGTGTCCTCGCATTTTGGAAATCTCAGTCCTGCGGAGCAACTGGGTGAATCCGTTCGACGGTGGCTTGCCGAGCAGATTGCCGCTGCGGGAGAGGAGCATCCCACCGACCTGCATGCTCGGTTGTTGGAGTGTGTCGAATCGGCATTGCTACAAGATCTTATGAAACGTGTGCAGGGTAATCGTTGGGTCGCTGCTCAGTGGCTTGGTTTGAATCGAGCCACCGTACGCAAGAAACTTGCGGCCTATGAATTAACGGATGTCGCAAGGGAGAGTGACAGTGACTTGCCGAAGGGTTAAAGCTGGTTACTTTCCCTTGTGATATTGAGTTTGATCTTTGGCTTGTGAGTTGTAGACCGGATTGAGACCGGTCTTCCAGTTTTTTTTGGTCAAATCGTGACCGATGGATTGGAAATGTGCGAAGAGTTTCTGTTCCAATCTGTCAGCTTCGGCCGGTTCAGTATCGACCAAGTTATTCTGTTCTCCCGGATCAGTTGCAAGATTGTATAGTTCGCGGGTCTTGTCTTCGAGGGTGTAGATCAGTTTCCATCCGGTGGGAGTAATGATCGAACGCTTGAAGGTATATTCACGATAATCCGTCTCGGAAAACACATCCCTTTTGACAGGATTTCCACGCAGTGCTGGAGCAAGACTTTTGCCGTGGAACTGTTTCTGGGCGACTGTTGGTATTTCGACGTCCAACAAGTCGAGTATAGTCGGAAGGACGTCGATGCTGCTGACCCGATCGGGGATGATTCGACCGGGAGTTTGGCCTGGTAGCTTGATGAACAGAGGTACGTGAAGCAGTTCATTGTAGAGTGTGAAACCGTGATCGAAACGGCGATGTTCGTAGAACTCGGTTCCGTGGTCGGAGGTGAGTACGAAGAGTGTTTTCTTTGTGAGGCCAAGTTGATCCATCTTTGTCAAAAAAGTTTGGAAGTGCGCGTCTGCGCGATGGATCTTTTCATCGTAGATGGCACGCCAGAACCGCACGTCCTGATCACGTAGTGTTAGTTTTCCTTTTTGGAGCCCCTCTTCTCGCAGTCGTTCCTGTTCTCGTGGTGAGCCCGTGTATCTCTTGTCGTAGCCCGCGTCCACGAAGCGATAATCGAACCATTCAGCCGGTGCGCTTTGTCCGTGGACGTCGTAACCGTGTAAAAACAAGAAGAACTTTTTCTCTTTGTGTTGTTCGATCCAACGAATTGCCCTTGGCACACTGCCGTCGAGGCGACCGAATGTGGCCTTCGGATAGTAGTAGATATCGAATCCTGTTTCGTAGCCAAAGCCTCCACTGACACCAGCGTTGCCCGTGAAACCGGCGGTTGTGTAGCCGTTTTGTTTCATGATCTCTGCGAGAGTAACCAGATTGGGGGCCAAATTCTTGAGTTTGGCCATCTTCTTCACGGGAGGCTGGTAGACCGCGAATTTGTTCACCATCCTGTGTTCAGAGGGATAAACCCCGGTGAACCAGCTAAAGGTTGCTGGGACGGTCCACGAAGCCACGGAGTAAGCATGTTGGAAGGCGAAGCTCTGTTCCGCGATCCGATCGATGGTTGGAGTGACATTACGAGGATACCCGAGGAAGCCAACGTGACCAGCCTGCAAAGCGTCAAAGCTAACAAAGACCAAATTGCAGTCTTTGTACTTCATGGGAAGCTGAGTTGCATATTTCCCCGTCACATCGCGCAATCGCTGGACTTTCGCCTGCTCAAGCAGCAACCGTTGCTTGAGAGTGTTCAATTGAGCTAGCGTCCGTTCGGTTCGTTGAGTTGCGCGAGCCACGTCTCGTGCGAGCAGGTTTTCCGTTTTCAATGCCTGGTGCACTGCGATTTTTTGTTTCGTCAACAACTCCTGCTGATTTTCGGTTAACTGTTTTTGTAAGTCGTTCCGTTCGATGAACAGATACGTAATCACAGCACACAATACGACGACGCCGAGGGATAGACAGATAGTGAGGGAAAGGACTTTTCTAGTGGCTGGGTTTGAGGTCGAGTTGGATTCGAGATTAGTTTCGTTGGTGCGATCAGTCATCAGGGGCTCTAGCGGAAGTGGTCAAATGTAAGGTTTCTACGAATTCCAGTTCAACTATCCTGGATTTCTTACGACTCGGAAACCGATCGAATAGGTCTTCTGACTGGGACTCATCCAAAAACGACTGGCCGAGCGGCAACTGTCTTCAAAGACAAGCCACGAACCCCCGCGCACCACACGATGATTGCCCGTGAGTGGCCCTTTGGGATCTTTGGCCGGTGAGCGTGTGTAGTAGTTTCTGTCGTGATAATCCCAGCACCATTCGGCGATGTTGCCGTGCATGTCTTGCAAACCCCAAGGGTTCTTGGGATAGGTTCCGGTCGTGGTCGGTCTTCCAAGGGAAGGCCACCCTGTTTTGATTCCGTAGGCCCCTCGACGCAGAACGGCCTTGACGTTGGCTTGGTTTTTCTGGGTTCTAACGCCATAGTGGAATTTGTTGGTTGTTGTCGCTCGGCAGGCATATTCCCATTCGGCTTCTGTTGGGAGCCGGTAACCTGAACCACCAACTATCGTCACGTTTGCTTTGACGATCGAGTTGTCTTTTCGTGTTATCGCTTCCAACTTGTAGTACGGAGGGTAGCCGTCCAGTCGGCTCAAACGGTTGCAAAACTCAAGGGCATCGTACCAGGTGACATTTTCAACTGGGAACTCGTTGGTCGCTGTTCCGCGCACTTGTTGTTTTCCGCCGCCGTTCTTGGAGAACCAGCTTGGATTCCTTTTCATCACCTGCTGGAACTGTTTTTGAGTGACTTCCAACTTGCCAATGAGTAACTGCTTTGTGATTGCAACTTGATGTTGTGTCTCCTCGCTTTGTCGACCTCTTTCCGATAGGGGAGAGCCCATCCGAAAGGCGCCAGACTCGATGAGGACCATCTGCAATCCTGTCGATTTACTGGTGCTGGCTCTTGCCATGATTTGTCCGATGATTTGCTCCGCTCGGTCACGAACTTCCTTGTCGTTGTGTTTCGTCGCTTTCCGCAGCCCCGGCAAAGCAGCTTCCCCAAGCGTGAGTAAACGTTGGCCCGCTTTGACTCGGTTGATGTACCGGTTATCCCCAAGTTTCTCTATCAAGTCTGTTACTCGAGTGTCAACGGGTTGTTTGGAAAGATCGTCCGGCATTCTCGGATCGCAGCTGAGGAGCGTGACGGTCACTGTGAAAAAGAGGAAGATGTAGCCGAGTCGAGTCGGAGTAAACTGGCGCATGATCAATCTTCCTTAGAGCGGTGAAGAGGGTCTCTTCGGAATAATCAACTACTTGGACCGTATAGTATTAGTGTACTGTGTACGTAGTGCGGTGTCAGGGAATTTCTCGATGTTGGTTCCTTGTCTCAATTCCATGCTGAGGTGGATTCGAACACGTTCTCCATACGATTTTTCCAGAACTGTACCACAACTTCCGAGATTTTGATGCTCACTTGATCAGTATCATAATAAACTTACCCAGGACCCTTAGGATAGTAAGTAAGCGTTGGCAATGCTGAAATAAATGATGATCCCAACGACGTCGGCCAACGTTGCGACGAACGGGTTCGAGGCGATTCCCGGGTCGACACCAATTCGTTGAAAGAATAACGGGAGCATCGACCCAACCAACGTGCCCCACATACAGATGCCTATGACGGCTTGGCCTATCACCAGTCCGAGGAGCCAGGAAGGGATCACCGATCCATCCGGATTTTCCAACAAACGGCTTGGGGTCAACAATCCAATTACGAAACCGACCAACCCAAGCGTCATTCCCAGGGCGACGCCCATCATCAATTCATGGCGCAAGACATTCCACCATTCTCTGGCGGTAATGTGGCCCAGGGCGAGTGCGCGTGTGATCAATGTCACGGCTTGAGAACCTGCATTTCCTCCCGTAGAGATGCACAATGGGATGAACAAGTTCAGGGCCACGATGGCTTCGATGGAGCGTTGGAACCCAGCCATGGCCATGCAGGTCAAGATTCCACCGAGGAATAAACACGCCAGCCAGAAAACGCGGCTACGCCACACGGCGAAGAAGTTGGCATTGAGATAAGTTTCCTCCATGGGTCCGACGGCGCCCATCCGATAGACGTCTTCGGTCGCCTCCTCGACGACGACGTCGATTATGTCGTCGTGCGTAACGATCCCTACTAATCGGTTTTGATTGTCGATCACTGGAATAGCGATCAGGTCGTACCGTGCCAGTTCGTTGGCAACGTGCTCTCGGTCGTCATGAACGCGAACGAACAGTGGCTCGGCGTCCATCATGTCTCGGACAACTGTTTGGGGTGGCGAGAGGATCAGGTCACGCAAAGACACAACACCTAACAGCTTCCGCTCAGAATTGAGGACATAAATGTAATAGATGGTCTCGGTGTTGGGAGCCTGCAGACGTAGTCGTTCGATGGCCACGCCGCCCGAGATGTCGGCGGGAACCCAAGCATAGTCGGTCGTCATCAGACCACCGGCGGTGTCTGCTTCCTGCGATACAAGTAAGGCCATGTCGCGCCGGTCGGCTTCGTCGACGAGTCTCAGAAGATTCTCGGCGACCCGGGGTGTCAATCGTCGGAGTACGTCGGCGCGGTCGTCCGAAGACATTTGCTCAAGTAATCGGGCCATGTGTTGGCGACCCGTGCCCTCGACCAGTTCCACTTGCCACTCGATTGGGAAATACTCGAAGATCGCGGCTTGGGTCCGGACATCGGTGTGCTGTAAAAATCGCCATACTTCATCGACTTTGAACTCATCGGATAACGTTTCGGCGATCGTTGCCGGGTGTAGGGTTTCACAGAACGCCTGCATCCCGAAAGCGTCGTCTTCGCGGAGCATCAATCGGACCTCTGGGCCGAAGAGAAGATGTACCATCGGTTTGCCGCTCCTCTCAGGTGTTTGTCTATTGGCCCCTGCAGTCTGAAAGCCTACAGGGGAGGGGCCTGCACACGATAAAAAGTCGTCCGCACCGTGAGGGCATCGGCGGATTCGAGACGGCCGAATCGCCCCCTTCCCACATGCCAAACGACGAACAACACTTCCGAGTATTATAGGCTCGGTGGGATCCAGAAAACCTCTGCCCACAGCCGGAGTCTTTTGTTCTCAGAGGTCACCCATTGGATCAAGGATCGATACTGAGGATTTCGTTATCGATCAAACGTGTACGGCCAAAGTAAGCGGCCACGGCTATGACCACGCGGCCTCTCAGTACATCGAGGGGTTCGAGCGTGCTGTAATCGACGACCGAAGCGTAGTCCAAATTGACGTCTTCGGTGTTTTCGATTCTTGATTGGAGGAACGCTTCGAGGTTGCGGGCGTCGCGTTCCCCTGATGCTACTTTTTCCAGGACTTGTTGTAGACTTTTGTGAAGAATCGTTGCTCGTTGTCGTTGGTCCGGAGTGAGGTATCGATTGCGAGAACTCATTGCCAGCCCATCGGGTTCGCGCACGATAGGACAGACCCGGAGTGTGACCGGTACGTTGAGGTCTTGCGTCATCTGTTCCAAGATCCGAGCCTGTTGGGCATCTTTTTGTCCAAAGTAGGCGAAGTCCGGTTGTACGATCTGGAACAGTTTCAAGACGACTGTCGTTACTCCTCGGAAGTGTGTGGGACGCGACTTACCGCACAGCGCGTTCTGCATGTCGTGGACCTCGACGTAGGTCCGGAATCCTCTCGGATACATGAGTTCGGGGGTGGGTGTGAAAACGAGATCGACGCCTTGTTTTTCGCACCCCTCCAGATCTTGTTCGAGGGTCCGTGGGTATTTGTCCAAGTCCTCTGCCGGCCCAAACTGTGTTGGGTTTACGAATATGCTCGCGACGACGTAATCGGCTTCGGCTCGGGCCGCCGCGAACAAACTCAGATGCCCTTGGTGTAATGCGCCCATGGTCGGCACAAAACCGACGGATCTTCCTTGAGTACGGACACTTCCGACGGCTTGACGAGTTTGTTCGATCGTTTGCGTTACATTCAACATTGGACTGACTCATTGATCACAATTCGGGTTCGTCAGAAGCGATTAGTATATCAACATCCTGGCCCTGACGGCTACGACCAGTGAACGTGGTGTCGGGAGAGTTGGGTTCCCGAGAGGAAATGGGATGAGTGTTATTGAGTGGCGTCTATCGCGTGGCGTGAGGGAAACAGAGGAACATGATTTGGTCCGGAATCCTCTTACTTGTTCCCTACGAAAACGTTGGGAAGTATGGTTCCAATCGAGGAACAACTCGATATACAATTTGAAGCAAAAAGTGTCTTCCTGGTTATCCCAGGACGACGACTCCTGGACAACATCGGCCACGAACTCCTGAGATTTGGAATCGACATGGATCGCCAACCCTACAGCACTCCTCCTCGCCACTGGGCTCCTCAGATGAGCCCAGTCTGGGTTCGCCTGTGCCGCCCAATGCGACGCCGCGTTCTCAAGAAGCAACAACGAATGGTCCAGATTGACGTCGACGGCAACGAGCGTCTCCGGGAGCTTCTGGACGACAACGCAGGGATACTGATCACGCCGAACCATTCTTTCCATTACGACTCGTTCGTGTTGTGGGAGGCTGCGCACAAAGTCGGTCGTCCGTTTCACTTTATGGCTGCGTGGCAGGTGTTCGCCTTGAGCAGCCGCCTGGAACGATGGTGGTTGCAGAAACACGGGTGTTTCAGCATCAATCGAGAGGCCAACGACATGCAAGCGTTTCGCCAGGCCGTCCGGATTTTGCAAGAGTCCATGTACCCCTTGGTTATTTTTCCGGAAGGAGAGATCTATCACATCAACGACAGAACGACTCCGTTTCGAGAAGGGGCTGCGGCGATAGCACTTTCGGCAGCTCGCAAATCCAAACGGCCCATCTACTGCGTCCCGACAGCTCTCAAGTGTTGGTACTTGGAGGACCCCACGCCCGAATTACATGCGTTGTTGGACCAGCTCGAAGACCGTTTGACGTGGCGACCGAGTCGGGCGCTGTCGCTTACGCAACGAGTCTACCGGGTGGCGGAAGGACTCGTGTCGCTCAAAGAAATCGAGTACCTTGGCTACACCCGTTCGGGTACCGTGCAAGACCGGTGCGGATTTCTGGTGAACGAAATCCTGGCGCAGCAGCAAGACCGTTATCAAATGGGAAACTCCGACCTCCCAATTCCCGAGCGTGTGAAGGAACTTCGTCGTCTGCTGATCGAACTGGTGGAAGATCCCAAGGCAGACGATGAGAAAAAGGCGACTGCTCGGACCGACATGGAAGACCTCCATCTGGTCGTGCAGTTGTTTAGTTATCCGGGTGATTACATGAGTGAGACGATGTCGATCGAACGGATCGCCGAGACCCTAGACAAACTCGAGGAAGATTTGTTGCAAAGACCCGTGCCGACGGCGCGTGGAACCCGTCGTGTCGCGGTTCGATTTGGTGAGCCAATTCCTCTCCCCACGGAGAAGCAAAAACGAACTGCGGTTGTTGAGTGGACGCACTACCTGCAGGGAGAAGTTCAAGGGCTCCTCGATTCCATGAACGCCGAGCACAACGGAGCAAGATCACTGGTGAAAGTCGAGAGTTGAGAGACCGGATCGCACGCGGCATGGCATTTAGGATTAGTCTCTGGACTCTCAAGAACGTTAGTAAACTCGGTATTGGTATAGTTCCCTTGAGGAACGGTTGTTCCACAGATACCCCGGACACGTTTTGGACTCCGCCTGATGGACACCAACGAGCAGGTGTCGCAGTCCGGTACACGGAGGCGACTATCGCGTACCACACAGTGTTTCGGTCGAACGTTCAAGACACTCGTGGTTAGTTGTGTCTGTTGTTTGTTGAATTCAGAGTAACGGGTAGCAACTGTTGATTTGTCGAAGTCGTTTGCGAACCCTAACGCCTGAAGAACAGAAGTTTCCTATCCCATGCAGATCATCCCCGTGATGGACATTCTCGATGGTTGCGTCGTCCGTGGCATCGGAGGCGTACGCGAAAACTATCGCCCGATCGTCAGCAAGTTAACCACATCAACGACTCCCGACGACGTGGCGAGGGCGATCCACGATCAGTTCGGACTGTCTCATTTTTATGTCGCTGATCTCGATGCCATCGCAGGAAAAGAACCAGCTTGGGATGTTTATAGGCGACTCCGCACGCTCGGGTTCGATCTTTCTGTCGATGCCGGAATCCGGTCGGTCGAACGAGCGGCTTTGCTCCATGAAACCGCCGTTTCTGGCATCATCCTGGGTCTCGAAACACTGGTCGATTTGGATTCGTTGAAAGAAATCGTCCATCTTGTGGGTCGTGACCGTTTGGTCTTTTCTCTGGACTTGAAGGGAGCCATTCCGCTTGTCTCGAGTTCGAAGTGGGAGGGACTAACGCCGATGGAGATTGGAGAAGCCGCCGTTGGATGTGGTGTTCAGAAGATGATTGTGCTCGATCTCGTTCAGGTCGGGACCGGCAAGGGAAACGCGACCGAAGGAATCTGCTCGGTATTGGCTCGAGCATTTCCCGACCTGCAAATCATTACAGGAGGAGGGATCCGAGGACGCTCCGATGTTGAGCGATTGCGGTTGTGTGGAGTGAATGGGGTCTTGATCGCGTCGGCGTTGCACGATGGACGGTTGACGCCGGAGGATTTATTGGAGTCGTAAAGGGTACTGGTTTAGATCGTTACGCGGCGATTGTAGATGTACCACTCGATCCCGAGAAGGACCAAGCCAGCCAAGACGATCCATTTCCAGATTTCCCGTGGGGTTTCTCGCTCTGAACCGGCCCTAACGGTTTCGTCGCCGATCTTGATTTGGGGTTTGGGGTGGATGTTGCTTTCGTTGGCGTCGAGCAAGTTGATGACAAAGTGCCCGCGCATCTGTTTGTCTTGGTAAACGGAGTAGATGCCAGTCGATTCTGTTTCGGTGTAAACGAATTTGGGACCACCACTTCGCTGTATCGTCTCCTTTGAGTCATCAGGGGCCGCGATCGTTAACTCCTTGATGCCCGCTTCGGGCCACAGTTCTTCCTCGTCGCCAGGACGGACGACTTGGGTTCGGATCGCGTCGCCGACGTTTCCTAGGACGATGATGACCTTCCGAAGGAACAAAGGAAAACTGGGTTGGACGGGCCAGTTCGTTACGAGTCCTCTGTCTTTTGTGATCGGGAAGGCTGTCACCAGATCGGTGTATCCTCTTCGTGGTATTGTGAACAACACCGGCATTTTTTTGGGGCCTTCGATCAAGGTCGTCAACGTCGGTGGAATGGTTTTGCCTTTTTGTTTCGGATCGGAAGGGTCATTCGCGTATTTGTCTTTGACATCAGCGTGAAGGTTTTTGTAAGTGTCGAAGGAAAAGGCTTTGTCGATTGCCACGTCCCAAAGTGTGGTCAAGTCTTGCAACAGGGGATGGTTCGGGCGACTCACTGTGAGGGTCGGATTCGAGACGATGTCATCGCCTCGAATCCACGGTGGAGGTGGTTGGTCGATGAAGAGGGTGTTGCTCTCGGGCATTTCCTCGACCTTCTTGGGGCCGCACCGGTCGAAGATAATCAAGTCGTAATCACTACTACGTGCAAGTTGGCGATACTCATCGGTGTTTATCTTGTTGGGACTCATCCGAGATACTGTTGCCAGTTTGTCGACGGGCTTTTGGATGAAATACGCCGCATCCAAAATCCGGTTACCGGAAGTAATCAAGAGCACTTTCGCCTTTCGTGGACGAGCGATCGCCAGCCAGGCTTTGTCGTCGAGGCCGAATTGGTCATTGGCATTCTCGAGGGTGACGCGGAAGACAGGATGCGAATCGACGTTGACGGCTGGTGGACGGAATGTCACAAGGACTTCTCCGGGTTCGTCCTTGACGATGGCATTCTCCTTGTCTGGATCGGTGACGATAAGTCGTTTTGGTAAATCGATGTCTTTGTGGGTCACGTACTCCCAAACGCCATTTTCCTGTACATCGAGCACGAGCCGGACTCCGTTGGTATCGACGCCACTGAAGTTGTTGATCTGGACGAGGAGTTGCAACTTGGGGGTGGCGAGATCGGGCACGGCTCCCTTTTTGTCGGTGAGCCGAGTGGCTGTAAAGGAGGTGATTCCGACGTTCCGGGTTTGGGTCGCATCTCCGAGTCCGATGCGTTGGTAGTACAGAGTCAAGTTGCCGAGAACGGAGGTGTTACCCACTTGCCGAGAATTGAGTTTTGCAAGAGCCGACTCGGACAGATCGGGAAATCGTCCGTCTGAGTAGAGGTAGACGTCGGTGGGAGTCTGTTTGGGCTGGGCTATGTTTTGCTCTTGTCCGTCCGGGGCGTTTTCTGGTTGGGCCGCCACGTTCTCGGTCGATGCGAGAGGGTTGGCGAGACCATCGGCGAGGTTTAATGCTTCGAGGATACGCGTCGGGCGTTGGGTCTGCTCGATGCTCTCGACGGCTGCCTTGAGACGACCTTGGTTGCTCGTGTAGGTGCTCAGGGTGGTGGCTCTAGAATTGAACACCACGACCATTCCGATGTCGGAGGGACTGTGGGCGCCGATTTGTTTGAGGGCTTCTTGCTTGGCCTTTTCGAGCCGGGTCATTCCATCCAGGTCGCGCGCAGCCATGCTCGCGGAGTTGTCGATCATGATGATGTAATGTTGGCCCTTCGTGTTGGTTCCATAAATCCGAAATCCCATGACGGCATAAAGGAGCACCAAGCAAATCAACAACTGGAGTAACAGCAGGACGTTCCGCTTGAGCATCTGAAAGAGTGTGTTGACGTGGAGATCTTCGACGCTCTTTTTCCAAAGGAAGGTACTCGGGACTTGGATTGGACGACGCTTGAGTTTCAGAAAATAGAGCAACACGATGACGACAGGAAGGAGAATGAATAGCCAACACACCCAAGAGGGAAGGATCAAGTGATAGCTGATTCGGAAGTTTTTTTGCAGCCACTCGTTGGCCTCGATCTCTTGTCCGTTCAGATGGAGTATGAAAAAGAACACGCCCGGTAACGTGAGCAAGAACAACAAGATCAGCGTTGCTGGAAACCAGGCGTTGGCCAAGAATTTCCCGAACGCAGACAATACCGGGCGCATCGCTGTCACCTACTCGTCAGTGGTCATGATCGGGCTCAGACCCAGGAATTCCACGTGATTTTTGAATCCTCGTCATCGTATCGCTTCGCCGAACTGGGCACAAGACTCTGAAGATTTCCACATCTTTACAATACCCGGCGAGAACTTGCCGTCTATATTGACATAGTTTCACCACCTCGCAAGTTCTAACTTGTGGAATTGTATCTCACGATTCAGGGAGAATGTTCGGATGCGGATTTCTATGTTGCAACTTTCAGCGCAAAGTGCGGCGAACGAAACGTGCCGTGGCTTTCGTGATCTTTTGCTCGTGTTGTTTGGGATTTTGGTGTCGTTGAGCGTGACCACTACAGTTGAGGCGGATGACTGGCCGCAATGGCTTGGACCAAAACGTGATGGCGTCTGGAGAGAAGAGGGAATTCTGAAGAAGTTTCCCAAGAACGGGCCGAAGGTTCTTTGGCGGCACAAGATCGGAGCTGGTTATTCGGGCCCGGCCGTCGCGAACGGCCTTGTGTATATTACGGATCGCTTGTTGGGAGAAAACGAAAAGAATCCAGCTAGCCCGTTCACCACCCCTGTTGTGGGTGGAGTGGAGCGAGTCATCTGTCTCGACGAGAAGACGGGTAAGCAGAAATGGATGTATGAGTACCCATGTCCCTACAAGGTTAGCTACGCCGCCGGGCCACGAACGACGCCCGTTGTCGATAGTGGCAAAGTCTACACGCTCGGAACGATGGGTGATCTCTACTGTTTCGATGCTAAAACGGGGAAGAAACTATGGCATCGAGATTTGCTGAAGGACTATGCCAAAGCTGCGCCTCGCTGGGGCTTCTCTGGTCATCCACTGGTTGACGGTGATCGCTTGATTTGCTTGGTTGGTGGTGCAGGGAGCGTAGCTGTTGCGTTCGACAAGAACACCGGGAAGGAAATTTGGAAGAACCTTTCGGCAGCCGAACCCGGTTATGCTCCTCCGATGATCTATGAAATCGCGGGGAAACGCCAACTCATCATCTGGGATGCTAACCGCGTCAATGGTCTGAACCCGAAGACTGGTGAGCTCTACTGGTCTCGCAGTTTTCTTCCGGATGGTGAAGCGCTCCGGGCGGGCATGTCTATCCCCACGCCGCGATTGGATGGTCGTAAGATTTTCGTCTCGTGTTTCTACAACGGGTCGTTGATGTTGAAGGTCAACGAAACAGGGACGGATACAAGCGTGGTTTGGCAACGGGCTGCTGCGGGGCGTGGTCGCGTTGACCCACGGCCCAGAGTGACCAAGTCGCTCCACAGCGTCATGGTGACGCCCTGGATCATCGGGGACCACATTTACGGAATCGGCAGTTATGGTGAGCTTCGATGTCTCGAGAAGAAGACGGGCAAGCGTGTTTGGTCGAATTTGAAAGTCGCTGGAAGCCTGAGTGGTAAACCCAATCGATGGGGAACGGCGTTTATCGTCAAGAACGACGATCGGTTCTTCCTTTTCAATGAACATGGTGAGCTGATCATCGCCAAGTTCTCCCCGGAGGGTTACGAGGAAATCGACCGTGTCAAACTGCTCAAGGCGACGAACGTGATGGCGAGTTTTCGGGGCGTGAAGCGACTCGTTGTGTGGTCGCATCCGGCGTTCGCCAACGGTTGTATCTTCGCTCGCAATGACAGGGAAATCATTCGCGTTTCGTTGAAGGCTGACCAGTAGTTCGGCAGTTTGATCGTCGGGCAAGCGTCTTGCAGATAGATGAGACGCTTGTGCGACTTGCCCCTGAATATGGTGCCACGGATGGTCGATGCTTGCCGATTAATCGGCTCGCGCCTCGGTAAGTTGGGGAAACGCCGATCCTCGTTTGCACCACCAAGGACACCCAAACCACGACACTCTTGTATATACCTGGACAACCGTATTCCCGCCCCTTACAATCGGAGTTGAATAAAATTTAATAATTGCGTCACGGATTTGGGATGTGATGCCCGTGGCAAATGAAGATGTCAGTGTTGACCAATTTTTGCAAGCAACCGTGAAAAGCGGTCTGCTGACCCGAGAACGACTCCAGGAAGTACTCGCCGACATCCCCGAGGAAGTCCGCGGGAACGCCAAAGGTCTCGCCGACCACTTCGTCGAAATCGATCTGCTTTCGACGTTTCAGGCCCAAAAACTTCTCAAGGGTGCGAGTATTGGTCTCGTGCTTGGGCCGTACCACCTCGTCACTCCAATTGGTCGCGGTGGAATGGGCACGGTTTATCTTGCCCGTGACACGCGAAACGACCGCAGCGTGGCACTGAAAATCCTCCCGCCACGCCGAGCGCGGGAAGAAGAACGTATGCTGGCCCGTTTCCAGCGGGAAATGGAAATCAGCCGTCGGGTTTCGCATCCTCACCTAGCCCACACCTACGATGCCGGAGAGTATCACAAGATTCACTTCATCGCCATGGAGTACATACCCGGAACGAACCTCTATCAGCGTGTCGTCCAACGCGGTCCGCTGTCGGTGGGTGAAGCGGCACGGTTGTTCGCACAAATCGCGTCCGGTTTGGAGCATGCCCACAATCAAGGCGTAATTCATCGCGACCTAAAACCATCCAATATTATGATCACTCCAGCTGGTCATGCGAAGGTCCTCGATCTGGGACTCGCACTGATCGAAGGCGAAGTCCATCACGACGCTCGCGTGGTGGGTGGCAAAGGTTACGTTGTTGGGTCGATGGATTATATCGCTCCCGAGCAAACCAGAGATCCAGTTGGGGTTGACGGAAGGGCCGACGTCTACGGACTGGGTTGCACACTCTACTTTGCTTTGACGAGCCAACCACCGTTTCCTGGCGGGACGGCGAAAGAAAAGATGCGAAAGCATCGGGAGGTTCCTCCTCGTCCGCTTCGCGAACTGGTTCCAGTCTTGCCGGACGGTTTCACGGCCGTTGTCGAAAAGATGATGGCGAAGAAACGCTCCAACAGATATCCCACGGCTTACGCCGCCCACAAAGCGCTCTTGCAATGGACGAATGCCCAAGTGGCGATCGTTGCCCAGGTAGTTGATGATTCGACTGTCGACGAGGCAGTCAAGCAACTGCAGCATCAGGAGGTCTCTGAGGAATACGTCGAAGAGCCTATCCTGGGCAACACGATTGATAGCAGCGAAGACCCTACCGATCAGAACGAATTACCTGGCTGGGTTCAGTTCGACGACGAACCGCAGGGGTGGGGATGGCTTGTGTTGGCCTTCGTTACTTTTTGGGCAGGACTGATTTTAGTGATCGTGTTGTTAGCATTGTTTCGATCGTAATGACCAACTTTGTGTATGGTGGAAGACACCTCGGATAATCTAGGAGTGCAAGTTGGTCGACGCGACGTTCCTTTTTCGTTTTCAGGACGGGTCGGACGGGAAAATCTCGAAATCCGTTGGAAACCTATTGCCCTGTAATGATATAGGATATACGATCACTGTAACAATATGGCTGGTATCTTATCCAGAGTGGCTGAGGGATTGGGCCCGTTGAAGCCACAGC